>SRMO01000006.1:5190-26313 GCA_004768415.1 Aphanocapsa feldmannii 277cV | reverse complement strand
GATCAGGCCATCGAGCAGGTGGGCCTTCTTGATTCCATCCAGCCACCCTGTGGTCCGCAGGTTCTCCCTGGCCGCCTTGCGATTGGCCGCCACCAGTGGCACCACGGCGTGCTGCTCGGTGAATTCCTTCAGGCCGCCGTGGGCCTCGTGCCAACCCACATAGGCCATCCAGAGCTTTGGCCTCAGGCTGCGGCCCACGAATGACAGGCAAGGCTGTCGAATCCTGGCCGATTGAACGCTTTGGTCAATGCTGGTGTGGACATCAGTAGAGATAGTTGCTCTCGTCGTAGCCACTGTCTCCGCTGTTCACAACCTGGCCGCTGGTTGTTGCCTGAGCCTCCGCCCTGACCTGGGCTTCCGCAGCTTCTGCCCTGGTCTCAGCCTCCACCCTGGCCTCAGCCTCCGCCCTGGCCTGAGCTTCCGCAGCTTCCGCCCTGGCCTCAGCCTCCACCCTGGCCTGAGCTTCCGCCCTGGCCTGAGCTTCCGCAGCCTCCGCCCTGGCCTGAGCCTTTGCCCTGGCCTGAGCCTTTGCCCTGGCCTGAGCCTTTGCCCTGGCTCTGGCCTCTTGCAGAGCCTCGGGAAGTTGGCCACTGTGCCTGGCAAAGATGTCACCCAGGAAAGCCATGCAAGTGCTGTTGTTGTCTTCTATGACCGCTTCCGTCAGCACAACGGCGGCGTGCTTCGGAGAGATCTTGAACAATCCCGTCGACTGGCGCTTCATGCGCTCATAGGCAGCTGTCCAGCTCACCTCATGGGGGTTGCCCCTGGCCCGCATGCTGCAGTAAACGCTGGCGCCTTTCCGCCCAGTCTCCAGGCTGGCGAATGCCGGACCTGCCATCATCAGGCTGGCCAGAAGGGCCGAGCAGCGGGCAACCAGAAAGGGGCGCATCGGAAACCTCGCGGGTGCGTTTTGCAGTGGTGTTGTTCAATCCAAACGTATCGGTCGTCCCGGCTCTGTCGAGCCGTCTGGGGCCTGCGATCAACCGGAGTTCTGACCGGGTGCGACCAATAGCACCAGGCGCACCACCAACGGCAGCACCACCAGCACCGTCAGCAGGCGCACCGCATGAAGCGTCGCCACGGCCGCCCCCACTCCCATCTCCTCACCCACCAGGCTCATGCCTGTGATACCCCCTGGCGCGGCACCCAGAAGGGCGGTGACAGGATCGATCTTCAGTAGCCGGCTGCTCCAGAGTCCCACCATAACCCCGGTCATGACCAGGGCCATGGTGATCAGCAGCGCCGGCCGCCAGAGCTGGAGCAGCTCTCCCCGTGCGCCGGCGGACAGGCCCGTACCGATCACGGTGCCGATGCCGATTTCCAGCAGAGTCCGCGTTCCGGATGGCCATTGCACTGTCGGCAGCCAGTGCAGGGCATTCACGGCTCCTGCCCCCAGCAGCGCCCCCACCAGGGGAGCTGCTGGAATGCCTGTCGCCAGTGCCAGCAGCCCGCCAGCCGTTCCCGCAAGGACGTAGAGCAACCACTGCAGGCCGATGGAAGTGTCCATGGTTCGGTAGGAGGGATGCTTGATTCTGCTGGTGGCTCAGGGAGTGGCCCCTTGGCCGACAGCTTCTCTAGGCGAGCGCGTGGCTCGCCCCGGAGGCCGGGGGTAGCCAGGCAATGCGGAGACCACTGCCACGGTCCTGCAGCCGCTGGTTGACGCGGCCCACCAGTTCCATGGGCATCTCTTCGGCAGCCATGTCCTGGGGATCGGCCAGGATGGACGGGGAGCCTTCGTCGAGTGCTTCCAGCAGTTCAACCCATTGCTCCACCAGCCGCGTTTCGTCGACGGGCTCCAGGCCGTTCTGGCGCAACAGCTGTTCGCAGTGGGACTGGTGCCAGAGGGTGCTGCGGTTGGCGTTCTGTTCGGGACGCCGGTAGGCATAGCCCTGGTCAACAGCCTCCTTGGTGGGCAGGCCATCGTGGTCCCGCAGGCTCGCATCACTGAGTACACGTCCGCACTGCACGGCGGAAATGCCGAACATCCTGCCGAGATCGGTCAGCGTGATCCAGGGATCGTGCTGGGAAAGCCGGAGTGCCATGGGACTGGCCCCATGAGAAAGGACATACCCATATTGGTGATTCGACCACAGCTCGCAACGTACCAAGTGGAAATGTCAGAGTTCCACAAGAAAGCTGGATAACATGCCTTCTTTTTCGGTTATTTCTTCATCTTCTCAGGCAGGGCCAGCTGCACGGCGGCGTCACTGGAGCCGAGCCAGCGCTCCAGCACGGGAGAGAACACTTCCCGGATCACCGTCAGGACCCGGCCCCCTCGGAAGAAGCGATAGTGTCGGCTCCAGTAGGGCCCGCGGGCGCCGAAGCGGTCCTCCAGCCAGGGAGCGCTGACCAGGGCCAGGCCATCCACCTGGCGAAACAGCTCTGTGCGCTTTGCCGACAGGCTGGTCCAGATCGGATCCCGAACGTTGCCCAGGTGGTGCGCCGCCTTTACTTCGTTCCACCAGCTTTCGGCCCAGAGCAGCACGTCTCCGCCACCTTGCACCCACACTCTGCGCCGCAGCATCGGACCCTCCAGTTCAGCCACCTCCGATGGTCGATCGGTTGCTGTCTCGACCTCCCGCTCCATGGTGATCAGCTCCACCCGGACCGTGTCGCCGCTGAGCAGGCCCAGATGACGGCTGGGACTGCCATCGCCCAGCAGGAGAAGCCTCCACGCCGGTGACAGCCGCCTCGGAACGTGGCCGCACACCACGCCGTCGCATGCCTCCGCCCAATGGACCTTGAGCCCGGGAAGGGCGGTTTTGGATCTGCAGGACATGGTGTGAATCCCAAAGATGACTGCAGCGGTGGACAAGACCCCATGCCATGCCACAGCCGACCATCAGCGGCACCGTATCGGCTGCTCCTGTCGCTGACGAGGTCCTTCCTGGATTCGCCAGCCCCCCGCTCAGCCCTCTGTCCCCGCCTGGCCAACCGCGGCCAGGCCAGGGTCCCGGGCGGCGACCTGTCGCCGGCGCCGCTTGTCCAGCTCCAGCCACAGCAGCAGGGCATTCACATCGGCTGGGCTCACGCCGGGCAACCTGGATGCCTGCCCGAGGGTGAGTGGACGCCTGAGGATCAAGCGCTCCCGCGCCTCTGCGGACAACGTGTTGATGCCGCTGTAATCGATGTCTGCCGGCAGGGTGCGACCCTGTTGCTGGCGGACCTGATCGATCTGTTGCCGCTGGCGTCGCAGATAACCGCTGTAGCGCAGATCGATCTCGACTGCCTCCCGCACGTCTCGCCCGAGGTCCGTCTGGCCCAGTCCGTGGGCATCCAGGTCGGCACTGTGGAAGCCCGGCCGTCTGAGCAGTTCCGCCAGGGTGATGCTGCCCTTGATGGCGACCCCCGTCTGGCGGGCAATGGCTTCCCCGGCGGGCTCGCTGGCCTTCACCCGGGTTGTCTCCAGCCGTTTCCGCTCGGCGGCAATGGCAGCCTGCTTCGCTTCGTACAGCCGCCAGCGGCGGTCATCGATCAGGCCCAGCTCCCTGGCCAGGGGGGTGAGGCGCTGGTCGGCGTTATCCCCCCGCAGGATGAGGCGATACTCGCTGCGGCTGGTCAGCACTCGGTAGGGTTCCCTCAGATCCTTGCTGATCAGGTCATCGATCATCGTGCCGATGTAGCTCCCCTCACGGGGAAACACCACGGCAGCGGCGGCGTCCAGAAAACGGCTGGCATTGAGCCCGGCCACCAGGCCCTGGGCCGCTGCTTCCTCGTAGCCGGTGGTGCCGTTGAGCTGTCCCGCGCTGAAGAGGCCCCGCACCCGCTTCGTCATCAGGCTCGGCAGACACTGGCTGGCCGGCAGGTAGTCGTAGTCCACGGCGTAGGCGGCCCGCAGCATCACGCACTGCTCCAGACCCGGCAGGGTGCGTAGCAGCTGCAGCTGCAGTGCCTCCGGCAGGCCGGTGCTGAATCCCTGCACATAGAGCTCCGGCGTGTCCCGTCCCTCAGGCTCCAGAAAGATCTGGTGTGACGCTTTGTCGGCGAAGCGGACCACCTTGTCTTCGATGGAGGGGCAGTAGCGCGGTCCCTTGACGTCGATGAACCCCCCGTAGATCGGCGTCAGATGGAGGTTGTCACGGATCAGCCGATGGGTGGCGGCGGTGGTGCGCGTGATGTGGCAGCTGATCTGCTCACCGCTCACCCAGGCGTCCGGATCGAAGGAGAAGAAGCGATCAGCGGCGTCGCTCGGCTGCTCCTCCAGCTGGTCGAGGGCCACGCTGCGTCGATCCACCCGCGCTGGTGTGCCGGTCTTCAGTCGGTCGGTGAAGAATCCCAGCCGTTGCAGCGCTTCGGTGAGTCCCTCCGCTGCTGCTTCGCCGGCACGACCGGCGGCCATGGAGGTACCGCCCACCCAGATCCTGCCACCCAGGAAGGTGCCGGTGGTGAGGATCACCGCGTCAGCTGCGAAGCTGCTGCCGAAGTAGGTGCGTACGCCCCGCACCCGCAGATCGCCTGCCTCCACGCTGCCTTCAGTGACGAGGTCCGTCACCATCGCTTCTCGCAGACTGAGGTTCGGGATGTCCCTCAGCAGGCGCTGCATGGATTCCGCATAGCGCCGCTTGTCTGTCTGTGCACGCAACGCCCGCACAGCAGGGCCACGGCTGGCATTCAGCACCCGCTTCTGCACGGCGTTGGCATCGGCGACCTTGCCGATCACCCCGCCCAGGGCATCCACTTCATGGACCAGCTGGCTTTTGGCGGGTCCGCCCACGGCAGGGTTGCAGGGCTGCCAGGCGATGCGATCGAGATTGAGGCTCAACAGGGCCGTGCGCTTGCCCAGCCGTGCGGCGGTGATGGCGGCTTCGCAGCCCGCATGGCCACCACCCACCACGATCACATCGAACCGTTCGCTGCTGCTGTCCACTGCATCAATGTATTGGAGAACGGTATTGGGAAATGCCCCTGTGCGCCGTTGCGCCAACGTTCAGCTGGCCAGGTTGCGGAAGCGGGTGAACTGGGGCTCGAACAGCAGCTTCACTGTGCCCACGGGGCCGTTGCGGTGCTTGGTCACGGCCACTTCAGTGACGCCTCGGTCCGGTGTTTCGGGGTTGTAGTACTCATCGCGGTAGATCATCAGCACCAGGTCGGCGTCCTGCTCGATCGATCCGGATTCGCGCAGGTCGCTGAGCATGGGCCGTTTGTTGGTGCGGGCCTCCACACCACGGCTGAGCTGGGAGAGGGCGACCACCGGCACCTCCAGCTCCCGGGCCATGCCCTTCAGCCCCCTGGTGATCCTGGACAGTTCCTGCACCCGGTTCTCCGAGCTGGAGCTCTCCATCAGCTGCAGGTAGTCGATGACCACCAGGCCAAGCGCTCTACCCTGTTCGGCCATCAGCCGGCGGCAGAGGGAACGCATCTCCAGCACACCGCTGTTGGGCTTGTCGTCGATGAAGATCGGCAGCTGACCGAGGGCGTTGATGCCCTGGCCCAGCAGGGGCCACTCCTCCTGCTGCAGCCGCCCGGTGCGCAGCCGGCCGCTCTCGATGCCCACCTCCATGGACAGGAGGCGATAGGTGAGCTGCTCCTTGGTCATCTCCAGGCTGAAGATGCAGACCGGCAGGTCATGGAGCTGGGCCACGTTCTTGGCGATGTTGAGCACGATGGAGGTTTTCCCCATGGCGGGGCGTCCCGCCACGATGATCAGATCGCTGCGCTGGAAGCCATTGGTCATGCCGTCCAGGTCGTAGTAGTTGACCGGGATTCCCGCTACACCGTCGCCGATGGAACGGCTCTCGATCTCGTTGAAGGTGCTGGTGAGAATCTCGGCAGTGGGCACCAGGCCTGTACTGGGCTTCTCCTGGCTGATGGCGAAGATCTTCTGCTCGGCCTCGTCAAGCACCTCCTCCATGGCCTTGCTCTGCTCGAAGCTCAGCTGAATCACTTCATTGCCTGCCCGGATCAATTGCCGCCGCAGATATTTGTCCATCACCAGCCGCGCGTACTGGTCGATGGCGGCAGTGCCGAGGGTTCCTTCCACCAGCTGGGCCAGGCGACTGGCGCCGCCCACCTTGTCGAGCTTGCCGGTGTCCGCCAGCCAGGCCACCATCGAGGTCAGGTCGGTGGGTTTGCCCTGACCGTGCAGCATCACTGCTGTTCGGTAGATCTCGCGGTTGGCGGAGAGATAGAACGCATCCGCCACCAGCACATCCGCCACCCTGGTGATGGCATCGGGATCCAGCAGGATGCCGCCCAGGATCGCCTCCTCCGCCTCCAGATTCTGCGGCGGCACCTGGCTGGGCAGCGCCTCGAAGGGATTGTCGTCACTGCGACGATGATCGCCCCCCTGTTCGCTGTTCCTGCCCAGTCCGGCGGATGCCTCCAGGGGAGCGATCACCATTGGTTGAGCCCGCAGCGTGGCGCCACAGTCTGGCCTGCACGGATGCCGCTCCGCTGCCGGGAGGTCCGGCTCAGGAGCCCACCACTTCAAGCCTGACGTCGGCGGTCACCTCGTGATGCAGCTTGATCGTGGCGGTGTAGCTGCCGGCACGGTGAATCTCGGGCACGTCGATGGTGCGGCGATCCACCTCCTTCCTGGTGGCTGTCTGGATGGCCTCGGCCACATCGGCATTGGTCACGGAGCCAAACAGCACATCATCGGCACCGGTTTGCTTCCTGATGGTGAAACGGCCGATCGTGGAAAGAGCGGTGCGGAAGTCGAGAGCCTCCTGCAGCAGGGCGGCCTGGCGCGAGGCCTCCTTGGCGAGTCGGTGCTTCACCTGCTTCAGGACAGCGGCCGTCACGCAGATGGCCTTGCCCTGGGGTAGCAGGAAGTTGCGGGCGTAGCCGGGAGCGACTTCCACCAGGTCGCCATTGCGACCGAGGCTCAGGACGTCCTCCCTGAGCACGACCTGAACCTTCCTGGCCATGGGTTGATGGAAGCGCGCAAACGCAAACCTTACCGCCCGGGTTCCCCACGCCTTGCCACCGTTGCGGACATCGAACCCCTTCTGGAGCTGCTGAGCGAGGCTCTGGCAGCGCCGCGAGGATGGCGCCGCTGGCCACTGCGACTGCTGCGCATGCTCATGGCCGCTGAACTGCGCGGCGCTGTTGCCCTGCCGGCCCGGGAGCTCTGGTTGCTGGAAGCAGCGCCGGGCCGGGCTCCCCTGGCTGCCGCTCAGCTGTGCTGGGACAGACGGCGGAGCGAGGCCTGGCTGAGCAATCTGGTGGTGCGCCGCGAACAGCGCCGCCGTGGCCATGGCCGCACCCTGATGGTGCTGATGGAGCACCGCTGCGCCGCGCTGGGGATCAATGGCCTCTGCCTGCGGGTGCGGCGCCAGGCCGTCGATGCTCGCTGTTTCTATCGGGTGCTGGGCTTCGAGCCGATGAGAGGCAGCGGCAACGGCAACGGCAGGCTGTTGACCCTGACAAAAACGATCCGCATCAGGGACGGCAAGGACGCTTGACCAAGGTGGCGGTACCCGCAGTGCTGCCCTGCGGCCAGCTGCCCTGATTGGCCGGCAGTAAGGCAGACCCGATGCTTCAGCGGGCCGGAAAGCGGGCGATGCGCAGATGATGGATCAGCCCGATCCTGCGCAGGAAACGGATGTGCTGCCACGTGATGTCGAATTCGAACCAGCGCAGACCATGGCGGGCGCTCTGAGGGAAGGCGTGGTGGTTGTTGTGCCAGCCCTCACCGAAGGCCAGGATCGCCACCCACCAGCAATTGGTGGAGAGATCAGGGCAATCGAAGTTGCGATAGCCGAAGGCATGGGTGGCGCTGTTCACCAGCCAGGTCACGTGATAAACGATCACCATGCGCAGGGGCACACCCCAGAGCACCAGGGCCCAGCCACCACCTGGCACGGCCAGGGCCTCACCCAGCCAGTAGAGCGCGAAGGCGAGGGGCACCTGCAGCAGCAGGAACCAGCGCTCCAGCCAGCAGTAGAAGGGATCTGCCAGCAGATCGCCGGCGTAACGCTCCACCTCGGCCACCGCCGGGATCTTGTGGAGCATCCACTCGCTGTGGGACCACCACAGGCCCCGTGCCGCATCATGGTGGTCGTTGGGTTGATCCGAGAAGCGGTGATGGTGGCGATGCAGGCCCACCCATTCGATCGGGCCGCTCTGCACGCTCAGGGTGCCCATCACCATCATCAGGCGCTCCAGCCACCTGGGCCCCTTGAAACTGCGGTGGGCCACCATGCGGTGGTAGCCCAGGGTGACCCCGATCACGGTGGCCCAGTAGAGGACTGCCAGCACCGCGACGGCCGGCCAGCTCCAGTTGAAGGGGAGCAGAGCAGCAACGGCTCCCACGTGCATGGCCAGCATGAAGCCCACCGTGCCGGCGGACCAGGGATGGGTCCCGGCAGTGAGCGGAGCCCGGGGGGCGCCGATCAACTTCTTGACGGAAGCCCGCGCCTGCTGGCTTTCCGCAACTGGTGACTCGGACATGGAAGCGACCAAACAACTGCTCCTCAGGAGGCTTTTCGACGGGGCAGAGCGGATCGGCATGATCCCTCCGACAAGAAACTAACGGTTTGTGCTGATCAGGAGTTGTGCCCCATGGCTTCCGGGACCGTTCCGTTCATCAATGTGGACGTTCTACTTGCCCAGGCCCAGGCCGCGACGGCAGCCATGGCCGCAGCCAGAACGGCAGCGGTGGAAGGCCACCTCCAGCGGGTGCTGGCCGCCTTCCGGGCGGAGCGGCTGGGCCCCCACCATTTCGCATCGGTCAGCGGCTACGGCCACGCAGATTCCGGCCGTGACAGCCTCGACCGCGTCTATGCCCGGGTGATGGGGGCGGAAGCGGCGGCCGTGCGCCTCCAGTTCGTCAGTGGCACCCACGCCATCGCCGCAGCCCTGTTCGGGCTGTTGCGACCTGGGGATCTCCTGCTGGCCGTGGCGGGACGTCCCTACGACACGCTCGAATGGGTGATCGGCCTGAGGGGGGAGGGTCGCGGTTCCCTGGCGGAGTTCGGCATCGGCTACGACGAGCTGCCCCTCCGCCCCGATGGCTGTGTTGACGAGGTGGCTCTCGCCGATGCCCTGGCCTGCAAACCTCGCCTGCTGCTGATCCAGCGCAGCCGTGGTTACAGCTGGCGCCCCAGCCTCGATCCGGACACCATCGGCCGCATCTGCGAGCTGGCCCACCACCGCAGCCCGGACAGCATCTGCTTCGTGGACAACTGCTATGGGGAGTTCGTCGCCGCAGTGGAGCCCACCGCCTGCGGCGCCGATCTGATGGCGGGGTCCCTGATCAAGAATCCCGGCGGCACGATCGTGCCCTGCGGCGGTTATCTGGCCGGTCGTGCAGAGCTGGTCGAGCAGGCCTGCTGCAGGCTCACTGCCCCCGGCATCGGTTCCCGGGGCGGCACCAGCTTCGATCTCAACCGGCTGCTGTTCCAGGGCCTGTTCCTCGCACCCCAGATGGTCTCGGAGGCACTGATCGGCAATGACCTGGTGGCCCATGTCTTCCAGCAGCTGGGCTATGCGGTGAGCCCTCAGCCCGGAGACGTGCGCAACGACGTGATCCAGGCGGTGCGCCTGGGGGACCCACAACTCCTTGCCAGGGTCTGTCGCGCCTTCCAGGCCGCGTCCCCCGTGGGGTCCTATCTGGAGCCCACCCCGGCGCCCATGGCGGGCTACGGGAGTGCCCTGGTGATGGCCGGCGGTACCTTCATCGACGGCAGCACCAGCGAGTTCTCAGCCGATGCCCCCCTGCGGGAGCCCTACGTGCTCTTCTGCCAGGGCGGCAGCCACCGGGCCCATGTGCTGCTCGCCCTGCGGGCGGCCCTGCGAGCCTTGACAGAACACCCCCCGACGACCCTCCCCTGAGCCACAATCTGCGGCACTGCCCGGCTCGATTGCGCGCCCATGGACCTCAGCTTCCCCGATGATCTCCGCTACGCCGACAGCCACGAATATGCAGGAGTGGAGGATGACCTGGTCCGCATCGGCATCAGTGCCTACGCCATCGATCAGCTGGGCGACATCGTCTTCGTCGAGCTCCCCGAGGTGGGTGACACCCTCACCCTGGGCAGCAGCTTCGGCAGCGTGGAGTCGGTGAAGGCCGTTGAAGACATGCTGTCCCCTGTGAACGGTGTGGTGGTGAAGCGCAACGAAGCCGTTCTGGCCAGCCCCGAGCAGCTCCAGACGGATCCCTATGGCGAGGGCTGGCTGCTCAAGGTCAGGGTGGATGACCCCTCCCAGCTGGACAGCCTGATGGATGCTGTCGCCTATGCCGCCAGGCTGGGCTGAGGACACTCCGGAGAGCCTCTCGATGCTCCGCTTCTCCCGCTTCACTTGCAGGGATCGATCGCCCTGCAAGGGCCAACCTGCAGCTTGCGCCGCTTTTCCCGGAGCCTCCCCAGGGCCCGGACCCCGCCCCTCGTGGCCACAGCGTTGCCGCAATGGCTTCCATGGGGCCTGTTTGATCTTTCTTTAGACTCACCGCCAGATCGGTGGTCACCCTTGGGCAATGGCAGCTGCGCGTCGATTCCCTTTCTGCAGCGCCACATCGGCCCCAGTGCCGCTGACCAGCAACGCATGCTGGCGGTCCTCGGCCTTGACAGCCTCGAGCAGCTGATCGAGGGCTGTGTTCCCTCTGACATCCGCCTGCGGCGACCGCCTGACACCGGCACCATCCCCCCTCCGGTCAGCGAGCACGAAGCCCTGGCCGAACTTGCTCGGCTGATGGGGCGCAACCAGCTGCTGCGCAGCCTGATCGGCCAGGGCTACTACGGCACGGCAGTGCCCCCGGTGCTGCAGCGTCATGTGTTTGAAAACCCTGCCTGGTACACCGCCTATACCCCCTACCAGGCGGAGATCGCCCAGGGACGGCTGGAGGCGCTGCTCAATTTCCAGACCCTGGTCAGCGAGTTGACCGGTCTGCCGATCGCCAATGCCTCATTGCTGGATGAGGCCACCGCTGCCGCCGAGGCCATGAGCCTCAGCTGCAATGTGTCCAGGAACCTTGCGGCAAAGCGATACCTCGTCGATGCCGATGTGTTCCCCCAGACCCTGGCCGTGCTTCGGACACGGGCGGAACCCCTCGGAATCGACCTGGTGGTGGCATCGCCCGAGGCGTTCGTCCTTGACGAGAACGTGTTCGGCATGCTCCTCCAGCTGCCTGATGCCAAGGGCCGCCTCACCGATCCACGCTCCCTCTGCGCTGCCGCCAGGGCCGCCGGGGTGGTGGTCGCCATGGCCATCGACCCGCTGGCCCAGGTGCTGATGGCTCCGGTGGGCACGCTGGGGGCCGACATCGCCGTGGGCTCAGCCCAGCGCTTCGGTGTTCCCATGGGCTTCGGTGGCCCCCACGCCGCCTTCTTCGCCACCCAGGCGGCGTTCAAGCGCCAGGTGCCCGGTCGCATCGTCGGTCTGTCGGTTGATGCCGAAGCCAACCCCGCCCTGCGCCTGGCGCTACAGACCCGCGAGCAGCACATTCGCCGTGATCGCGCCACCAGCAATATCTGCACGGCCCAGGTGTTGCTGGCGGTGATGGCCAGCTTCTACGCCGCTTATCACGGCAGCGAGGGTCTCACGGCCATCGCCCGCCATGTGCGCCGCCATACCCAGGCTCTGGCGGCGGGACTGGCCGGGCTTGGCGACATCGAGGTGAGCGGCGCGGGTTTCGACAGCCTGCGGCTTCGGCTCGACCACCCCGAGGCGTTGCTGCAGCGTGCCGAACGGGCGGGGTTCAATTTCTTCCCTGCCGCCGATGGCAGTGTCGGCGTCAGTCTCGATGAGCTCACGGGAGCTGCTGAACTCGAGGCACTGCTGACCCTGCTGGCCGATGGCAAGGCGGTACCTGCAGCAGATGAGCTGCTGGCTCAGGCCGATGGCAGGCTGCAGAGTCTGCCCGAGCGCGAGGGTCCCTGGTTGCGACAGGAAGCCTTCCGCCGCTACCGCAGCGAGACGGAGATGCTCCGCTACATCCAGCGCCTGGCCTCCAGGGATCTCTCCCTGGTGCACGGCATGATTCCGCTGGGCAGCTGCACCATGAAGCTCAATGGAGCCGCCGAGCTGATGCCCGTCAGCTGGCCATTGGTGTCCCAGCTCCATCCCTTCGTCCCTCCATCCCAGCTGCAGGGCTATGCAGCCCTGCTCTCACAGCTGCAGGACTGGCTCGCCGAGCTCACCGGCTTTGCCGCTGTGACGCTGCAGCCCAATGCCGGCTCCCAGGGGGAATACGCGGGGCTGCTGGTGATCCGCGCCTACCACGCCAGTCGCGGTGAGGGGCAGCGCAACATCTGCCTGATCCCCACCTCCGCCCATGGCACCAACCCTGCCAGCGCCGTGATGGCCGGTCTGCAGGTGATGCCCGTCTGCTGCGATGGCGATGGCAACGTCGATCTCGATGACCTGGCTGCCAAGGCTGCGCTCCATGCCGACCGGCTGGCTGCGCTGATGGTCACCTACCCCTCCACCCACGGGGTGTTCGAGCCGGGAATCCGACGGATCTGCGCGATCGTTCACGACCACGGTGGCCAGGTCTATCTCGACGGTGCCAACCTCAATGCCCAGGTCGAGCTCTGCCGCCCCGGCGACTACGGAGCGGATGTCTGCCACCTCAACCTCCACAAGACCTTCTGCATTCCCCATGGCGGCGGTGGTCCCGGGGTGGGCCCGATTGCGGTGGCGGCCCATCTGGCCCCTTTCCTCCCAGGTCACCCGCTGATGCCCTGCGGCGGTGCTCACGCCATCAGCGCTGTCTCCGCTGCACCCTATGGCAGTGCCAGCATCCTCCCGATCAGCTGGATGTATATCCGCCTGATGGGCCTCGCTGGCCTGCGACAGGCCAGCGCCGTGGCCCTGCTTTCGGCCAACTACATCGCCCGTCGCCTGCAGGGTGCCTACGACGTGCTCTATCGCGGGACCTCGGGGCTGGTGGCCCACGAGTGCATCCTTGACCTGCGGCAGTTCAGATCATCTGCCGGGGTGGAGGTGGATGATCTCGCCAAGCGCCTGATGGACTACGGCTTCCATGCCCCCACGGTGAGCTGGCCGGTGGCAGGCACTGTGATGGTCGAGCCCACCGAGAGTGAATCCCTGCGGGAGCTCGACCGCTTCTGCGATGCCATGCTTGCGATCCGCGCAGAGGTGCAGGCCATCGCTGATGGCACGAGCGATCCCCGCAACAACCCGTTGCGCCGGGCCCCTCACACCCTCGCTGCCGTGACGGCGAACAGCTGGGATCGTCCCTACACTCGCCAGCAGGCTGCTTTCCCTGCGGGGCAGGACCCCGCTGCCAAGGTCTGGCCGACAGTGGCAAGGATCGACAATGCCTTCGGCGATCGCAACCTGATCTGCAGCTGCCCCCCCATGGAGGATGTCACCATGACGACTGTGGCCAGCCCGAGCCCTTACGTCAGTGTTGCCTGATGAACGTTGCAGGCTGGGACTGCCGTTGTCGGCTACGGCAAGGCCGGGTTGGCCTTCTTCATGATCCTTATGGCCTGAATGGCTTGATTTCCGGCCAAAGCCTGGTCCAATCACGCGCGAGGGCCTCCTTGCGGGAGTCGCCCATCACACCGGGGATGATTGATGGATTCCACTGACGCTCCCACCATGACGCTGAACGAACGTCATGCCCGCGGCGAAACCGTCAAGGTGGAAGGCACCAATGTGGTGCGCGTTCCCTTCGGTGTACGCCGCGCCCGGCGTGTCCGTCCTGCCCGTCAGGCCAACTGGGCAACCCTGGTGGTTCCCATCGCCTCCGGTGGCTCTTTCCCCACGCCACCTCCCCACGCCGCCTGAGGCGGCTGCAACGGCTGCAAGCGGTCTCGTCCTGATCGGTCACAGTCCCAGCAGGTCCCGCCAACCGGTCAGCCCCGGCCCATCCTCCGGCCAGGCTCGGACAGTCAGCGGGCCAAGGGCCGTTCAGGCGACGCGGGCCTTTCCGCTGCCCGTTTGCAGCGACACGGGTGCGTTGTGCTGTTGGCGGCGGATGTTCAGCAAGGCCCCCAGAGCCAGGCCCCAGGCAATGGTGAGCACCATGGCGGCGAAGGCTCCGGCAAAGGCCTGGGCAGCAGGCAGGGAATCAAGGGCGTCCACGATCCATCCTTTCAACTGTCTCCGTCGTAGCCTGCAGCCGGCACACTCGCCCATGGCCTGCAGAATCTTTTCGGGGAATGTCCCCGGTGGGCCCTGAAGAACTCTCGGAATCAGCTCCCATTGCAACGCCAGCCTGGCGATGGGACGTGATCCGGAGGTTCCCTCTGGTCTGGCCCTAATAGCTGGCGCCGCTGTGTCGCTGGCGCACGGCGGTGAGGCCCTGCTCATCCAGTAGTCCACCCTGCTGCACCGTGCCGTAGATGATCCAGTGGTCACCGCACTCCATACGCTGCTCGACCTGTACCTCCAGCCAGGCGAGGGCATCGTTGATCAATGGCTGACCGGCCGGACTGGCGGAGCAGGCCATGCCCGCGAAGCGATCGGCTCCGGGGGGGAACGGTTGGAGGAAGTGTTTCATCGGGCCGGCCTCGCGGCCACTGGCGAGGATGTTGAGAGCGAAGCGGTCGCCTACGTGCAGCAGCTGCTCGACGGCCCTGTCCCTGGCAACCGCCACGCTGAGTCCAGGTGGATTGAAGCTGGCCTGGGACACCCAGCTGGCCACCATGGCGCCGCTGAGAGCCGCCTCACCGCTGCCCTTGCGGCTGGTGAGGATGCAGATGGAACCGGTCACCCGGCCCAGGGCCAGGACCGCGGGATTGCTGCGGCTCCCACTGAGGCCACCGGCGGCACGTTTCTCTTTGCGCTGCTGCTGCTTCAGATCCTGGGCCAGGTCGGTGCCGATCTCCTCGCAGGTCTTGATGGTGGCTGCATCGGGGCTGAACCGCACCCGGATCGGCTCGAAGGCGAACCGGAAGCCACCATCGCGCAACTTTCCGGCCAGCAGGTCGATCGCTTCTCCGCTCCAACCGAAACTGCCGAACACGCCCACGGGCTTGTTGCGATCCCCCTCCGCCAGCAACGTGCCCAGGGCGCTCACGATCTGTGTCGGGGCATGGCCCCCCAGGGTGGGGGAGCCGATCAGCAGCGCGTCACTCCGCTGAATCGCTGTCAGCAGCTCTTCGGCGCTGCAGAACTCGCAGTTGACGCTGTTGATCCGCACGCCGGCCTTGGCCACACCCTGGGCCAGGCCATTGGCAATGGCTGCCGTGTTGCCGTAGGCACTGGCAAACAGCAAGGCAACGGTCAGGCTGGAGCGGGCCGGGCCTTCACCCCAGCGGCGGTAGTCGCTGATCAGGCTGCGCCAGCTCTCCAGGATCGCCGGGCCGTGGCCAGGGGCGATGGCCCGGATCGGCAGTTCCTCCAGGCGATCCACTGCCGTCTCCACCTGGCTGGCCATGGGCGCCATCAGGCAGTCGTAGTAGTAGCGGCGGTCCTCGTCCAGCTGCTGGCGGGTGCTCTCCCCCAGGGCTTCACTGCAGACGTGGGCCGCGAAGAACTTACCGCTCATCAGCAGGCCGGTGGCCTCGTCGAAGCAGACCAGACCGTCTGGCCAGCGGGGGGTGGGCAGCGGCAGCAGCCGACAGCTGCCGCTGCCTAACGGCAGCCGGCGCTCGCTGCGAACCACATCGATTGCCGGTAGGGGAGAGTGTGGCGCGGCTTGTTCGGCCTGCCCCGATGTCCCGGTCTCCCAGAGTTCCTGGAGCAGCCTCCTGCCGGCATTGGTGGCCACCAGGCTGAGTTGCGGATGGGAGGCGGCCAGCCGGCGCAGCAGGGCCACCCGGTTGGGGTTGACATGGCTCACCACCACCCTCAGCGGCGTGCTGCTGTCGCAGTGCTGTGCCAGCGCCGCCAGGAAGGGTTCCGCAAACGACGCGCCGGGGGGGTGCACCAGCAGTGGTGAAGGTCCCGGGAAGAAGAAGGCGTTGGCGCTGGTGCCCCGTTCCAGTCCGTACTCCACCTCGAACCGCAGGCGACCGGGACTGAGGCCACGCAGGCAGAATCCCTCGCCATCGAGGGGGAGGCTGATGACCCGGCGTCGGGAGGTCGGTGTGGGCATCAGTAGTGGTTCCCCACCTTGCGGTGGTGCACGGCTGGCATGGCTTCGCTGTCGGAGACGTTGCCGCTCTCCACCACCCCATAGACCACCCAGTGGTCGCCGCATTCCATGCGCTGTTCCACACGGCAGCCCAGGAAGGCCAGGGCATCACTGAGCACGGGTCCGCCGGAGGCGGCATCGGCCAGCACGCTCACGTCGGCAAAGCGATCGGCTCCGGGTGGGAAACGCTTGAGGAAATGGCGCATCAGGCCCTGGTGGTCGTCCTGTCTCAGCACGTTGAGCACAAACCGATCCCCCACCTGCAGCAGGCTCTCCATGGCACGGTCCCGGGCGACGGCGATGGTCAGCCCTGGTGGTTCGAAGCTGGCCTGGGAGACCCAGCTGGCCACCATGGCGCCGGAGCGTTCGGCCTGGCGGGCGGTCACGATGTGGAGCCCGCCGCTGAGACGCCCGAGGGCCTTGTCCGAGTCGCTGTCGAGGGACTTCATCGCCTTGATGGCCTGCTCACGCATCAACAGCTGACCCAGATCGGTGCCGGCTTCCTCGCAACGCTGATAGTCGGCAGCGCCAGGGACCTGCCGGATCCGCAGCGGCGCGAAGCCTTGCGGATGCCCCAGTTCCCGCAGGCGGCCTGCGGTCGTGTCGATGGGCTCGTCATTGCCGCCATAGGCGTCATAGGCCCCCAGCAGCTGCTTGCCGTGCAGCGAGGCCAGCATGGTGCCGAGGGTCTGCTGCAGCTCAGGATCCGGTCTGGCCGGCGCGGTCGGAATCACCACGGCACTGGCCTGGCCGATCAGTGCCGTGAGTTCCTGCTGGTCGGTGGCCCGCAGATCCACGAGTTGCACCTGGGCACCAGCCTTGCCGATGCCATGGGCAATGGCCTGGCTGATGCGGTCGCAGAAACCGTATTGGCTGAAGTAGCAGACCGCCACGTACTTTTCACCCTTTGTGCGCTGGCTGCTCCAGTCGCGGTAGTCGTTGATCCAGAGGCTGAGGTGGTCCCGCAGCAACGGGCCATGGCCGGTGGCGATCAGTTTCGGCTTCGGCAGCGCGTCCATGCGCTTGAGGGCCTGTAGCACCGAGCGGGCATTGGGGCCCATCAGGCAGTCGTAGTAGAAGCGGAAATCCGGTGCGATGGCGGCGGGGTCCGTGTCGAAGCTGTCATCACTGCAGTAATGCAATCCGAAGGCATCGCAGGTGAACAGCACCGCAGAGCCGTGGTCGAAGCTGAAGATCGTGTCGGGCCAGTGCAGGTTGGGCGCCGAGAGGAAGTCGATGCGGTGATTCACGCCGCTGACGGGGTTGGTGCCCAGCTCCAGGCTGTCGCCGCTCTTCACGGCACGGCTGCGGAAGGGCCGATGCAGCAGGTCTGCGAGGAACTGGATCGCCACCTTGGAGGCGACGATCTCGATCTCGGGATTGCGCTCCAGCAGCTCGCCGATCAGGCCGCTGTGGTCGGGCTCGGTGTGGGAGACGATCAGCTGATCGATGCTGGCCGGGTCGATCTCGGCTGCCAGCAGGGGGAACCAGGTGTCGCGGAACTTGACGTGGCTGGTGTCCACCAGGGCGACGCGCTCGCCCCGAATCAGAAAGCTGTTGTAGGTGGTGCCGTTGCGCAGGGCGAACTCGATGTCGAAGCGGCTGCGATCCCAGTCCAGGCAGCGGATGGCCGTGGTATCAGGGGCAATGGCCTCCCGCTGGAGGGTCAGACGCGCGGCAGGTGCGGCAGCAACCATCTCCAGGTCCCGTCAGGGCACGACTCTAGGAAGCCCGGACAGGCCGCCAGGGTGTGGAGAGCCGCCTTCCAGGGGGCTCGCTCAGCGGGTCAGGGCAGGCAGGCCGGTGACCAGCTGGGGGAAGATCACGATCAGGGCCAGCACTGTCAGCTGCAGGAGGATGAAGGGGATCACACCGCGATAGATCTGGCCGGTGGCCACCTCGGCGCTGGCCACACCACGCAGATAGAAGAGGGCGAAACCGAAGGGAGGCGTCAGAAACGATGACTGCAGATTCGCGCCCACGATCACGCCATACCAGACCAGGGCTTCGGGTCCGAACAGATCCCTGGCCACGGGAGCGAACAGCGGCACGACGATGAAGGCAATCTCGAAGAAGTCGATGAAGAAGCCGAGCAGAAAGATGGTGGTCATGCTCAGCAGCAGGAAGCCCGTCGCGCCGCCCGGCAGGCCTGTGAGCAGACCAGCGATCAGCCGGTCTCCTTCCAGTCCCCGGAACACCAGGCTGAAGGCGGTGGAGCCCAGCAGGATGAACATCACCATCGCCGTGGTGGTGAGGGTGCTCTCGCTCACCTCCCGCAGGGTGCGCCGGCTGAGCCGACCGTTCATCGCGGCCAGCACGATCGCGCCCACGGCACCGAGGGCACCGGCTTCGGTGGGGGTGGCGATGCCGAAGAAGATGCTGCCCAGCACCAGCAGGATCAGGCCGAGGGGGGGCAGCACCAGCAGCACCAGCCGGCGTGCCATGGCTTCCCTCACCTGCCCTGCGGGGGCGGGGGGCAGGGGCGGCGCCAGCTTGGGCCGGAGCCAGGCCACCACCAGCACGTAGAGGGCGAAGCTGGCAGCCATCAGCAGGCCTGGGATCACCGAGCCGATGAAGAGATCCCCCACTGAGATGCCCAGCTGGTCGGCCAGCACCACCAGCACGATGCTGGGCGGAATGATCTGCCCCAGCGTGCCTGAGGCCGTGATCACCCCCGCTGCCAGCGATTTGTCGTAGCCGTGGCGAAGCATCGTCGGCAGGGAGATCAGTCCCATGGTCACGACGGTGGCGGCGACGACACCGGTGGTGGCCGCCAGCAGGGCACCCACCACGACAACAGCCAGGGCGAGGCCACCACGGATCCGCCCCAGCAGCTGGGACATGGTCTCCAGCAGACGTTCGGCGATGCCCGAGCGTTCGAGCATCGAGCCCATGAACACGAAGGCCGGGATCGCCAGCAATGTGAAGTTGTTCATGATCCCGAACACCCGCTGGGGCAGGGCCGTCAGGAAGAGGGGATCAAAGACGCCGCTGCCGATCGCCAGCAGCGCGAACACCACCGCCACACCGCCGAGGGCAAAGGCCACGGGATAGCCCAGCAGCAGAAACGCCAGGGCCCCCAGGAACATGCCAGGCCCCAGCCAGAGGGTGGGATCCATCAGCGTCCGTCAGGTGTTGCCATGGCGTCGGATGGTCCCGGGGCCAGCAGCCGATCGAGCCTCTTGATCGCTTCGCTGATGCCCTGCAGTGCCAGCAGGGCGAAGCTCAGCGGGATCATTGTCTTGATGGGGTAGCGGGGCAGTCCGCCTGGATCGGGCGACTGCTCGAGGATGTGCCAGGAGGATGCCACGGTGCCCCAGGACACGCCGATCATCAGCAGGCAGAAGGGAATCAGAAAGAAAACAGTGCCGAGCAGATCCGCCAGGGCCCGTTGCCGTGGTGTCCAGCGGGCCTGCAGCACGTCGACCCTGACGTGACCATTGCGCTGCAGCGTCCAGGCGGCGCCCAGCAGAAAGATCAGATCGAAGAGGTAGAGCTGGCTTTCGATCAGGGCGTTGGAGCTCAGGTTGTGCCCGATCAACACCCCCAGATGGCGCCCCACCACATTCCAGCTGCCGACGGCGAGCATGACCAGCACCAACCAGCTGGCGGCCCGTCCGATGGCGCTGTTGAAGCGATCGATGCGTCTGCTCACGGCCCACAGCCTGGGCCACTGGGGACGCAGCCAGCGTCGCAGCAGCCGCTGGACCGGAGGGGGCTGGGCTGGGCGTGGCGCCATGGCTGTATCCCTGCCGGAGGGTCAGTGGGCTGGCGGCATCAGCTGTGGAACGCCCCCCTGCCGCCGGGCCGGATCAACGCTGCCATGGACCTGTCGCCGCAGGCCTCGGCCGAGCGTGGGCCGACAGCGGCTGTCAGGACACCTCCGACTGGTGCAGGAAACGCGTCAGTGGATAGACGGTGCGGTTCCAGGCCATCAGCTCAGCGCGGAAGCCGCGCCACTGCTCGAAGAGCCGGCGGAAGTCCGCGTCGCCCCTGGCGCTGTCGGCATACAGCTGGAAGCTGGCATCCCGGGCCGCCTGGAGAATCTCGTCGCTGTAGGTCATCAGCTGCGTACCACCTGCCAGCAGGCGCGTGAGGGTGGTCCCGTTGAGGGCCTCATAGCGGCAGAGCATCCTCAGATTGGCCTGATGGCAGGCACTGCTGAACATGTCCTGGTAGATCTTCGGCAGCGCCGCCCACTGCTCTTCATTGACCAGGGCATGCACGGTGGGGCCTGGCTCCCACCAGCCCGGGTGGTAGTAGAAGTCGGCGGCCCGGTTGAGCCCGAGCTTCTCGTCGTCGTAGGGGCCGGTCCACTCTGCGGCGTCGATCGCGCCGCGCTCCAGCGCCAGGAAGATCTCACCCCCCGGCAGCACCTGCACATTGACCCCCAGGGCCGCCATCACCTTGCCGCCGAGGCCGGGGATGCGCATCTTCAGGCCCTGCAGATCCGCCGGACTGTCGATCTGTCGCTTGAACCAGCCCCCCATCTGGGTGCCGGTGTTGCCAGCGGGGAAGGCGCGGGCCCCGAAGTCGGCGAAGAGCCGATCGACGGCCGCGTTGCCGCCACCCTCGTAGAGCCAGGCGTTCTGCTGCTGTGCATCGAGGCCGAAGGGCACCGAGGTGGCAAAGGCGAAGGCGGGATTCTTTCCGACGTAGTAGTAGGCGGCCGTGTGGCCACATTGCACGGAGCCCGACTGGACGGCATCCAGCACCTCGAGGCCGGGAACCAGTTCTCCCGCGGCGTAGGGTCGGATGTCGAAACGCCCGCCGCTGAGCAGGCGCACGCGCTCACACACCATCGCTGCACCGCCGAAGATGGTGTCGAGCGACACGGGCCAGCTGGTGGCCATGCGCCAGCGGATCTGCGGCAGGTCGCTGTCGCTTTCGACGGCAGGCCGGGAACGCTGACCACCCGCACAGCTGGTGAGCACGCTGGTGGTGATCCCCAGGGCGGCAGCGCCGAGAGCGTGGCGACGTTTCATGCTGTGCGGCCGAGGCTCGGAGGCACGGCGGCCAGCCTAAGCCCTGGATTGGGATCGGCCTGGGATCCAGCGTCCCACCGCCTGCTCCGGCCAG
Organism: Aphanocapsa feldmannii 277cV; assembly: GCA_004768415.1. Lineage (GTDB taxonomy): Bacteria > Cyanobacteriota > Cyanobacteriia > PCC-6307 > Cyanobiaceae > Aphanocapsa_A > Aphanocapsa_A feldmannii. Next base: position 5,240 of record SRMO01000006.1, on the reverse strand, counting down.
GCCCCGCCCCATGCCGCTGTGGCGGTGTCACCCCATCGCTTCTGTGCTGC
>SRMO01000006.1:2812-5124 GCA_004768415.1 Aphanocapsa feldmannii 277cV | reverse complement strand
ACCCCCGCGGCAGCGCAGGCAGAGAAAACCCCGGCCGGGGCCGGGGTGATTCCTTCTCCTCGCTCGTGTCCCGGGGCACTGGACCGGCCTGCCGTCAGCGGCAGAAGGCTGCCGCTTCTCAGCCCTGCACCTTGATGGTCACAGACCTGATGGCTTCGGCCTTCGGGGCGGTGATGGCCAGCAGGCCGTCGCGGTGGTGTGCCTCCAGCTTCTCGGGGTTGATCCCCTTGCCGAAGCTGAAGCTGCGGCTCCAGGTCCCGTAGCGGAATTCACTGCGCAGGCCGTCCTTCTCAGCCGGTGCCTTGCGCTCGGCAGTGACCACCAGGCGTCGATCAGTGGCCTTGATCTCGATGGCATTCCTGGGAATTCCGGGCAGCTCCAGGGTCAGCAGGAAGGCCTCATCGGTTTCGCGGATCTCGGCTGCGGGCACCCGTTCGACGCGGGCGAGCTCCTGCTCGAGATGCTCGAACAGATCGAAAGCTGAGGTGCGTAGGGCGAGCATGGCTGGCCTCCTTCGGAAAGTTGCAGATAGGTGGGGTCTCGTGGCCCCGTGCAACCAGTGTTCTGTGGGCGGTGACAGGGGGGCAGGGGGAGAACCGTCGTGATCCGTACGGCCCCCATCACCACGTTCGGTTCCCTGTCCCCCGCAGTGAGGGGAACCGATCGGCTCCGCTCTTCGGAGGGGGATCGATCCAGCACCAGTCGCTGAAACAGGCCGCCTGGCCGCGATCGTGGCCGCCGGCATCGCGCAGGCACCAGAGCCGTGCATTGCGGATCCGGAAGCGGCGTCCCTGCCGGTCGATGCGGATGCCGCTGTAGCCTCGCAGGGCGATGTCAGCACGGGCCCGATCCAGGGCCTGGGCTCGTGCCACACGCTCCTGTGGTGCGGCGGTGAGGCGAGAAGGCATGCCGACCATGACTGCCCAGGGTCGTCCCCAGAGCCACAGCGCTGCCCGGTTGGCGTAGGTCAGGCAGGGGTCACTGCCGCAGCCATGGGCCAGCACCACCTGCTCGGAGGTAAACAACTCCTGGGCCAGCAGGCGTAGCCCCCGACCGGGAATCAGCGGCCTGCCGAAGCTTCGCTGATGGCTCGCCAGCAGCAGCGCACAGAGGTCCAGCGTGCCGGGTTGCAGCCAGGCGGGATCGCCGGGACTGCACTCAGCCACCGGCCCCCATGGCCTGGGCCATGGCCAGTTGTCCCATCAGCCTGCCGTGGTCCCGCAGGTGCTGCAGGAACCGGGCACTGGCCTGGGGAAACAGGGCGTCCTCCGCCACGGGCAGGGCACCCGCCTCATCGATGCCCAGTTCCCCGTCCATTGCCGCGCTGACCACCACCAGTTCGGGATCCAGGGATGCGCCGTAGGACCAGGTCCTGGCGGCATCCGGTGGTGGCAGCTCCGCTGCTGGGCTGTGGCTGGCCGCTGCCGTGCCGCTGAAGCGGCGCTCGGCCAGCTGTTGCAGCAGCTGTTGACGGCTGCGCCCGCGCAGCTGGAACAGCACGAAGGGGTCTTCACTGAAGCGGTCACCGAGCAGGTAGTAGACCGCGCTGATGTGTTTGCAGGGGTTGGCCTTGTCGGGGCAGCTGCACTCGCTGCGCACCTCCCGCAGTTCCCAGGGAAAGAGGCGCCTGCCGCTGGCCGCGAAGGCGCGCTCGATGTCCTCGGGCATGATCCCGGCCAGCAGCTGTGCCACCCAGCGCGCCTTGGCGCTGAGTGCTTCCAGCACGAAGTCCCAGTCCTCGTCGCTGAGCACGTCAAGCCAGATCTTCAACTTGTAGGGCTCCTTGTCCGTGCCCTGAACCCTGGCGTGCACCCGCCGGCCCTCGAAGCGAATGGAGAGCACGTTTCCTTGCCGGGCGTAGGTCCAGGCTCGCTCCAGTCGCTTCTTGAAGCGATAGGTGTTGATCAGATCCATCCACTGCTCGACCCACCAGGGCTTGTTGGCCAGGCCTTCCTTGCAGAGGGTGGTGGCTGGGTTGGAAGGCATCGCCGTGGCAGCGGCTGTGTGGATCCATTGTGTGGCCCCATCCTCCTGAGCCGCTGTCCCTCAGGCAGCGTCCTGATGGGCCAGACCACGCACCAATCCGGGCATCAATCAAGAAAAATGCGGAAACGCTGAAATTCACCAGAAAAATAGTACATTGTGATACACACTGATTGTCCAATGGCGTTCCGACCCCGTCGACGCATCCTCAGATCGCCCCCTGCCGATCAGGGGGCCGAGGCTGCAGCACGGCACTGGGTCAGCGAGGAAAACCCCTGCTCCCTACCTGAATTCCCCGGTGATCCCTGCACCGAGCAACTCTCCAGCGA
>SRMO01000006.1:2596-2754 GCA_004768415.1 Aphanocapsa feldmannii 277cV | reverse complement strand
TGGGCCGGGCTGACTGGCCCGGACCCCCGCTACTGGGTGGAGGTGATTCGCAGCGTCACACCGACGCCCAGCGCCTGAGCGGCCCCCGTTCTGGTGCTGAATACCGTGCTCCCCATCCCAAGCCCTGGCGCTAGAACCGCAGTAGATGCCCCGGCTGG
>SRMO01000006.1:1081-2395 GCA_004768415.1 Aphanocapsa feldmannii 277cV | reverse complement strand
GCGCCAGGCGTTGCTGGCGCTGCAGGCCTGTCCGGTGGCCGCGATTCAGGCTCCGTCCCCACTGCGGCGACGCATCCCGCCGGATGGCTTCCCCGCGTTGATCTGCCGCCGGCCTGCCGGTGCTGTCTACTACTGCGGCTGGGCCGCGCAAGCCAGTTTCGGCGCCAGCAGCTATCTGGTGGTACGCCGCAATGCAGACGGTCAGCCCGACAACCTGCTGATCGACTCCCCCCGCTTCAACGGGCTGCTTGCGCGCCGACTGGCTCTGCTGGGAGGTGTGCAGAGGATCCTGCTGACCCATCGGGATGATGTGGCGGACCATGGTGCCTTTGCCCGCCATTTCGGTGCCACCAGACTGCTGCACCGCGCTGATCGGGAACAGGCCACGGCGACCGTGGAACAGTGGGTGTATGGAGAGGATGCCTTCAACCTGGACGACACCTTGCGGGTGATTCCCACCCCTGGCCACACTCCCGGTTCGCTCTGCTTTCTCTTTGATCGGCAGGTGCTGTTCAGCGGTGATCACTGCTGGTGGCGCCGGGGGGCAGCCCCAGGCGATGACGGCTACCTGGGGGCCTCGCAGCAGTACTGCTGGGGGGACTGGGCCCAGCAGCTCATCTCGCTCGAGCGGCTGCGATCGCTGGATGTGCGTTGGTTGCTGCCTGGCCATGGCGAACGCCACTGCTTCGCGCCGGGTGCTTTTTCCGCCGCCGTGGCTACTGCCCTGGCGCAGCTCCAGGGAAACTCTGGATAACCCCTTGGCTTGCGCCGGTTTTCCAGAGTTTCCTTACAACTCACTGGGCACCTCGAAAAATCGCCTCTTTTGACCTGAACAGCCCTGCTGGCTCACGCAATCCCTTGCCACTGCAGGTTCCTTCATGGCAACAGGTCATCCCGCAGCGGAGCTTGCTTGATTTTTCGAGGTGCCCTCAAGTGCTAGGAAATCTCTGAATTTAGCCGGAATCAGGCACCAGCAGGCTTTGACTTCCCTCTCCCCACAAGGTTTTTCAAAGGCTTATCAGGAGGAAAAGGGACTTGTTCAGAGGTTCCCTAGAATCAACCCATAATTGATGAGGAATGCCTTGGCATGAAGAACATTGAGAAGAGCTTTGCTGATCTCGAGTACGAGAACAAGAAACGGAAGACGCGGAGGGAGCTGTTTCTGAATCGGATGGATTCTCTCATACCCTGGGATGCGCTGGTGGAGCAGATCAGGCCGTACTACCCCAGTTCTGGTAAGGGGAGAGTGCCCTACCCGTTAGAGGCGATGCTACGAGTGCACTGCGTCCAACTTTTCTACAACCTCAGTGATCT
>SRMO01000006.1:0-1044 GCA_004768415.1 Aphanocapsa feldmannii 277cV | reverse complement strand
AGACATGCTTTATGAGGTTGAGAGTGTTCGACGCTTTAGCGGCATCCGACTGGACAAGATCCCTGACGAAACGACGATTCTCAACTTCTGCCGTCGGCTGGAACATCACGGACTGGGAAAGGTGCTGTTTGAGAGGATCAAGGAGCATCTGACTCGTCATGGTCTGATGCTGAAGAAAGGGACGATTCTAGATGCCAGCATTATTGCAGCACCGTCATCGACGAAGAACCGCAGAAGAGAGCGTGATCCTGAGATGAAGCAGACCAAGAAGGAAAATCAATGACACTTCGGAATGAAGCTCCACATCGGCGTGTATGATGAAAGCGGCCTAGATCATAGCATAGAAACAACCTCTGCGAACGTGCATGACCTGACACCTTCTGACAAGCTACTCCACGGTGAAGAGGCTCGTGTCTGGGCAGATGCGGGATATCAGGGGATTGAAAAGCGCCAAGCCCATCATGATCGCAAGGTAGCATGGCATGTTTGTTCGTTGGCCAGCACCGTCTGGTCGACGGGATCCCAGTTCACCGCCGCTTCTTTCCGATAGGCGAGACCCCTGGCGAAGAGTCGCAGGAAGAGGGACTGGGTCCAGCGGTAGTAGTCGGGGTGGCAGGTGGTGACCTCACGGTCCCAGTCGATCGACAGCCCCAGGCTCCTGAGCTGATCGCGCATGCTCCGGATGTTGGCTTCGGTCCAGTCGGCGGGGTCCACCCCCCGTTCGATGGCGGCGTTCTCCGCTGGCAGACCAAAGGCGTCCCAGCCCATGGGATGCAGGACCGCGGCACCCTTGAGCCGCTGCATCCTGGCGATCACATCGGTGATGACGTAGTTGCGCACATGGCCCATGTGCAGGCTCCCCGATGGATAGGGGAACATCGAGAGGGCATAGAACGTCCGTTCACCGGGGCGGGGCGGCGGCGTTCGATACAGCCCCTCCCGCTCCCAGATGTGCTGCCAGTGGGCCTCGATCGCACTGGGATGATAACGACTGGGATCTGCGGCAACCATCGACGCTTCCGAGCCTGCCGCGCCATGGTCCCA
>SRMO01000059.1:100698-110544 GCA_004768415.1 Aphanocapsa feldmannii 277cV | reverse complement strand
CACCTCCGGCTCCACTTCCAGGGGTCCGATGGCTCCTGACGGCGCCTCCTCCGGCACGACCTGGGCCACCAGGACATGCGCCTGCTGCTGGACGGTCCGGGCGCCCGGATCAAGCCCTTCCAGGGCACTGCTCGGACTGTCGAAGCCCTCCATGCTGCCCTGGGTGGACTGTTCCACCTTCGCCCTGGCCAGGCGTTGCTGCTCAGTACCCGTGTCCAGGCTGCCTGCGCCGGAGCTGCCCTGTGCAGTGGCGGTGAACCCCCTGGGATTGGTGGACACCAGGCAGACCGAGATGACCCCCAGGGTGTGGATCAGCCCGGCAAGCTTGTGTTGGGGCCAAGCGGACATTGAATCAAGGGGAGGTTGGGGGGAAACCTACCGGTATGGGGTGGGGTGAAGCCCCAGTTCTTGGACCCGTTTGAGGACCTCCCCATATGCCTTGATCACGTTGCCGAGATTCCTGCGGAAGCGATCCTTGTCAAGGATGCGGTCGTTAGCGTCGCTGTCCGGATCCAGCTTCCAGAGACGGCAGCTGTCGGGGCTGATCTCATCGGCCACCACCAGCTGCCCCTGGGGCGTCAGGCCAAGTTCGATCTTGAAGTCCACCAGGTCCAGCCTGGCCCTGGCGAAGGTCTGCCGCAGCCGATCGTTCACACGCCTTGCCAGGCACTCGATGGCATGGCGTTGCACCTCGCTGACGATGCCCAGCATGGTCAGCCGGGCATCGCTCAGCAGTGGATCATCGAGGGCATCATCCTTGTAGTAGAGATCCAGCAGCGGTGGCTCGATCAGCGTTGCCGGGGCGATCGGCAGCTGCTTGCAGATGGAACCGGCGGCACGGTTGCGGATCACCACCTCGATCGGAATGATCTCGACCGCTCTGGCGGCCATCCAGTTGTCGTTGAGCAGCCCGAGGTAGTGGGTCGGGATGCCTGCCTGCTCCAGTGCCTCGAAGAGATGGGCCGCGATCAGGCAGTTCAGCCGCCCCTTGCCCTGCAGCTCGGCTCTTCTGCGGGCGTTGAAGGCCGTCGCAGCGTCCTTGAACTCAATGGCCACCACGCCTTCGCGGGAGGTGGCATGGATCCGCTTCGCCTTGCCTTCATAGAGCAGATCACCGATGTCAGCAGGCCTGGCCATGGAATTTGCCGGTGGCGGAGGCGTTGGCTCCAGGGAGCCCACCAGCCGCTCATTCTGATCCCTGGCTGGCGTCCGGTCCTCCGGTCAAGGTGGTGCTGCCGTCAGGCTGTCCGACCTGGCTGCTGCTGTCTCCTGCCGCAGCCAGCGATCCACCTTCCGCAACAGCAGGTGGTCACCCGTCTGGCTGGCAAGGCTGCGCAGCTGGGCCAGTTTGTGCTGTACAGCCTCGGGGGCCCCCCGGCTGGCGGCGTCATCCAGCTGCAGTTCCACCACGGTTGTGGTGGTGTGCCAGAGACCGGCGGCAGTGGCCGCCTGCAGCGCCTGTTCCAGCAATGCTTCCCGCAGGGCCGTTCCGGAAGGCAGCCGACGGGCCAGCGCCAGGGGCCCCTCGGCAGCGAGCCTGTCGTCATCACTGCCGTGCCGGATGGATGCCCCGGTCTCGACCTGACCGACGGTGTCCCGGTGGAGGGCCATCAGGATGTCGCCCCGTACCGGCCGGTCCAGGCCCACGGGCTTCAGGCTGAGGCTGCGCAGCGGAATGCCCCGGGCAGTGCTCAGGGCCTCGAGGGTGGAGATGGCTGCCAGGTGGTCACCGCTGGCATCGAAGGCCTGCCAGCGCAGCGTCAGCCAATCGCTTCGCCGAGGGTGTGTGGTGGCTGGGCTCCAGCCGTTGAGCCAGGCCAGGGCCCGTTCAGGGGCCTGACAAGCCAGGGCAGATGCAGCGATGGAGAGAATGGCGTCGGCCCGCAGGTCCGGGCCTGGCAGGGGCGGGATGCGCCTGGCAAGGGTGCGAAGCCATTGAACCTGGCCCTGCTCCGCTGCTTCCTGGCAGGTGGCCAGCAGGGCCTCGGGCTGGGGCCAGAGATAGGTCTGCCAGAACCTGCTCCGCTGCTCGGGCGCCAGGCTGTCGTCGAGCGCCAGCAAGCAGCCGAAGCTGGCCTGCTGGAAGTCCTCGAAGCGCTGCGGAGGGATCGCACAGAGGTCTTCGGTCTGCAGATCACCCCGGGCGAGTGCTCTGCGCAGGTCGTCGAAGTCCGCCAGCACAGCAGCGCTGGCCAGGTCCCGCTCCAGGGCGGAGATATCCCCCTGGTCAGGCTGCGGCAGCAGGGCCCGGGCCGCGGATGGGGGCGTTCTCCCCATGTCGATGGATTCGACCAGTGTTCCGGCAACGCCCTTCAGCAGCTGGATCACCTGGGCCTGGGCGGGTCGTACCGCACTTGCCGCTGTCAGCGCCGCCAGCAGCAATGCCGTGGACATGCCACGGCTGATCGACCGGCAAACCAGGACGTCGAAGCGCACGGGAGAGCGATCAGCCACAGCTCAGACTACGGGGAAACACCTTCCTGGCTGGTCACCGCCATCGGGAACCATGACTGCAAGCATCCTCGTCATCGGCAGTGGGGGTCGGGAACATGCCCTGGCCTGGGCCCTGGCACGCAGCCCGGGTGTGGAGCGGGTGACGGTGGCTCCGGGCAACGCCGGCACGACTGGATCGCAGCATGGAGCTGCAGCCATCGAGACCTGTGCCCTCGATCCTGCCGATGGCGCTGCAGTCACTGCCCTGTGCCGCAACCGCGCTGCAGACCTGGTGGTCATCGGGCCGGAGGACCCCCTGGCGGCCGGCCTTGGGGACCACCTGCGCAGCGAAGGGTTCAGCGTCTTCGGTCCCGGTGCCGACGGTGCCCGGCTGGAGGCCAGCAAGGCCTGGGCCAAGGTGCTGATGGCCGAGGCCGGTGTGCCCACCGCCGCCTGCTGGACGGCCACATCCGCTGCTCAAGCCAGGGCCGTCCTGGCGGCGCAGGCCAGACCCCTGGTGGTGAAGGCGGATGGCCTCGCCGCGGGAAAGGGCGTGACCGTACCGGAGACGATGGCGGAGGCGGAAGCGGCCATCGAGCAGGTCTTCTCCGGACGATTCGGCCCTGCAGGCAAGACCCTGGTGCTGGAAGAGCGGCTGCAGGGCCCCGAGCTGTCGGTGTTCGCACTGACCGATGGCAAGGACCTGCTGCTGTTGCCACCCGCCCAGGACCACAAGCGCATCGGGGAAGGCGACCGAGGAGCCAACACAGGCGGCATGGGGGCCTACGCCCCCGCTCCGTTGCTGGATGAACCAGGACTCGACGCCATTCGGCAGGACGTGCTGATGCCGACCCTTGCAGCACTGCGGGCAAGGGGAATCGACTACCGCGGGGTGATCTATGCCGGGCTGATGCTCACACCTGAGGGCCCCAGGGTGATCGAGTTCAACGTGCGCTTCGGGGATCCCGAATGCGAGGTGCTGATGCCTTTGCTGGAGGGCGATCTGGCGGGTCTGCTGCTGGCCTGTGCCCGGGGGGAACTGGCCACGGCAGCGCCGCTGCGGATCAGGGCCGCTGTCGGCGCCTGCGTGGTGGCGGCAGCCGCCGGCTACCCGGGCAGCGTGCGCCGTGGCGATGTGATCAGCGGTGCCGGCTCTGACCGGGACCTGCCCCACACCCAGGTGTTTCATGCAGGCACCGGGCGGTCAGCCGCCGGCGAGCTGGTCACGACCGGGGGCAGAGTGCTGGTGGTGGCAGCCCATGCCGACAGCTTTGACGCCGCCTTTGCCCTGGCCTATGCCCGCCTGGATCGCATCAGTTTTGCGGGCAAGGTCCTGCGGCGGGACATCGGCCATCAGGTCCGCTCCCGTTAGAGACGCTCCCCAAACCGGGCAGGCCACCCCCTGTCAGCATTGAGCATGTCGTCCCGGCAGCTGAGGCGAGGGCCGGGATGGTGAGGATATCGAGCCTGTCTCCAGACCGTTAGCGTGGTGCGACTGCCTGCCCGGCCGGCTGTGTCAACCCCATGGGGACCACCCCTTCGCCTGCTGCTGGAGGCATTCAGGCGCTGGTGGGCTGAATTCACCCTCCAGACCAAGCTGCTGGCTCTCTCCACCCTGGCGGTGAGCCTGATCATGACGGGGCTCACCTTCTTCGCTCTCAATGGCATCCAGATGGATGCCCGCATGGGCGACACCCGCTATGCCCGTGATGTGGGACTGTTGCTGGCCGCCAATGTCACGCCGCTGGTGGCCAATGGCAACGATCGCCAGCTGGCGCGGGTGGCGGAGCGTTTCTGGCGCAAGAGCAGCAGCCTTCGCTACATCCTCTTCGCCGATCCCGAAGGCGTCATCTATCTTGGCCTGCCCTACAGCAAGGCCGATGGTGACAGCGAACTGCTGCTGATCCGCCGCATTTCCCTGCCGCAGGAGCTTTACAGGCATCCGCAGGATCCGCTCGTGCGTCAGCACCTCAGCCCTGACGGTCAGGTGACGGATGTGTTCGTTCCGCTGATGGCGAACGGAAAGTCCCTGGGCTTCGTGGCCCTCGGCTTCGATCCCAATGAGGTGGTGCTGGCCAGCGCCGCCCTGACGCGGGAGGTCACGGTGGCCGTGTTCATCGCCATCTGGGCCCTGGTGATCCTCGGTGCCGTCTTCAACGCCCTCACCATCACCCGCCCAGTCAAGGAATTGCTGAGGGGCGTGCGCAGGATCGGCAGCGGTGCCTTCGACGCGCGCATTTCCGTTCCGGTGGGGGGTGAACTGGGGGAGTTGCTGCAAGGCTTCAACGCCATGGCCAGCCAGCTGCAGGACTACGACGCCGCCAACATCGAGGAACTGCGGGCGGCGCAGGTCAAGCAGCAGTCCCTGATCGCCACCATGGCCGATGGGGCGATCCTGCTGGACAGCGAGGGCCAGGTGGTGCTGGTCAATCCCACGGCCCGTCGCCTGTTCCGCTGGGAAGCCCGCAGGCTCGAGGGGGAACCCCTGGTGTCCCTGCTGCCCGAAGACATCGCCATGGAACTGGCAAGTCCGTTGCGGCAGCTGTTCGAGGGAAAGGAGAACGATCTGGACGTGCGCTCCACCCTCTCTTCTCCCAGCCGGACCCTGCGCTTCGTGCTGGTGGCTGTCAAGGATCAGTCCAGCGGCAATCTCAAGGGCATCACCATCACCATCCAGGACCTCACCCGGGAAGTGGAGCTCAACGCCGCCAAGAGCCGTTTCATCAGCAATGTTTCCCATGAGCTGAGGACACCGCTTTTCAATATCAAGAGCTATGTGGAGACTCTCTTCGACATGGGGGATCAGCTGAGTGCCGAGCAACAGAAGGAGTTCCTCGGCATTGCCAACAACGAGACCGATCGGCTGACCCGTCTGGTCAACGACGTGCTCGATCTCTCACGGCTGGAATCGAATCATACCTTTGCCCCGGAGCCGTTGGAGCTGCGGCCTGCCATGGAGCAGACCCTGCGCAGCTACAGACTCAATGCCCATGACAAGGGCGTGAGCCTCCACTGTGAAATGGACCCCGACCTGCCGCGGGTCCAGGGCAACTGGGACCTGTTGCTGCAGGTCTTCGACAACCTGGTGGGCAATGGCCTCAAGTTCACCGCCCCTGGCGGTGCCATTGTCCTGAGAGCCTATCTATGGCCCGACTCCTGCCCCATGCCCCAGATGGGAGACGAGGGGAACAGCACCTCGCCGCTCCCGAAGCTGCGGGTGGAGATTTCGGACACCGGTGTGGGGATGAACGTGAACGACCAGAGCAAGATCTTCGAGCGCTTCTTTCGCTGCGAGAACACGGTCCACACGGAGGTGGGAACCGGCCTCGGTCTTTCGATCGTGCGCAACATCATCGAAAAACATGGCAGCGAGCCCAGGTTGGTCAGTGAACCAGGCGTGGGCACAACCTTCTGGTTCGACCTGCCGATCGAAGGGGCGGATGCCGATGAGCTCTGGATGGTGGCGGAGCGGCGGGAGCGGGAGACCCTGAGTATCTGAGAGAAGCAGGCGCGGCAGTTCAGCCGCCGGTGCTGACGCTGCGGGCGATGCGCCCCGGTTTCCTGCGCTCATCCTTGGTCACTCTGGTGGGGCTGCCACTGATGATCCGCTCGTAGTTGACGAAGCCGTCATGGATCTCAGGCCCGTTGCTGGTGATCACAAACTCGCGAATCGCTTTGTCATGCCAGGAGCCACGCATCTTGAAAACATTGAGGGCGCGTGACATTTCACCGTTGATTTCGAGGTATTGGAGCAGCAGGATGGTATCGGTGATGGTGGAGATATGGGAATCGGTGATGGAGTGGCTACCCATGAACTCCTCGGAGGTGTTGGTGAAAAAGCCGGTTATCTCCTCCTGCTTGGCGTAGCCCGTCACCCCGATCACGAACTGACGAAAGGCGTTCTGGGTCACACCCCTGGCCAGGGCCGAGAGAGAGTCAAGGGCGATGCGGGAAGGTTTGAACTCCTCGATTTGCAACTTGATGATCTGCAGGTGATCCTCCAGGCCTGTGGACTCGGGATAGGCACAGATGATCTTGAGCACGCCATCGGTCTCCATCTGCTCAAAATCCATCCCCCAGCTGGTGGCATTGCGGAGCAGCTGGGCACGGGATTCTTCATAGGCAAACAGGATGGCCCGATCCTTGGTTCGGCAGGCATCCTTGAGGAACTTGCTGACCAGCAGGGTCTTGCCGGTGCCGGTGGGGCCGGTGGCGAGAATGATCGAATCCTTGAAAAAGCCACCGCCGCACATCTTGTCGAGGCGGGGTACGCCAGAGCTGACCCGCACATTGGAGGAGCGTGAGGTGAGGCGCATCGCACCGAGGGGGAAGATGCTCACCCCATGGCGACCGATCGTGAAGGGAAATTCTCCCTTCATGTGGCTAGTACCACGCAGCTTAAGGATTTCCACAGTGCGGCGGCGCCGTTCTGCTTCCAGCACGTTGCGCACAATCACCACGTTATCGGAGACGAATTCCTCGATCCCATAGCGTGCGACAGGCCCATATTCATCGATCCGCTCAGTGGTCATCACTGTGGTGACACCGATCTCCTTAAGGCGGGCAATCAACCTGAAGATCTCACGCCGCACCACTGAAACAGCGTCGTATTGCTGAAAGACTGCGGTTACGGAGTCGATCGCAACTCGCTTGGCCTTGTACTTGCGAATGGCATAGTTGATCCGCTCAATCAGGCCAGATAGGTCGAAATTTCCGGCAACGTCCTGGCCTTCAGGATCAGGCGAAGCATCAAGGATAAAAAGCTTGTCCTGCTCCACCAATTCCTGCAGATTCCAGCCAAAACTAGCCGCGTTGCGGAGGATGTCCAGAGGTGATTCCTCAAAGGTGACGAAGATACCCGGCTCGTCAAACTGCTTGATGCCATTGTAGAGGAAATGCAGTGAGAAGATTGTCTTGCCGGTGCCTGAAGTGCCGCTGATCAAGGTGGAACGGCCGATCGGCAACCCGCCCTGGCAAACGTCATCAAAGCCTTCGATGCCTGTGGGCAGCTTCTGGACCTGGGCCAGGTCGTGGTTGTCGCTGAGGTCGGCGGTCAGTGTCATGGCTTCAGAATGGCAGGTCTGCATGACCTGTAAAGGCTTCGTCCGAGAGCTCCTCGTAGAGAAGGTCGAGTCCGACCAGAACTCTCTCACGGTCGGAGAGGTCTCCGATGATCCGACGCACCGGCGGTGGCAGAATCTTGGCCAAGGTAGGCGTCGCCAGAATTTTGTCTTCCTCCGCCAGCTGGGGGTTCTTCAGCACGTCGATCACCTTGAGGGCGTAGATCCCCTTGAAGCCGGCCTCGAGAATTTCCCGCAGCGTCCTCAGGGCCCGCATGGAGTTGGGGGTGTTACCCGCTACGTAAAGCTTGAGGATGTAGGTCTTGCGTGGGCTCATGGCTGCCATTCCGGTGCGGTGACGCCATACAGCCCAACCTCTTGATGGGGGACCGAACGGCGGTACATCTCGCAGAGGTGAGCTATCACGTCGACGTGGACGAGCCGGGAGTCCCGCAGGAAGGCGATGGTGCTGCGGCCCTTCAACTTGAGCGGCTGAGAGAGCCAGGTGATCAATTCGATGTGAATTTCTACGGTTTGTCCGATCGGCAAATCTGCAAAAAATCTGTACCTGTGCGAAGACCCTGGCTCTCCCATTGCCGCCGCCGGATCTGTCGAGGCCGTCCAGCAGCAGCTCCCGATCACTCCGCTCCGGATCACCCGGCAACGTCCGGTGCTCCCCTGGATGTCGGTTGGGCAGGGCGTGCTCCGGCGTGTTCCGGTGCAGACAGGGTCCGTTCCTGTGGTTGCGCAGAACCTCCCGGGCAGGCTGAGTGGCCTCGAGCCTGGTGGGGCTGCCATGGCCTGTTCGGGAGCGCTTCTCGGCAGCGTTGCCGCTGCGCTCTTCATGGCCCGGTGGGCAGGCCATGGTGAGGACCACGGAGATCAAAGCCGGGCCTGGCTGCCACAACGCCGTGGCCAAGGTATTGACGCAGGGCGGGTTGGCCGTTGAGAGTGATGTCCTGTATTTTTGCTTGGGCTGCCTTACAGGCTCCAAATGCGGCGACAGGGTGGATCTCTCCTGAACCTTCAGGTGATCGGATCTGTCCGCTGCAGCCTGTGGGCGCCCCCCTGCCCACCATGAGCGACACCTCGACCAGCTCCGCCGAGACCACCCACGGGAATCAGGTCGCTGGCGGTGCTGCCTCTGCCAGTGGCCCCTACGCCATCGTCGAAGTCTCCGGACAGCAGTTCTGGCTGGAACCCGGTCGTTACTACGACATCGATCGGCTTGATCTGAATGAGGACGCCACCCTTGCCATCGAGAACGTGCTGCTGGTCAGGTCTGCCAATGGCGCTGAAGTGGGCAGGCCCTACGTGGAGGCTGCCAGAGTGAACCTGAAGGTTCTGGCCCACCGGCGTGGTCCCAAGCTGATCGTCTACAAGATGCGCAGAAAGAAGAAGACCCGCAGCAAGAATGGCCACCGGCAGGCCCTCACCAGGGTTCAGGTCGAGTCCATCACCATTGCTGGTCAGGTGATCACCTGATTGCCCGAGAACAACACCACTCCACTGAATCTCCCATGGCCCACAAGAAAGGTACAGGCTCAACGCGTAATGGCCGTGACTCCAACGCAAAACGCCTCGGTGTCAAGCGCTATGCCGGTGAGGTCGTCACCGCCGGCTCCATCCTCGTGCGCCAGCGCGGCACCTCGGTGCTCCCCGGCGGCAACGTTGGCCGCGGCAACGACGACACCCTGTTCTCCCTGGTGGATGGTGTCGTCAGTTTCCAGTCCCTCAAGCGCAGGGGCCGTCAACGCAAGCGCATCCTGGTCACCCCTGCCTGATCGGGCCGGCTGGATGCCCACTGGGCCCGGTGAGGGTCCAGCAGGAAGGAGCTGATCGAGCTTGCGAGACATGCGAGACACTCGAAACAAATGATGGGCAAGGCTTGACGGACGTCTTCCCCGGCTTTGACACAGGCGCCCGCAAGATACGGAGAAAGCTATCCATCGGAAACCTTCCGCCGCCTCGAACGCAGTGAGATCGAACGCTATGGCCAATTCCGGACCCGGCGTCTTGTCCTGACCACCTTCGACCGGCTGACCGGGGCCTGAAATGGCGCTCAGCCTCGCCTCAGGCACGATTCCTGAAAAGGTCGGTGCTTCACTGCGACAAGGTATGAAAATCCGGGAGCCTCGTCATGGAACCTCTCATGGACTACGACGTGAGCCGCGAACACCCGGATGCTGCCGTGAAGAGGGCGTGGCAATGTGATCTGATCAAGGGATTGCCAGGCGCCACCAGCCATGGCAGGCCGTGACCGGTGCGGCCCGGCAACAGCAGGACGAGACGCCCCAGGATGTTCTGGCCGGCATCGTCGAGCGGGTGACGTTTCACAATGCCGATAACGGGT
>SRMO01000059.1:88709-100501 GCA_004768415.1 Aphanocapsa feldmannii 277cV | reverse complement strand
GAGCCGTCGTCGATCGAGGGCATCCAGAAATACCTCGGCTCCGGCATGATCCGCGGCATCGGCCCGGTTTACGCCGGGAAGATGGTCAGGGCGTTCGGCGAGAAAGTGTTCGATATCATCGAGGCGGAACCGGAACGCCTGCGCGAGGTCACCGGTATCGGCCAGGTGCGCGCCAGGCGCATCACCGACGCCTGGGCGGAACAGAAGATCATCCGCGAGATCATGGTTTTCCTGTATAGCCATGGTGTCGGCACGGCACGGGCAGTGCGGATCTACAAGACCTACGGCCTGGATGCCGTTCAGGTCATGAGCGAGAACCCGTACCGCCTTGCGCGCGACATTCGCGGCATCGGGTTCAAGACCGCAGATGCGATCGCCATGAAGCTCGGCATCGAGAAGACGGCCATGATCCGGGTTCGGGCGGGCATCACCTATGCACTCAGCGAGGCGATGAATGACGGTCATTGCGGCCTGCCGTCTCAGGAACTGTCACCGCGCGCCGTCGAATTGCTGGACGTCCCCAACGGATTTGTTCAGACCGCGCTGGACCTCGAGCTGGCCGAGGGAACGGTCGTCGCGGATACGCTGGCTGGAACGCCCTGCATCATCCTCGACAGCCTGTACCACGCCGAACGGGCGATTGGCGAACGGCTTCTCAAGATCATGGGCGGTCAGCTGCCATGGCCGGCTATCGATACCGGCAAGGCGTTGCCCTGGGTCGAGAGAAAGACGGGCCTGTCGCTTGCGGCGAGCCAGACTGATGCTGTTTGCCTGGCCCTGACTTCCAAGGTCATGGTCATCACCGGCGGGCCGGGCGTGGGCAAGACGACCATTGTCAACGCCATCCTGCGCATCCTCGCCGCCAAGGGCGTGACCTTGCTGCTCTGCGCGCCCACCGGCCGCGCTGCCAAGCGAATGGCTGAGGCGACCGGGTTGGAGGCGAAAACAATTCACCGGCTGCTCGAAATCAATCCCAGGGGCGGTGGGTTCAAACGCAATGCCGACAACCCGCTCGACTGCGACCTGTTGGTTGTCGATGAGGCCTCGATGGTGGATGTCATGTTGATGCAGGCGTTGCTGAAGGCCCTCCCCAACACTGCCGCGCTGCTGATCGTCGGCGACATCGACCAGTTGCCATCGGTCGGCCCGGGCCAGGTACTGGCTGACATCATCGCTTCAGGTGCGGTCCCGGTGGTGCGGCTGACCGAGGTGTTCCGCCAGGCGGCGCGAAGCCGGATCGTCACCAGCGCGCACGGGATCAACCGCGGTGCCATTCCCGATCTTTCGAAGCCCAGGGGCGACAGCGACTTCTACTTCGTACAGGCGGGCGATCCGGAAACCGCGGTGCCGATGCTTCTCACATTGGTCACGACGCGCATCCCGAAGCGCTTCGGGTTCGATCCGGTACGCGACATCCAGGTGCTGTGCCCGATGAACCGTGGCGGCGTCGGCGCCCGCTCGCTCAACATCGCGCTGCAGGCTGCCCTCAATCCGGCTGGCGACCGCAAGGTCGAGCGCTTCGGCTGGACCTTCACGCCCGGCGACAAGGTGATGCAGATCGAAAACGATTATGAAAAGGAGATCTATAATGGTGATATCGGCTATGTCGATGATGTTGACCCCGATGAAGGAGAGCTGACCGCGTGTTTCGAAGGCCGTGTCGTCAGCTATGAATTTGCTGAGCTTGACACGCTGGTGCCAGCTTACGCTGTGACGATTCACAAGAGTCAAGGCTCGGAATATCCTGCCGTCGTTATCCCCCTCCTGACGCAGCACTACGCGATGCTCCAGCGGAACCTGCTGTACACCGGCGTGACGCGTGGCAAACGGCTGGTCGTGCTGCTCGGGCAGAAGAAGGCGGTGGCGATAGCCGTGCGTAATATCCTGGGACGGCAGCGCTGGTCGAAGCTCAACGAGTGGCTGGGCGACTCGCAAAGGCCAACCACGCCAGAGCTGTGCCATAGCGCTCAGAATTCATAATGGGCACCTCGAAAAATCACTTCGTCCTGTCAGATGTCAGGTCCATGGCCCTGGTTCTGCTCCGCTGACTGCTCATTGCGCCCCGTTGCGCCATGTCTGCGCAGCCTTTTCAGCTCGACTGGCGAATGCGCTGACCATCGCCGCCACTTTCCCAGCAGTCCGGCGGGCTGGCGCTGTCCTCCTGGCCATCGAAGCTCCAGCATTCCCGGCGCCACACCAGGGTGTTGTCAGCACCACGGGTGACGGTGATTGTCTGATGAGGGCCCTGCCTGCAGACCTCAATGGTCTGGTCGTCCAGGAAGGGTTGCCGTTGGCAGGCTGCTTCGCTTGCTCTGACCTGCCCGGCCTGCAGTGCGCCAGCCAGGCCGAGCAGCATGCAGCAGGGGGATGCCAGCAACCGGGTCAGACGAACCATGGGGTTGGACTGTCGTTTCCTTGGTTTTGCCAGGGCAATCCTGACACCTTTGCTCAGCCTGGGCTAGCCTGCCAGTGGCGCCATCTCTGCAGGACCCTCTGAAAACGGGTAAGGCGTACCCGGCCAGCATTGCAATCCACGACCAAGGAAGGGATCGGGACTTCACGGTCATCGGTTGATCGCCTGCTGACGCGGTATGGGATAGGCAATGCGGCGATGGCGCATCCGTTTCCACACCCGCACGAAGGCCCTCAGCACCAGTGCCAGTTCGGCCTTGCCGAGCCCGGACTGGCTGAGCTGTCCATCGACGACGCGGGCGTCGAAGATCCGTCGCACGGTGTCGCAGGCAGTGCCCTCATCGGTTTCCGGTGGAAGCGAGCGCAGGGCGGCTTCGCATCCATCGGCCAGCATCAGAATCCCCGTCTCCGCTGACTGGGGTGTCGGTCCCCGGTAGCGGAACGCATCCTCGCAGACGTCAGGGTCGATCTCTTCGGCCCTGTGCAGGAAGTAGCCCATCCTGAGGGTGCCCTGATGTTCCGGAATGAAGGCCTGCAGCGGCAGTGGCAGGCGATAGCGACGCGCCATGACAAGGCCCTCGTCAACATGGGCCTGCAGCACGGCGGCACTCTTCCAGGGGTCATTCAGGCTGTCATGGGGATTGGCGCCCCCCGCCTGATTTTCGATGAACCATTGCGGTGCATGGAGCTTGCCGATGTCGTGATACAGCGCGCCGGTGCGGATCAGGTCCACATCCGCACCGATGGCGCGGGCCCCTTCCTCAGCGAGTCCGCAGATCATCAGGGTGTGCTCGAAGGTGCCGGGAGCTTCCTCCGAGAGACGGCGCAGCAGGGGGCACTGCAGATCCGCCAGCTCCAGCAAGCGGGCGCGGGTGATCAGGCCGAAGACGTTTTCCAGCGCCGGGGCCAGGTTCAGCACCAGCAGCAGCAGACCCGCCAGCAGCAGGCCCTCGCCGAGAAATTCCCCGCCGCTGCGCAGTTCCACGGGCAGGCCGAACAGCCCGGCTCCCTGCAGCAGCACCGCCTGGAACAACACCGCTGACAGGGTCAGCACCATGGCCAGCTGCAGGAGTTGTGCCCGGCTGCGCTGACGCCCCGCCAGCAGGGCCGCAACGGTGCTGATCAGGCAGGCCACAATCAGCCGGAAAACACCGATCCCGTCCAGGGGAATGGGCCAGAGCATGGCGGCCATGGCAAGCCAGCCGAGGCCCGTCGCCGTGCCCAGCCCCTCGGCCAGCAGCAGGGTCGGGGGCACCAGCATCGCCAGGGGGCTGGAGGATGCCTGGAACCAGAGCTTCGCTGCCTGGACCAAAGCCAGCATCAACATCAGTGCCAAGCCGTGACTGGGTTCCATGGCCGGTCGCCAGCGCCGGCTGATCAGCACCATCAGCACACTGCCGACAATCCCTTCACCGAAGCGGAACAGCCAGGGACCAAAGGCGGGGCGACGCCCGGTCAGGCCGAAGTGGTCGAGCACATCGAACTGCCGCGAGGTGACGATCTGACCACGTCCGACGATCCGTTCCCCCTGCTTCACCTGAATGGTCTCGGCGCCCTTGTTGAGAATTTCCTCCAACAGGCTCTTGGTGAGGTCCGGATCCGTGCGCAGGTTGGTCTGGCCACGCACTGCGCGGCTGATGAGGCGGGCAGCCACCAGCCGCTCCGGCAGCTCTTCGGGGAGCTGGGCAAGGCTGGCGCGTTGCAGGTCCTGTTCCGCCAGGGAACCGATCAGCCCCTGGGCAATCATCCTGTCCAGGGCTGCCCGCACAGCCACTTCCCAGGCATCACGATCCCGGTCCATCAGCCGCAGCTGGGCGTCCCGTTCCACGTCGCTCAGCTCAACGGGCGGCACGCCTCCGTCCTGGGAGCGCACCACTCTGCGCAGTTCATTCAGCAGCTGATCCAGGTTGTCGCGCAACCTTGCACTGGCTGCTGGATCGATCACCTGAACCAGGGTTCTGGGACCCAGTTCGCTGCGTCGCTGCTCCTGGGCCGCACTGTCGATCACCTCGGCATCGTCAGGGGCCACATAGGTGCGCAGGGCCAGGGCACCAGGACTCAGCGCCGGCTGGGACAGCAATGGCAGCGAGGTCAGCAAGGCCACCAGCAGGGCAGCGATGACGATTGCGAACCAACTGTTGGCGCCCCAGGCCGGAGGCGTGGTGTCGGGGGTCTGCAGGCGCAGATACCGCCGCATGATCAGACACAGCTGGTGCGACAGGCCCTTGAGGATCGGCTTGAAAGACATTCAGACTGGGTCCTCGCCGCGTGCTTCGCTTGCAGAACGACGGCGCCCACCAGAGCTGGTGAATCGCCAATGTAGCGGCCCCTCCGGGACCATGCTGGGTCCATCGGTGATCCCCTCGCGATGGCCCTGCGGCTCGACGGCAAAGCCCTTGCGGCGCAACTGGAGCGAGAGCTCGAAGCGAGGGTGAGGGCAGGGCTTGGGCAGGCGGGGCGTCCCCCTGGCCTGGCGGTCATCCGCGTCGGCCACGATCCGGCCAGTGCGGTCTATGTCGCCAACAAGGAGCGAGCCTGTGGTCGTGTCGGCATCCGCAGCTTCGCCACTCACCAGCCCGCCGACACCGACCAGCAGACCCTGCTGAAGACCATTCAGCAGCTCAACCGGAACCCGGCAGTGGACGGCATCCTGCTGCAGTTGCCATTGCCCCGGGGCCTGGACGGCCGTGCCCTGTTGCTGGCCATCGACCCGGACAAGGATGTGGATGGCCTGCACCCGCTCAATCTCGGTCGCCTGCTGCGTGGTGAGCAAGGTCCCCGCAGCTGTACCCCCGCTGGTGTGATGGCGCTGCTGCAACGGGCCGGAATCGCCCTCGAGGGCAAGCGGGCCCTGGTGGTGGGACGCAGCATCCTGGTGGGTCAACCGATGGCGCTGATGCTGCAGCAGGCCAACGCCACGGTGACCGTGGCCCATTCATGCACGGTGGATCTGCTGGCTCGCTGCCGCGAAGCGGAGCTGCTGGTGGTGGCCGCAGGCCGTCCCGGGCTGCTCGGTGCCGAGGCCATCTCCCCGGGCACGGTTGTGGTGGACGTGGGCATCCATCGGCAACCAGCGCAGCGCGAAGGCGACAGGGGACGACTGTGCGGTGACGTGCGGGCCGGGGAAGTGGAGACGCTGGCCAGCCATCTCACGCCGGTTCCTGGCGGCGTGGGGCCGATGACAGTGGTGATGCTGCTGGTGAACACAGTGCGCTGCTGGGCCCGCAGTCACGCACTCGATCCGGTGCTGCCTGAACTGCACTGAGGCTGCCACGTGCCCCTGTGCGATCGGCAACGGGAATCCGTGCGCTCCCGCCCAGGCTCCTGCGGCGGGGGACCCAACACTGGCAGCAGGCACCACGCAACAACCACCATGATCATCGTCCACGGCACCCGCACCGATCTTGCCGCCGCCATGGGGCTGGGCCGGACCCGTGGCTCATGCGGGCTGTCGTCAGGTGGCGTTGGGCAGCCAGGAGGGCAGCAGATCAACAAGCGAAAGCAGCAGGCCGGCGCCGATGGCCAGCGGTGAGGTCCAGCGCAGACCCAGCAGCAGCATCCGCTTCAGCAGTGGTGGGGTCTGGTCCAGGTCGCCGAGATAGCGATCAGGCTGGAGCCAGCCCAGCAACAGGGCGATCAGCAGGCCACCGAGCATCAGCGCCACGCCACCAAACACCTTGTCCATCGCCGTGAGGATGTCGGAGTCGAGGGCCGAGGGCAGCCCCAGCAGTGCCACCACGGCCACGGCGGACCACACCGCTCGGGGGCGGCTCCAGCCGAGGCGATCGATCAGCGATGCCACCGCCACCTCCAGCATGGACACTGCCGATGTGATGGCGGCCACATAGGCCAGCGAGAAGAAGACCACCGCCGCCACGGTGCCCGTGGTGCCGAGGGAGGCCAGGCCGGTGGGGAGGGCGATGAACAGCGTGCCGCTGCCGACGGCGCTGGCAGACACCTGATCTGTCAGGCCAAAGCTGCTCACGATCGGGAAGACCACCAGACCGGCCAGCAGGGCCACGGCCGTGTCGAGGCTCACCACGGCGACTGCCTCGCTGGGCAGCCTGCTGCGACGGTCCAGGTAGGACGCGTAGGTCATCAGCGCCCCCAGCCCCGCACCAATCGAGAAAAAGGCCTGGCTGAAGGCGTTGCGAATGGTGGTGGGGTCCAGCAGTCTGCTGCCGTCCCAGTGCAGCAGGAAGGTGCGATAGCCCTGGGCTGCTCCATCGAGCCCGGAGGCCCACACCACCAGGCCGATCAGCAGCACAAACAGCAGCGGCATGAACCACAGAGACAACCGCTCAAGGCCTCTGCGAACCCCGGCAGCCACCACCAGGCCGGTGAGCAGCAGGGACGTGACATGGCCCCAGACGGCCTTGCTGCCGCTGGCCATCGAAGCGAAGACCTGCGACGAAAGCTGTGGCGTGGCCGGTAGGCCGTTGAGCAGGGCATTGCACAGGGTCAGACCGGTCCAGCCCATCAACACCGTGTAGTACGAGAGAACCAGCGTGGAAGCCACCACAAACAGCCAGCCAACGAGCCCCCAGCGGCTGCCGCCGACCGTCCGAAGCGCATCGATCGGTGTCTGCCCCGTACTGCGACCGATCACGAATTCCGCCACCAGCACAGGCGTGAGGATCAGGACCACCACCAGCAGATAGAGCACCACAAAGACGGCACCTCCCCCCTGGGAGGCGCGATAGACGAAGCCCCAGAGGTTGCCGAGTCCGATGGCGCAGCCAGCGGAAGCGAGCACGAACCCGACCCCGGAGCTCCAGTGCTCGCGGGCCGCTGCGGGTTGGGGCATGTGGTCAGGTGATGCGACGGGCAGAAAAGCGTGCCGACATGAGGAGGTGGGAGACTGGCACGATGACGGTTCGGGAACCGGGACGACGTGAAACGCCTCAGCATCCTCGGCTCGACAGGCTCCATCGGCACCCAGACCCTGGACATCGTCGAGGCGTTCCCCAACCGCTTCACTGTGGTGGCCCTGAGCGCAGGCGGGAACCTGGATCTGCTGGAACGGCAGATCCGTCGTCACCAACCGGAACTGGTCTCCATTGCCGATGGGGCGCTGCTGCCGGGCCTGCGGGATCGACTCAGTGGGCAGGTGGGTCCCATGCCCCATCTGCTGGCCGGTCAGGAAGGCATCGAGGCGGTGGCCGCCTGGCCCGCTGCCGATCTGGTGGTGACCGGGATCGTCGGCTGTGCAGGCCTGCTGCCCACCATGGCGGCCATCGAGGCCGGCAAGGACCTGGCCCTGGCCAACAAGGAGACCCTGATCGCGGCCGGCCCGGTGGTGCTGCCGGCACTGCGCCGCAGCGGCAGTCGGCTGCTGCCGGCGGATTCCGAACACTCCGCCATCTTCCAGTGCCTCCAGGGAACCCCCGAGGCCACCAGCGCGCGGCTGTCCACCGGGGTTCCCACACCCGGACTGCGTCGCATTCTGCTGACGGCTTCAGGGGGTGCCTTCCGGGACTGGGAGGCCGCTGATCTGGCCAGGGTGACGGTGGCTGACGCCACCACCCATCCCAACTGGAGCATGGGTCGCAAGATCACGGTGGACTCCGCCACCTTGATGAACAAGGGTCTGGAGGTGATCGAAGCCCACTACCTCTTCGGGCTCGACTTCGACCACATCGAGATCGTGGTCCACCCTCAGAGCATCATTCACTCGCTGGTGGAGCTGGCCGACTCCTCGCTGCTGGCCCAGCTGGGCTGGCCAGACATGAAGCTGCCGATCCTCTACTGCCTGAGCTGGCCGGAGCGACTGGAGACTCCCTGGCGGCGCCTCGATCTGGCTGAGGTGGGGCAGCTCAGCTTCCACGCCCCGGACCCGGTGAAGTACCCCTGCATGGATCTGGCCTACGCCGCCGGCCGGGCCGGTGGCACCATGCCGGCAGCCCTCAATGCTGCCAACGAGCAGGCTGTGGCCCTGTTTCTGGGCGAGCGCATCCGCTTCCTCGATATCCCCTCCATGATCGAGGCCGCCTGCTCGGCCCACGGCGCCGATCTGATGGCCAACCCGGGCCTCGACGACGTGCTCGCCGTGGATGGCTGGGCCCGGCGGTTCGTGAGCGAGCGAGCTGCCACCATGGCCACTGCAGGGGTGGCCTGAAGCGAACCGATGCCCATGGCATCCCGCAGCCGGAGCACTCTGGCCCCCTGGAGCGACAGGATTGGCGGGGATGGTGTCTGCGACGCTGGAGCAGTGTTGCTGGCCGGCCAGGCCGATCGATGTCATGGGCGAACGGGCTCCCCTGCGTGTGGCGATCGCAGGCCTCGGTTTCGGACTCAAGGTGATCCTGCCTGCCCTGCGGGCCTGTCCCGGCGCCATCCCGCTGGTGCTCTGGCACCGCAACAGCAGCAGGGCTGCCGAGGCGGCGGCGGCGGAAGGGCTGGTGGGCGAACACGACTTCGACGCCCTGCTGCGACGGGATGACCTGGATGCGGTGATCGTGGCCACACCCCCCGGCCCCCGCTATGGGCTGGGCCGCGCGGTGCTGGAAGCGGGCAAGCACCTGCTGCTGGAAAAACCCGTCAGTCTGCGGGCCGAGGAGGCCTTTTCCCTGCAACGCCTGGCCCTTGAGCGGGGCCTGATCGGCGCTGTCGATTTCGAATATCGTGCCGTGCCGTTGTTCATGCAGCTGGCGGAGCTGCTGGAGCGGGGCTATGTGGGGGAGCCCTGGCTGGTGAAGCTGGACTGGCTGATGGGCAGCCGTGCCGATCCCACCCGCCCCTGGAACTGGTACTGCCAGCGCAGCGCGGGGGGAGGTGTGCTGGGGGCCCTGGGAACCCACGCCTTCGACAGCCTGGCCTGGATGTTCGGGCCGATCACCGATGTGCAGGCACGGCTCGGCACCGTGATCAGGCAGCGTCCCGACCCAAGCCGCAACAACCAGCTGTCGGCCTGCGATTCCGATGATGTGGCGGCCCTCACACTGCGCTTCGACTCAGGCCTGGTGGGCCAGGTGAATCTCAGCTCGGTGACACGTAACGGGCGAGGCAAGTGGCTGGAGGTCCATGGCTCCGAGGGGCATCTGGTGCTGGGCAGCGCCAACCAGAAGGACTACGTGCACGGATTCAGCCTCAGTGGCGGCAAGGCCGGCGCCAGTCCGGTCCCGATCAGTGAGGACAGCCGTCTGGCTTTTCCCCACACCTGGCCCGATGGTCGCATTGCGCCGGTGGCGCGGCTGCTGGGCTGGTGGGCGGACGCCATTGCCGAGAACCGGCCGATGATCCCCGGCCTTGCCGAGGGTGCCGCCAGCCAGGCAGTGATGGATGCGGCCCTCGCCGCCGCTGACAGCGGCATGGTGGTGCAACCGATTCAGCATTGAAGAGAAGATCAGCCCTGAACAGCCGGACAAGCCGGGGGACAGGGCCGGACAAAAGCCCCCTGCCAAGGCAGAGGGCTTTTGTCCGATGTGATTGGTGGCGGGGGGGAGATTTGAACTCCCGACCTTCGGGTTATGAGCCCGACGAGCTACCAGACTGCTCTACCCCGCGATGGGTTAACCGATGGACGGCGGTGCGGTGGGTGGCGGCTGGGGATCAGCTGGGTGGAGCTGGGATCCAGTTCGAACCACCTCTGTGGTCCTGCCGACAGAGCAACCATAGAAGCCAGCCTGTCCATCTGGCAATGGGCCCATGTTCCTCTCGCGCAGGTTGGTCCCCTGGCGATGGCGCACGATGGGTCGTTCCGCCTCTGGCGCCGACGCTCCCCGGCAGTCACCCGGCAGCCTGAGCCAGCCATGCCGTCCGGAGCAGGGGCAGCAGCGGGCCGCTGATGGGAGCATCTCAGACGTTCTGGCCATCAAAACGGAGCTCCCCTTCCACCCGCAGCTTGAGATGGGGTCCGAGTTCCCTGAAGCGCAAGCCCAGCTCGGCAATGGTGTCGCTGGTGATCCAGCCCAGCTGCTCCAGCAGGTGCAGGGCCACGGCGTATTTGGCCCGGCCGGAGCCATCCTCCACCTTGATCGCCATGCCCAGTCCCTGGCCGACACGGCCCAGGCACTGGATCCCCTCGGCGCCGCCCTTGCTCACCACCATGCCCAGGCCGAGCCGCATCAGCTCCGTGTCGAAGCGCCCCTGGCCCGCCACCAGAACCGGCTGGGCCAGCATGGAGCGGCTGAGCCGCTCCAGATCAGGCTGATCCGAAGCACTCAGCAGTGCGTACAGCAGCGCCATCTGGCAGAGCTGGAGTTGCAGGGTGGGCACACCACAGTCGTCCCTGGCCACTGGCAGTTCCTGGGAAGGCATGCCCAGCAGCTGGGCCACGCGCCGCACCACCTCCTGCTGCAGTGGCTGGTCTGCCGCCATGTAGGTCTCCAGGGGCCAGCCCATCTGCCTGCAGACGGCCAGGAAGGCGGCGTGCTTGCCCGAGCAGTTGTGCTCGAGGCTGTTGGTACGACCCTCAGGTACGGGGCACTGGAGCTGCTGGGGATCGATCCGGGCCTGCCAGAGGATGCGGAAGGCCACCCGGGCATGGGCCACAGTGCCGGCATGGGAAGCACAGGCGATCGCCAGCTCCCGCTCCCGCAGCCCATAGTGATCTGCCGCTCCGGAGGATATGAGCAGCGTGGCCTGGATCGGTTTCAGCGCTGAACGGATGAAGGTGGTCAGACCCGCGTCCCCGGCACGCATCAGCACCCGACCACGCACATCCACCACCACGGCATGGGCACGATGCACCGACTCCGTCACCCCGTCACGCAGCAGACGCACGTCCAGGGGGGATCCGCCGCTGCGGCTGCCAAGGCTGAAGCGCGATGCCGCCATCAGGTGGTGAGAGAAAGCATGGGAGCGCAACATGACGACACTGCACCCATTCTCACGGCCGGCCGGACCGTGTGGGGAGAAGGTGACCGCAGCGTGGATCGGGCTATCTGCAACGTGGCGCAAATGGCAACCGTCAGGCCAGCCGGCAGAGTGTCGTTCCCGCCAGCAGCAGCACCGCCGTCAGCCCCATCAGCCTCTGCAGCCCCAGCAGCAGCGGGCGCACCTGGTACTGGGCCACCAGCAGGTCCTGCTTGCGCCATTCCAGAGGCTTCTCCCAGACCTGACCGTCGTACCAGCCGGATTCCTCATACTCCACCGTCTCCGAGATCAGGCGCCTGAGCACGTAGGTCCAGCCGAGCCACTGCCGCACCAGCAGCAGCACCGGCAACACCAGGGCGGCCACCAGGGCCGAGAGCACCAGCCGCAGCGGGTTGTGCTGCAGAGGGATGCTGCCACTGGCCAGCAGCAGGCTGAGGGGCAGCACCGCCAGCCAACTGAGCAGCAAGGGGCGGACGGTGAGCCACGGATCGGCGTTTGCCCAGCCGAAGAACCAGGACCCACGCAGCTGCTTGTATTCCTCCAGGGGGCGTTGTTCAGGGGGA
>SRMO01000059.1:73298-88623 GCA_004768415.1 Aphanocapsa feldmannii 277cV | reverse complement strand
GGGGGGGCGGCGTAGTGCTCCATTTCGCCATGGCCCCAGAAGCTCTCGAGATCGTAGAAGCTGCGCGCCGCGGGAGACATCACATGGACAATCAGCTCGCCGTAGTCGATCAGGACCCAGCGGCCTCCCTCCAGACCTTCAATGCGCAGGGGCCGCCGCCCCCGCTCCCGCTCAAGCCTCTCCTCCACGGAGCGGCAGATGGCCCGCACCTGGGAGGTGGAAGCACCGGAACAGATCACGAACCAGTCGGTGAGATAGCCCACCCCATCGACTCTGATCAGTTGGATGTCGATGGCCTTGCGGTCATCGCAGGCATCGGCAGCCAGCAGGGCCAGACAGCGACTGCCATCGTCCAGGGCGGTCAGGGGCTCCCTGGCGAGACGAGGTGTGACCCGGGGCGCGAGAAGGTCAGCCATAGACGTTCTCGCTGGTGAGGGAACTGCGGCTGCCCTGCTGCTGGGCCATCTCGGCGCGGGCGCGACCGGCACTGCGGCGCAGCGCCTCCAGACGATCCTCGTAGAAGGCCCGCTGGCGCTTCTTGCGGGTCTGCTCCAGCAGCTCCTTGAGGGCCCCGCCCAGGCTCCTGTAGGCATTCGGCAGGGAATAGTCGAAGCGGGCAGCGATCTCGATGGCCCGCTCATCGGCGGCGATGGCGTCGCGCAGACGCTTCTCGGCGTTGTTCTTCAGATAGAGGCGATAGCCAGCGAAGCCGGAGAGCCCAAGGGCCAGCAGCAGCAGCAGGCCGTCCTGCACCCACAGTTCACCGATGGCACCACCCAGACCAATGGCCAGGGCCGCCATCTCCCAGCCATCCCGGGGCACCGAATCCTCCTGGATACGGCCCACCTCATGCCAGAACAGCAGGTTGCGATGGTCGATGGCCAGCTCATCCCAGCGCTCCAGGTCCACCTGGATCTCCACCTCGTCGCGGCCGATCTCCTCGATCGTGATCAGCTGGGGGTCAACGGCGGCGGCCGCCTCCACGAACACCCAGCTCTGCATTTCAGCAGGTAGCAGACCTTTGAGGCGCTGAAGTTCACTCATGGGGCCGAGTCTGTCAACAGGGACAAGACCACAACAACGGTGGAAAAGGTCAGCGTAGCCAGGAGCGCCACAAAGGCAGAGGGGGTGGACACAGAAGCATCCACCACGCGGTGAGAAGGTGGGATTGTTCCGCCTCCCAACCCCGATGCCACGCCGGACGGACATCCGCCGCATCCTTCTGCTTGGTTCGGGTCCGATCGTGATCGGCCAGGCCTGCGAATTCGACTATTCCGGCACCCAGGCCTGCAAGGCCCTGCGGGACGAGGGTTTCGAGGTGATCCTGGTGAACTCGAACCCGGCCACGATCATGACCGATCCGGACATGGCGGATCGGACCTACATCGAGCCGCTCACCCCCGAGGTGGTGGCCAGGGTGATCGAGAAGGAACGCCCGGACGCGGTGCTCCCCACCATGGGGGGACAGACCGCCCTGAACCTTGCGGTGGCCCTGGCGGAGAACGGCACTCTGGAGTCCCACGGCGTCCAGATGATCGGCGCCGACCTTGACGCGATCCGAAAGGCGGAGGATCGCCTGCTGTTCAAGCAGGCCATGGAGCGCATCGGTGTGTCGGTGTGCCCCTCAGGCATTGCCAGGTCCATGGCCGAAGCGGAAGCGGTGGCGGACCAGATCGGCAGCTATCCCCTGATCATCCGGCCTGCCTTCACCCTGGGCGGATCCGGTGGTGGCATCGCCTACAACCGTGAGGAATTGCTGACCATCTGCCGTGGCGGCCTCGACGCCAGCCCGGCTCAGCAGATCCTGGTGGAGCAGTCGTTGCTGGGCTGGAAGGAGTACGAGCTGGAGGTGATGCGCGACAAGGTCGACAACGTCGTCATCGTCTGCAGCATCGAGAACCTCGACCCCATGGGGATCCACACAGGGGACTCCATCACCGTGGCGCCGTCCCAGACCCTCACCGACCGGGAATACCAGCGGCTGCGGGATCAGTCGATCGCGATCATTCGCGAAATCGGCGTGGAGACCGGCGGCAGCAACATTCAGTTCGCCATCGATCCTGCCAGCGGCGAGGTGGTGGTGATCGAGATGAACCCCCGCGTGAGTCGCAGCTCGGCTCTGGCCAGCAAGGCCACGGGGTTTCCCATCGCCAAGATCGCAGCCCGTCTGGCGATCGGTTACACCCTCGACGAGATCCTCAACGACATCACCGGCAAGACACCGGCCTGCTTCGAACCCACGCTCGACTACGTGGTGACGAAGGTTCCCCGCTTCGCCTTCGAGAAGTTCCCAGGCACCCAGCCAGTGCTCACCACATCGATGCGCTCGGTGGGCGAGGCAATGGCCATCGGCCGCTGCTTCGAGGAATCCTTGCAGAAGGCCCTGCGCTCCCTCGAAACGGGCCGTGCCGGCTGGGGCTGCGACGGAGGCGACGGGGCGGTGGAGGATGTCGAGGCCCTCGTCATCAAGCTGCGAACCCCCACACCGGAGCGGATCTACCAGCTGCGTCAGGCCATGGAGGCCGGCCTCGACGACAGCCGTATCCATGCCCTCAGCGGCGTGGATCCCTGGTTCCTCGCCAAACTGCGCGGCCTGCTGAAGCGGGAGCACGCCCTGCTGCAGGGGCGCAGCCTGGACCAACTGGATGCCGCAGCATTGCTGACCTTGAAGCAGCTGGGCTACAGCGACCGGCAGATTGCCTGGGCCACCGGCAGCCAGGAACTGGCGGTGCGGGCCCATCGCCAGGCCTGCGGCGTCAACCCCGTGTTCAAGACGGTCGACACCTGTGCCGCGGAGTTCGCCTCCACCACGCCCTATCACTACAGCAGTTACGAACGCCCCCTGGAGAGGCTCGACGATGACGGCGTCATCCACAGCCTCGGCGCGGCCACGGAGGTGTCGCCGGAAACACGCCGCAAGGTGATGATTCTGGGGGGTGGCCCCAACCGCATCGGCCAGGGCATCGAGTTCGACTACTGCTGTTGCCATGCCTCCTTCTCCTTGCGCAAGGACGGCTTCGCCACTGTGATGGTGAACAGCAATCCCGAAACGGTCTCCACTGACTACGACACCAGTGACCGCCTCTACTTCGAGCCCCTCACCCTCGAGGACGTGCTCAACATCATCGAGGTAGAGCAGCCTGAGGGGGTGATCGTGCAGTTCGGCGGCCAGACCCCACTGAAGCTGGCCATGCCCCTGCTGGCCTGGCTGGACAGCAAGCAGGGCCGTGCCTGCGGCACCCGCATCTGGGGCACCTCACCCCAGTCGATCGACGACGCGGAAGACCGTGAGCTGTTCGGGCGCATGTTGCGTGAGCTGAAGATCCGCCAGCCCCGCAACGGCATCGCCCGCAGCGAAGCCGAAGCCATCGCCATTGCCGAGCGCATCGGCTATCCCGTGGTCGTGCGTCCCAGCTATGTGCTGGGTGGCCGGGCCATGGAGATCGTCCATTCCTGCGGCGAACTGCAGCGCTACATGGCGGAGGCCGTGAAGGTGGAGCCGGAACGTCCGGTGCTGATCGACCAGTACCTGGAGAACTCCACCGAGGTTGACGTCGATGCCCTGGCGGACAACACCGGAGCCGTGGTCATCGGTGGGATCCTCGAACACATCGAACCTGCCGGCGTCCACTCCGGCGACTCCGCCTGCTGCCTCCCCCATGTGAGCCTCAGTGACAGTGTCCTGGCCACCATCCGCAGCTGGACTGCTGCCCTGGCCCGGCGTCTCGAGGTGGTGGGCCTGATGAACGTGCAGTTCGCGGTCAGGGAAGGGGACGTCCACATCATCGAGGCCAACCCCCGCGCTTCCCGCACCCTGCCCTTCGTCGCCAAGGCCACGGGCATTCCCCTGGCCAAGGTGGCCTCCCGCCTGATGGCCGGGGGCAGCCTGAAGGCCCTCGGTCTCACCGCCGAACCACAGGTGCCGATGCAGACCGTCAAGGAGGCGGTGCTGCCCTTCGATCGCTTCCCCGGTTCCGACACGGTGCTGGGGCCGGAAATGCGCTCCACCGGTGAGGTGATGGGCACTTCCATCAGCTTCGGGCTGGCCTATGCCAAGGCCGAGCTCTCCGCCGGGGAGGTGCTGCCCACCAGCGGCCGGGTCTTCCTCTCCACCAACGACCGCGATAAACCTGCCCTGTTGCCCATCGCCCGGCGGTTGGCGGAGCTGGGCATGGAACTGGTGGCCACCGGCGGCACCGCCGACACCCTGAGGCGCCATGGCCTCAGGGTGGAGAGGGTGCTGAAGGTACATGAGGGGCGCCCCAACATCGAGGATGCGATCCGTTCCGGTCGGATCCAGCTGGTGATCAATACGCCCATCGGCCGGCAGGCTGCCCACGACGACAAGTATCTGCGGCGTGCCGCCCTGGACTATGCAGTGCCCACGGTGACCACCCTTGCCGGTGCCCGCGCCGTCGTGGAAGCCATCGCCGCCCTCCAGGCTGGTGACATGCAGATCCGCTCCCTGCAACAGATCCATGGGCTGACGGCAGCTCCGATCCCTTAGCGTCGATCGCGATGCAGGGATG
Source organism: Aphanocapsa feldmannii 277cV (assembly GCA_004768415.1). Taxonomy (GTDB): domain Bacteria; phylum Cyanobacteriota; class Cyanobacteriia; order PCC-6307; family Cyanobiaceae; genus Aphanocapsa_A; species Aphanocapsa_A feldmannii. The sequence continues at coordinate 84,094 of SRMO01000059.1, read as the reverse complement.
GATCGAGGCCCATGGCGTCTGCTGCGCACCACGGCATCGCCGATGACATCACGGCCCTTGTGGGGCGCACCCCGTTGGTCCGGCTCAACCGCATTCCGGTAGCCGAAGGCTGCGTGGCCCGCCTCGTGGCGAAGCTGGAGAGCTTCAATCCCACCGCATCGGTCAAGGATCGCATCGGTGTGGCCATGATTCGCGCCGCAGAGGCGGCCGGCACCATCAGCCCCGGCAAGACCCTGCTGGTGGAACCCACCAGCGGCAACACCGGCATCGCCCTGGCGATGGTCGCCGCAGCCTGTGGCTACCGGCTGATTCTCACCATGCCGGACACGATGAGTTCCGAGCGCCGCGCCATGCTGCGGGCCTATGGGGCCGAGCTGCGACTCACCCCAGGCAGTGAAGGCATGAAGGGGGCGATCGATCTCGCCAGGGAGATTGTCGCCTGCACTGCCAACGCCTATCTCCTGCAGCAGTTCGCCAACCCTGCCAACCCGGCGATCCATGTGGCCTCCACCGCGGAAGAGCTGTGGCAGGCCACCGAAGGACAGATCGATGCCCTGGTGGCAGGTGTGGGAACCGGCGGCACCATCAGCGGCTGTGCGGACCTGCTGAAGCAACGCAAGCCCGGCTTTCAGGCCTTTGCCGTCGAACCGCAGGGCAGCCCGGTGCTGAGCGGCGGCAAGCCCGGCCGCCACCGCATTCAGGGCATCGGTGCCGGCTTCGTGCCAGAGGTATTCCGCGCCGACCTAATCGACGCGGTGATTCAGGTGTCAGATGCAGAGGCCATGGCCTACGGCCGCCGCCTGGCCCGTGAGGAGGGGCTGCTCAGCGGCATCAGCAGCGGAGCCACCGTCTGCGCCGCGGTGCAGCTGGGCAAGCGCGTCGAGATGGCTGGCAAACTGATCGTGGTGGTGTTGGCCAGCTTCGGTGAGCGCTACCTGAGTACGCCGATGTTCTCCGAGGATGTGGTGTCCCCCGCCGGTGCCCAGATCTGAGCTAGGCGCATGGGCAGGACCGCTGGCCTTGGCATGGGACGAGACCACTACCGGGAACTGGAGCTGGCCCCCGGGGCCAGTGATGAAGAGATCAAGCGGGCCTATCGCCGCCTGGTCAAACGCCACCATCCTGATGCGGGCGGTGATGAGGAACGGATCGTTGCCCTCAATGCCGCCTATGCCGTGCTGGGGGACAGCAGCGCGCGGCGTGAGTACGACCTGGCCACTGGCGTCTGCCCGCACGCCGCCAACGCTTCCGGCTGCGACCGGGCCCGGGCGTCCAGCCGCGGGGCACGACGCGCCCACACCCCTGGCGATCAGGCCCTGGCTCTGCAGCTGTGGTTGAGCCGGGTCTATGGGCCCATCGACCGACATATGGGCCAGGTGATCAACCCCTTCCCTGCCGAGCTCCGGACCCTCTCCGCCGATCCCTACGACGACAGCCTGATGGCTGGGTTCTGCGCCTACATCGAGACAAGCCAGCAACACCTCGACAAGGCAGAAAGGGCCTATCGCGCCATGGCTGCGCCCACTGCAGCCAGGGAGTTATCCCTGAGCCTCTACCACTGCTTCAGTCAGCTGCAGGACGCCATCAGGGAGCTGAAGCGCTACACATTGGGGTATGTGGATGACAATCTGCGTGATGGCCGCGAGATGATCCGGATCGCGAAGCGACAGCGCAGCGAATTGCACCAGGAACGCCGCTCCTTGAAGCCCTGAAGCTTGCTGGGTGGAAGGCACCCTGTATCAGGCCCGGAAGGCTTCCAGCAAGGTCAGGGGCAACCACACATCCGGCACGGGGAGAGACCAGCGCACATTCGCCGCATCGCCCCTCAGCAGCAGGATCTGGCCGGGCCCCTCGAAGATGTAGGTCGGTGGATCGGCATCGCTGGCAGCCAACTCGACACTGGCCAGGTAGGCCTGGCGTTTCACTTTCACCAGGGAGCCCTTGCGCAGGGACCTGGTGGTGGCAGCAGCGGCCTCAGGCGCCATGACATCCCGGAAAGGCTGGTCTGAAGGTTAGGGCGGTGACCCGGCCAACGCTGCAGCGTCCAGCCGGCAAGCACAGGCCTGGCGTGGCCACTGTTCAGGAAGTCCACTTATTACAGTTTCTCCAACGACATGCTCCCGATGCGGCTGCTGCTCACTGGTGCCACAGGCTTCGTCGGCCGCGAGCTGGTCCCCAGCCTGGAAGTGGCCGGCCATGACCTGGTCCTGGTCAGCCGTGATGGCAAACGGGCCCAGCGCATGGCGCCCAGGGCAGACGTGGTGGAAGCGGATCCCAGCCAACCCGGCCCCTGGCAGGAGCTGACGGGTCGCGTGGAGGGAGTGATCAACCTGGCCGGCGAGGCCATCGCCGAAAAACGCTGGACCCCTGCCCAGCTCCTGCAGCTCCGCAACAGCCGCATCGACACCACCCGCCACCTGGTGGAGGCTCTGGAGGCTGCGGCTCGCAAGCCCGCGGTGTTCATCAGCGGCAGCGCCATCGGCTACTACGGCAGCAGCAGCAGCACCTGCTTCGACGAGCAGAGCCCCCCTGGGGAAGACGTCCTCGGCCAGCTCTGCCGGGACTGGGAAGCTGCGGCCCTGCCGGCGGAGCGCTTCACCCGTCTCGTGCGGCTGCGGCTGGGCATCGTCCTGGGACCCGACGGCGGCGCCCTGGGGCGCATGATTCCCATGTTCCGCCTCGGGCTGGGCGGCCCGATCGGTTCCGGTCAGCAGTGGATGAGCTGGATCCATCGCACCGACCTCTGCCGTCTGATCGTCACGGCCCTGGAGGATGGGGCCTACGAGGGCGTCTACAACGCCGTGGCGCCCAATCCCGTCTCCATGGCCACCATGGCCACTGCACTCGGCAAAGCCATGGGCCGCCCCAGCCTGTTGCCGCTGCCGGCCCCGGTGCTGCAGATGCTGCTCGGTGATGGGGCCAAGGTGGTTCTGGAGGGCCAGCAGGTGATGCCCCGTCATCTGAACCAGCAGGGTTTCGCCTTCCGCTATCCCCAGCTGGATGCCGCTCTGGCGGCCGTGCTGCACGGCTAGGGACGTTCTGGAAAACCGGCTCAAGCCGGAGATCGGCCATTGTTCCCTGCACAAATCCCCTTAAGCTGATCCTGTTCACCCGGCAGTAGGTGACGGATGGGGCGCCAGGCAACGTCACGTGGCAACAGAGCCACGGATGCATGGCTTGCGTTTGTTCAGCCGTCGTAGGCCTCACCGGCCGGGATTCAGCCAACCACCAGGAGGAGGTGCCCGTGAGCCACAGTTGTATGACCCAGGGTCTGCTGTTCGCGGAAAAGGCCTCCTGAGGCCCCGGCTTCACCCCTTGGTGGGGCCCTTCAGCGACTGACAGCGAGGTTCCGCGACTTGCGGACCCGGCGAGCGCCCCTGTGAGGATCTGGTCCCCACAGGGGCATCGTTTTTTGTGCGGCTTCACTGCTGCCGCTGGACAGCGTCGGGGCCGGCAGATCGTGGCTCAGGCAGGGGGGCGTGGCGCTGGAAGACTGCAGCTGTAGAGCGCGAACACCTGCGTTCCTGCTCCGGTCTCCGTGCGCGCACGTTCCAGGCATCCATCGGGTGGTTCGGTGCCAACGGCCTGGATCAGGCCGTAGCCCGTCAACCTGTCCGCCGGCTGTTCCGGTAGCTGGGGAAGGGGAGGGGCCTGCCGCAGGCGGCGCTGGGCGTACCAGGCCAGGGAGGGGCGGTTGATCCCCGGTGCCACCAGCGGCCAGCCGGTGGGCAGCTGCCTTGCGGCCAGGCCCAGGGCGGGAGTGGACCAGGTCTCGTTCAGCTCCCAGATCCAGAGTTGCGAGGGCCAGAGGCAGAGCAGCGACAGCCACCAGCCCACCGTCATCAGTGTCAGACCCATACGGCCACGGCCGCTGAGCAGCAGCAGGCCGGCCCCGCCGCAGCTCAGCCCCGCGGTGGTGAGAGACGCCAGCGGCAGCCTCGCCACGATGCCCAACCACTGCAGCAGTGCGGCCAGCAGCAGCGGCACAGCCAGTATCACCAGGCCCGTGGCCAGTACCCTGCCCTGGCATCGCAGTGCAGTAACGATCCCGGGCCTGTGGTGCAGCGGCGCGGTACTGCTGTCCCAGAGGGCCGCAAGGGCGGGCCCCAACACGAGGGCAAGGGGGGCCCAGAGGATGTGTGTGTACCAGGGCAGCTGGGTCTTGAGAGCCAGCACCATGGCAAGACAGCCCGTCAACAGTCCGCAGCGCCAGAGCCCCGCCGACGTCCGCCGCTCCCGCCACAGCAACCGCAGCCCCAGGGGAAGCAGCAGCAACCAGGGCCAACCGCCTTCGAGCACCTCCAGGGCTGGCATGGTCCAGCCGTGGTCATGGGCACCGGCAGCGAGGGCCTGCCCCAGCCGTGCAAAGCCCTGACTGCCCCACATCACCAGAGCCTGGGCACCGCGTTGCCAGCCGTGCCAGCCGTGCCAGAGCAAGCCTGGCAGCAGCCCGACCCACAGCCAGACACAGGTCAGCCCCTGTGGCGGGCTGGGCGAAGGGCCCCCACCCCAGCGCAGCGACAACGGCCTGCCGGGGTGGGTCAGGCGTCGCTGATCGATCCAGCGCAGCAGCAGCCCCAGCCCGAGAAATCCCAGCAGTGCCGGTGGCTTCAAGAGCAGCACGGCGCTGCCGCCGAGACCGCTCAGCCCCCAACCCGGTCCACGCTGGTGCCGACTGATCAGCAACCCCCACCACAGCAGCAGCGAGGCACTCACCAGGGCGCCATCGAGCATGGCCAGGCGTCCATGGCGGGCCATGGGCAGGAAGGTCATCAGGATCAGGGCGGAGGCCACGCCCTCGCCACGCCCCGGCCTGCCGAGCTGGCGCTGCAGCGCGAAGACCAGCGGGATGGCGAGGCTGCCGAGCAGACAGGGCAGCAACCGCAGGCTCGTTTCTGCCGTGCCGCTGGCCCGGATGGCGAGCGCCATCAGCAGATGGAGCCCTGGGGGCTTGTTGAGGTAGGGATCCCCCCAGCGGGTGGGCAGCAACTGCTGAAAATCACTGGACCGGGCGAATTCCAGGGCGGTCTGGGCGATACCCGCCTCATCCCAGTCGCGCAGGGGCAGGTTGCCGAGCCAGGGGAGCCAGAGCAGCAGACACAGCAACCAGAGGCCCAGGGCCACCAGCCAGGCATTGCCCGGCGGGCGGTGGTGTGGGACGGAGTGTCCATGGTTCCGCCTGCTGTTGCGGCTCATCCCGGGCGATCCGGTTTGCGGCAGAGGGTGAGGCCGTCAGCGGCAACCGATTGACAGCGCCAGCCGGCTGCAGAGAAGCGCTGCCGGGCCTGCTCCATCACCGCAGGGCTGCTGCCCCAGCCGGGATCGCCTGGGTTCAGCAGGGCGTGATCCCAGCGGCGCAGCTCGGCCTCGCCGGGGGGCGAGCGCAGCAGTTCCACCGTGGGGCGGTGGCTGAGATGGGGGGCGAGGTGGCTCGGGGCTGCGATGGCGGCACCGGCAGGAATGGACTGCAACACCTGATGGTGTTCAACCAGCACCGCCAGACGGCTGAGGTAGAGGCTGCCGAAATAGCCTGGTTTGGCCAGCAGGGCCCAACAGAGGCCGAGCCAGGCCAGGGCCATGAGGCGCTTGGTCTGCAGCAGACGCCGCAGGCCTGGACGACTGGCAATGCCATCGATCGCCGCAATCACCAGCAGCACCACCAGGGGCAGGTTGTAGTGGTGGAGTAGATCGCGCTGGGACTCGTTGGTGGAGAGCAGATTGACCGCCAGCAGTGGTAAGCCGGCCAGCAGAATGGGGCCGCTGTGCCAGTTCCAGAGCCAGGCGAGGGGCAACAGCAACAGCACAAGAAAGAAGCCGACCTCGCGCAGATCCAGCAGTTCGGGAATTCCGAGGGGATTGCGCAGCAGGTTGAGCAGGATCTCGCCGATGGAGCCTCCCAGCGGCGCAAAACGGGCCAGGGCCGCGATCCCCTGGCCGTCATTCAGCAGGGGATAGAGCCAATGGCTCAAGAACAGCAACCAGCCGGTCCCAAGCGCAACGCTGCCCAGCCCCCACCGCCACTGTCCTTGGCAGCACTGCCACAGTCCTAGCCCGATCACCACCAGCGTGAGCCCATCGCGACAGCCCAGCAACAACACCAGGCAGAGCTACCACGCCCAGGCCCGTCCACGCCGGGCCTCCAGCACCGCCTGCGCCAGGAAGAGCCAGTGAACGCTGGCAAGGAGCCGGTAGGGGATGCCGAGCAGGTAGAAGGCCCAGGCGCCGTGGTTGCCCATGTGGTGAAGCCCCAGCAGGGTGGAGCGGGCTTCCAGACCCCGGCTGATCTGCCAGGCCACCTGGTCGTAGATACCGAGATCGAAGGCGGTGCTCTGCAGCAGGCCATGGCGCAGGGCGGCCAGCCCCCAGCCGACGAGGGACAACACGGCCACCGCGCTCACAAGGGCCGTCGGGAGCGGTGCCCGGCCGGTCTCGGCTGTAGCGGCGGGGACAGGCAAGCGCGGCTGCATGGGAGCTGGCGACCAGGGATGGCCTGGATTGTCGCTCTGCAGCCCGGAGCAGCCGCTGGCCAGGCACGTTGCTCCGTCCGGCTCGACCCCGTCAGGAGCTCTGACAGGCACCATCGACACGGCAGGTGGCCCGCAGCCTGCTGCTTTGCAGTCCCGTGCCCCGGCAAGGTCGGCCAGGGCGGCGGCTATCGGGACATTCGAGCTACACAGCCCATGACCGGCAGGGAGCGGCTGTGCCATAACGAACGAAATGCACTTTGGACGGGCTGCATGCTTCTCGACGAAGCCGCCATCAACAACCGACTGCAGCAGCTGGGCACCAGCTGGGCAAGGCAAGGCTCCTCACTGCTCTACCGAGGGCGGTTCGGCAATTTCCTCGAAGCCATGCGCTTCGCCAACGCCATCACGCCTCTGGCCGAAGAGCAGGGCCACCATCCCGATCTGGACATCGGCTGGGGGCGCTGCAACGTGCACCTCACCACCCACGATGCCGGCGGGCTGACCGAGAAGGACTTCACCCTGGCGAAAGCGATCGACCGGATCCGCTGACCCCCATCAGCCCATCAGAGCGCAGATCTGTTGAGCAGATCTGCTGAACCCGGTGCCGCTGCCCGTCAGGAATCCGAGGCCGGCAGCACAGGCCCGGGTTCTGTAACAACCGATGCCTCCGAACTGTCGGCATGGACCCCCTCAGCCACCACACGGGTGGTCACATCATCGAGAAAGCCCACCAGGGTCTCGTTGAGCTGCTGAAATTCAGGCCTGAGGGTTTCATTGAGAAAGCGCCGGGGAATTCTGGCCATCACGGTGGTACAGCGCTGCCTGGGGTAGCGGTAGGGCGTGATGTCGTAGCGGCGCAGCAGCGCCAGGAACAAACGACGTGACCAGGGATCCCCGAGACTGAATCGATGCTCGACCGGTGGATCGCCAGCCGACAGCTCAACCAGCCTTTGCCGCATCCGCTCCAAGGCATTGGCCGACGCTTCCTTCTCCCCTGGGGTGGTGGCAGCGGCATGGAGCCGTTCGATACTCTGCAGCTTTTCAATCAGCCGCTGTTCATCGTTCATTGTTGACGATCGGCGCTTGAGTTCAGGCATCAGCTCAGGTAGCAGCAATCAGACTGGGCTGATCATTGTCATCAGTGGCATGCTCCTGGCAGCGTTGCAGAAATGTCAACGGTGGCTCCAGCTCGAGATGGCGAAACACCGCAGCCGTGACCATGCGCCCCCGTGGTGTGCGCTGCAGAAAACCGATCTGCAGTAGATAAGGCTCCACCACCGATTCGAGCGTGTCGCGATCCTCACCCAGAGCCGCTGCCAGGGTGTCCAGTCCTACAGGACCTCCAGCGAAGCCCTCCGCCAGCAGGCGCAGAAGGCGGCGATCGGTGGTGTCCAGGCCAAGGGCATCGATGCGGTGGATCTCGAGGGCCTGCCTCGTCATGGCACCACTGATGCGCACATCCCCTGACGGGTCCGCCTGATGGACCGCTGCAAAGTCCCGCACGCGACGGAGAAGGCGGTTTGCCACCCTGGGGGTGCCACGGCAGCAGCGGGCCAACTCCTGGGCCGCATCCTCTGCCAGAACCATGCCCATCAGCTCGGCAGCCCTTTGCACGATGGTCGCGAGATCGGCCTGTTCATAGAAGCTGAGCCGCTGCAGCAGACCAAAACGATCGCGCAATGGCGAGCTGAGAGATCCCGCCTTGGTGGTGGCCCCCACCAGGGTGAAGCGTGGCAGGTCGAGGCTGCGGGTGCGGGCAGCCGAGCCCTTGCCCACCGTCAGATCAAGGCGAAAATCCTCCATCGCTGGATAAAGAATCTCTTCCGCCAGCCGATTGAGGCGATGGATCTCGTCGATGAACAACACATCGCCGGGCTGCAGTGTCATCAGCAGACCGACGATGTCACGTGGGCGCTCCAGGGCCGGGGCGCTGGTGATGCGGCACCGGGTCTCCAGCTCTGCGGCCAGCACCATCGCCATGGTGGTCTTGCCGAGGCCGGGGGGACCGTACAGCAGAACATGATCGAGCGACTCCTGACGCGCCCTGGCAGCCCCAATGGCAATGCCCAGCACCTGCTTGAGCTCCGCCTGGCCCACATAATCACGCAGGCGCCGCGGCCGCAGCCCCTCGTCCCGTTGGCCCGGCCCAGGCACAAGGGGATGGTCCGCCCCAGCGGCCTCTGCACGTTCTTCGGCGCCACGGTTGGGATCAACCAGCCGCTGCGTCACGGGGCCGGCATCGCCGGCGCGGGACTGGACCCTGCCGCGTCGTCCTTGCTGCGAAGCCTTTGCGGTGCTGTGCCGATCAGCTGGGGTTGAAGGTACGATGGCCATGGGCTGAGGGCATGGTCTTCGCCTCACAGGTTGGTGCGCTGCGAGGCGTGGTCACGGGAGCAGGGGTTACCAACGAACCTGCATCTTGAGCGTCACGCCATGGTCGGGAGGAGCGGTTGCGCTCTCCAGGCGCTGGCCCTCGAGGTTCAGACTGAGGGAATCGGCGATGTCGAGGCGTCCGCCGAGGCGATAATTCTGCTTGTCCTCGCTGGACAGCGACAGCCCCACATAGGGCGTCAACAGCCCATCGCCGCCGAGGGCAGGCAGGCCGTAGCCGAGTTCCGCATCCAGGCGTCCCTGGGGCCAGCTGTCATTGGCCGCCTGGTCGTTCTCACCCCAGGCGAGGACGTCCTGATCCCACAACTGGCTGACGGAGGACGACGTATTGCCGTACTCCGGAGCCACGCTCACGGACAGACCTTTCTTGTAGGTACCGGGATCGATGCGGATCAGACCGCCGATGCCCCAATCTTTCAGGTCGGCCTCGTGGGCGACCAGGACCCGACTGTGGCCTTCCAGGGTCAGACCTGTGGTCGGGTACACATAGCGCAGGGCACCACCGAGCTCCACGCCGATGCCGCTGATCCCATCGCCAGCGTCATGACGCATACCCAGCTCCAGCGATGGCGTCAGACGGGCGCCCCGGGAAAGTGACCGTTCGTGGCTGCCCTCGACCGACAGTCGCAGCCGTTGAACATCCGAGGTGAGCGGCTCGATGCGGTCGTTGCCCTCCATCTCGACCTGCGCCAGGGAGCTTTCGCCCTTCAGCTTCAGCATGGTTGTGCCGTCTTTAATCCACTCGTCGGACGAGAGCAACCGGACGCTGGCGCCCAGAGCCCCCATCTGCATGGTGGTGTCGCTTGCATGGTGGTGTCGCTCGACGTCACGCCACCTATGTCGTCATCGATCTCGATCTCGCCCCAGCCATAACCCGCCGTGGCCCACAGGTTCACACGCCCCTGTGGCAGAGACCAGTTCACATAGGGATGGATGCCAGTCATGCTGCTCCGATAGGAGCCCTCCACTTCAACGGGGTCGCTCCTGTCAATGTAGTCGAACGAGCCCAGGGATCGGGATACCGAGAATCCGGCCAGAAGATCGGGCCGTTTCGGTATGGGCACATCCATACCGAGATGGAAACTGAAGACGTTGCCATCCCATTCGACACCGCTGTCCTCATCGCCCGAGAGCTTGCGGTGTCGCCGCTGCCCCACACCGCCGGACCCCCCAAGCTGGTCCACTGTTGTGTCTACCACCTTCGCCGGGATTGACCGCCAGAGGAAGGATGAGCCGCCCGGCACCTGCGCTAGGTTGAAGGTGCCGTCATTGAGCGCCTGCTCATTGGACTTCAAGGTGTGATAGAGGCTGGATACGCTGGTCAGATTCACCTCCCCGGGCATGGTACCGGAGACCACCGAATCGATGCGGCCCGTGATCGCCGACAGCGTGCTCACCGCAATCGCCTGGGTGACCTTGGGCAACACCTCCTCGTTGACCCTGTTCTGACGTTCCTTGGCAGTGGCCATATCGTCATCGACAATTGTTCCGGTCGCGGTGGCGTTGTTGGAATCTGATGCGACACCCAACGTGCTGGCCACATCCAGGAGTCGGACCTGGAAGGTTCCGTTTCCTTCAGCCACAGTGTCGCTGTTTGTTGGAATCGTGACGACCTGCTCAAGGTCACCTCGAAAAATAGCCTCTCCCTCACCTGAACAGTCCTGTTAGTCCATGGGGTACCATTTTAATACTTGCACTTCATAGTATGAGATCATCCAGCAAAGGGATCAATGTCTGCTACAATTGAGAGCAGAGATCAATTGATCAAATGGGCCAAAGAGGATTTTGGGACGAGGAAGAGAGGAACAAAAAGCTGCGTCAAAAGAAGCCAGCGCTAGCGAGACTATCGGAGGCAATACCATGGGATAGTTTTCGGCCATTGCTGGAGAAAGCATTCACGAAAGATCGAAAGAGTAACGCTGGAAGAAAGAGGACAGG
>SRMO01000059.1:70299-73255 GCA_004768415.1 Aphanocapsa feldmannii 277cV | reverse complement strand
AAGATGCTGGTGCTGCAGCAGCTTTTTAATCTGAGTGATGAGGAACTCGAATTTCAGGCAAACGATCGTCGCTCATTTGAAAAATTTTTAGATTTAGATATCATGAACACTATTCCTGATGCAACTACAGTTCGACTTTTTAGAGAGAAACTTCGCCAAGCAGGAATAATAGAAGAGTTATTTGAAATGTTTGAAAAGCATCTCAAGTCACAAGGTCTAGAAGCCAAGGGCGGCCAAATTATTGATGCAACTATTGTGCCAATTCGTAAACAGCGAAATACAAGAGAAGAGAATAAAGATATTAAGCAAGAAAAAGTGCCAGAAGCATGGAAGAAAAATCCAAATCGCCTGCGGCAGAAGGATCTTGACGCGAGATGGGTGAAGAAGAACAATCTGAATTACTATGGATACAAGAACAGTATCTGCATTGATGCGAAGTATGGATTTATTCGGCGTCATGTGATTACACCTGCCAATCGTCATGATAGTCAAATGCTTATGGTACTGCCAGACGGAGAAAATAAAGAAGATATGGTGTGAGCAGACTCAGGTTATGCTGGTCGAATATTTGCAGATGTTCTGCAGCTTGCAGGATATGATAACCAAATACAAGAGAAAGGTAATCGTCATCATCCGCTGAGTGATATTGCCAAAGTCAGTAATCGTAAGAAAGCAAAAATTCGTGCTCGTGTTGAACATGTCTTTGGTCAAATTAAGATGAAAATGGAAGGTAAATTGACCCGTTGTATTGGACTAGCAAGGACAAAAGCTTGGTGGTGTTTAAGAAATCTTGTGTTTAATTTTTTGCGATTTACTCAGCATAAATATGATTTTGCCATTGCAAGCTGATTTAATAAATTTCTAGCTTTTGACTTATTCTACTAGTAATTGATAGAGAAGTTTAAAAAATTAAGCAACTAATACTTTTATATTTTTTGACAAGTTTTTCAAGATTTATAACATGTATATTAATGTAAGATTTTCCAGAATTTTCTTGGATAAATATATCTAAATTTTGGTATGGTTTGCATAGATAATTTTTGAGAACGTCTCCATAGGGCAATTTTTCGAGGTTCCCTGAAGACGTAGGGAGTTCTCACGGCTTCAGGTCTAGAGCTAAAGACAACTGTTTTCTAAGGGAACCTCGAAAAATTCGAGAAACCTTGACCTGCGGGATGGCCTGTTGCCACGAAGGCCCCAGTATTTTCAAGGGATCTCGTGAGCTAGCAGGACCGTCAAGATGATGGAGAGGTAATTTTTTCGAAGTGTCCTTAGGTGAGACCATCGCTCTCTGTAAAGCATCATCGATGATCTAACTTTTGCCTGTGACAGTTTTTTGATCGGATAGGTTGTTCCTGATGAAAATGCTGGTCTCGCTAAGCCACAATGCTTCAGATGCCGCCGGCGGTCTCGTTGGCTGATGGAAACTCTGGAACACATGGCCCCCATGGTCTGCTGGGCCTGCTGCGCCAGCGTCTGCCGGGCCGCTTGAGCCATGAGCCAGACCTCAGAGCAAGAGTGGGTCGTCTGGATGCGGCCCTGACAGGTGTGCGTCGCTCCCTGGGCCGCCTCGATCAGCAGCGCAGCGCTCCAACACCTGTCACCCAGCTGCTGCTGGACGAACTGCTGCTGTGTTTCCGGCGCCGTGACCGGCTCAACCGCTCGGTAGGGCGGCGCCTGAAGGTCCTGGAGCAGCGACTCGGAACCATGAATGAGCGCTAGCCCCTTTGCTGCAATCCTGTGGAAAAATCCATTGTGGAATGAACGGATTGTGGAGAGCCGGTCCTAACCCGCGTTTGGCAGGGGCGACCCCTGCCTCTTTCCACCGCCGGGCTCGTGTCGCACCGGTCCATGGTGATCGGAGCGGAACACCACATGTGCCCCCTGCTCCCTCCGTTCAATCACATCGATGACCTGCGTCAGAATTCCCTGCGTCATCGGGCTGCCCATCGTCATCGGTTCCGTGCTGCTGATCAGCAGTCCGAGCTCTTTCCACTCCCGCAGCTCCACCAGCACATTGACCGTGAAGCTGCCGTCGACGTTGCAGATCGACAGTGCGGCGTTGCGCTCATCGATCCAGTTCAGGCTGGCGGCCAGCTGTTGAGCAACTTCGACAATCAGTGCCCGGCATCGACCACGCCAGGCTTTGTCCGCGGCAGCACTGACGTCCAGGCTGAGCGACAGCAGTACTTCAAAGCGAGCCATGGCCAGGGCGGAGTCCATTCATTTCAGCGGTCCAGCAAGTGAATCGATGCGTTGCCTTGATTAGCCGTAGCAGTGTTCAGGAGCGCCGTCGAGAGCGCGGCAGAGTGCGGGAACGGCGGGGCTGAGGTCGCTCGGAAACCACCTCCAGCCGCTGTTGGCGGAGGGGTGTCGCCGCCGCCGGGCGGGAGCGAGGTCGCTCCCAGCGCTCCACCATGAACAGATCGTCAGGGGGCCAGTCTTGTTCGGCAGGTGATGGCTGGCGGGCCTGAGCCGTGTCGAGGCTTCCCGCACGTCCCGCAAGTGGCCTCTCACCGTTCGAGGGCCGGGCGGGGGCTGGCCTGGGCACCACATCCAGTGGTCGGCGCCGCGTCTGCGGCGTCGTGGCAGGACCTTCACCCTCGGAGCCATGGGAATCGGCAGGTGCCCCTGGGGATGACAGCGGAGCAGCCCGCCTCGGGCCGGATCCATCCTCCCCCCATCTGTCGTGCTGTGGGGACCGCTGGGCCTTGCCAGCCGTGATGGAATGCCGCGCTGGCTGATTGCCATTGCGTCCACGGCTCCGGGGGGGTGGCAGGGGGTCTCCATGGCCGTCTCCGGATGCCGTCCGACTGTCCCAGGTTTCCGGCCAGTCATCCTCATCCTCCAGCAGCCAATTGAATTTGTCTTCCACCCAGCGACCCATTGCCTCGAAGGCAGGGGCAGCGCTGCGGCGCTGGCGGCCGGGACGTGCACCTGCGGCACCACCCACAAC
>SRMO01000059.1:57341-70215 GCA_004768415.1 Aphanocapsa feldmannii 277cV | reverse complement strand
AGCGGTGCCACGGCGACGGCTATCGGGTCGTTGAACCATGGAATGACCCTAGTGGGAATCTTTCCGGACCTGGCCAGGCAGCTCACAGCTCCCGGTTGAAGCGAGTGAACAGCGGTGGCAGTGGGGCAGGCACCATGGACACCAGCAGCGGCTGCGAGGAGCAGCACCCAGTGTGACTGCCGGGCCTGCCTGGGACCAACAGTCCTGCACAATCGGTTCAGTGGCAGATCAGGAGTCACACCATGGACATGGCGCTCGTCCAGGGCATCGGAGTCAAGGTTCTGCTGGCTGGCAGTGCAGCCCTGCTGACCTACTGGGTGATCAGCGCCATACGCCTGATCATCAGCGCCCGCGGGATCAATCCCCTCATCAAGCAGTTCTTCACCCAGATCGCCTCGGGCAGGATTGATGCGGCCTATCTGCTCACCACGAAGAACTATCGGCAGCATGTGAACCGCACGGCGTTCATCCGTTTCCTGGCGGGGCTGGAGCTGAACAAGTACCGCAACCTGAAGTCCGGTCGCCCCCGGATTCAGGAAGGACGGATCATCCTCAGGGTGAAGCTCAAGTCTGAAGGGGCCACTGAGCTTCCCCTCGACTTCACCTTCGCCAAGCTGCAGGACAACTGGAAGATCGAACGGATCAGCAAGGTCTGACGAAGCTCCCATGGCCTCCTGTCACCACACCCGACGCAGATGCCGCGGGCGGCGTGATCGGCGATCTGTCGGCGGGCGCGCTCACGCATCTGATCAGCCCTGCCGGCTCACGCGATCCCTAATTTGAGGAGGTAAGTCATGCGCGACCCCATCCATCCGGGGGAGACACTGCGCGAGGATCTCGAGGCGCTCGGCATGAACGCGGCGGAACTGGCACAGCGTATCGAGGTGCCGGTGAGCCGCATCACCGGGATACTCGACGGCCAAGGCTCGATCAGCGGCGATACGGCATTGCGCCTGGGGCGCTTCTTCGGCACCTCGGCAGAGTTCTGGCTCAACCTCCAGAAGCTTTATGAACTGCGGCTTGCGGAGCGGGAAAACGGTCCGGCGATCGCCCGCCTGCCGAGGCTGGATGCCGGCAGGGACCTCTGCGCGACGGGATGAACTGGGATGAACACCGACCCTAATGCAGGCGGCTGCGCCCAGGCATCGCGGCAGCGCAAGCGGTTGTTGGATCGATATCTGGGTGAGCTGCATGGGTGGCTGGAGCCAAGCTGATGGGCCAGTCCTGTCTCGGGAGCAATGGTCGAGTGTGTGGCAGTGCGGCAGCGCCTCGCTGAACTGCGCTCCCTGCTGCAGGCGGCCGCCCACGCCTACTACGTGCTGGATGCCCCCGACCTTGAGGATGCGGTCTACGACCGGCTTTACAGGGAGCTGCTGGAGCTGGAGGCAGCCCATCCGGAGCTGGTGACGCCGGACAGCCCCAGCCAGCGGGTGGGTGGGCCGGCGGCGGAGCGGTTCGACAGCGTCGAACATCGGCTGCCGCTGCTGAGCCTTGAGAACGCCTTCAACATCGAGGAGTTGCGGGACTGGCAGCGGCGGCTGCAGCGACAGCTGGAACGGGGGCCGGATCAGCCGTCGCTGCCACTGGTCTGTGAACTGAAGATCGACGGCAGTGCCCTCAGCCTCAGCTACGAACGGGGCGTGCTGGTGCGGGCGGCAACCCGGGGTGACGGCAGCTGGGGCGAGGAGATCACCGCCAATGTGCGCACGATCAGGTCCATTCCCCTGCGCCTGCAGCTGGAGCAGCCCCCTGCCTGGTGCGAGATCCGCGGGGAGGCGTTCATCCCTGCCGGCAGCTTCGCGGCCATCAACCGGGAGCGTGAGCAGCGGGGTGAAGCGCTGTTTGCCAATCCTCGCAATGCCTGTGCCGGCACCCTGCGCCAGCTGGATCCCGCTGTCGTGGCCAGGCGTCGGCTGGATTTCTTTGCCTACAGCCTGCACCTGCCCGAGGACACGCCGGGACCCGCCCGGCAGTGGGCGGTGCTGGCCTGGCTTGAGGCCGCCGGCCTCAAGGTCGACCCCAATCGCCGCCGCTGTGCCGACCTGGTGGAGGTGGAACGCTTCTACAGCCGCTGGGACGAGGACCGTCGCCGCTTGCCCTATGCCACCGACGGGGTCGTGGTGAAGCTGGATGACCTGCGCCTGCAGCGGGAAGCGGGCAGCACGGTCAAGGCTCCGCGCTGGGCCATTGCCCTGAAGTATCCGGCCGAGGAAGCCCCCAGCCGTCTGAAGCGGCTGACGGTGCAGGTGGGCCGCACAGGGGTGATCACCCCTGTGGCCGAGTTCGAGCCGGTGGCGCTGGCCGGCACCAGCGTGAGCCGCGCCACGCTGCACAACGCCGACCGGGTGGCGGAGCTGGGCCTGCACGAAGGCGACACCGTGGTGGTGCGCAAGGCCGGCGAGATCATTCCCACAGTGGTGTGCGTGCTGCCGCAGCTGCGGCCCAGCGGGGCTCTGCCCCTGGCCCTGCCCCAGCGCTGCCCGGCCTGTTCAGCGCCATTGGTGCGGGAGGCGGGAGAGGCCGCCACCCGCTGCGTCAACAACAGCTGTCCAGCCATCCTGCGTGGTGCGCTGCGGCACTGGGTCAGCCGTGACGCCCTCGATGTGGAGTGCCTCGGGGACAAACTGATCGCGCAATTGGTGGACAGGGGCATCGTGGGGGATATCGCCGCGCTCTATGGCCTCGACGCGGTGCAGCTGGCCAGCCTCGAACGGATGGGAGAGCGTTCTGCCCACAAGCTGGTGGCGGCCCTGGACCGCTCTCGCCGGCAACCGTGGCAGCGGCTGCTCCATGGTCTGGGCATTCGCCATGTGGGCAGCGCCAGTGCCAAGGCCCTGGCAAGAGCCTTCCCCAGCGTGGACGCGTTGGCCGCTGCCCCGCCGGAGGCGATCAGGGATGTGTATGGCATCGGCGTGCAGATCGCCGAGTCGCTGAAGCAATGGTTCGGCACGACGGCGAATGCCGAACTGGTGGAACGGCTGCGGCGGGCTGGGCTGCAGCTGGGGGGAGCACCGGTGGCAGCGTCTGCTGCAGGCTCCCTGAACGGTCGGATCTTCGTGCTGACAGGCACCCTGCCCAGCCTCAGCCGCAGTGCTGCAAAGGTGCGGATCGAGGCGGCGGGGGGCAGGGTGAGCGTATCGGTGAGCAGGAAGACGAGCTATGTCGTGGCCGGCGAAGAGCCCGGCAGCAAGCTGGAGAAGGCCACAGCCCTGGGCATCGAGGTGCTCGACGAAGCGGGCCTGCTGCAGCTGACGACAGATGCAACCGCGTCACCGACGGCAGCCCCGCCGGGCGGGGCGATCCCGTGGCAACAGCCCGCTTAGGGTCCCGCCTTCCGTCCGGACACCGTCGTCGGTCCGGTCAGGGTCGGACCAGGTTGCCCAGCCGCGCCGCCGCCAGGGTCCGCTGGGTGCGGGCTTCCGCCAACTGCTGCCGCGCCGCTGCCACCACGGTGTCGGGAGCCTTGGTGGTGAAGCCGGGGTTGCCGAGCCGGCCGGTCAGGCTGGCGATGTCCCTGTCGGCCTGCTTGATGTCCTTCTCCAGGCGGCCGGTGAGGGCGGCAAGATCCACCAGTCCATCCACGGGCAGCATCACCTGCAGATCGCCGCAGACCGCAGAGAGACAACGGGGCAGTTCGCCGGCTTCCCCGCGCAGTTCGACACTGCCGGCACGGGTGAGGGCCTCGATGTCGGCGGCGGCCGCGCCGAGCAGATCCCGCAACGGGGCATTGGCGGTGACGAACAGCACCGGAGCCTGTTGAGAGGGCCTCAGCCCCGCCAGCGCCCTCAGGTTCCGCACCACACGCACCGCTTCGATGAGAGCGGCGAAGCGTTCCTCCAGTGCCTCGTCCAGAGCCTGGCGGTCGGCCTGGGGCCAGGCCTGCAGCGCCAGGAAGCTGGTGTGATCGGCGCCGGTGAGGGCATGCCAGAGCTCTTCGGTGAGATGGGGCATGAGCGGATGGAGCATCAGCAGCAGCTGTTCCATCACCAGGGCCAGGACGCGGCGAACCTGCAGCCGTTCAACGGCAGTGGTGCTGTCGAGGCGACGTTTGGCCAGCTCGATGTACCAGTCACACACCTCGTTCCAGGCGAACTCATAGAGGGCCTTGGCGGCCTCCCCGAGCCCATAGCTGCCGAATTGCCCGGCCACGGTCCGGTTGGTGCGGGCCAGGCGGGAGAGGATCCAGCGATCCGCCAGGCTGTTGGCAGCAGGGTCCGGTGCCCCCAGGCTGGCGGGCGTGGCGCCATCCAGGTTGAGCAGAGTGAAGCGGGTGGCGTTCCAGAGCTTGTTGGCGAAGTTGCGAGCCGCTTCGACACTGCCGGAGCTGTCGCGGTCGCGGTCGTAGTCGAGCCGGATGTCCTGACCGGCGCCCGCCACTTCCCGCACCAGGGCGAAGCGCAGGGCGTCGCTGCCGTAGCGATCGATCAGCCGCAGCGGGTCAATACCGTTGCCCGCCGATTTGCTCATCTTGCGGTTCTGCCCATCCCGCACCAGCCCGTGGATGTAGACATCGCGGAAGGGCATCCGGCCGGTGAAGGCAGCGGCCAGCATGGTCATGCGGGCCACCCAGAAATAAATGATGTCGAAGCCGGTCACCAAGGTGCTGGTGGGATACCAGCGCTGCAGGTCGGCAGACCGGGCATCGGGCCAGCCCAGCGTCGAGAAGGGCCAGAGCGCACTGGAGAACCAGGTGTCGAGCACGTCCGGGTCCTGTTCCAGCACGGCATCGTCGCCGAACTGTCGCCGTGCCAGTGCCGAGGCCTCCGCCGCGTCGGCAGCCACCACATAGGGGGTGTCGTCGCCGATCACCCCGCCGCTCTCGCTCACCACGAACCAGGCGGGGATGCGATGGCCCCACCAGAGCTGTCGGCTGATGCACCAGTCACGGATGTCGCGCAGCCAGTCGCGGTAGACCTTGCCCCAGCGTTCGGGCACGAAGCGCGGCTCACCCTGCTCGAGGGCCTCCCGGCAGCGGGCCGCCAGCGGTGCGGTACGCACGAACCACTGCGTGGAGAGCAGGGGTTCCACCGGCACCTTGCCGCGGTCGGAATAGGGAACGCTGTGGCGATGGTCCTCCACCTTCACCAGGAACCCTTCCGCCGCCATCGCTGCCACCACGGCCTTGCGTGCTTCGAAGCGGTCGAGCCCGGCAAACCGCCCTGCAGCGGCATTCATGCTGCCGTCCCTGGCCATCACCGTGATCTGCGGCAGCCCATGGCGCTGACCGATGGCGAAGTCGTTGGGGTCATGGGCCGGGGTGACCTTGACGCAACCCGTACCGAACATTGCATCCACCTGGTCGTCGGCGATCACGGGGATCTCCCGTCCCACCAGGGGAAGGATGAGGGTCTGGCCCACCAGGTCCCGGTAGCGCCGATCGCCGGGGTGCACCGCCACAGCCACGTCCCCGAGCATGGTTTCGGGGCGGGTGGTGGCCACCTCCAGGTGACCGGAGCCCTCCTTGAGGGGATAGCGCAGGTGCCAGAGATGGCCATCCACCTCCTTCATCTCCACCTCCAGGTCGCTGACGGCCGACCCGGAGGCGGGGCACCAGTTGACGAGGTATTCGCCGCGGTAGATCAGCCCTTCCGCATGCAGGCGCAGGAAGGCCTCGGTGACGGCCCGGTTCAGCCCGTCGTCAAGGGTGAAGCGCTCCCGCTGCCAGTCGACGGAATAGCCGAGACGGCGCAGCTGGCCGGCGATGGCGCCGCCACTCTCTGCTTTCCAGGCCCAGGCCCGCTCGAGGAAAGCCTCACGACCAAGGGCGTCCTTGCCTGTGCCTTCGGCCTTGAGCTGCTTTTCCAGCAGTGTCTGCACAGCGATGGAAGCGTGGTCGGTGCCGGGCAGGCAGAGGGTGTTCCTGCCCTGGAGCCGCTGGAAGCGAACCACGGTGTCGATCAGGGCGGTGTTGAAGGCATGGCCCATGTGCAGGCTGCCGGTGACGTTCGGCGGCGGAATCACCACCGAGAAGGGCTCACCCTCGGCCTGGGGATCGGGATGGAAGGCGCCGGCCCGTTCCCATGCCTCCTGCCAGCGGGCCTCGGTGCCCCGTGGGTCGTACTGCTTTGCCAGCGCTGCGTCCACGCCTGTCGTTCCGGTGGCCAGCGTCAATGGTCTCAAATGCCATGGACGGACCGCGATCGAGGTGGCGCCGGTGCAGGCCTGGCAGGGCAAGGAGGATAACGCCCCCTCAGATGGCTGGGCGGTGGTGGATGTCAGCCACAGCGAATGGAGCGCAGGGCGGCAAGCATGGCGTCCCGGTCGGGCTTGAGACCGATGGCCACCAGTTCGAGTTGCTCGGATCCGGGGCTGTCGGGCAGAAACCAGGCATCCAGCCGTGGGCCCACCGCCTGAACCTGGAGTGGCAGGGCCTTGCCGCGAATCGGCACCCGCCCCTTGAGCCGCAGCAGGCCCTGGCGGCGACTTTCCTCTCCCAGCACGTGCAGCAGCTGCTGTCGCTCCCAGCAGCCCTGCAGGCGCAGTGCCATCGACTGAATCGGCGCATGGCTGTGGGGATGCCCCGACCATGATCCTTGCCCCTGGTCGTGACCCTGGCCAGGGGGGGTATTGGTTCGCGTGGCAGCACCCGACTGATGACCCACGGGATCGGAAGCATGGTGATGCTGTCCCTGACGATCCTGCAGGGAACACTCGGCAGCTTGCCCAAGGCCGGTCAACAGGGACGGATCCACCTGCCCATGGGCCATGGGCAGCGCCATGACCCCCTGCCGCAGCGATGTGGCGATGCGCGCCTGTACCCGCCCCAGCTGCTCCCCATCCAGCCGGTCAGCGCGACTGATCAACACCAGGTCGGCACAGCGGAGCTGATCCTCGAACAGGTCCTCGAGCTCGCCGGTGTGCTCCAGTTGGGGATCCAGGGCCCGCTGCCGCTCCAAGGCCTCCGGATCGCCCACCACGTGACCGCCGGCCAGCGCTTCCCCATCCACCAGGGTAACCACACCATCCACCGTGGCCGCCGTGCGGATGGAGGGCCATTGAAAGGCCTCCACCAGCGGCTGCGGCAGGGCCAGGCCACTCGTTTCGATCACAACGCCGTCAAGCTGCTGTCGCCGCTCCAGCAGCGACTCCATCACCGGCAGAAATTCATCCTGAACGGTGCAGCAGAGGCAGCCATTGGCCAGCTCCACCAGTGGTGGCCCAGCGGCTGCCGTGAAGACAGCGTTGTCGGCGCCTGATTCCGGGCAGAGACCACATCCGTTGAGGAGGCTGGCGTCAAGGCCCACATCACCGAATTCATTGATCAGCACTGCCAGCCGCCGGCCACTGCTGCCGAGAAGCTGACGCAGCAACGTGGTTTTGCCGGATCCCAGGAAACCGGTGACGACGGTGACGGGAAGTTTGTCCAGGGTCATGTCAGGCGATGATCACAGACCAGGCGAAAGCCGCACCGACCCCGATCCAGACCCCCGCCAGCAGGCGCTGCCCATCCTCCTGCAGCAGTGGCAGCAGGCGACGGGCGGCGGCGGTGAGGCTGAACAGCAGCAGTCCCTGACCCAGGGCCAGGCCGAGCAGGTAGGCGATCAGGGGCGTCGGCTCGGCGCCAATCACAGCGCCGCCCAGCACGTAGCCATGCAGGGCGATCAGGGGTAGCAGCAGCAGGACCGGGCAACGGCCGAGTGTCACAAGGGCACTGACCACAAGACTGAGTGCCACCAGTGTCTCGGTGACGGCAACCACACCATCAGCCAGGGCAAAGGGCGCCAGCTGGGACAGCAAGGCTCCCAGCAGGCCACAGCCCACCAGCGGCAACACCCAGTGCCGCCCTGCTGCGCGGCCCCCGAAGCCGATGGACAGCAGGAAGAGCAGGTGGTCGGGACCCAGCAGGGTGTGGCCGACACCACTGATCACGCCCATCAGCGGGCCGTACTGCTCGGGGTTGGGCATGCCAAGGGGATGGTGGGCCAGGGCACGGTCCAGCAGCAGCAGCGACGGCAGGCTGAGGCCGAGAAGGATCGGGCCGAGCAGAGACAGGCTTGGCGGGATTGCGCGTTGCGGAAGCATGATCACAGCCGATCCACGTCGGATTTGGTGAACCGGCGGGCGTTCTGACTTCCCACACCTGGGCGGGTCACAGCTGCGGGACAGCGCCGGACTCACACCGGACTTTCCCCGTTTCCTCCAGGGGCTGATCACCCCTGAAACCGGATGGAAACGATACCAAGTCAACGCCACCCAGGCAGCAGCCGCTGGACCCTACACGCCCCATCTGGCCCCTCTGCCTGACGCTTTTCATGGTCTGGCCGAGGGACAGTGGAGGGAGTCCCTCGTGCTGACGCCGGTGCGGGAATTGGTGCCGCTGGCCAGCCTGCAGAGTGCCAGCCGCTCTGACTGGTCCAGCACGGCATCGCTGAAGTCGGCAGCCGTGATGATGCTGTCCTGAAAGCTGGTGCGCATGAACATACCGTTCACAAGCACACTGTCGGACAGATCTGCAGCATCGAAATGGCTGGCAAAGGCCACGGCATCGCTGAGATCGGCCCCACTGAGATCCGCTTTCAGCAGAGAGCTGTTGTTGAAGATCGCACCACGCAGATCGCTGCCGGAGAGGTTGACACCGTTCAGGTCTGCTTTGATGTATTCGCTCAGTCTGAGGTCACGGCCGTGCATGTCCTGTGCGATGTCCCTGTTGGCATTGGTGCCGCGTAGCTCCGGAGCCGTGATCGCAACGACGGGAGCAGCCCACAGCATCAGCTGTACCAGCAGCACCAGGACCCAGCTGACAAGCTGTCGGTGTGATGGAGCGCGGAAAGGGGGCAGCGATACAGGGAGGGTCACCAGTCGGACGAGGCCCTTTAGAGTGATTCAGACCGTATTCCAGCAAGCGCGGCAGCGGCGCCCATGAGCCTCAGCATGCGGGTGGTCGTGCCGCCCCACCCCCTCATTGCCCATTGGCTCTGCGTGGCACGGGATGCGGAGACGCCCACACCGTTGTTCCGTACCGCCATCACAGAGCTGGGTCGCTGGCTGACCTATGAGCTGCTGAGAGACTGGCTGCCCCACCGTCCAGCCAGCGTGCATACCCCCCTGGGGGACAGCGATGGTCACGTGATCGATGCCAGCGTGGAGCTGGCGGTGGTGCCGATTCTCAGGGCTGGACTCGGTCTCTGGGAAGGTGGCCAGGCTGTCCTTCCCACTGCCCGCGTCTGGCATGTGGGCCTCAGGCGGGATGAGCAGACATCTCAGCCCCACTGGTATCTGGACGGGCTGCCCGACGTCATTGGCGAGCGCACAGGTGTGCTGGTCTATGACCCGATGATTGCCACCGGGGGCAGCCTGCTGGCGGTGCTGGAACGGCTGAAGCAAAAGGGTGTGGCCGGGCCGCGCCTGCGCGTGATCTCGGTTCTCGCCGCGGCCCCCGGGCTCAGGCGGCTTGGTGAGGCCATGCCGGATCTGCATCTTCACACCGCCTGCATCGACGAGCAGCTGAATGCGCGCAACTTCATCGTTCCGGGGCTGGGCGATGCCGGCGACCGCTTCTTCGGGACCGGTTGAGCCGACCCCAGCGCGACACTGCCGCTCCAGTCCCAGACGGCATCGGCGGCTCGGGCCGGCTCCAGTGAGTAACCTGAACAGGGCTGAGATGTTCCATGGCGCGCTCCTCAACCAACCTGCTGGTCAGCACCCTGTTCGGCATCCTGCTGGGTGGGGCAGGCGTCGCCTACCTGTTCGTCGAGGAGAACAAGCGGCGGAAACTGGAACATCGGCAGCGCCGTATGCTCTACATCCCCAGGGTCAGCGACGATTCCCTCGATCTGGAGGACGGTTCTGACCATAGCAACCTTGAGAACCGCATGGACAGGCTCAACAATGCCATTGAGGATGTGCGCCGCAAGTTGGAGACGATGGGTGAAAATGGCAAAGTCGATAAGCTTCATTAAAAGTCATGGACAATCTGGCAAAAGTTGGCGAGCTTCATCCACTCAGAATTTCGTTCAAAACGATAAAGCTTGCAACACATTATTAACATCGATGCTTTTCTTTGATCGAAGTGAATTGGATTACCTAGGAAAGTTCTGGAAAGCCGGCACAAGCTGCAACTCGGCCCTTGCAGCCTAATGGATCTAGTGAATCTCTGAATTAGCCGGAATTACGCACCAGTAGGCTTTGACTTCCCTCTCCCCACAAGGTTTTTCAAAGGCTCATCAGGAGGAAAAGGGACTTGATTCAGAGATTTCCTAGGTGAGAGAACGTAGGGAATATGAAGTATCCAGCAGTTTATAGAACAACAACTTGTATCAATGCTCACATAATTTTGTAGCAGAAATTGATCAGCTCAACAGAAAGGCCCGTTAGGATTCAGTTTGAATTTGCTTGATGTGTCAGCGATGAGAGGAAAAACTTTTGTGTCAATTCTTAGTAGTTTGGCTCTGCTAACATCATGCGCAAATTTTAAAAACGCAGATTCATCAAAATTAACTACTCAAGATGTTCTTAATACTTATTCCGAAATAGTTTACTCCAATTATGATGATACTCTCAAAGCAGCTGAAGTTATGAGAGTTTCTATTGGAAATTTTATTAACAATCCTACGCAACAAAATCTCGCTATCGCAAAGAAAGCTTGGAAAGTAGGCAGAGAATCCTATGGACAGACAGAAGCCTTCCGTTTTTACGGTGGACCTATTGACGATAATGATGGACCAGAAGGTCAATTAAACGCATGGCCAATGGACGAATCATATATCACATCGCTGATTCAAGATCCCAATTTCGACATCAACAGGGAAAATCTCTCTGAGGCAAACGAGCGAGGCGGCGAAGAAAATATTGCTACGGGATGGCATGCTATTGAATTTTTGCTTTGGGGAAGTGATTCCAATCCATACGGCCCAGGCAACCGTCCCGTGAGTGACTATATCAGCTCAGCTTATGCAGACAGAAACGCTGAATATTTAATTACAGCTACTGATCTTCTAATTGATGATTTGCAGTCTTTGAAACAAGAATGGAAAGATAATGAATCAAATTACAGATCAGTTTTTGAAAATGGTGGTGATAATTCGTTGAGGAAAATTTTCATCAGCTTAGGATCACTCTCAAAAGGTGAACTTTCCAGTGAACGCCTGAATGTAGCTGTTTTTTCACAAGATCAAGAAGATGAACACTCTTGTTTTTCAGATAACACACATCGTGATGCTGTGACAAATGCTCTTGGTGTTCGTAATGTCTGGATGGGAGAGTACAATCGTCCCGATGGTTCACAGGTGAAGGGTCCGTCTATTCATGATTTGGTTATGGCAAAAAGTCCTGATCTGGCAAAAGAAACCACTTCTCAGATCAACCGCTCCTTAATTTTAGCAGACCAAATCCAGGATCCTTTTGATCAAGAGATTTTAGCTAGTTTTGATTCTGCAGGTCCCAAAAGAATTCTTGCAGTTGTAAACAGTCTTGAAGATCAAGCAGATATGCTGGTTAGCAGTGCTTCAGCAATTGGTATCAAGAACTTGACTCTTGTTGAACCATGAGTAAGCAATCAGAAAAGCTTTGGAAATCCGGCAATTTCCATGTCATTAAGGTTCAACACATCTGGCCATGCTTTGCTGAAATGAACACAATTCAATCTGATTCACAGTCCACTTGTTTGATCTAAGTTCACAATATGAAAATAAATCGCCACTACAAAAAAATTGGTCTGTTAGGCTTTTTTCTGATAAGCCTGACTGTTTTGGTGTTACTATCATTTCAAGCAAGGCCACAATCTGGTTTTCTTACTGGTGGCAACACTACAGTTATTGCTACTGGCAGAATGGCATTTTCTTATCCCTTGGCAAATATAGATAGGCAAGGAAATCGTATTTTTGGAATTGGAAATTCTTTTTTCAAAAGAAACTGGATAGAAGCGCCTGCCTCTACGACTGCGCGTGACGGCCTTGGTCCTCACTTCATTGCAAGGGCATGTGCTGGTTGTCACTTGCATGATGGACGTGGCGCTCCTCCTGCAGAGAATCAAGATGCCATTGCACTTCTAATAAGACTCTCTATTCCTGGTGAAGATAATTTTAATGGGGCTGTGCCAGAACCAGTTTATGGTAATCAATTTAATAATTTTGCAATTTCTAATGTCAAACCAGAAGGTGATGTAGAAATTAATTATCAAGACAAAATAATTAATTTAAATTCAGGTAAAATACTGCATCAGAAAAAACCATCATATCAGCTCACTAATTTACAATATGGCCCTATGCATGATCAAGTTATGCTTAGTCCTAGAATTGCACCACATATTGCCGGTATAGGCTTATTAGAGTCAATCCGAGATGAAGATATAATCAAGAATGAAGTTCAGCAGCTTCATTCAAAGGGTCCTGTCAAAGGACATGTCAATTATGTCTGGGACTCGAAGGCTAAAAAGAAAATGATTGGTCGCTTTGGCTGGAAAGCCAATGTTGCTACAATTGCACATCAAACAGCTGCAGCTTTTGTTGGTGATATCGGCATTACTTCTACTCTTTTCCCAGCTGAACAGTGCACTATATATCAAACTGACTGTCTTGAATCACCAACAGGAAGTGATCGTAAAAATAATGCTCTTGCTAAAAACTCTACAACAGAGGGTCCAGAGATTGATGATGATACCCTCAATCATGTTATTTTCTATCAAGCTGCAATCGCTCCAGCAGCACGACGTAATATCATGTCAAAATCTGTAAATCATGGCGAAAAGCTATTTAATACAGCAGGATGTGCAACATGCCATCTACCTAGCTATACCACAGGAAAGCAGCCTTTTTCTGAGTTGCAAGTTGCCCAACTCGTCAATGAAAAGATATGGCCTTATACTGATCTTCTACTTCATGATATGGGTCCAGATCTTGCCGATGGAAGGCCAGACTTCAAGGCATCTGGTCGTGAA
>SRMO01000059.1:41462-57303 GCA_004768415.1 Aphanocapsa feldmannii 277cV | reverse complement strand
GAAAACACCTCCTCTTTGGGGCGTCGGCTTGTTTCCAGATGTCAATGGGCATCAGCGACTCTTACATGACGGTAGAGCTGATGGCGTATTAGATGCTATTTTGTGGCATAGTGGAGAGGCAGAACAAGCAAAGCAAAAAGTGCTTTCTATGTCAGATAAAGAGCGTGATCATCTGGTTGATTTTGTTAATTCACTATGATTGAAATATCGCTTAAAACAATTATTTCTGCAGGCTTAATTATACTGTCAATTTCTGGCTGTCATTATAATAGTCGCAATATTAAGATAAATAATCAAGCTTTATCGATCAGTCATAAAGCAAAATTCATAGATGATTTATACACCTACTGGTATTCACCACAATGTAATTCTATCCTTGCTTCAGTTATCCAGTTACAAGATGCTCTTGAAGTTGGCAACACTTCAACCAATCAAGCGCAAGTTAAAGAAGAATTTAGGCAAACCTATGTTCTTTGGTCTATATTTTCTGCTGTTGCAATTGGTCCTTTAGTCGAACGGAGAAGTCGTCTCAGAATTGACTTCAGTCCACCACGTTTCAACCTTGTTGAGAAGGCGCTTGCTTCGATTCGTCAAGCTGATCAAAAGTCAATTCTGACGGATCAGCAGATGCTGATGATTGGGACTCCCGCCAAGGGATTTGCTGTGTTGGAGAACCTAATTTGGTTAGCAGATGAGCATTCTCCTGATAGGGTTAAAGCGATCTACGCAAAAAGTCTTGCTCGAGATATTGAAGCTGAAGTTAAAGTACTCTGTAATAGTTTTGAGCAAGGCTATCTTCCAGCAAACTATGAGTCAAGAATAGGCTATGATTTAAGTTATGTTGAAGCTGATTTCAGTCGCGTCATTAATCAATGGATTGGAGGCTTACTCAATTTACGTTGGACAAAGATAGCCAAACCTCTTTACTCAGGAACAGCCGAAAAATATGGCTTTCCATTTAGTCTTAGCGGCATGACAGGAACAAATTTTAGATCAACCTGGCTAGGCTTGTATGGGGTGGCAGTTGGCAATAGATATGGATTGAGCGGTTTTGTTGATCTTCTTGATAAGGATTCAGCCTCCTACCAGGCTTTGATAGATGGACTCCAAGCAGCTGATAAGCTGATAGAACGACTGCCTATCTATCAAGGCAACAGCTTGACTGATCCAGAAAAGGATCTGCTGATAGATGTTATCTCATCGCTCAGCCAAATTGAAAATGTCTTTACTGAAAAAATAGCTCCAGAATTTTCTGTATCAATAGGATTTTCCGAAACTGATGGAGATTAGTCGGCGAAAATTATTTTATATCTTGCTAGCAGGAATTGCATCAAAGTCAATTTTAGATGCTAGTATTGCAGCAAAATATTTCTCAGTCGAGTTACCTTTTGGCTTAATTATAACATGGAGAGCTGCTGCTGACAAATATCAAGTAGGTATGTTTGAATTTGTTACTAATAAATGGCTTCTCAGGAAGTCGATTCCATTGCCATCAAGAGCGCATCAACTGACAGTACTACCAGATCGATCAATTCTGATTACAGCCAGACGCCCGGGAGATTGGCTGTTTCGCTGGTGGCCAGAGCGAAGTCAGCATGAAGTGCAGGAAGGATGGCTTGAGAGTGGCCTTCAATACAATGGGCATAGCATGACAGTTTGTGACCATAGATGGATTCTTTCTAGTGCGACGGAGAAAATTTCTGATTCTGGATTGTTAATTTTGCATTCAACAAATACACTTCAACCCGTCAAACTATTTGACAGTGGGGGAAAAGATCCTCATGATATAATGATTCATCCACAACAACCAATTATCTGGGTTGCTAATGGTGGTGTTCATACACATCCTGACTTAGGCCGCCAAAGTTATAGCGAGCAAGCCCTGCATGCATCAATTGCTCAATTTGATATTGATTCTATAGAAAATTCAGCAGCAATACCTCATTTTTCATTGTCAAATATTTTTTATCTCAACCATGCTTGGTTGAGTCCTAGACATTTGTCATTCCAGCAATATTCTCACAAACTTGGTGTTGCGCTTCAGTGTTTAACTCCAAGGAATCGCGTTTGCGGTGATGTGCCTACCCTTGCCATTATTTCGATCCCCGCAAGCGAGTCTCACGACCAAGGCGACACAGCAGACTTAATTCATTATGGCCAGGCAGAACCCGACATGCTCGGCTATGCAGGTGATATCACTGCTACCAGATCAGGCTTTCTGCTGAGTAGTCCTCGTGGCAACGTCATTTCCGAATGGAGCCTAGATGGAAGACTTCAGTATCGCATCACAGCTGATAAGCCATGTGGCCTCTTGTCATATGGTTCTGGCCATTCTGTTGTTTCCCAGAGAAATGGTGTATTCCACTACTACAAAGGAGCTCTCTTATCAATATCTAAACTACATATCAATCCTGACAACCATATTGCGTCATTTCCATACTAGGAAACTCTGGAAAACTCCGCATTCTCCGCATGCTCTAGCTGAGATCTATTGCGCTGCGAAGGCTGACTTGTGGACATCTCGAGAAATCAAGCAACATTGCCCTGTGGGATGGCCTGTTGCCATGAAAGCACCAACGGCTGCAAGGGATCGCCAAAAACTGTCGCTGCTGGCTGAGCTGCCGACACATGCAGTCGGCTGACTGGTTGTCTTGATCGGCTGGCGACTGGATTGCTCAGCCCATCTGCCGGTGATTGTCTGGGACTGATTGCTGCGATTGCCCTCTGATCTGTGGAAAGGAACGCCGCGGCCAGAGGGAGCCGCTGCGCTCCTGCCGGCTTTGCTTCAACCCTCGGGCAGTGGATCCAGCCTCGAAGGCTTGGCTGGATTTTCCGCAAGACCTCAGAGGCGAAAGCCTGGGTCGATGTTGATCATGGCTGCAGCGGCCCGACGTTCCAGCTCCCCATGGCAGGGGCCGTGGCTGGCAATCAGGCAGCCCGCCTGGCAGCGTTGGCCGTGATTATAAACCAGGGGGGAGCCATCGGCGTGACTAAAAGCACCGCCAGCGGCGACCAGCACCGCTTCCGGTGCGGCCATGTCCCAGTCCTTGGGGGCTGAACGGCCGGATAGGGACAGATAGACATCTGCCTCACCCCGCAGGATCGTGGCAATCTTGCAGCCCACGCTGCCGACGGCCCTGCTCTGCTTCAAACCGAGGCCAGCCACCAGGCGCTCCAGCCGCCCATCGCGATGGCTGCGGCTGGTCACCAGTACCAGCTGCTCTGGCGCATTGCGCTTGCTGAGCCGCGCCGGTTGCCGTGCCCCCAAGCGGTCTTCACACCAGCAGGCTCGCCCCTCCACACCGAACCAGAGCTCCTCCGCCTCCGGCAGCACCACGACTCCAAGCACGGGGTAGCCCTGGTGCACCAGCCCCAGATGCACAGCGTATTCCCCACTGCCCTGCAGAAAATCCCTGGTGCCATCAAGGGGGTCGAGGATCCAGATCCAGCTGCTCGGCAGAGAGTCGCCATGGGGCTGCAGTTTGGCGGTTTCCTCGCTCAGCACTGTCCAGTTGGCAGCGGGGAAGGCTGCTGTCAGCTCCCTCAGCAGGTAGGTGTTGGTCGCCATATCCGCGGCTGACACCGGCCCTTCACGACCATCAGAGACGTTGAGAGCCTTGCTGAAACCGAAGGGTGGCTGCTCGGCGCGGGCATAGGAGCGAAGGATATCGGCGCTGCCCCAGCCGATGCGCCGCAACAAGGCCAACAGCCGGCTGCCATCGACACCGTCGGGAAGTCGGGAAGGGATCAGCATGCTCAGGAAGGGCGATTTGTACTGGTTTTGCTGGACCACAGTGTTGCAGTCGGCCGAAGCCAGCTGTTCCACGGGCCGTTGCTCCCCCTGCACGGCGGTGCTCCCGCCTTCCACAGGCGAGGGGAACCACAGCCGAGCAGGAAGCGGCCAGCCATGATCTGCCCATCAGCACTTCGGCCGCCACGGTGCAACCATGCTTCCAGGCCAGGGTTGCACTGAAACAGAGCGTCAGGTTGCCATCGCACAAGTGGCAAACGTCTTGGC
This sequence comes from Aphanocapsa feldmannii 277cV, assembly GCA_004768415.1. Classification (GTDB taxonomy): domain Bacteria; phylum Cyanobacteriota; class Cyanobacteriia; order PCC-6307; family Cyanobiaceae; genus Aphanocapsa_A; species Aphanocapsa_A feldmannii. Next base: position 53,285 of record SRMO01000059.1, on the reverse strand, counting down.
AGCGTCTAGACTTTTCTGACAAGGTCGCAGTGGCCTTGTCACCGTAACAGCATCAGCCCGTCAAAGTAACCAGGTCTCACAGAGCATCAACACAGCCCGTGAACACACAGCTGCTTGACAAGTTCATTCGAAAAGGTCGTTTAACCCTGATTGACCACAGGGGCTTGGTGACCGTGTTCGGGGAAGGCAGTCCCAGTGTCTCCTGGCGTCTGAATAATGCTTCTACCTTGAGTACTATCCTGCGCAATCCACAGTTTCAGCTGGGCGAAACCTACATGGCAGGTGAGTGGGATGTGGTAGAGGGTAGTCTGCACGATATTATCACCATCTTACGCATCAACCTGGAAAATAACCTGGCTGGCCGCGGACATTGGTACAAGCTGTTCAGTCTACTCGGTGGCTGGAACGATATTGCTGCCAGCCGACGCAATGTCATTCATCATTACAATTTGGACGAAATCTTGTTTCGTACTTGTCTGGATGAGAACATGCATTACTCGTGTGCCTACTTTCCAGATCCGGAAATGAGCCTGGAGAAGGCACAAGCCGCCAAGTGCCATCATATTGCCGCCAAGCTGGACCTGAAGCCGGGCCAGAGTGTGCTGGACATTGGTTGCGGTTGGGGAAGTCTAGCCATCTACCTAGCCGAACATTTTGACGTCTCCGTCACTGGCATCACTCTGTCAAGCGAGCAGCTGCGCGTGGCTGAAGAACGGGTGCGGCAAAGGGGCTTGGCGAAGCGAATCAGATTTCTTCTGGTGGACTATCGGGAACATGCAGATGTCTATGACCGGGTAGTCTCAGTAGGAATGTTCGAGCACGTTGGAAAACACAACTACAAGACTTTTTTTAACAAATTGACAGCTTTTTTGAAGCCACATGGCGTAGCCTTGCTGCACACTATCAGTAGTAAGTCAATGCCGAGGTCAGTTAATCCCTGGATTCGTCGCTACATCTTCCCCGGTGGATACATTCCCTCCCTCTCAGATATCGCCCCAGCAGTTGAACAGGCAAGGCTGGTCAGCGCGGACATCGAAGTTCTGCGCCTACACTATGCCCTGACGCTCAAGGCTTGGAACATGCGTTTTCAACGTAACCGTCAACAGTTCGTAGACAGTAAGGGAGAGCGTTTCTGTCGCATGTGGGAGTTTTATCTGGTGTCTTGTCAGACCGCCTTCGAGGTCAGCAATCTAGTGGTTTTACAATGGCTGCTAAGCAAAGATATTCAGGCCGTTCCGATTACCCGAGACTACCTCTATAGATGAGTCAGCCACTGAAGGCTGGCACGGTTCAACCGAACTGCCCCCAGGCTCCCAAGGCCCATCTTTCAAACTTGCAAAGCCCACCCCGTCAGCCCCTGGAGTGCCCTTGCAGAGACTTGAGGCTAGCGAAACTCTGGAAAGCCTGTACCAGCAGGGAAACGGCTGTGCAGCGCAATGGATCTCGACGACAAAACGCGGCGTATGAGGGATTATCCAGAGTCTCCTTGACCTGCGCCTGTTGCTGCCCTGCTCGTGGGGAACAGGCAGACGACAGACCGCATCATTCCAGGAGAAGCACGCCTTCCTTACAAACGTCCCCCTGCCCGGGACCAGCCATGGGGCCTTTCTCTTAGCCTTGCTGCAGTACCAGCCTGCTTGGCTCGGTACCGGCTTGATGGATTGGCCATGTGCCTGCTGTGTTGTCCCCTTGCACAACACCCTCCACAATCAAGGCCATTGCAACAAGCCCGTCATAGCCTGACCTCCCCGCTCCTACCCGGTTCTGCTGATGTACATCGACTACACCGCAGCCATTTTGCTGCTGATGACCGTCGTTCCCTTGCTGACAGTGGCCGGGGTGACCGCATACTGGGTGATCCGCCAGAGGCGCATGGGCAACGACAGTGTGTCGGAGCAGCGCTGAGGCTTCGCCCACAACATCGCCCCTGACTGGATTTCCGCTTACGGCCATCCCACCTGGCTGCTCAAGGCCTGGGCTCCGACTTGGCCATGGCCTTCACGGCACCCCTCACCCGTCCCAGATTGAGGGCGAAATGTTCAAAGCCGAGCAGGCTGCCCGGCTGCTGCTCCCAGCTTGCCGAAAGTACGCCATAGCTCAGGCCCAGCAGGCCCAGCATGAAGAAGGCGCCCGAGCTGATTAGCGTGACCACCGGGGGAAGCTCGAACCACCCCCTGGTGACTACGACGTAGCTGACAATGAACACGGACATGCCCAACAGTGTGGGAACGCCAGTGGTCACGGCAACGCGCCGCACCATGCGATTGGCTACGGCGGCTGGAATGGCCTGACCGCTCTGGCCAGCCTTGGCTGCTGCACTTGGTTTGCGCGGCACCGCGGCAGACGGTCCTTTGCTGCCCGGGGCTGTCGTCTCCGACATGCCGAAGCCTCGAATCACAGGTGTCTTGCCAGCAGCCTCTCCCTGACGGCCCGTTGCAAGCCCAGACCCTGGCGACCCGCTCAGTCCCTGGCTGCTGTCACTCCGAGCAGCTGTGGTCTGGTCACTTGCCGAGGGTCCCTGCTCAGCACCAGCGCCCTTGCTGGCATCGGATGTCCCTTTGCGCTTGACTGCCATGGCTGGTTTCAGCCGCGGATGCCGAGCTTCCGGATCAGCGCCTTGTAATCGCCTTCGTTGTGTCTGCGGATATAGCTCAGCAGGCGTTTGCGCTGGCCGATCATCTTCAACAGACCCTTGCGTGAGGAGAAGTCCTGACGGTTGGAGCGCAGGTGGGTGCTGAGCTGATTGATCCGCTCGCTCAGCATGGCCACCTGGACGGGTGCTGAACCCGTGTCGGTCGGGTGGACCTGGTGAGTGTTGATGATGTCCTGCTTCTGAGCAGTGTCTAGCACCATGGCCGCGGGGGCTCCCCTGGCATTGTAATGACCCACTCTACGCTGCGGCGCAGCTCTTCACCCCCCACGGGCGATGTCTCGTTCGGCCAGGTAGGCCAGGCAGTGCCTGAGCCAGGCATCCCCATCCTGTCGCTGTTCCTCCTCCAGAGAGCTGCCAGCTACCGCCAGAGCCCGCTGAATGTCCTGGCTTCCATAGCCCAGGGCCGTCAGGGTCAGCTCCACATCCTCCCGCTGCCGGGTGGTCGGCAGGCATCCGTCGGGAAGATTGGCAGGCTCCATGGCCGCGGTCCCGTCGCCGAAGCGGCTGGCCAGTTTGCGACGCAGTTCCACGGCGAGGCGCTCGGCGGTGCGCTTGCCAACCCCTGGGGCCTGACTGAGGGAGCTGATGTCAGCCTGCACCACCGCCTGAACCAGCTGTTCCAGGTTGAAGGTCCCCAGCAGACCCATGGCCACCTGGGGACCCACGCCATTGACCGCGATCAGCTCGCGGAAGAGATCCCGCTCTGCCGCGGACGCGAAGCCAAACAATTGCCAGCTGTCTTCCCGCGGTAGCAAGTGGGTGAAGAAGGCCCTGGTCTCACCCTGGCTGGCGGTCAGCTGATCATGGACACGGCGGGAAACCGCAAGCTCGTAGCCAACCCCGTGGCGCACCAACAGGAGGCCATGCCGCTGACCACGCTGCCAGCAGTCGCGCACCAGTCCCTCAATCCAGCCGATCATGGTTGGGCATCGAATCCGCCCATGCTGACCCTCCCGGCAGGAGCCGCAGCAAACGCCCTCCGTCAAGGGCTGGATCAGTTCGTTCCTGCCATTCGCTGGAGGCGCCTGGGCCTGCTCGGCTGTGCCCTGTTGTTCTGCCTGCTGCTGACCGCCTGTGGCGGTGGCCCACCCCGCAAGGTGCTGCTGCAGGGCCTGGCACTGCAGGTGCGACTGACCCAGGAAACGCTTGGGTCCGCCCTACGGCTGGAGCCACTGGCGGCTCCACAGATCAGCCGGGTACGAATCGAGGACCAGGACCGCATCAGCATTGATGGGCAACGGGCCTACCGGGTGCGCGGTCACTTCGACTGGCGCCTGAGCGGTGACGCCATCCGCACTGACAGCAGTTTCGAGATCTTTCTGCAGCCAGGCGAGCAGGCTCTCAGCTGGCGTCTGGCCCAGCCTGTGGGCTCTCGCGATGGTACCCAGCAGGGCTGGCGCAGCTTTCAGATCGAGGAGACTGACAAGCCCAGGTGAAGCATTCCGCCGCCGCGTGCCGAAATGAATGCGGTCAGTCGACTGCAGGACAAGCTGGCTGCGCTGAGATGTTTTTCCGCGAACCGTTCTCCTACAGAAGCTGTCTGAGGTCTCTGAGTGCGTCCTGCTTGAGCGACCCAGCCAGGGAACGGGTGGCGCTCAGCTGAGACTGCCAGAGCTTCAGTAGATCTTTGGCCATGTGGCGCAATTGATGCACGTCGTCAGTGGCGTCGATCTCGCGGCAGAAGCGCTCGATCTCGAACTGGGCTTCCAGGCCTGGTGTGACGTTGATCATTGGACAGAAACGATGGCAGTTGTGGCAGTAGCCGAGCAGGCAATGCTGGCAATCAGGACCCGCCAGAGGGTGGAGACGGAGACCAGGGAGGGGACACGGCTAGATTGCTAAGAAATATAATATGAATTGACAATTCTGTCGCCGATCCGAAAAGTTGACTGGCTTTTTCCAGGGTAACCCTGGAAAACCTCGCGCCGCCCAGGCGGGCGAGACGCTGCTTCTCCACGTTCTCTCGCCGAGAGCCCCATTGCGCTGCAAGGGACGAGCTGTGGTTTGCGCCGGTTTTCCAGAGTTCCCTGGCCTACACTGATGTCACTTGTTCCATGATGCCCATGGTTAGCCTGGACAACACTCCAAACGATGGCTTGGTCGAGCAGTTGCGTCAAGCCGAAGAAGAGCACCGGAAGTGGCGCCTTGAGGAGATCCGCAGCGGTCGTCAGCAGGCCAACCTGCAGACCCTCAAAAAGCGCAAACCAAGCTCGACCGGATGATCGATCGCCACTGTCCTGGGCCCAGCAGCAAGGGAAAATCCTGAAAAGGGATCATCTGGGTCAGCAGGTTTTTCTGGAGAGGAAGCGGTGATTTTTCGAGGTGCCCTCAAGTCTTTGTGATGGATTTGCAGCACTGCCAGAGCAAAATCACGAGTTTTTCAGAGCTTGCCAAGGATTCGGGCGGATCGCCACGCTGGCGCGCCCCCAGCAGGCATCAGGCGGCAGTGCCACTGCACCGATCCGATCCGCTGCACCCGCCTGATCGAGCAGCAGAAATGGAGTAGGGCATCAGCCTGCTCCTGGTCTGCTCCCACCCACCCTGAGGCACTGACGACGACGCTGGATCGCCTCGGCAGCCTGCTCGCGGTCATCGAAGTGCACTTTTGTGGTGCCGAGAACCTGATAGTCCTCGTGGCCCTTCCCGGCGATGAAGATGGTGTCCCCCGGCGCTGCCGTGAGAATCGCCCGCTGGATGGCCAGGGACCGATCCTGCTCCACCAGGCAGAATGTGCCCTGGGGAATCCCGCCCAGCACATCGCTGACGATTTGCCTGGGGTCCTCCGTGCGGGGATTGTCGGATGTGACCATCACCCGGTCAGCCAACCGGGAGGCAATGGCTGCCATCCGAGGTCGCTTGCCGCGATCGCGATCTCCGCCGCAACCAAAGAGGCAGATCAGCTCCCCTTCCACAAAGGGACGCACAGCGACCAGTGCGTTCTCGAGGCCATCCGGGGTGTGGGCGTAATCCACGATCACGCTGAGGTCGTCTGCGGGGACCTGCTCCATCCGCCCCGGCACACCGCTGAAGCTGGTGATTCCCTCCAGCAGCGTGGCCAGGGGGCAACCGAGCTGCAGCAGCACCCCCACGGCCTGCAACAGGTTCATCAGATTGAAGCGACCCAGCAGGGGGGATTGGAATGGCCCGCTGCCCAGGGGGGACTGGAGGCGACCCCGGGCACCTGCCGCCGACAGGGTCAACCCATCCATCCACAGTTCAGCGGCAACGGCCGGACCTGCCCCGTCGCGCACGGCACAGCGCCAGGCCCGCTCCCCCAACTGCCGCGCCAGACGCTGACCATAGGGGTCTTCCCCGTTCACCACTGCCCGGCCTGCCAGGTAGCGGTCCGAGAAGAGCATGGCCTTCGCCTCGAAGTAACGCTCCAGATCGTGGTGGTAGTCGAGATGGTCCTGGCTGAGGTTGGTGAAGATCGCGGCAGAGAAACGGCAACCGGCCACCCGCTGCTGGGCCAGGGCGTGGGAGCTGACCTCCATGGCCAGCCGTTCCACCCCGCTGGCCACGGCCTGGGCCAGATTGTCCTGCAGACGGTCGGCGAAGGCAGTGGTGTGGGATGCCGTGAGGGCGTGGCCCGGCCAACGGTTCTCCAGGGTGCCGAACAGGCCGGTCACAGCACCGCAATGGCAGCTGAGGTGCTCGATCAGGTGGGTCGTGGTGGTTTTGCCGTTGGTACCGGTGACCCCCACCAGCTCCAGGGCGGTGCTGGGCTGACCATGCAGGGCCGCGGCCAGTGGACCCAGCCAGGCGGCCGGGTCCCGCACCACCGCCGGCAGGGGCTGACCCGGGGCAGCTGGACGGGCTGCCGCGGCGGCTTCCGAGACCACACAGAGCAGCGCCCCCCGACTGAGGGCATCGGCCCAGAAGCAGCCGCCATCCAGCCGGGTTCCCGGCAGGCCCACGAAGAGGCTGCCGCGCTCCACCCGACGGGAATCGGCATCCACCCTTGACACCAGCGCAGCGGCGTCGGCGCCGGCGGGCAGGGGCAGACCGACAGACCTGAACAGTTCACCCAGGGGAACGGCAGCCATCAGTGCCACAACACCACTGGAGGCGTTCTAAGCCGGCCCCAGGGCTGCCAATTGCTTCTGCAGCCACACTGCAAAGCCCTCTCCCCGCAGCCGGGGCGCGCAGCGGGGCAACACCTGCCACCCCTGGGCGGTGACAGCGAAGAGCAGTGGCACCTCCAGGTCATAACGGGCCTTCAGCCAGGGGTCGTCGTCGATGTCGAGCACCCGCAGGACGGGAACCGGGTCCAGCCGGCGCAGGTTCTGCTCCAGCCCCTCGCAGAGGCAACAGCCCTTGCGGCTCAGCAGGAGGAATTGATCGTCCGAGGCAGGGGCTGGCAGCACGGTCGAGGCGCAAGGGATGTGGTTTGTGCAGGTCAGCATGGCCCCAGCGCTGGCAGAACCGGACAGCCGCGGCTCAGCCCCCGCACGCCCTCTGCGGGGGAGGCGGCACCGGGTCGTAGCCACCGCCATTGAGGGGGTTGCAGCGCAGCAGACGCCACAGGGCGAGCCAGGCCCCAACCAGGGGCCCATGGCTGTCCAGGGCATCCAGGGCGTACTGGCTGCAGCTGGGTACAAAGCGACAGCTGGGCCCGGACAGCGGAGAGATGAAACGCTGATAGGCCTTGATCAGCACCACCAGGGGCCAGCTGAGGGCCCTACCAGCGCGGGATAGGATGGCGCGCCGAGCTGTGCTGGCGCGTCTCCCTGGAGCTGCGTCGGCAGCACCGGCACCGCAGCCACAACCGCTTCCACAGCTGTCGTTCGCTGTCCGCACCATGGCCACGCCCCACTGCTGGTGGGGTCCATGCTGCCAAACCTTGTCCATTCCGATCTGGAGTCCAGTCCATGGCCCGTTACCGCGGCCCTCGTCTGAGGATCACGCGGCGCTTGGGAGACCTTCCCGGTCTCACCCGTAAGGCCGCGAAGCGGTCTTATCCCCCCGGTCAGCACGGCCAAGCCCGTCGCAAGCGCTCCGAATACGCCATCCGCCTGGAAGAGAAGCAGAAGCTTCGCTTCAACTACGGAGTCTCCGAGCGCCAGCTTGTTCGCTACATCAAGAAGGCCCGCGCCCAGGAGGGATCCACAGGAACCAACCTGCTGCAGCTGCTGGAGGGCCGCCTCGACAACATCTGCTTCCGCCTCGGTTTCGGCCCGACTGTGCCAGGCTCCCGTCAGCTGGTGAACCACGGCCACGTCACCGTGAACGGCCGTGTGGTCGACATCGCCAGCTACCAGGTCAAGGCCGGTGACGTGGTTGCCATCCGCGAACGCAAGCTCAGTAGAAAACTCGCCGAGACAAACCTCGAGTTTCCGGGGCTGGCCAATATTCCACCGCACCTTGAACTCGACAAGAACAAGCTCACGGCCAAGGTGGGCGGCAGGTGCGAGCGGGAATGGGTTGCCCTGGAAGTGAATGAACTGCTTGTGGTCGAGTACTTCTCCCGCCTGGTCTGATCAACTGGTCCGGCTGTCCGGGGAGTGATCAGCTACAGCTGGCTCACACTCCGGCAGACTCTGAATCACCTGCCGTCGCCAGATTCAGCGCAGGTTCCAGCCAGCGATTCCGGGTGCTGGCCACATGGGGTTTCCGGTTTGTTCGGAGCTTCCCTGGGGACGTTCCCGATAACGCTGCCTGGCGCATACCCCGGGCCGCTGCCTAGAACCGATTCAGTCGTGCGGGCACCAGATGAAGCGAGCCACTGCCCTTCGCCTCCATGGCCTGCTGGGATGGCTGGCTCTGGCGGCGGGTTGTCTGCTGCTGCTGGTGGCTGCCCTTCAGGCCCTGCCGGCCCTGCTGATCACCGCCCTGGCTCTGCTGCTGCTGCGCTTCGGGCTCAACGAACTGGCCCGCAGCGATCCCGACGGCCAGTCCAGGCTGTTCACGGGCCGGCCCTATGGGCCAGCCAGGCCCCACACCACTGTGGTGGTGGAACACCGCCCGGAGCGATGAGTGCCGCTCAGCCGCTGATCAGCCTGGCGACCGCCTGCTCCACATCACCCTGCCGCATCAGCGCTTCCCCCACCAGCACGGCAGTGGCCCCCGCCGCCTGCACCCGATCCAGATCGGCACGGCTGAACAGGCCGGACTCACTCACCGGCAGCACCCCCCTGGCCCTGAGCTCATCGCCGTAGCGGTCCAGCAGCCGCTCCGTGGTGTCCAGATCCGTCGTGAAGCTGCGCAGGTCGCGGTTGTTGATGCCGATCAGGGTGACGCCATCGATGGCGAGCACCCGCTCCAGCTCCTGCTCGTCATGGACCTCCACCAGGCAGTCGAGGCCGATGGTCCTGGCGGCACGCAGCATGTAGGTGATGTCCTGGTCGCCGAGAATCGCGGTGATCAGCAGGGCCGCATCGGCCCCGGCGGCACGGGCCTGATAGAGCTGGTAGGGGGAGATCAGAAAATCCTTGCAGAGCAGCGGCACATCCACGGTCCTGCGCACCGCTGCCAGCACCTCGAAGCCGCCCTGGAAAAAGCTCCTGTCGGTGAGCACCGACAGGCAGCTGGCGCCGCCGGCCACATAGCCCCGGGCAATGGCGACAGGGTCGAAGTCCGGGCGGATCACCCCTTTGCTGGGGCTGGCCTTCTTGATCTCGGCGATCAGCGCCGGCCTCACCGCAGCTCTCCGCAAAGCCCCAGGGAGATCACGGGGTGGGGGGAGCTCCGCCACCTGCTCCCTGAGCCGGTCCAGGGGCAATCGCTGCCTGGACTGGTTGATCTCCTCGTTCTTCTGCCAGACGATCTGCTCGAGGATGTGGCGAGGCTGTGCCTCGGGGTGGGGGGTGGCGTATTCCAGAAAGGCCACCTTCACCTTGGGGTTGGGGCGGCGGCGGCGAATCTCCATGGGCCGGGTGCTGGGGCGGACAGGTGAGGGACGCCGTGGTCAGGCCACGGCAGCGGCAGCCTGGCGGTAGGCGGCCTCCACCACCTCGCTGAGGGTGGGGTGGGTGTGCACCTCATAGGCCAGGTCCTTCACGGACTGGCGGCGGGCCACGGCGTTGGCGACCTCCTGGATCAGGTCGGCCGCATGGAGGCCATGGATGTGGGCACCGAGCACTTCGCCGTTGTCCTTGCGGAACAGCAACTTCATCAGGCCATCACTCTCGTTTTCGGCCAGGGCCTTGGAGTTGGCCTTGAAGTGGCTGCGTACGGCCCCGAGCGCAAAGCCCTCCCTGGCAGCCAGCGCTTCAGCCTGCTCATGGCTCAGGCCCACCGAGCTGATCTCCGGGTGGGTGAAGGTGGCGGCGGGGATGCTGCGGTAATCCACGCTGCGCTGGTGCCCCAGGATGTTCTCCACAGCCACGGTGCCCTGGGCTGCAGCCGTGTGGGCCAGCATCATCTTGCCGGTCACATCGCCCACGGCCCAGAGCCAGGGAATCGCTGCATCGGCTCCGAGCACGTGCATCTGATCGTCCACGGGGATGAAGCCGGAACGCCCCAGTTCCAGACCGATGCTGGCGAGGTTGAGGTCCCTGCTGACAGGCAGGCGGCCGGTGGCCACCAATGCGGCATCCACCTCCAGCGTGTCCACCGGCCTGCGGGTTTCGCAGTCGGAGAGCTCGATCTTCACTGGAGAACCTGGTTCGATCCGGGTGGCCAGTACGCCAGTGCGGGTCTCGATTCCACGGCTGTCGACCAGCTGACGGGCAGCCACCCTCGTGATATCCCTGTCGAAGCTGGGCATCACCCGATCGAGCGCCTCGATCATCGTCACCTCGCAACCCAGGGCGGTGTAGACATCGGCGAATTCAAGGCCGATGTAACCGCTGCCGATGATGGCGATCCAGTCCGGCAGCCATTCCAGCCTGAGGGCATCATCGCTGGTGAAGACCGTGTGCCCGTCGATCTCGATGCCGGGAGGCACGAGGGGATCGGAGCCGGTGGCCAGGATCACGTGGCGGCTGCTGTAGGTCCGCTCGATGCCGGAAGCGGCGCGCACCACCACCCTGTTGGGCCCGTCCAGGCGACCACGGCCCGCCAGGATCCTGGCGCCGGCCCGCTCCAGGCTGCGGCCGATGTTGCCGCGGATGGTCTCCACCAGCCGGGCAGCATGGTCGGCGATGGCCTGACGCTCGAATTGCACTGGGCCGGTGTGAACCCCCAGGGCCGCCAGGGCCGCCTGGTTGGACAGCTCCCGCACCTTGCCACTGGCGGCCAGCAACGCCTTGGACGGGACGCAGCCGCGGTTCACACAGGTGCCGCCCAGGTCATGGGATTCAACGATGGCGGTGCCGAGGCCATGCTCGGCGGCGTGCCTGGCGGCATCGAAACCGCCGTAGCCGGCGCCGATCACCATCACATCAAAGTCGAAACCGTTGGCCAACGTCGTTCCTGCCTGCTGAAGGCCATTCTCCCCTGTCGCCCGGGGCCCTTGGCGGCGGCGGTCAGCGCGACTGCCGCAGCCGCTCGAACAGCAGCAGAGCACCCGCCACCGCCACATTCAGAGACTCCACCGTGGGGCGATGGGGAACCGTCACATGCCGGTCACAGGCTGCTGACAGCCCACGGGCAATGCCGCAGCCTTCATTGCCCAGCAGCAGCAACGTGGGGATCGTCCAATCCAACTCCCAGTAGGAGCGGTCGCCATGGACCACTGCAGCGACACACTGCATGCCCCCGGCCTGAGCTGCATGCAGCACCGGCAGCAGATCGCCGTGGCGCCGCAGCGGCAGATGCAGGCCGGCGCCCGCGGAGGAACGCATCACCTTGGGTTGCAGGGGATCGGCCCCTGCGCCCTGATGCACGCCCTCGACGCCCGCTGCAAGGGCCGTACGCAGCAGGGTGCCGAGATTGCCCGGATCCTGAATGCGGTCAAGGGCGAGCAGGAAGCCTGGAGCGGATGGCCATGGTGGACCAGCCTCCAGGGGCAGGGTGCAGAGCACGCCATCGGGACTGACGGTGGTGGCCATCACTTCCAGCACCGCCGCACTCACCGGTTGACAGGGGCAACGACCCACCAGCTGGGCAAGTTGCCGGGAGTGCCGCATTGCCCAGTGCTCGGTATGCACCACCAGGGAGGGCAAGCGGCCCAGGGCAAGGGCCTCCTCCAGCAGATGGCTGCCTTCCAGCAGGGCCACACCCGCCTCGCGACGCCCCCGTGAACCATGAAGCCGACGCAGCTGTCGTACGAGCGGATGGCGACGGCT
>SRMO01000059.1:36994-41348 GCA_004768415.1 Aphanocapsa feldmannii 277cV | reverse complement strand
GCGACGGTGCCAGCCATCGCTGGTGGCGGACCGTCACGAAAAAACCCGCCAGAGGCGGGCTTTCGAGTGCGGATGGGGAGACTTGAACTCCCATGACATTGCTGCCACTAGTACCTGAAACTAGCGCGTCTACCGATTCCGCCACATCCGCAGGAGGGCAAGCTCAATCGGGCCAATGGGTCTGGCCTGGTCGAGTCGGACGCAGGATCTCAGAGAAGAGCACTGGTCGATTCAGTGTCGTGTACCGAGAAAGCCAATCCTACAACGCCGCTGGTCGCTGTTGAACAGGCACCAGCTCGGCTGGACCTGGAACCCTCAGGCTGCTGAGGACACGCTGAACAGACCTACGCTGCCCAACTTGCCATGGCGCTTTGCCCATGATAAAATGGTCAAGCGGCAGTCTTCCCTTGCCATGACCGCCGTGGCCTTGGATGCAGAATCTCGACTGACCCAGGCCAGGCTGCGGATCAGGGGAGGCCGTCAGCTCGCTGGTGAAGTGTCGGTCAACGGTGCGAAGAACTCGGCCCTCGTGCTGATGGCCACCTCCCTTCTCACCGCCGAACCGTTGAGGCTGCGCAATGTTCCCGATCTCACCGACATCGGGACGATGGCTTGCATCCTCAGCAACCTCGGCGTCAGTTGCAAGCTCGGGGGCGGTCAGCTGAGGCTCGATGGCTCCGGCCTCAACCACTGGGCTCCCGCCTACGAACTCACCAATGCCCTGCGGGCCAGCTTCTTCATCATCGGCCCGCTGCTGGCCCGCAAGGGCATCGCCAGGATTCCCCTCCCCGGCGGCTGCAAGATCGGCAGCAGGCCCGTGGTGGAGCACGTCAAGGGTCTGCGGGCCCTGGGTGCCCATGTGACCATCCGGCACGGCATCGTGTCCGCTGCCATTCCCGACACCGCGCGCCGGCTCAGAGGCACCCACATTCACCTGGACTGGCCCAGCGTCGGGGCCACCGAAACCCTGATGATGGCCGCCGTTCTGGCCAGGGGTGAAACCTGTATCGACAACGCTGCCCAGGAGCCCGAGGTGGTGGACCTGGCCGGTCTTCTGATCGCCATGGGAGCCTGCATCCGCGGGGCAGGTTCACCATCCATCACCGTGATTGGCGTGGAGCGGCTGAAGGGGGCTGATTACACCGTCATCCCGGATCGGATCGAGGCCGGCACGCTCCTGCTGGCTGCCGCCATCACCCGCTCCAGCCTGCGCGTCGGCCCTGTGGTCCCTGCCCACCTCGGGGCGGTGATCGCCAAGCTGGAGGAGGTGGGCTGTCGCATCGAGCGGAACGGCATCGGGCTGGTCATCGATGCCAGGGGCCCCCTGACCGCCTGCGACATCCGCACCCAGCCCTTTCCCGGTTTCCCGACGGACCTCCAGGCGCCGTTCATGGCCTTGCTCAGCACCGTCGAAGGCAACGCGATGGTGATGGAGACCGTCTTCGAAAACCGTATGCAACACGTCGCTGAACTGCAGCGCATGGGCGCCAACATCAGACTGCAGGGGAGCTGCGCCCACATCCTGGGCGTCCCCATGCTGAGCGGCGCGCCAGTGAGTGGCAGTGATCTGCGTGCAGCTGCAGCCATGGTGCTGGCCGGCCTGGCTGCCGACGGCGTCACCACGGTGACGGGTCTGCACCATCTCGATCGTGGCTACCACCAGCTGGAGAAACGCCTCGGCAGCGTTGGAGCCTCGATCGAGCGGCTACCGCAGGAGGCTTGCCGAAGCTGACAGGGCGGCACACTGATTCCGCCCTGACACCTGCACCAGCGGGCGGTGCAGGTCTAGGCTCGAACGTGGTGGGGACGTGGCGAAATTGGTAACCGCAGCGCACTCAAAATGCGCCGACCTCGGTCATGTCGGTTCGAGTCCGACCGTCCCTATTTCACCCATTGTCAGAACCATTGCTGAGTCGTCTGTTGCACAGCACCGCCAGTGCGGAGCGTTCCCAGGCCCAGAGGGAAGCCTTCGATGCTGCCGTGATGGGCATCTATGGCCGCTTTCCCCTCACACTCACGCGAGGCAAGGGGGTCTGGGTGTGGGATGACCGGGGACGGCGCTATCTCGACTGCGTGGCGGGGGTTGCCGTCTGCACCCTGGGCCATTCCTCCCGGGCCCTTGAAGATGCCCTGACGGCCCAGCTGGGCCGGCTGCAGCACATCTCCAATTTCTATTACGCGCCTGAACAGGGGGAGCTGGCGCGCTGGATCTGCCAGCACAGCTGCTGTGACCGGGTGTTCTTCTGCAACTCCGGCGCCGAGGCCAACGAGGCCGCCATCAAGCTGGCCCGCAAGCATGGCCACCTGGTGCGAGGGATCGTCGAGCCGGTGATCCTCAGCGCCCGCGCCAGCTTCCACGGCCGCACCCTGGCGGCGGTCACCGCCACCGGACAACCCCGTTATCACGAGGGTTTCGAGCCGATGGTCCGCGGCTTCGACTACTTCGACTACAACGACATCGAAGCGCTGCGCCATTGCCTCGAGCGCCACGAGGCCAGGGGCCCCAAGGTGGCCGCCATACTCCTGGAGCCGCTGCAGGGGGAAGGCGGCATCCACCCTGGAGATCCGGCCTTCTTTGCCGACCTGCGCAGGCTCTGCGATGAACATCGGATTCTGCTGATCCTCGATGAGATCCAGGTGGGTGTAGGCCGCAGCGGCAGGCTGTGGGGCTACGAGCACCTGGGCATCGAACCCGACGCCATCACCCTGGCCAAGGGGCTTGGGGGTGGCATCCCCATCGGCGCCCTGGCTGTCAAGGCCCATTGCGACCACTTCGTTGCGGGTGATCATGGCAGCACGTTCGGTGGCAACCCGCTTGCCTGCCGTGCCGGTCTCACCGTGACCCGCGAGCTGGAGCAGCGCCATCTGCTGGAGCATGTGCGGCTGGTGGGCGCCCAGCTGCGCAGGGAGCTGGAGGAGCTGGTGATCAGCTTCCCCGCCCTCTGTGAGGAGGTGCGGGGCTGGGGCCTGATTCAGGGCCTGGCGCTGAAGTCGGACGGTCCCTCCTCTCTGGCTGTCGTCCAGGCGGCCATGGCCTGCGGGTTGCTGCTGGCTCCGGCCGGCGCCACCGTGGTGCGCTTCCTGCCCCCCCTGGTGATCCGCAGGCGGGAGATTCGCGAGGCGGTGGCGCGGCTGCGCCAGGCCCTCGGCAGCCTTTGATGGCAACCAGGGGAGTCCCCCCAGAGCAATGCCCGGGACGCTTCCACCAGGACGAAGCGGTCGGCATCAGTCCCCGGGGGCTGCCCCGGGCCCTTGATCTCGGCGGTCTGCTCGAACCCTTGGCCCATCGTGGCGTGAGCCTGGGTCTGAGTCGGCTGAAGCAGGCCCTGCCTGCCCTGGGACACCCCGAGCAGTGCTTCCCCGCGGTGCAGATTGCCGGTACCAATGGCAAGGGATCGATCTGCACCCTGCTGGCAGCCGTGCTCACAGCTGCGGGGGTGCGGGTGGGTGTCTACACCTCACCTCACCTGGTGAGCTGGCGAGAGCGGATCCGTGTGGGACCGAGCTGGATCCCGGCCAATCGCCTGCGCCAGCTGCTGCTGCAGGTGAACGCCGCAGCAGCAGAGGCTCGGCTCACGCCGTTCGAAGCCCTCACCGCCGTGGCCTTTCGCCACTTCGCCGAGCAGGGGGTGGAGCTGGCCATCCTCGAAGTGGGTCTGGGGGGGCGCCTGGATGCCACCACCAGCCACCCCGACCGGCAGCTGATCGGCTTTGCCAGCATCGGCATGGACCATTGCGAGTATCTCGGCAGCGATCTGGAGAGCATCGCCGCCGAGAAGGCAGCCGTGCTTCAGCCGGGGAGCATGGCTGTCAGCGCTGCACAGCACCCGGCTGTGGAGGCCGTGCTCGCTGGCGTGGCCAGCCAGGCGTCAGCGACCCTGCGCCGGGTCGAGCCTCTGGCCCTGCAGGAGGGCAGGCTGCTGTGGCGCAACCGGGCCCTGCACTGCGGATTGCCGGGGCAGGTGCAACGACACAACGGCGCTGTGGCGCTCGGGCTGCTGGAGGCCCTGGGCGAGCGTGGATGGCCGATCTCCACAACCGCCATCGAGCTGGGCTTTGCAGCCGCTCGCTGGCCTGGACGTCTGCAGGCGGGGCGCCACCAGGGTCTGCCCCTGCTGCTCGATGGTGCCCACAATCCAGCGGCGGCAGCGGCCCTGCGGGCTGAGCTGGATCGTCAGCCGGGGCCGGTGGACTGGCTGGTGGGCGTGCTGGCCAACAAGGATGCCGCTGCCATGGTGTCGCGGCTGTTGCGGCCCCAGGACCGGCTGCTGCTCCTGCCTGTTCCCGGACACGCCTGCTGGACCCGGCAGGCACTGCTGGAGGCCCTGGCAGGCCAGGGCCACAGGGTGCCTGC
>SRMO01000059.1:32861-36900 GCA_004768415.1 Aphanocapsa feldmannii 277cV | reverse complement strand
CGGCCATACTGCCCCGGGCCCTGGACCTGCTGCGGCAGAGCTGGGGTGGCAGCGGAGCAGCGGTGGACATGACAGGACGTCGCACCGTGGTGGCAGGTTCGCTGTACCTGCTGGGCAACCTGATGGCTGATGGCGCGGTTGAGACCCAGCCCTGACAGAGTCTGCCGAGCAACACCAAAGCCATGGTTCCTCTGCCGCTGCTCTCCAGCCTGCTGGCCCTGGTGCTGTTGCTGTGGGGGCATCCGGTGATGGGCCTGGACACCGCCTCCGGCTTCGGCATGGAGGATCGCGCCCTGTTCCAGCAGCGGGTGGACTACACCCTCACCACCCAGGACCGTGGCGACTTTTCAGGCCAGGAGCTGACCAATACCTCCTTCGCCGGTGCCCACGCGACGCAGGCGGATTTTTCCGGTGCGACGCTGCAGGGCGGCATCTTCAGCCGCGGCGTTTTCAGCGAGAGTGATTTCCGTGGCGCCGATCTGCGCGATGCCCTGCTGGACATGGCGGACATGAGTGGCACGGACCTGCGTGACGCCGTCCTGTCTGGGGCCATTGCCAGCGGCAGTACCTTCCTGGGGGCGCGGATCGAGGGGGCCGACTTCAGCGACGCGTTGCTGGACCACCAGACGGAGAGCGGGCTCTGCCGACGGGCGAAGGGAACGAATCCCCTCACGGGCGTGGCCACCCGCGACAGCCTTGGCTGTCCTTAGCCAGGCGCCGCCTCCCCATCGGTCAGGCCGATACCGGAAGGCGCAGCGCTTCCCTGCCGGTGTCCGGCGGCATCAGGCCAGCCCCTCAATTTGCCCGGATTCATCAGACCTGCGGGGTCATGGCGGAGCTTGGCGGCCACCTGGTGCGCATCCACCCCGCCGAGGCCGCCGTCCTCCACCGTGATCACGTGGGGATTGAACAACACACAACCCAGGTCGACGGTCTGCCGCATCAGCCGCTCGAGCGCCTCGGTCCCCCGCCAACGCACCAGCGGCATGGCGGCCCAGCGGGGTGTCCCCTCGCTGCAGACGGCTTCCAGGTGCCAGGACAGTTGCGTTCCCCAGTGCATCGACAGCTGCCGGATGGCGGTCATCTCAGGCTGCGGCAGGAGCAGCTGCAGATAGGTCCAACCGGGATCGACAGCGCGGGCATGGAGCGTGGTGTGGTTCCAGCAGATCTCCCCCAGCGGCAGCCCTCCCCCTTGCCGCTCCGGCCGCTGCAGCAGGAGGTCGGCATGTGCAGCCTCGACCAGCTCCCGCATCCTGGCGAGGTGGGGCTCGCTCACGAGAGCCACCAACCAGCAGGATGCCCGCGCCGCAGCGGGCCGGCACGCCTGCCCCTGTGGCTCGGGCCAGGGCATCAGGGCAGCGACAGGCCGATCCAGCAGGGCCAGCTGCCTGATCTCGATCTCCCCCTGGCGGATCGTGTCCCCCAGAGCCAGGGCCTGATCCAGATCGGCAACACCGATGAGCAGCTCATGCCAGCGCCGTAGCGGTGCGACCGGGAGTGTGAGAGCTGTGATGATGCCGTTGGTGCCGTAGGCATGACAGATGGGCTGGGCGGCGGCACCGTCGAGCTGCAGGCGTCGGGGGCTTGGCTCCAGGGTGACGATCTCGACGCCCAGCAGATTGCCGGGATCCCGCAGGAAGCCCCAGCGCACCGAACCGATGCCACCCGAGCCTCCGGCGACGAAACCAGCCAGTGTCGCTGTGCGATAGGTGCTCGGTGCCAGCCGCAGCGCAAGCCCGTGGGGTTCCAGGACGCGGTCGATGGCCTGCAACCTGCAGCCGGGCTCGGCCGTGAAGCTGGCCTGGCCGATGGATCGGATCCGATCCAGGCCCGTGGTCTCCAGCACCACACCACCCAGCAGCGGAACGGCCTGCCCGTAATTGCCCGTGCCGGCACCGCGCAGGGTCAGCGGCACCCCATGGCAGGCACAGGCCGCAGCGATCGCCTCCACCTGGCCGCTGTCGGCGGGGCGGACGGCCAGTTCGGCTGCGGCTCCACGCAGGTGCTCCTGCAGCACCGGCGAGTAGTCGAAGGCGTCGCGGCCATAGCGCTTCAGATCCTGCTGGGAGCGACGCAACACCAGCCCTGCCTTCTCCAGCGGCTCCAGCTGCCGCACCAATGCATCGATGGCGCCGCTGTGATGGCGGCGTGGCCCCAGCTCGGGGAATGACAACAGCGCCATCGTGGCCACTCAGGTGGCAGGACCGATCCAGGCACCATGACGCAAGACGCGGGGCGGTGGGGTGCAACCCAGCAGCTCCGTCCAGCCGCTGGCCTCCAGCAGCAGTCCATCGGCAGGGGCGCCGGGTCGCAACACGCCATCCCAGGCCAGACCCATCAGCCGCGCCGGAGCGGTGGTGAAGGGGAGCAGGCCGGAGGGTTCCCAGGGGTGGAGATGGGTGACCGGCACAGCGAAGCGCATCAGTTCGAGCGGGTCGCCATTGGCCCCGATGGCCCAGCTGTCCTGAACGTTGTCGCCGGCGATGGCGACAGTCACACCCTCCGCCTGGAGCTCATGGATGGGGGCCAGCCCGCGCCAGCGCGGGGTGCGCCCGACCGCGCGATCCTGCAACCAGAGGTTGGTGACCGGCAGCACCACCACGCTGATGCCCCGCTCAGCCAGGGCCCTGGCCCTGGCTCGGATCCGTCGCTCACTGAACAGGCCCAGGCTGCAGCAGTGGGAGGCGGTGATGGGTACAGGCAGGCCCTGGCGAGGCACCAGTTGGAGCAGCCAGTCGAGGGTGGTGGAAGCGGGATCGCTGCTCTCGTCGAGATGAAGATCGATGCCACAGCCACTGCGTACCGACAGATTCAGCAACTGGCGCAGTCCGGCGCGGGTGCCGGGCTGCCGCTGGCTGTTGCGATCCAGCGCACCCCCCAGACATCCCCCCAGGGAGGCCACGCGCCGGGCGAGCTGCTCCCCTTCAGCGGACTGCCAGAAGGCCATGGGGGCCATCGCCACAGGTTGCAGCGTCAGCCGATCTGCCCAGTGGCGGAAGCGATCCTCCACGGCTTCCCAGCAGTCGGTGGCAGCGGGAAAGCCAGCATCGATGTGGCTGCGAACCGCCCTCAGCCCCCGTCTCCAGCCATGGGCGAGAGCACGATCCAGCCGCGCCGCCAGCCGCTCGGCCGTTCGACTGTCATTCTCCTTGCGGTTGCCCCGCAGGGCAGCGGCCATGGTGCCCTGGCGCGGCGGGCAGGGCACCTCGTACCAGCTGAATGCCTTGTCGAGATGGCTGTGGGCATCCACGAAGGCGGGCAGGAACACGGGCAGGTCCGCCACACCGCCAGGGGATCGCGTAGCGGCATGGAGGGGCAGCAGGGCCTGGATCCGTCCCCTGGCCAGCCACAGCTCCAACGGCTGCCAGCCCTCCGGGTCCGGGGCGCCGAGGTCGTCCAGGTCTCCTGCCAGCAGCGGACGCGGCACCCGCACCTGCAGGCGGTCCGGCCTCTGATCCGGCGACAGGCTTCTCATGGAAGGGGATGCAGCAGGGCCATGTCACTTGCCGGCTGCTACGTTGGCAGGCCCACGGCGGGCGTCGCCAAGTGGTTAAGGCAGCGGCTTGTGGCGCCGCTATTCGGGGGTTCGAATCCCCTCGCTCGCCCTGATCCCATCCTCAGCCGGTCAACCCTCAGCCTCTCACACCCTTCCGGCACTGTCGTGACCCCTGCCACCCTCGCCAGCCCCAGCCTCAGCAGCGACACCGATGCCAGCAGTGGCGCCAGGGGTACCGGGCGCGGCAGCTACGCCATCACCACCTTCGGCTGCCAGATGAACAAGGCGGACTCCGGACGGATGGCAGGGATCCTTGAATCCATGGGCTATCGCGGTGCCAAGGACGAGCTGACTGCGGATCTGGTCATCTACAACTCCTGTTCCATCCGCGACAACGCCGAACAGAAGGTCTACAGCTATCTGGGCCGTCAGGTCCGGCGCAAGCGCAGCAATCCCGGCCTCATCCTGGTTGTGGCCGGATGTGTGGCCCAGCAGGAGGGGGAAAAGCTGCTGCGCCGGGTCCCCGAACTCGATCTGGTCATG
>SRMO01000059.1:28269-32848 GCA_004768415.1 Aphanocapsa feldmannii 277cV | reverse complement strand
GCTGCGCCGGGTCCCCGAACTCGATCTGGTCATGGGCCCCCAGCATGACAATCGGCTGGAGCTGCTCCTGACCCGGGTCCACAATGGCAAGCAGGTGGTGGCCACCGAGGAGCACCGCATCCTCGAGGACATCACCACGGCCCGTCGGGACAGCCCCGTGTCGGCCTGGGTGAACGTGATCTATGGCTGCAACGAACGCTGCAGCTACTGCGTGGTGCCTGCAGTGCGGGGCCGCGAGCAGTCCCGTACGCCCCAGGCCATCCGCCAGGAGATCGAGGGGTTGGCGGCGCGGGGCTATCGCGAGGTCACCCTGCTGGGGCAGAACATCGATGCCTACGGCCGCGACATGCCCGGCATCGCACCAACGGGGCGGCGCCGCAACACGCTCACGGATCTGCTGCACTTCATCCACGATGTACCGGGCATCGCGCGCATTCGCTTCGCCACCAGTCACCCCCGCTACTTCAGCAACCGGCTGATCGATACCTGCGCGGAGCTGCCCAAGCTGTGCGAGCACTTCCACATCCCCTTCCAAAGCGGCGATGACGAGGTGCTGAGGCAGATGCTCCGGGGCTATACCGCCACGCGCTACCGGCGCATCATCGCGCGCATCCGTGCCGCCATTCCCGATGCCGCCATCAGCGCCGACGCAATTGTGGGTTTCCCGGGGGAAACCGAGGAGCAGTTCGGGCGCACCCTGGATCTGGTGGAGGAGATCGGGTTCGATCAGCTCAACACCGCCGCCTATTCACCGCGGCCCGGAACCCCTGCTGCCGTGCGGGGTGACCAGCTCGGCGAGGCGGTGAAGGTGGATCGCCTGCAGCGCCTCAACGCCCTGGTGGAGAGCAAGGCCAGAGAGCGCAGCCTGCGTTACGACGGCCGCGTGGAGGAAGTGCTGGTGGAAGCAGCGAACCCGAAGGATTCCACACAGCTGATGGGACGCACCCGCACCAACCGTCTGGTCTTCTTCCCCACCGGCCACCACCGCAGCGGCGATCTGGTGCGGGTGAGAATCGACAGGGTGCGGGCTTTCTCCCTGAGCGGCACGGCCCTGAATTGATAGCTTGCTGAAAGTAGCCGCAGTGGAGACGACGGGGATGGCGCAGGGGGCTGGCGCAGGAGTCGCACCGCTGCACATCGGGCTGTTGTTCGGTGGTCGTTCGGGCGAGCACGAGATCTCGATCAGCTCCGCCCGCACCGTTGCCCGCGGCCTGCGCAGCGGCGCCAATGCGGATCGCTACCAGCTGATCCCCCTCTACATCGACCGCAGTGGCCATTGGTGTGGCAGCACCACGGCCCAGGCGGTGCTCAACGGAGCGGAGCCCCCCACCCCCCTTGACATCGGTCTGCGGGCACTTCCCCTCGAAGCCGGCGAGGTGGATGTCTGGTTTCCCGTGCTGCATGGCCCCAACGGCGAGGACGGCACGGTCCAGGGGTTGTTCCGTCTGATGCGCCAGCGCTTCGTGGGCTCGGGCGTGCTCGGTTCCGCCCTGGCCATGGACAAGATCAGCATGAAGGCGGCCTTCGCCGCAGCTGGCCTGCCCCAGGTGCTCTACCGACCTGTGCTGGCTGAGGAGCTTGCGGCGATGGAGGGGCTCTGCGAGCAGTTGGAGCACAGCATCGGCTACCCCTGCTTCGTCAAACCAGCCAATCTCGGCTCCTCCCTGGGCATCAGCAAGGCTGCGGATCGAGGGGCGTTGATCGCCGCCCTGCAACTGGCCGCTGACCACGATTCCCGCATGCTGGTGGAGCAGGGTCTGCAGGTGCGGGAACTGGAATGCGCGGTGCTCGGTACCACCAGCCTGGAGGCCTCCGTGGCCGGCGAGGTGCGTTACGACACCGATTGGTACGACTACGAGACCAAATACACCGAGGGACACGCCAGCATACAGATCCCTGCCCAGGTGCCCGCCCAGGTGGAGCGGCAAGCTCAGCGGTTGGCCATGGCGGCGGTGCAGGCCGTGGGCGCCAGCGGCCTGAGCAGGGTCGACTTCTTTTACGAAAATGGGGCTGAGCGGCTGCTGCTGAACGAGATCAATACGATGCCTGGATTCACAGCCCAGAGCATGTATCCCATGCTCTGGGAGGCCAGCGGTCTGCCCCTGGTGGAGCTGCTGCATCGTCTGGTGCAACTGGCCTGAGCTGTTCCGAGCCTGGATTCCGCCATGTCCCACGGTCTCCTCTGGATGCCATTGCTGTTGGCCTTTGTGGTGCTGGCCGCCCTGGGCTGGGCTGAGCGGCGGCGCCAGAGCCTGTTCCGCAGCTGGGCCGAGGGATCGGAACTGTTCAAGCTCGACGCCTGCGGCATGGCCCGTCTGCGCAGCGGCCAGCTCACCTGGGGCACCATCGGGCCGCGGGGAATTGACGAGACCGACAGCCTGCCGATCAGCACCCTGCAGCTCTGTGAGCTGATGGCAGACCGCTCCGGTGAGGCTCCGCTCACCGAGGAAGCCCAGGGCCCGTGCCGGCTGAGGCTGGTGGTGGACGGACGAGACACGGAGTTGCCCTTTGCCGACGCCAGCCGTGCCCGCAGCTGGATCCATGCGCTGATGAGCAAGGCCCGCTGCGAATTGTGAGTGACAGGCGTAAACTGGCGCCCACCGCGCTGAACAGGCTCCTGCTGGAGCGCCGCGCCCTGCGTCAGCGCCGGCGTCGACGCCAGCTGCACGACATTGGCCAGCTGCTCCTGCTGGCCCTGGCCAGCGCTGCACTGTTTCAGGTGCTGCTGCAGAACTGGTGGTTGCGGGATGTGACCCAGATCGAGCTGATCGGCAGTCAGCTTGTCACCGCTGAGCGGCTGCTGGACAGCGGCGGCCTGTCCCTCCCCACATCCCTGTTCACCCTGTCGCCGCCGCAGCTCGAACAACACCTGATCGAGACCCTCCCCCTGCAGCGGGTGCGGGTGGAGCGGCTGCTGGCGCCAGCCCGTCTGCGGCTACTGATGGAGGACCGCATTGCTGTGGCAAGGGCCGAGCGGCAGGGCCCGGTGGGAACGGAAACGGGATTCCTGGATCGCGAGGGGCGTTGGCTGAGCACCGCCGACCATCGCGGCCTGGGCGCCAACCCACTGCCCACGGGGTTGCGGGTGGAGGGCTGGAGCCAGCGACACCGCCCCCTCCTGCTGACCCTCTGGAAGACCCTGCCGAGGCTGGACACTCCCGTCGCCAGCGTGCGCTTCAGCGACAGCGGCGCGCTGACCCTGGTGACCAGCGGGCCGCTGGGGATGGTGCGGCTGGGGATCATCGACCATGATCTGGAGCGCAAGCTGCAGGCGATGGAGCACCTGCATCGTCAGCTCTCGGCCGATCGGACCCGCGCAGCACAACCACTGACCTTCGCGGACCTCAGCAACCCTGATCAGCCGGAACTTGGACTGTCCAGTGAGCCAGGGACGGCATTGCCCACCGGGTTTTCTCAACGCTGAACCGTCCCGATGGATACGCTGACGCCGTTGTTAGACTGCCGGGGACGTACAGGCCGTTGATTTGTGTGGATAATGTGCCCAACGCTTTCATAGTGCACACCCATGGATGGCGGAACGGGCGCTTACGCTGTCAGTGGCGACGCCACCGACAGGGCTGAGATCAACGACGCAATCTTCCCCAGCCAGACCGCCAGGATCAAGGTGGTCGGTGTGGGTGGTGGTGGCAGCAACGCCGTCAACCGCATGATCTCCGCCAACCTCGACGGCATCGACTACTGGGTGCTCAATACCGACGCCCAGGCGTTGATCCACGCCAGCGCAGAGCGGCGCATCCAGCTCGGTCAGCAGCTCACCCGGGGGCTGGGTGCCGGGGGTAACCCCGCCATCGGTCAGAAGGCAGCGGAGGAATCCCGCGGCGAACTCCAGGCCGCCCTGGAGGATTCGGATCTCGTGTTCATCGCCGCCGGCATGGGCGGAGGTACCGGCACCGGCGCTGCCCCGGTGGTGGCCCAGGTGGCCAAGGAGGCGGGCGCCCTCACCGTGGGCATTGTCACCCGCCCCTTCACCTTCGAAGGCCGTCGCCGTCAGAACCAGGCCAGGCAGGGCATCACAGAGCTTGCGGCGAATGTGGACACGCTGATCGTGATCCCCAATGATCGACTGCGGGATGCCAGCGGAGCTGCTGCCCTGCAGGACGCCTTCAGCGCTGCCGATGACGTGCTGCGCATGGGCGTGAAGGGCATCACCGACATCATCACCAGACCCGGCCTCGTCAACGTCGACTTCGCCGACGTGCGCGCCGTGATGGATCAGGCCGGCAGTGCCCTGCTGGGCATTGGCATAGCCTCCGGCCGCGACCGGGCTCGCGAGGCTGCCAGCGCCGCCATGAGCAGCCCCCTGCTGGAGTCCGCCAGCATCGATGGCGCCAGTGGTTGTGTGATCAACATCACCGGCGGAGAGGACATGACCCTGGAGGACATGACCACAGCTTCGGAAGCCATCTATGAGGTGCTGGATCCCGATGCGAACATCATCGTGGGCGCCGTGGTGGACAAGGGCTTCGAAGGGGAGGTGGCGGTGACGGTGATCGCCACCGGTTTCGAGCCAGCTGCCGCCTATGGCTCCAGCAGCAAAGTGACCAGCATCGGCAGCGTG
>SRMO01000059.1:23519-28122 GCA_004768415.1 Aphanocapsa feldmannii 277cV | reverse complement strand
ACCGCCACCGGACCAGCCCGTCTCATCCCAAGGGGTGGTCCGGTGGCGCCAGCGCCATGGCTGTGCTGAACGGGGTGACCCGGGCCCCACGCCTGCTCTGAGCATCCCGTATGGCTGCTCCCTTCCGGTCCTGACCAGGTTGAGGCGTCAGGGCCGCATGGGTCCGAGTCGATGGAATGCTAGCAATGAATACTCCCTGCCAGACCCTGGCTTTGCCCCTCACCCCCCGAGACCTGCAGCGGCTGAAGCTGCAGAGGCACCCGATCACCGCCCTCACGGTCTGGGATGCCCTGAGCGGACGGCTGGTGGATCAGGCCGGCGTTGATGTGGCTCTGGTGGGTGACTCCCTCGCCATGGTGAGCCTGGGGCACGCCAGCACCCTACCCGTGACCCTGGAGGAGATGTTGCATCACGCCAGGGCCGCTGGCCGTGCCATCCAGCGGGCCCTGATGGTCTGTGACCTTCCCTTTCTCAGCTACCAGTGCGGCCCCGATGCCGCCGTGGCGGCCGCTGGGCGCGTGCTCAAGGACACCCCCTGCGCAGCCGTGAAGCTGGAGGGGGGCGAGCCCGAAGTGGTGGCCGTGGTCGATCGGTTGGTGCGCATGGGCATTCCCGTCGTGGGGCACCTGGGCCTGACCCCCCAGTCGGTCCATCGCCTCGGCTATCGCCAGCAGGCCGCTGATGCCCATGGCCAGGAGCGGCTGCGGCGACAGTCCCTGGAACTGCAGACCGCCGGCTGCTCGGCGCTGGTGCTGGAGCATGTGCCCGCGCCATTGGCCAGCCGGCTCAGCCGGGAACTGGTGCTGCCCGTGATCGGCATCGGTGCCGGTGACGGCTGTGATGGCCAGGTGCTGGTGACGGCGGATCTGCTCGGCCTGACGGAGCGACAACCTCCCTTCGCCCCGGCACGGCTCGATGGCGCAGGGCTGGCCTTGCAGACCCTGCGTGGCTGGTGCGAGGCCGTGCGCGCCGCCGGGGCGACCCAGGCGGACTCCGGGATCCCGCAGAATCAGCCTGGGGACGGGCTTTTGCAGGGCAATGGCGCAACGCCCTCCAGCCAGGCGAGGCCGGATCGGAGCACCTGATTGCTGCGGGCGAATCCCAGCGGTGCGGTGAGCCGCAGCCGGCGCCCCTCGATGCACAGCAGCGCTTCGCGTACGGCCCAGGCCAGGGCGTCCCCGAGCCCATCCAGCGTGCCCGGCATCAGACCCGTGAGGGCCTCCAGGCGTGCCAGGGACACCCCTTCGCGACGACGCAGGCCCACGATCAGCAGATCCTCCAGCCGCTCCAGGGGCTGGGGAGGCAGCGGCGCAGGCAGCGGCTGCTCCAGCCAGCGGCGATAAGCCATCCGGGTACGGGGGCGGGCCACGCGGACAGCGCCGATCGCACTGGTGGCCCCCATGCCGAACCCCCACCAATTCGCCCCGCTCCAGTAGACGCGGTTGTGGCGGGCGACATGGCCCGGCAGGGCAAAGCTGGAAATCTCATAGTGGCCATAGCCTGCAGCCACCAGGGTGCGGTGGGTGGCCAGCAGCATCTCCAGCGCAGCGTCCTCCCCCGGCAGATCCAGCTGACCCCGCTCCAGCTGCCTGCCGAAGACCGTACCGGGCTCGATGGTCAGCTCGTAGACGGAGAGATGGGGGGGCGCCTCCGCCAGAGCCGCCGCCAGGGAGGCGCTCCAGTGGGCCATGCTCTGGCCCGGCAGCGCCGCAATCAGATCGAGGTTCCAGCTACGCAGGCCGGCCCGCCGCAGCCATCCGCAGGCCTGGCGCACCGCCGCTGCCCTGTGACGCCGACCAAGGCGTACCAACACCCCATCATCAAAACTCTGCGCGCCAAGGCTCACCCGGTTGACACCGACCTGGCGATAGGCCGTCAGTTGCTGCTCGGCAAAGCTGGCTGGATCCAGCTCCATGGTCACCTCGGCAGCAGCGGCCAGCCCGAAGCGATCGCCCAGCGTCTGCAGCAGACTCCCCACCTGCTGTGGCGACAGCATTGAGGGGGTGCCTCCACCCAGATACACCGTCGAAAGGGGTGGTCCTGCAGGCACGGCGTCAATCTCCTGCCGGATCCAGTCCAGATAGGCCCGGATCGCCCCCGACCCCTCCCCACCGGCATGGTCGCCGAGGGGCACCACGGCGAAATCGCAATAGAAGCAGCGCCGATGACAGAAGGGGATATGGAGATAGGCACTGCGTGGGGCGAGGTCCTGCATCATGCTGAGGTCTCCCTGCCCGGTCGCCGCCCCGGGAAGATGTCCCTGCTTTGATGCCCCCACATGGTGGCTGGCTGGCCGACAGCAATGGTAGACACGCTGATTCTGGTTCTGTTTCTGCTGACCGGGGCCGTCACGGCAGTTCTCGGGGTGGACCTGCTGCCCCCCGTGCTGCTGGATCGGATCATCAACCTGGCCGGCTTCCGCTGGCTGGCAGGGGGCTGCGGTGGCACCCTGGCCCTGCTCATCGGCCTGGCGGTGCGGCACATCCGCAGGCTCCTGCTGCGCAACCTGGAGGCCACCCCCACGGATCTGCTGGTGAGCAGGGCCGTGGGCCTGATCCTTGGGCTGCTGCTGGCCAACCTGCTGCTGGCGCCGATCCTGCTGCTGCCCCTGCCCTGGGAAGCGGGTTTTCTCAAGCCCCTGGTGGCAGTGGTCAGCAACATCGTCTTCGGTGTTTCGGGCTATGGCCTGGCCGAAACCCATGGCCGTACACTCCTGCGCCTCTACAGCCCGGCCAGCACGGAAGCCCTGCTGGTGTCGGAAGGGGTGATGCAGGCGGCAAGCCCCAAGGTGCTCGACACCAGCGCCATCATCGACGGGCGGATCCAGGCACTGGTGGCCTGCGGGCTGCTGGAGGGTCGCATGATTGTGCCCCAGGCCGTGATTGACGAGCTCCAGCAGCTGGCGGATTCAGCCAATGAGGACAAGCGGGGCAAGGGACGCCGTGGTCTGAAACTGCTGGGCAAGCTGCGGGAGCGCTACGGCAAGCGGCTGGTGATCAACACCACGCGATACCAGGGCGACGGGGTGGACGACAAGCTGCTGCAGCTCACCGCCGACAGCGGCGCGACGCTGATCACCACGGATTACAACCTGGCGAAGGTGGCGGGGCTGCAGGAGCTGAGGGCGCTTTGCATCAGTGAACTGGTGGTCGCCCTGCGGCCGGAGGTGCAGCCGGGGGACGAGTGCCTGCTGAAGATCGTGCGGGAGGGAAAGGAGGCAGAGCAGGGCATCGGCTATCTGGAAGACGGCACGATGGTGGTGGTGGATGGCGCCCGCAGCTGCATCGGTACACGGCTGAGGGTGATCGTCACAGGAGCACTGCAGACCCACGCGGGGCGGATGGTGTTTGCGCGGCCAGTCGGGGGATCGGATTCTGCCATCTCCGAGCTGGCCAAAGCCACGGATCAATCCCGCTAGGCTCCAGCTTCATCCCCATCGCGGGGGTTCTCCCTGCCGCCCAGGGCAGCTTTTCACCGGTCCCAGCCTTGATGTTTCCCGGATCGCCCCTTGCGCCCCCTGCCGGCCTCACCCTTGCCACCGTCGGTCCGGGACCCCAGGCAGTCTCCGCCCCCTATGGCCTTGACGGCGGAGCGATGCGCACGCCGCCGCCGGACCTGCCTTCTCTGCTGCTGAAGGAGCGGATCGTCTACATGGGCCTGCCACTGTTCTCGGATGACGACGCCAAGCGCCAGCTGGGCATGGATGTCACCGAGCTGATCATTGCCCAGCTCCTCTATCTGGAGTTTGACAGTCCGGACAAGCCGATCTTCTTCTACATCAATTCCACGGGCACCAGCTGGTACGGCGGTGATGCCGTGGGCTTCGAGACCGAGGCCTTCGCGATCTGCGACACCATTCGCTACGTGAAGCCGCCTGTGCACACCATCTGCATCGGTCAGGCCATGGGCTCCGCCGCCATGATCCTCTCGGCCGGCAGCAAGGGCTTCCGAGCGTCTCTGCCCAATGCCTCGATCGTGCTGCACCAGCCCCGCTCCGGCACCCGCGGCCAGGCCAGCGACATTCAGATCAGGGCCCGGGAGGTTCTCAGCAACAAGCAGACGATGCTGCGGATGCTTGCCGAGAACACCGGACAGAGCCTGGAGCAGATCAATAAGGACTCCAATCGGATGACCTACATGACCCCTGAGCAGGCAAGGGCCTACGGCCTGATCGACCGGGTGCTGACCAGTCAGAAGGACCTGCCCGCCGCCGTGGCCGTCTGAAGCCATTGTCGCCCTCTCACTGATTCAACCACCGCCACCAGCACCGCTGATCGCCATGCCCATCGGAACTCCAAGCGTCCCCTATCGTCTTCCCGGCAGCCAGATGGAGCGCTGGGTCGACATCTACACCCGGCTCGGTGTGGAGCGCATCCTGTTTCTCGGCTGCGAGGTGAATGATGCGGTGGCCAATGCCCTTGTGGCCCAGGTGTTGTATCTGGACTCCGACGACAACAGCAAGCCGATCTACCTCTACATCAATTCTCCGGGCGGGTCGGTGACAGCCGGACTGGCAATCTACGACACGATTCAGTACGTCAAGTCCGAGGTGGTCACCATCTGTGTGGGCCTGGCGGCCAGCATGGGGGCCTTCCTGCTGGCA
>SRMO01000059.1:15569-23487 GCA_004768415.1 Aphanocapsa feldmannii 277cV | reverse complement strand
GGGGGCCTTCCTGCTGGCATCCGGCGCAAAGGGCAAGCGTC
Organism: Aphanocapsa feldmannii 277cV; assembly: GCA_004768415.1. GTDB lineage: Bacteria > Cyanobacteriota > Cyanobacteriia > PCC-6307 > Cyanobiaceae > Aphanocapsa_A > Aphanocapsa_A feldmannii. The sequence continues at coordinate 23,446 of SRMO01000059.1, read as the reverse complement.
TGGCTCTTCCCCACAGTCGCGTCATGATTCACCAGCCCCTGGGGGGCACGGCCCGCCGCCAGGCCAGCGATATCGAGATCGAAGCCAAGGAGATTCTTCGTATCAAGGATCTGCTCAATGCCCGCATGGCGGAGATGTCGGGTCAGAGCATCGAAAAGATCACCAAAGACAGCGATCGTGACTACTTCATGAGCGCCGAGGAGGCCAAGGCCTACGGTCTCATCGATCGGGTGATCACCGATCCCCGCGACGCCTGACCCAGCTGCTGCCAGGGTGAGGCGGGAGAGGGGTCAGGGCGTTACCTAGGATCCGGAACACGTCGATCCCCCACCCTGATGGCCACGCTCTATTACGACGTCGACGCCGATCTCGATCTGCTCAAGGGCAAGAAGGTGGCGATCATCGGCTATGGCTCTCAGGGCCATGCCCACGCCCTCAACCTGAGGGACAGTGGCATGTGTGTGGTGGTGGGCCTCTACGGGGGCAGCCGCTCCGCCGACAGGGCCCGGGCCGATGGGCTGGATGTGCTCAGCGTGTCCGAAGCCGCCGCCCGGGCGGACTGGATCATGCTGCTGCTGCCGGACGAGTTCCAGAAGGCGGTCTACGAGGCGGAGATCAGACCCCATCTCAGCCCCGGCAAGGTACTTTCTTTTGCCCACGGCTTCACCATCAATTTCGGCCAGATCGTTCCCCCTGCCGGTGTTGACGTGGTGATGGTCGCCCCGAAGGGCCCCGGCCACACCGTGCGCTGGGAATACCAGAACGGCCAGGGCGTCCCCTGCCTTTTTGCCGTCGAGAAGGATGAGAGTGGCCAGGCGCGGCCCCTGGCCATGGCCTATGCCAAGGCCATCGGCGGCACCCGTGCCGGCATTCTGGAGACCAGCTTCCGTGAAGAGTGCGAAACCGATCTGTTCGGTGAGCAGGCCGTGCTCTGCGGCGGCCTCAGCGAACTGGTGAAGGCTGGCTTCGAAACCCTTGTGCAGGCCGGGTATCAGCCGGAACTGGCCTACTTCGAATGCCTCCACGAGGTGAAGCTGATCGTGGATCTGATGGTCAAGGGCGGCCTGGCCGCCATGCGCGACAGCATCTCCAACACGGCTGAATTCGGTGACTACAGCAGCGGACCGCGGCTGATCACCGACGCCACCAGAGCAGAGATGAAGACCATCCTCAAGGAGATCCAGACCGGTAAGTTTGCGCTCAACTTCGTGCAGGAGTGTGACGCCGGCAAGCCTTCGATGATGGCCACCCGCCGCCGCGAAGCCGAGCATCCCATCGAGCAGGTGGGCCAACAGCTCCGTGCCATGTTCAGCTGGCTCAGGACCGGCTGATCCCGGGCTGGCCCCCTTCGGCAGCAGAGGCCATGGCCCGGCAGATCGGCATGGCCGCTTGCCCTCCTCTGCTCTGGTGCCTGGTGGCCACGGCCAGCCTGTTGGACCGTCTGATCGGCGACCCGCTGTCCTGCTTCCATCCGGTCCAGGCCCTGGGCTGGCTGATCAGTCGCTGCCGGGCACTGCTGGAGCCGCCTTGCCGGGGGCATCCCGCTGGCCTGAGCCTGGCGGGACTGGCCATCACTCTGTTGGTGAGCGCTGGCGCTGTGCTGGCTGGCCATGCCCTGGAACGGCTGACCCTGCTCTGGCCGGCCGTGGGGTTGCCGCTGCTGCTGGCGGGCCTGGCCAGCTGCCTGGCCGGCCGCAGCCTGCGGGATGCGGTCGAGGCCGTTCTGGCGCTGCTGCGGTGTGATGCGCTGGAAGCGGCCCGTTGTCAGCTGGCCCGTGTCGTCGGGCGGGATGTGAACCAGCTGGATCGCAGCGAGATTCTGCGGGCCCTGGCGGAGACCGCCAGCGAAAACGCCATCGACGGCGCCTTTGCTCCCCTCTTCTGGATGTTGCTGGGCGCCGCCCTATGGGGGCTGGGCTTTCCCCTCGGTCCCCTGGCCCTGGGCTGGGGATTCAAGGCGGCCAGCACCCTGGATTCGATGCTGGGTTACCGGCAGGGCAACCTGCGCTGGCTGGGCACCAGCGCCGCCCGCCTCGACGACGTGCTGGTCTGGCTGCCCTGTCGTCTGGCCGCCCTCACCGTGGCGCTGCTGAGCAAGCAGCCCACGCTGGCCTGCATGGCCAGGGCGACCAGGGAAGCCAGGTCTGACCCCTCACCCAATGCCGGCCTGTCCGAAGCGATCTACGCCAATGCCCTGGGGATGGCCCTCGGCGGGACCAATCGCTATGGCACACAACTGGTGCACAAACCGCTGCTCGGCCAGGGTCACCCCCCTCCCGGGGAAGCCGACGTGCTGGCTTGTCTGAGGATGACACGGGCAGGATTGACGAGCTGGCTGTTGATCAGCCTGGCCATCGTCCTCACGGTATGTCTCGGCTGATCGATCAGGCCCTCAGTAGGCGCCCTTGTCCGTGGGCCACAGAACCACTGCGATGGTCTTCCAGAGAATCCGAAGGTCCAGCCAGAAGCTGCGGTGATGGACGTAGTGCAGATCGAGGGCAACCCGTTGCTGATAGCTCAGGTTGTTGCGCCCGGAGGTCTGCCAGAGGCCTGTCAAGCCCGGACGCACGGTCATCACATCATCCATGGCGTCGCCGTAGTAGGCGATCTCTTTCTTCACGATCGGCCTTGGGCCGACCAGGCTCATGTCTCCCCTGAGGATGTTCCAGAACTGGGGGAGTTCATCCAGGCTGGTGCGGCGCAACAGCTTGCCGATGGGAGTGATGCGGGGGTCGTGCTTGAGCTTGAAATCCCTGGCGTACTCTTCACGCAGTTGGGCAGATCCCTTCAGGGCCAGACGCAGCTTGCGATCCGCCCCGGCCACCATGGTACGGAATTTGATGCAGCCGAAGGTCCTGTAGCCACGCCCCAGCCGCCGCTGCACATAGAACAGCCTGCCTGGCGAACCCATCCACACCAGCAGAGCCACAACAGCCAGCAGCGGCAGTCCGAGGCTCAGCACTGCGGAAGCCACCAGCAGATCAGCGCTTCGCTTGATCGGATCAGGTCTGTAGCGCAGCAGCCCGCGGTTGAGAAATGGTGCCCAGTCGGCACTGTGATGTGGAATCGAGGGGAAGCTCATCGTTCAGCATCGAGGACCCTTGCGAGCAGCCCCTTGATCACGAGGGCAGGAAACAACAGATCAGTCGACTCGTCATCCCTGGGGGGACGGCGTCGCCAATGCCCATGGGCCGTGCCGCTGGAAATGGTCCCAGCAGGCTGCCAGGCTGCGGCCCATCCTGTGGCGGAAGTGCCCCGGGCTGAACTGCTCGGCACAGCGTCTCTGGCCCTCGGCAGGCAGGGCCTGCCAGAGACGTTGCTGCTCGAACACCTCCACCGCGGCGACCAGATCAGGGACCTCCTGCCTCTGGAAGTGCAAGCCCGTCGGGTTGGCTTCACCGGCTCGCAGGCAGCGGACCGTATCCAGCAGTCCACCCTGTCCCAGGCCGATCACAGGAGCCCCGGCCGCCATGGCCTCCACCGCTGCGATGCCGAAGTCCTCGAGGCCCGCTTGGACGTAGGCGCGACAGCGCCCCATCAGCTCTTCCACCTCCGCGGCCGGGCGATGGCCAAGCAGCTGCACCGAGCCTCCCGCCATGGCCTGGAGCCTGCGGCGCTCGGGGCCTTCCCCCACCACCAGCAGGGGAAGGCCAAGGCGATTGAAGGCCTGCACGACGAGATCCACCCGCTTGTAGGGCACCAGGCGGCAGAGGCAGAGATAGAAATCGTCCCGGGGCAGGTCCCAGCGAAAACGCTCCACTGCGACCGGAGGGTGAATGACCTTGGCATGACGGCGCCAGCAGCGCCAGATGCGACGGGCTGTGAAACGTGAATTGGCGACCAGCTGGTCCACCCGGGCACTGCTCAGCTGATCCCACTGACGCAGCAGGTGCAGCTGCCAGCGGATCCACGGCCCGAGGCATGGCAGCCCTGCCAGATGACTGGCGGCCAGGTAGGCATGCATCTGATCCCAGGCGTAGCGCACGGGGGTGTGAACGTAGCTGACATGGAGCTGATCAGGCCCCGTCAGCACTCCCTTGGCCACTAGGTGGCTGCTGCTAACCACCAGGGGGTAGCCACTGAGATCCAGCTGCTCGATGGCCAGTGGCAACAGGGGAAGGTATTGCTGTACATGGCTGACCCCGAAGGGGAGACGCTGGATGAAGGATGTTTCGATCCGGCGCCCCTCCAGCCAGCTGCCGGAGCGGCGGCTTTCCCCGTCCACCAGGCTGAACAGCTGAGGCTGCAGGAGAGTGTCCAGCTCCCGCACAACGGCTTCGGCGCCACCCACCGAGCGGGGTGTCAGCCATTCATGGACCAGTGCGATGGCACCGGGGAGCTGCAGTGCCATGGCCATGGACTGACCTGGGTGGAACCATAGGGGGCCGCCAGCTCCAAAGAATCCTGAAGGTTCGTCGCCACACCTGGGTGCTGTGGCGAAGCTGTTCGGGATCCAGGCGGTGCCATGGCCATCCGGCCCCTACTCGATGAAGAGCTGAGCACCCCTCCCATTGCCCAGACCGCCCAGTTCCGCTGGTATGCCACCAGTGTGGGCATTGCAGCCCTCTGGACGGCTGCCACACAGCCAGGCCGACCTCCCTACGACCATGCCATCAAGGAGGGCCTGGAGTTCGGGCTCGATCTCAGCCGCGAGGAGTGGGAATGGCACCAGGTTGCTGATGGTCTGGTGCTGTTGTTCCACTCCTGAGCTCGAAGCAAGCGCTGGATTATCTCCTGTCACGCTTCTTGCTGGCAAGTTCGCTTCAGGGGTTCGAGAGCCGGTGGTGCGCCCTTTGCCGGTTTTCCAGAGGTTCCCCTGGCTTCCATTGTCAGGAAGCCGCCACTGACGCTGTACAGCTGGCGGTCGGAGTCACATACGTTCCTTTGGTACTCGTGTCAGTGTCGGTCTTCTTGACACAAGCCCCGAAGAGACCTCCCTGTTGAATAACTTGGGCTGTGGCTCCCCAGCCGTCGGTACTGAGAGCGCCTGATTTCGGCGTGGCACTGAAGGAAATCTTGGTCAGGCTTGGTGTGCCAATAAGGGCATAGGTATAATACTTCGTGCCATTGCTGCTTGTCACCACGCCAGACTGATCAATCGTAAATGTTGCAAATGTGTTGTTTTCGACGAAATACCCCTGAGCTGCCCGATTGAGTGCGCCAAGTGTGGATAATGCCTCTGTGGCCACTGCTCTGCCTTTCTGGCCGATCAGCTGGGGAAGGCCAACGGCTGACAAAACCCCCACAATCACGATCACGATCATCAGCTCCACCAGGGTGAACCCCCCGGCGCTGGCCTGGCAGAGGCCCAGGGCAAGACCGGGTCCACTGTCGCTGGCGAGGCCATGCTGAGCACCTCGGGGAGCAGCGCGATGGCCGGGCCGGCTGGCACCTCGACAGGCCCATGGTGCGGGATCCGGGGCGATGCATCGGGATCTGCCGCCGGGCTGTGTCCTCCCGCCGGCCCGCTTCTCCGGGAGGGGGGACATCCACGTCTGGGTAATTCTGGACATGGTGTTGAACAGGAAGAAAGGCAAACAACCGAAGTCAGCCGACCGTTTCAACGTTCCCCGCCCTGTCACGCCTCCCATGCTGTCTGCCCCGGGATGTCGCCAGGGCCCCGGCGGCTGATCTCCGGCTGGATTGCCGTTCCGGAGCGCCGTGCACCGGCCCTGCCCCTGCCTAGCGTGAACGCAGTTGCACTGAATTGTTTGGGTCTGTTGCCACGGCCACTGTCGAGGCTCTGGCGGTTCTTGAACAGCTGGGCCCCGCAAACCCTTTCCGCTCGGCTCACCCGCCTCGGCATGGTGGTGGTGGCGGTCTACCTCCTCCTGGCCCTGGTTCAGCCCCTGCTCAGTGGACTTGCACTGCTACCACCGGTCAATGGTGGTCTGGACAACCCCATCTATGCGACTCCCTCGTGGGCACATTGGTGCGGTACCGACCGCCTGGGCCGCGACGTCTGTGTGCGCACCCTTGCCGGTACCGGCGTGGCCCTGCAGGTGGTGGTGATGGCGGTGCTGCTCGCCCTGGCCATCGGGGTGCCCCTGGGGATGGTGAGCGGCTACCTGGGGGGCCTCAGCGATCGGTTGCTGGTGCTGCTGATGGACACCCTCTACACCCTGCCGGTACTGCTGCTCTCGGTGGTGATGGCCTTCCTGCTGGGGCGCGGACTGCTCAACGCCGCCATCGCTCTCTGCGTCGTCTACATCCCCCAGTACTTCCGTGTGGTGCGTAACCAGACCGCCAGCGCCAAGGCTGAACTCCATGTGGAGGCGGCCCGCTCCCTCGGCGCCGGCCCATGGTGGATCCTGCGGCACTATCTCTTCCGCAACGTGATCACTTCGGTGCCGGTGTTGATCACCCTCAATGCCGCCGATGCCGTGCTGGTCCTCGGTGGGCTGGGTTTCCTCGGCCTGGGGTTGCCTGAAACCGTGCCGGAGTGGGGCAGTGACCTTCAGCAGGCCCTCAGTGCCCTGCCCACCGGAGTGTGGTGGACCGCCCTCTATCCCGGCCTGGCCATGTTTGGGTTGGTGCTGGGGCTCAGTTGTCTGGGAGAAGGCATCGACGCCTGGCTCTCGAAGGATGACAGCGCCGGGCGCGCCGCGTACTGACGCCCTGATCAGGCTCTGACCCTCAGCAGGATCGGTCTGCCTGAGGGCTTGCCGGGGCAGGTGTGAACAGGAGGGCCGGCAAGCAGGTCAGCAGCGCAGCCTGACGTTCCGCGGCAGCTGCTCGAGGATCTCGCCGTTCTCCCCCAGATCCGGATAGTCCCGCTCCTGCCGGCGACACCAGTCGGCCACCTCCGGATAGGCCCACTCAAACAGGGTGCGCCGGTAGACCTCCGGCCCCAGGCCGGAGCGGTCCATCGGGACCAACCCCCTGACCCGTCGCTGCCGCAACGCCTCGAACAGCAAGGTGGCACAGGCCACCGAGACGTTCAGCGACTGCACCATCCCCATCATTGGAATGGTGATGGCATGGTCCACCAGGGCCTGGGCCGCGGCGCTGCTGCCCCAGCCTTCGGACCCCAGCAGGAAGCATGTGGGGGCGGTGAAGTCGCAGCTGTCGTAGGGGATGGTCCGGGGTCCCAACTGGGTGCCGTAGATGCGGAACCCACGGTCCTTGAGATCCCGCAGCAGTGGTTCGATCCGCTCGTGCAGATGCACCCGCACCCACTTCTGGCTGCCCCTGGCTGTGGCGTTGAAGGTGGGCAGGTCTGCCTCGTTCTGCGTGACTGCATGGACTTCGAACACGCCCACCGCATCGCAGCTGCGCAGGATCGCTGAATGGTTATGGGTCTTGTGGATCGACTCCAGCACCACCGTGAGATCACCCATGCGCTGGTTCAGCACCTGGCGCAGGCGCTCGAAACGGCGGGGAAGGATGGGCACACCGTCTCTCCACAGGCGTTTACAGCCTGCCCCACGGCAGGTTCTCAGCGGTATGATGCCCCTGGCCAGCGGCTGTGTGGTGACCCATGGAACGGCAGGCCCCTCCCCAGCCTGACGACAGGGCCCGTCATTTCCTGCAGGTGACAGCCCTGATCCCCCTGGGGCGCCTCAGCACCTATGGCCGCGTGGCAGAGCTGGCCGGCTGTTTCGGCGCAGCCCGACAGGTGGGCTGGGCACTGGGACGGCTCGATCCGGCCGACACCAGCATCCCCTGGCATCGTGTGGTCAATGCCCGTGGGCAGATTTCCATGGCCCTGAGTCGTGAGGGGAGCGACTGGCTGCAGCGCCAGCTGTTGTTGGATGAGGGCATTCCCGTCGACGAGCAGGGAGAACTGCCTCTGGCCAGGTATCTATGGAACCCGGATCCCGACGAGATTGCCGAGGCCCTCTGGCCAGCGGACGCTCCCGCTTGAACGAATCGGC
>SRMO01000059.1:12695-15491 GCA_004768415.1 Aphanocapsa feldmannii 277cV | reverse complement strand
GGGCTAGCGCCCCGCTTCTCCGCCTGGCAGGTGCTCCAGGCGGTCGCCAAGGGTGCCTATGCCGACGTGGCTCTGGAGCGGGAGCTGCGGCGGGCCAACCTGTCGGCCCGGGATCGCAGCATGGCCACTGCCCTGGCCTATGGCTGTGTGCGACAGCGGCGACGCCTGGATGCCTGGCTGGATCGCTGTGGCCGGATACCGGCAGAGCGGCAGCCAGCTCCACTGCGCTGGCTGCTGCATGTGGGGCTCTATCAGTTGCTCCATGCCGAACGCATCCCCGTGGCAGCCGCCGTCAACACCACCGTCGAATTGGCCAAGGTCCACGGCCTCGCTCGCCTGGCGCCGGTGGCCAACGCGGTGCTGCGCAATCTGTTGCGCCGGCGCCAGGCCGGGGAGGATCTGCAGGAGCCATCGGACCCTGTCGAAGCCCTTGGCCTGCGCCATTCCCTGCCGACCTGGCTTTGCAGGGATCTGCTCTGCTGGTTGTGCCGGGAGGAAGCGGATGCCTTCGCCAGCCACTGCAACCGCACACCCGGGATCGATCTGCGCGTCAACAGGCTGAAAACCAACCTGGCGCAATTGCGCCAGGCTCTGGCAGCGGCAGGGATCTGTGCGACGGAGATCCCCATGGCGGTGGCGGGTCTGCAACTGCCGTGCGGCGTGGGCAGTCTTCAGGTGCTGCCTGGCTACAGCGAAGGAGCCTGGTGCGTTCAGGACAGGGCGGCTCAGCTGGTGGCACCCCTGCTGGATCCCCAGCCAGGCGAACGGGTGGTGGATCTCTGCGCAGCACCCGGCGGCAAGAGCACCCACCTGGCGGAACTGATGGGGGACCGTGGCGAGGTGCTGGCAATCGACCGCTCCGCTGCCCGGCTGCGGCGGGTGCGCGAGAATGCCGTGCGACTGGGCCTGGGCAGCATCGTCCTGCGCGTTGGCGATGCAACCCTGCTGCCCGATCTCCACGGCAGCGCCGACCGGGTGCTGCTGGATGCTCCCTGCTCAGGGCTCGGCACCCTGGCCCGCCATGCGGATGGCCGCTGGCGCCTTCGTGAGGCTGACATCCCTGGGCTGGTGGCACTGCAGGAGCGTCTGCTGGAGGAAGCTGCCCAACTGGTCAAGCCGGGCGGTCGGCTGGTCTATGCAACCTGCACCGTGCATCCAGCCGAGAATGGCGAGCAGGTGCTGCGTTTCCTGGCGCACCATTCCCACTGGCGGGCCCTTGCCCTGCCCCGGGCCCTGGCTTGGCTGAGCGGTCATGCCACCCAGCTGCAGCTGTGGCCCCAGCGCCATGACTGCGATGGATTCTTTGCCGTGGCACTGCAGAAGCCCCTGGACTGAGCAGACAAGTCCCGATGGGTTCCATGGGCTCACTGCAACACTCACTCGCTGGCAAGGTCATCTGGATCTGCGCTGGGTTGGTCCGGATCCGGTCTGTCCGGTTCAGCCAGGACCGGCTCTGCAGCAGCTCCGCCAGGCTCGGTCGGAGCGGACGGGGTGATGGCCTGGGGATTGTCGGACAAGCCATCCATCTCCTCAGGCATGGGAAAGCCGCGGAAGCGGGATGGCATGGCGCCCAGGTCAGGGATGGCAGGCTGGATGAAGGGGGGCCCAACCCTGTCGTCCAGGCCGGCAGGCGGCTGGTCCAGAGTGGCGGCGGGATCGCCAGCCGGCTGATCGGCCTGCACCCCATGGCCATGTGTGGCGTGGGCGGAGACACCAACCTGAGCGGGAAGGGTGGGCAGCCGCTGCACCACCTTCACTTTGCTGCTGGGCCTGGGGAAGGTCCTGACCATCAAGTCCCCGGTGATCGGTTCCATGTAGTCCCGCCACGCCTCGCTGGTGACGCCACTGTTCATCCGGGTCGGTCGGTTGTCGTCGTAGCCGAACCACATGCCGGTGGTGAGCTGGGGGATGGAACCGACAAACCAGAGATCCTTGGCTCCTTCAGAGGTGCCGCTTTTGCCGACCACCTCACGGCCAGGCAGCTGGGCAGCCTGGCCGGTGCCGTCGCTGACGACCCCCTTCAACATCTGGTTCATGGTCTCGGCAATGTCGCGGTCCAGCACCCGCCGCCCCTGTTCCCCATCCCGTTCATGGCTCCAGAGCAGCTGGCCATCCACGCTGTTGATCCTGAGGAACGGCGTGGGTGGCATGTAAACCCCCCCGTTGGCCACGGCAGCGTAGGCACCGGTCATCTCCAGTACGGTCTGGCCGGAGGCGCCCAGGGCCACGGGGAAGTAGGGCTCCAGCCCGGAGGTCACGCCCAGATCCCTGGCCACGTCAAGCACCTTGTCGATGCCCACGTGGGCGGCGATCTGCACCGCCACCGTGTTCAGTGAACGACGCAGGGCATCGGCCATGGTGATGGTGCCCGCGTAGCGGTTGCCGAAGTTGCGGGGGCAATAGGTTCCGAAGCACACCCTGGCATCGCGGAACAGCGTGTCCGGCCCCATGCCCACCTGGAGACCCGCCAGATAGACAAAGAGCTTGAAGGTGGAACCGGGGGAGCGGTGGGCCTGGATCGCCCGGTTGAACTGGCTGTCACGAAAATCGGTGCCACCCACCAACGCCCGCACATAGCCGGTGCCGGGCTCGAGGGTCACCAGGGCTCCCTGGATGTCGTCGCTGGGGCGGTGCTCGCGGATGATCGTTTCGGCATGATCCTGCCAGCTGAGGTCGAGGCTGGTCAGCACGATCAGCCCACCCCGTTCGATCCACTCTTCCCCCACCACCTGAGGTAACCTGCGGATGACGTAGTCGCTGAAGTAGGGCGCTGCGCTGGCGAGGTGCTTCAGTTCC
>SRMO01000059.1:9175-12641 GCA_004768415.1 Aphanocapsa feldmannii 277cV | reverse complement strand
GCCAGCGGTTCGGCCACCGCCACCATCCGCTGCCTTGGGGTGAGGAAGCCGGCTTCCTCCATGTCGTGCAGCACACGGTTGCGCTGACGCAGCGCCAGTTCGGGATTCACCAAGGGGGAATAGACCGAGGGAGCTGGCGCCAGGGCGGCGATCAGGGCTGCCTGGGCCAGGGTCAGGCCATCGACAGACCTGGAGAAATAGACCCAGGCAGCATCGGCAATGCCATGGGCGCCGGCACCCAGATAGACGTTGTTGAGGTATTGATCGAGGATCTGCTGCTTGCTCAGCTGGCGCTCCAGCTTGAGGGCCAGGAGGGCCTCCCTGAGCTTGCGCAGCAGGGTGCGGTCCTGGTTGAGGAACACCATCCGTGCAAGTTGCTGGGTGATGGTGCTGGCTCCCTGCAGCACTGAACCAGAGCGGAGATTGACCTGCAGCGCCCGGACGATGCCGATGGGATCGATGCCCTCATGGTGAAGGAAGCGCCGATCTTCTGCCGCGATGAAGGCCTGCTTCACCAGGGTGGGCATGGCACCCTGCGCCACTTTCTCACGGGTGACCGGACCGAGTTTCTGGATCACCTGGCCATCAGCCGCCAGGATCGTGATCCCGCCCGGCCGCACATAGCTGTTGATCAGCCGGGCATCGGGCAGCAGCCGGTCCACGCGGTCGACAGCTGCACCGATCGCCATGGCAACCATGGCACCGCTGGCGGCGGCCACCACGGCGGCGAGGCGCAGACCCCGGTCCCGCCTCGGCTGCCGTCTGGACAGGGTTGGCTTCCCCGGGCCCCTGGGGTCGACGGAAGAAACAGGGGAAGCTCCGATCACGGCTCACGGCTGTGCTGCCAGAACCTCCCCAGGGCTGAGCAGAGGAGGAGCTGGCCGAACCCTACCCAGCCATGATTAATGCGGAATGGCCGATGGCAAGGGCTGTCACCAGCATGCCAAGCACCAGGAAGGGCTGTGCACTGGCTTGATAGTTCACGTCGTAGGCGACGGGATCGCGCAGCAGCCAGATGTCCTGGAAGACCATCTGGGGCAGCACCAGCAGCACCAGGATCACCGCTGCCAGATGCTGGCCCACCGCGATCAGCACCGCCACCATCAGCAGCTGGAAGAGATCGATCATGGCGGCGGAGATCCAGCTGGCCCGTCTGATTCCGAAGACCACAGGCAGGGACGCCAGTCCCAGGGCGCGATCCCCCTCCACGCTCTTGAAGTCATTGACCACGGCAATCCCCAGTCCCGCCAGGCTGTAGGCCAGGGTGAGCAATGCCGTTGCCCAGGTCAGCTGGCCGAACAGGGCCTGACCAGCCCACCAGGGCAGCGCGATGTAGCTGGCGCCGAGGGCATAGTTCCCCAGCCAACCGTTCTGTTTGAGCTTCAGCGGTGGTGCCGAATAGATGAAACTCACGAAGGAGCCACCGAGGGCCAGCAGCAGCAGGGTGTCCCGCTCATGGCCGGCCCAGCGGTCAAGGCCATAGGCCACGGCAAGTCCGGCCAGCAGCAGCAGCCAGATCTGCAGCTTCACCTGGCCGAGGCTGATTGCCCCGGAAGGGATGGGCCGATAGGGCTCGTTGATGGCATCGATCTCGCGGTCGTAGTAGTCGTTGATGGTCTGGGTATAGCCCGCCAGCAGCGGACCGCTCATCACCATGCAGAGCAGCGAGGCACTGACGTCAGCCAGTGTCCAGTGGAATTGACCGGAGGCAGCCGCACCGCAGACAACCCCCCAGACCAGGGGGATCCAGGTCACTGGTTTCATCAGCTGGAGCCGGATTCTCCAGCTTTCAACGCTGCTGGATGCCGTCTTCATGCCCAGCAGCTGCCGGGCGCCACCCCCCTGCGCAGCAGCCTGGCGGACCTCGGGCCCCTGCTCGGATTGCGCCATCAGGTCAGGGTGATCTCGTCGTCGAAGAACCAGCTGCTGCGGCCGTTGCTGAACGTCACCACGACGCCCACACCGCTGCCATCGGTCATCTGGTAGCCGGTCACCACGCCGCTCCCTTCACGCCTGAGCATGTCGACCATGTCGGCGGGAATGCGATCACGCACACGGACGATGCGGACCTTGGAGCCGATCTCGATGCCAGCCTGGGACATGGCGCACGCCGCTGGATAGTGGGGGCAACGCTATCAGTCGCCCGCGATCCCACGCGGCTTGCCTCAGCCATGGTCGCCAAGCGCATCATCCCTTGTCTGGACGTGGCCGGGGGTCGGGTTGTGAAGGGCGTCAACTTCGTCAGCCTGCGGGATGCCGGCGATCCCGTTGCGCTGGCCTGTCGCTATGACCGGATGGGAGCCGACGAGCTGGTGTTCCTGGATATCACCGCCAGCCATGAAGGGCGGCAGACCCTGGTGGAGATGGTGCGGCGGACCGCCGAGGCGGTGTACATCCCGTTCACCGTGGGTGGGGGAATCCGCGATCTGGCCGGCATCCGGTCGTTGCTGCGGGCCGGGGCCGACAAGGTGAGCCTCAATTCAGCCGCAGTGCGTCAGCCTGAGCTCGTCGCCCATGGCGCCGGGCAGTTCGGCTGTCAGTGCATCGTCGTGGCCATTGATGCCCGCCGCCGGCCGGGCAGCAGCAGCCAGCTGGCTGGCTGGGATGTCTATGTGAAAGGTGGCCGGGAGAACACCGGCCTCGATGCCATCACCTGGGCACGCCGGGTGGTGGCGCTCGGCGCCGGGGAGATCCTGCTCACCTCCATGGATGGGGACGGCACGCAGCAGGGCTACGACCTGGCACTGACGCGGGCTGTGGCGGAAGCGGTGAATGTGCCTGTGATCGCCTCCGGTGGCGCGGGCTGCATCGACCACATCGCGGCGGCACTGCAACAGGGCAAGGCCTCCGCTGCCCTGCTGGCCTCGCTGCTCCATGACGGTGTGCTGAGCGTGGAGCAGATCAAGGACGACCTCATCAGCCGCGGACTGCAGCTGCGACCCAATGCTCTTCGGCAACAGCGTCACGGCAGTGCATCGGCCTGAGCCGGCAAAGGCCTGTTACATCTCCTTAGGATCTGAACACTTCTGCTGGTTTCGCGTGTCAGCCGCACTGCCGCTGTCCCTGCCGGCCATTGCACCTGGCTGGCTGGGGCTGGCCCTCGTGGCCGCTGTGGTCGCCCTGGTGGCCTGGGAGCTTCAACTGATGCAGACAGCCTCGGACAGCAACGAGCCGACACTGCTGTTGGCCGGCTGCATGGTCTGCGGTGTCGCCGCCGGGCTGAGTGTGATCTACGTGCTCACCCTGCTGGTGTTGCCTGATCCCCTGACCATGCTGACGGCGAAAGCCAGCAATGATCTGGCGCCCTGGGCCGAACAGGTTGACTGCTTCGTGGCAGCCAGCGACTGTCCCGGAAGCCCTGCACCCCTCGCCAGCCAGCCTTGGGCCCCTCTCCCTCTGTCTTCAACCGTGACGATGCCGACCAGGTAGTGGACCTGTTCGAGCAGATCGCACCCCACTATGACCG
>SRMO01000059.1:4769-9088 GCA_004768415.1 Aphanocapsa feldmannii 277cV | reverse complement strand
GAAGCGCAGGGCCCTGCGCTGGCTCTCGCCACGACCTGGCCAGGCCCTGCTGGATCTCTGCTGCGGCAGTGGTGACCTGGCCCTGCTGATGGCCGCGGCGGTCCGACCCGGCGGCTCCGTGCTGGGTCTGGATGCAGCAGCGGCCCCCCTGGCCCTGGCCCGGCGGCGCTCCGCCCGGCAGCCCTGGCTCAGCCTCGACTGGCTGCAGGGAGATGCTCTTGCCACGGGGCTGGAGGCGGAAACATTCGACGCTGTGGCCATGGCCTACGGTCTGCGCAACCTTTCCGATCCGGCTGCGGGACTGGCGGAAGTGCTGCGCCTACTGCGTCCCGGCGGCCGTGCGGCCGTGCTGGATTTCAACAGACCCGAAGACGAGCGTGTGGCGGCCTTCCAGCGGGCCTATCTGCGGCGTCTGGTGGTGCCGGTGGCACGCCGGGCCGGGCTGGAGCCGCACTACGCCTATCTGGAGCGCAGCATTGCCCACTTCCCCACTGCTGCACGGCAGGAGCAGCTGGCCGGCGAGGTGGGCTTCAGCCATGCTCGCCATCGTCCTCTGGCAGTGGGGCTGATGGGGCTGCTGGAACTGCGGCGCTGAGCCGAAGCCAACGGCAACGATTCGCCCCAGAGCGGTGAGGGAAACCACACATTTAGGTCTAGTCTTAAGAGAGTCTTGAGGCATCCCACCGTGCTCTTCCCACTGCCTCAGCTCGAGCCGATGGTTCAGCGGGTGTTGGCTGACACCCAGGCCCAGAACGGACTGGTGGTCGTGACCGAAGCAGCCCATCCCCTGGGCCAGCAGCTACGCTTCGTGCCCCACGCCAAGATCAACCTGTTCACGGCGAAACTGCAGCAGAAGCCCTGGGGGCAGCACCTGGCGGAGGAATTGCTGGCCATGCTGCACGACTGCTTCGGCGGCTCCTCCAAGCCGGTGCTGTTGCTCCAGGCCGATGGCCATCACTGGCTGGGCAAGATCGATCTCCACCCCAGAGCTCGAAAGCTTGCCCACGACATTGATCATCTCAAACGCTGCCTCAGCCGGACAAGCTGAGCAAGGGCCCGGGGGCCGAATGGGCTGAGTGCAGTGGCACGCCCGTCGCGGTTCTATCGTTCCTGCCGCAAGGAAAGTGGGCCATCTCGGTTGACGGATCGAAGATTCCGAAACTGCACCATCCTTTCAGGCCTGTGCTAAATTTGTGGTGTAGGATGGAATTGAAATGTCGTTAGGAGGATTCCGGTCATGCTGCACGTTGTTCGGGCACTGAAACCAGATACATCCAATTGGGTGTGGGGCGTGTTTCTTCTCATGTTAGCCGCGACCTTCACCGGTCAAGTCCATGCCAGTTGTGGAGTAAGAGATAGAATCAAACACGAGGATTCCGATTGTCTGACTGCGAAATGGGACAACCACCACAATTGGCTGAACCATGGGAGGTGGAAGATCAAGTCCGAGTGCTCGAACTACGGAAGGGTTGTTGCGAAGATCGACATCAAAGATACCTGGGACGAGCAAATTACCCTCAGCAACAGCGAATGGCAGAGTGGTGACACCGACTTGTACAACGTGAGGTACATCTACTGCTGTGCTGACTTGAGCGATCTCTGCAACCGGTCGGATATCGAAAGCAACTAGGGACTGTTCACGAGTTGGTGACGGGAGAGATTTCAGCTCCGCGGTACCCTTAGCGTCTCCAGAAAACGGCCCATCGCCACCTCGTCGAGCAACCGATTCCGGTTTTTGGGCACCTCGAACAATCAATCGACCTTCCCCTGTCAGATGACCTCCTGCCATGAAGGCACCAGCAATGGCAGGGGATTGTCTGGTTGCGCGGGGCTTGCCGGCAAGGGAGTGGCTCAATGATGGTGATGGTGGGTGTCGCAGGGAATCCAACCGTCGGAGCTGGCCTTGGTACCACTGCAGCCCAGCTGGTCCGCCATCGCCTCGGCCTCGGCACGGGTGCTGTAGATCGTCGGCATCGCCATCGGCTCAGCGGCGTGGGGACGCGTTGTCGCTTGGCTGCCGTGGTGGGGTTGGTGAGCCTGGCTGCCGAGCCGTACCACGCCCATGCTGCCGGAGCTACTGCCCAGAAACCAGACGCCCATGGTGCTCACACCAGCACTGAGCACCCCCATGCCCACCACGGAGCCGGTGACCACTCCCATGGCCACGGCACCAATGCTCAGAACCCCCATCGGCACCACCCCGATGGCCACCACCCCCATCGGCACCACGCCGATCGACACAAAGCCAAGGGGTGCAATGCCGAAGGCGATGCGCCTGGGCCTGCCGCCGCAGTGAGCCTCTGGTGTCACCGCTGGATCCTGGGTACTGGAGCGCATGAAACGGTCAGCAGCTGACGGCTGGGCCTGACCCTACACAGCAGGCTTCAGCTGGAGAGCGGCACTGTCTCTGGCGTCTGGATGGGCTGGCCCGATCAGGCCCTGCGGGGCGCTCCACGGCGGGATGCCAGCACCTGCAGCACCTCGCGCCACGGCACGCCGTGGTGGGCGAGGGCCACCTGGAGATGATAGACGATGTCGGCCGCCTCTGCCGCGATGGCTTTGGGGTCGTCGTCCTTGCAGGCCATCACAAGCTCCACCGCCTCTTCGCCAATCTTTTTGAGGATGAGGTTGTTGCCTCCCTCGAACAGCCTGTTGGTATAGCTGCCGGGCTGGGGATGGTCGTGACGATCGGCAATCAGCCGAGCCAGATCACTTGCCACGTCTGCAGGTGGCTGGGGAGCGGCAGGCCCGCCCGCCATGGGTTCCTGACCTCTGCCGTAGAAGCAGCTGCGGGCGCCGGTGTGGCAGGCCGTATCACCCTGCTGCTCGACACTCAGCAGCAGGGCGTCCGCATCGCAGTCGTAGCGGATGCCCCTGACGATCTGGTAATGCCCGGACGTGGCGCCCTTGTGCCAGAGCTCCTGACGTGAGCGGCTCCAGTAGTGGGCTTCTCCGCTGGCGAGGCTGAGCGCCAGGCTCTCGTGGTTCATCCATGCCAGCATCAGCACGGTGCCATCGAGCCAGTCCTGGGCGATGGCCGGGATCAGGCCATCGGCATTGAAGCGCAGCCGCTCCACTGGTATGAGTCCGGAAGCGCCGGACTGCGACGCTGAGGAAGAGGATGCGGTCACGCTCCCACCAATCACCTGTTCAGGGCTGATTCTCCCGCAGCATGCAATGGCAGGACGATTCACCTGTTCCAAGACCTTCCCGGAGCTGCCCTGCAGCCATCGGCAATGGCGCCATGCCGGTCACTGCCGTTTCGTCCACGGTTACAGCCGCAGCTTCACCTGCTGGTTCGAGGCCTCCCGGCTCGACGAGAACGGCTTCGTGGTGGACTTCTCCAGCCTGAAGCCGCTGCGGGCGCGTCTGTTGGCACAGTTTGACCACACCTTCCTCGCCAGCGCCGACGACCCCCTGCTACCCGATTGGCGACAGCTTCATGCGCTGGGCGCCCTTGACCTGCGGGTGATGGACAACGTGGGCATGGAAGCCAGCGCGGTCCTGGTGTGGGGGTGGGCCAATGACCTGCTGTTGGAACAGGAGGGGGGACGGGCCTGCTGCTTCCGGGTGGAAGCCCGCGAAAACAGCAGAAACACAGCGTTCTATGGCGAGCGACCGGACTGGTTCGGCCTCTGATCCGCTGAGTGATCTGCCAGGCAGGATCAGTTCCCCTTCTCGATGAACAGGGTCTGGGTGGGATAGGCGAACTCCACACCCTTCGCCTCAAAATACCGCATCATGCCAAGCTGGATCTGCTGCTGGGCCTTCAGGGCGACGACCAGATCAGCCATGGGCACGTAGAACACCAGCTCGAAATCAAGACTGCTGGCCCCGAAACTGATGAAGTAGCAGCGGTCGAATTCGCTGTCGGGTGTGGCCTCGACAATCTCCCGCGTCCATTGGGGAATTGCCTCGATCAGTGCCGCTGGAGTCTGATAGGTGACCCCGAAAATCACAGTGCGGCGGCGCCGCTCCAGGGCAGCGAAGTTTCGCACCGTCTTGGCCAGAAGCTCACTGTTCTTGATGGCAATCACCTCGCCGCCAAGGGCGCGTATCCTGCTGGAGCGGATCCCGATTGTTTCCACTGCGCCGAGATACTCCTCGAAGATGATGAAGTCGCCGATGCGGAAGGGACGGTCGAACAGAATTGTCAGGTAGGTGAAGAAGTCCTCAACGGGTCCCCTCAGGGCGATGCCGATGCCGATGCCGGCGGCAGCCAGGGTCGCGAAGACGGCACCAAGCTGCACATCCCGGTTCTGCAGATAGATCAGTATCCCTAAAACCCAGACAAAGGCCCTCAGCATCGGCACCATGGA
>SRMO01000059.1:1409-4717 GCA_004768415.1 Aphanocapsa feldmannii 277cV | reverse complement strand
GAGGCTGGTGAACAGTTCCGTATCGCCCAGTCCCCTGACCCACGCCTGCAACAGGCGGGTCAGGGATGCGTTGACCCATCGCACCAGCAACACCGTGATCACCAGCGGCACGAGCCAGAAGAGAATCCGGTTCGCGATGGCGTCTTCAGTAAGTGGAATGGCATCCCAGGCCCAGCGGGCCACAGCCAGATAGGTGATGGGTATGAGGCTGTCGAACAATCGGCGGAGGATGTAGTCGTCCGTTTCCGTCCTGGTCCTGGCGGTGAGCCACAGCACCGAGCGCCGGCCAATCCCCATGACGACCCAGACCACGAGACAGCCCAGCAGCAGGCGTGCAGAGGCCCAGGCGAGGCTCTCCCAGAGAGACGGCGAGACCTGGCTGGCCACGTCCAGCAAGGCGATGGAGTCGGCAACATTGCTTTCCACGGCTCTCCGACCGGCAATCACGGCTGCATTCTTGGCCTGGCCCAGGCCCTGTCCAGCCATGCCGGGGCAATCAGCCCGGGCGACGAGACAGATGAGGCATCGGTGGCACTTGATCTCGTGGAGTCACTGGCCGGCCCCTGACACTGGCGGCGCTGGTGCTTCCGGTCCTGTGCTGCTGTCCCATGGCTGCCGTCACCACATCCTCGCGCTCTTCCCGCCGCAAGGCATCCCGCAGGCGGGCCGGTTCTGGTGAGCGCGTCTGCCGGCGCGACGGCCCCAGCGCAGAAGAGAAGCTCGTGGCCTCCCTGATCACGCTGATGGAGGCCGGTAACACACCCTGGCGGCGGGAGTGGGATGGCAGCGGCGGCGGCCACCACGTGAATCTCCTCTCCGGCCACCGCTACCGCGGCGCCAATCCGATCCTGCTCACTCTCGGCATGCACATCCGGGGATCGGCCCTGCCCCACTGGTGTGGGTTCGCCGAGGCCAGGGCTCTCGGACTCTTCCCCCGCAAGGGCAGCAAGGCCGTGCATGTGCTGCGGCCACAGCTGCATCGCCGCCACGAAGCGGCACCAGCAGAAGGCGTTGGCGATGGCCAGGGGGATGGCTCCAGCCAGGGAGCAGAAGCAGAAACGGTTTGGGTCAGCTACCGACCCGTGGCCGTCTTCAATGCCGCTGATCTGGAAGGGGAGGCCCTCGCCGGACTGATCGAGGCCCGCAAGGCTGCCGAGGGAGTGGCGGCCCGTCCCGAGCCCGAGCGGCTGGTGGCCGCCGAGGCAGTGCTCGGCGCCTGGCCGGTGCCGCTGAGCCATGGCGGCGAGCGGGCCTGTTACATCCCGCAGGTCGATCGCATCCAGCTGCCCGATCGCTCCGCTTTCCACTCCGCCGCTGCCCTCTATGCCACCTGGGCCCATGAGGCGATCCACTCCACCGGTCATGGCTCCCGCCTCAAGCGGAATCTGTCCGGGGGGATGGGAGGCAGTGCCTCGGGCAGCAGGGCCTATGCCCGTGAAGAGCTGGTGGCCGAGCTGGGGGCGGTGCTACTGGGTGATCGGCTCGAGATCGGCAGCGATGTCTGCAATCACGCCGCCTACCTGGCCCACTGGATCGAGCTGCTCAGGGAGTCACCGCGGCTGCTGTTCCAGGTGCTGAGCGAGGCCCGACAGGCGGCTGATCTGATCGCCCCGGAGTTGGCGGATCCGGTGATGCCCTGATTCGAGCAGAAACCGATGGATCCGGCCCCGGTCCAATGCATGGCGAAGCCAGCCGGCAACCCTGGATCAGAAACCCAGCTGGGCACTCAGTTCGATGCTGTGGTCCGGATCCTCCTGACGGCGCTCCCTGCGTGCCAGATCCAGGCGCAACTCGATGTCCCTGTCGAGAGCACTGGAGAAGGCGTAGGCAAGACCGACACGGCTGCGGGAACTGCCGTCGTCGCTGTGGTCATAGCCCAGGTTCGGAGTGAGGATGCCCCACTGCTGACCCATGGAGAGGCTGTAGCCGATCTCGCCGCTGATCTCCGCAGGCAGGCTGTCGCCGTCGCCCCGGACTGAAACCAGTGCCGGGGTGGGCAGCTCCATGGTGTGCCCGTCCAGGAAGGAATCGCCGTTCTCCGCCGCACCCCATTGGCTGTTCAGCGCCAGGTTCAGCCCCGTGCCGTTCGTGGCCGGGCTGTAGTCGAGCCGGGCCTTGGCACCCCATTGCTCGAGCTCTGCCGCCGAGGTCAGGTGGTTGCCGCGCAGCTCCAGGTTGAACCGTTCATCGCCGTAGCGCATGCCCAGCACCAGCTCGCCAGCAGCGCCTGTGGGGCCATCACCGCTGTCGTAGCGGCCATGGAGCTGGGCGAAGGGCTCCACACCACTGGCAAACGGACGTGACAGTTCCAGACCCAACCGGAAGCGGCCGATCGATGCCTCCGCACCGTCCAGGGAGCCATCGCCCTCTGCCGAGAGGTTCAGGAAGCCGGCATCGCTGGTGAGCGCCAGATCCATGGCGCTGCCCACCTGGGACAGGGACCTGCGCAGGCCCAGGGAGAGGAGGCGCATGTGGAGATCGCCCTGGTCGGCATCGCCATCCACATGCTCACGCTCGTTCTCCACATCCCCGAAGCCGATACCGCCGATGGCCCAGAGCTCCAGGTTGCTGCTCAGCTGGCCATGGAGATAGGGATAGATGGCGGTGAGGTTGGAGGACAACTGGCCGTCACCGCTGGCAGTGGCATCCGCAAAGCTGTAGTCCACCTCACCCCAGACCCGCGACAGGGAAATGCCGCCCAGCCACTGCTCAGCGAAAGCGCGATCGGCACCGAGATAGAGGAAGTCCCAGGCGCCATCGAAGTCGCTGGTCTCTGTTCCGCCCCTGGCCCACTGCAGATCCGTGCCGGCCCACAGGGTCCATGGCCTGCTCACCTCTCCAACCGTGCCGCTGCCACACTCCCCAGCCCAGTCAGCTGGGTGGAGTGAATGGGGCTGGCCCCGGAACAGCTCCAGCAGGTCGTCAAAAGTCTTGTCCATGCTGTCCTCGTCCCGCTGGCCGACGTGGGGGACGCCGCGCAGGCCCGTGGCGGCCAGATCCGTGTTCCAGCTCTCCCCCTGCCAGCTGTCGCTGGCGATGAGGTAATCGTTGCTCTCGCCATAGCCACCATGGCTGCCATAGCTTCCAGCGATGGCGTTGTCGCCACTGGTGCCACTCTCGCTATCAGGGCCAGCCGCGGAACTGAGGCAGACACTGCCGGAGGTCCCAGTGTCGCTGTCGAAGCGCTCACCGATCATGTCCGTTACACTGCCGAGCACCACCCGGCCCTGGCCGGAGAAGGCAGAACGGATTGCAGTTTCTTCCGCCGGGGAGGTGACTACGCTCACCAGGAAAGAGGCGCGATCCGA
>SRMO01000059.1:0-1399 GCA_004768415.1 Aphanocapsa feldmannii 277cV | reverse complement strand
CGTTTGCCGCCGTAGCCGTAGCCGTAACAGTGATGGTCGCCTTGCCTTCCCGGACCGGCGTCACCATCACCATGGAACTGCCGGTTGATTCGGGTTTGACCGATGCCACGCCTGAGTCGCTCGATTCGAACGTCCAGATCAGATCGTTGACATTATTCATCCTGAAGGCATCGTGACCATCCCTGCTGTCATCGCCACCGCCGACGTAGAGCGTGAGCGGTTCCAGAGTGCCGCTGGCCATGAGCAAGGGTGTTAATGCTGCCGTCGTGTTTGTATTGTTGGTGGTTTCCTCATCATCGCTGACAGTCACACTCAAGTTTGCTGTGACCGAGCCATAGTCGCCGCCGCTGGCGCTGTGGGACAACGTGACGGTGTCATCGACTGCATCATCGTCCTGCTCCGCACTCACGTCCACCGTCTGTGGTGTGTTCCAGTTGGCAGCGGAGAAGTTGAGGCTGGTCTGGTTGCCGTCGGTGGCGGCATCGGTATCCAGCGTCACACCCGTGTCTGCGCCTGGGGTGATCGTCACCGTCACTGCGGCGCTGGGTGAGCCGGCGAGCGCCACCGTGTAGCTGCCGCTTCCACCTTCAGCCAGCGTCAGGCTTTCCGGTGTGAGCAGCAGAGCGGGCGCTTTGTCATCGTCGGCGACCGTCACCAGCAGATCCCCTGTGACCGAGCCGTAGTCGCCGCCGCTGGCGCTGTGGGACAACGTCGCAGTGTCATCGACCTCGTCATCATCCTGCCCTGCGCTCACGTCCACTGTCTGTGGTGTGCTCCAGTTGGCGGCAGAGAAGCTGAGGGTGTTCTGGTTGCCGTCAGTGGCGGCATCGGTATCCAGCGTCACGCCCGCGTCTGCGCCTGCGCTGACCGTTACCGTCACTGCGGCGGTGGGTGAGCCGACGAGCCTCACCGTGTAGATGCTGCTACCACCTTCGGCTACCGTCGGGCTTTCTGGTGTGAACACCAGAGCGGGCGCCTTGTCATCATCGATGACGGTCACACTCAGGTCTGCTGTGACATAGATATAGTCGCCGCCGCTGGCACTGTGAGCCAACGTCACGGTGTCATCGATTGCGTCATCATCCTGCTCACCGCTCACGTCCACTGTCTGTGGTGTGTTCCAGTTTGTGGTGGAGAAGCTGAGGGTGTTCTGGTTGCCGTCGGTGACGGCATCGGTATCCAGTATCACGCCCGCGCCTGCGCTGACCGTCACCGTTACCGCGGCAGTGGGCTCGCTGGCAAGCGCCACAGTGTAGCTGCCACTACCACCTTCGGCCACCGTCAGTGAGGACGGTGTAAGCACCAGGAGGTTGCCACACCGCGGCAGCTCAACATCGACTGTCACACTTAGCGGTAGGCTCCTCGGTAAACAGATTAAACTATTGTCATTCAGCTTGAG
>SRMO01000058.1 GCA_004768415.1 Aphanocapsa feldmannii 277cV | reverse complement strand
GCCAGCATGGTCAGATGTGCTGCAGCGCAATGGATCTAGGCTTTTTCAGCAGGCCCTATTTTAGCTTCCTCTTTACAAGTGTTGCGTGCCCAGGCTTCATACCGCGGAAACCAGTGTCGATTGCCCTTGTTCTTGTAACCGCCTTCCATACACGGGACGTTTTCTGGGCGGAGTCGAAAATCCTGCTGACCCAGGCAATCCTTTGCAGTCACTAGTGCTTTCTTGCCATCCCGTAGGGCAAGGTTACTTAATTTTTCGAGGTGTCTATAATTGACAGGCCTCGCTGTTTGGTAGCAATTAATTCCTTTTTCAGATATTAAAGGACAAGCCTTGCTTAATTCAGTGGCTGTTGCTACATAATGATTCACTTGATCTTGATTTTAACAATAAAAAATATTTCGTAGCAAATGCTTCTTTCAGTTGATTCGCTCTCGGCATACTTGGCCCATTCGGAGAAACCACCATGTCCCATGCCATGCGCCAATGCCCGGCCTGCCAAGCCTGCTGGATCAACAACACCCTCTACTGGGCCACCGGTGCTCTTGCCGACGAGAAGGATCTGGCAGGGCTGATCTGCAACACCAGTTATGGTGGTGGGGCGAGGTGTATGAACCCGCAGAAGGGTGTTGAAGGAGGTGACACCTGGGCCAAGCGCGAGGAATTTATTCGCGGACTGGACTTTCCTGGAGGTTGGGGAAGCAACAAATCTCTGCCTCCCAAGCCCCTGCATCGCCGCCTGTGAGTGTCACTTCAGGTTCATCGTTGGGATATCTACAATGCCAGCTGATTCACACTTTTCAGTTTGCCATCAGGTGATACGATCATTTGGCGTACCTTATCTTCTCCCTGGCTGGCTGCTGCCCGGGAATCTTGTTCAATCTCTGGGAAATCAGTAAGCTATACCGTTTGAATCTTCCAAATTCCTAGCCAGGACTTGGCGTCAGATTGACGCTAAGTCGTTTTCCGGAATCTCCTCTTTGCAGGTTCTTGCAGTCTCAATCTGGCAATTTTAGAATTGGTTTAGATTGATTATTGCGAAATGTATTGATTTAGACGGTTGGTCCCTCCTGCTTTTCGGTTTGATTGATCCACGCAGGTTCAGAGCCAATGGCCGACCATCAAGCAACCGCAGCCATGTTGAACACGGTCGGGCACACAGCCCCGGACGTTTGTCGGCGTGCGACCTATCGACGCCAGGGCCAACCGAATCGCCGTACACCAATGTATGCCTGCCTTGATTACACTCGGTTTCGAGATACCACCGCGGTGCGTTTCTTTGACATCACTGTCGAACTTTCCAACACCTGTGATCTGGTGGAACATGACGGGCCTGCGATCAGTCCACCGAATCTTGCCAATGGCGATTGGCAGTTTTATCTCCATTCCAGGCAGGAAGACAACCTCCTGGCGGTCAGTGGCGGCCGCACCTTCGTGCTGATCAACCTGGGATGGGAGCATCCTCTCCATGTGGTGCGTCTGGCCCAGCGTGGCCAGATTCTGCGCATTCCCCCCGGTACCTTTCACCGCTCCCTGTCAGATATTGGTGGCTCGATCGTGATCAACCAGGCCATCCGCCATCAGAACGCTTTGCTGGAGCGGGAGTTCCGGCTCTACAGCAGTGCCGTGATTCCTGCCTTGCGTAGGGTGCTCATGGACTGGCAAGAGGCGAACCCCATCACCTTCAGGCGACTTGCTGGCCTCACGCCCGGGTTGCCTCTCAACAGCTGACTCCCTTTGTCGAACAGGGCGATGCTCAGATGGCGGACGATGCCTCCTGCAATTCATCGCTGCAACCATCCCGGTCGGTGCAAAGCCCGGCCATTCTGGAGGAATCCCCTTCAGCCGTGATGTCGGCCTCGATGCTCCAGACCATGTGGCTGGTGACCCCTGGGGCACCGGAAAAGCTACCCTGCACGGCGGCAGTGAGGGTCGGGTCGGCAGAAGCGGCGAGCACCACATAGCGATCGTCCACCGGGCAGCCGCAACTGGGGTCAAACCCCCGCCAACCGGCACCGGGCACGTACACCTCGCACCAGGCATGGAGGTCATAGGCCCCACGCCTGTCATCAGCCAGGTGATAACCGCTGGTGAAGCGGGCAGGCAACCCCACGCATCGACAGGCCTCGATCATCAGCACCGCCAGGTCGCGGCAGGAACCCAGCCGCTCCCGCAGGGTCCGACCGGCGGGCCAGGCGGTGCCGTGGTGGCGCTCGGTGTAGTTCACCCGCTCCTGAATCTGACGGTGGAGCATGTCGAAGAAAAGCAGGCACTGACCTTCCGACCCCAGCAGCGACTCCTGGGCCAGCTCGACAACGGCGGGATCGTGCTGACCATTGGCCAGCCAACCCCTCAGGTTGGCGTGAAGCTCGGCATCCAGATCACCGGGTCGGTAGGGCAGGGGCGCCACTTCGCCATCGATGCAGAGATCCAGCGGCGGCGGCAATTGCGTCACCACTGTGCTGACAGCCTCAAGCATGAAATGCTCGGTCTGGCCCGCGAACCAGAGCTTCAGCACTTCGTCGTTGCCCGCTGCCAGCATGGGCAGGCTTCGCTGGGGTCCGGGATGGACCTCCAGGTGGTGGTGCAGCAGCCGCTGGTAGCCATGGCTGCGGGGGCGCAGGCAGAGACGGTGCTCTCCAAGCTGCACCGGAGACGTGTAGTCGTAGCTGAGGCGGTGGGTCAGGTTGACCTTCATGCCACCCCCTGGCGCTGAATGGTTTCAGCCTTGGCTGGCACAGCTCCTTTCCGGGGTATGGCAGCAGTGGTGAAGAAACGCGCCTCGATGTGACAGTGCAGTGTGTTCAGACCCGCCTGGAGGCTGTCGATGGACTCATGCAGACCCTGGCTGATCAGATCCTCGAAGCGGCTGGTGCACCAGCGGGAGCGCAGCAGGGCCAGGAAACGTCCCAGTTCCACGTCTCGATCGGAACGCTGGTCGGTGAGATAGTCAACAGCTGCAGCGATGCCATTGAGGCAGTAGCAGACGGAGCGGGGAAAGTGCTCGTCGAGCAGCAGAAAGCCTGCCACACCTGTAGGGCTGATTGCTTTCCTGGTGTTCTGACGGAACATCTGATAGGCACCGGCGGTGCGTAGCAGGGAGATCCATTGCAACTGATCCAGCATGCCGCCCACCGCCTCCTGCCTGGGCAGGATCAGGAAGTACTTCACGTCAAGGATGCGAGCGGTCTTGTCGGCCCGTTCGATCAGGCGGCCGATCCGGCTGAACTGCCAGCCCTTGTTGCGACTGAGGGTGCTGTCTGTGATCCCGAAGAACAGCTGGCAGTCGCGCCGCAGCTGACCAAGCCAGCCATGACTCGGCAGGCTGCGGAGCTCCCCTTCCTCCTGCAGCCGCAGGTAGATGGTGTTGAGCTGCTCCCACATCTCTGTGGTGATCACTTCACGAATCTGACGGGCATTCTCCCGCGCCAGGCTGATGCAGCTGCGGATTGCGCTGGGATTGTGGGGGGATTGCAGCAGAAAGTCTGCTACGGCCTCGGGGCTGCTGCCCCTGCCACCTGCATCGAACAGGGCCCGGTCACCGCAGGCGTCAACCAGCGGCAGCCAGATGTCATCAGCACGGCTGCCGGCATCGAGGGCCATGGCTTCCGCCACCTGGAGGAAACGACAGAGGTTCTCCACCCGCTCCACGTAGCGGGCCATCCAGTAGAGGGAATAGGCAACGCGGCTCAGCATGGGAGCGTTGCCGGCCGGCTGAGCCTGAGACTCTCCGAGCAGTCCACGATCCAGGTGTCCTTGCATCCACCCCCCTGGGAGGAGTTCACCACCAGCGAGCCGCGCCTGAGGGCCACCCGGGTCAGGCCGCCCGGTGTCACCCAGTTGTACTCACCGCGTAGCAGATAGGGGCGCAGATCCACATGGCAGGGATAGATCTCCCCCCCACTGAGGGAGGGCACGGTGGACAGTTGCAGGGTGGGTTGGGCGATGTAATTGCGGGGGTTGGCCCGGATGCGCTCGGCAAAGTCCAGCCGCTCCCGTCCCGAAGCATGGGGGCCGATCAACATCCCGTAACCACCGGCCTCCGAGACCGCCTTCACCACCAGCTCGCCAAGGTGCTCAAGCACATAGGTGCAGTGATCCGGTCTGCAGCAGAGGTAGGTGGGAACGTTCTGCAGTAACATCTCCTCGCCAAGGTAATAGCGGATGAGCTCGGGGATGTAGGCGTAGATGAGCTTGTCATCGGCAACGCCGGTTCCCGGAGCATTGGCGATCGCTACGGCACCGTTCCTGTAGGCCTCCATCAGGCCGGGCACACCCAGCATGGAGTCGGCACGAAAGCAGTGGGGATCAAGGAAATCGTCATCGATGCGACGATAGATCACATCGACCCGCTCGGGACCATTGGTGCTGTTCAGCATCACCTGTCCATCGATGACGGCCATGTCACGGCCCTCCACCAGGTCCACGCCCATCTGCCGGGCCAGGTAGCTGTGCTCGAAATAGGCGCTGTTGAAGTTGCCAGGGGTGAGCACCACCACCTTGGGCTCGTCACTCCAGGGGGCCAGATCCTGCAGGGTCCTGAGCAGATGGGAAGGATAAGCATCAATGGCCTGCACGGTGCGGCCCTCGAACAGGCTGCCGAACATGCGCTTCATGACGCGCCGGTTTTCGAGGAAGTAGGCCACACCGGAGGGGCAGCGCAGGTTGTCTTCCAGCACCCTCCAGGTGCCTTCCCCATCGCGGATCAGATCGAGGCCGGCGATCTGGCACCAGCGGCCCAGGGGCGGCCGCAGCTGCAGCATCTGGGGGCGGAAGCCCTGGGATGTTTCCACATCACCGCGGGGAATGATTCCGTCCTTGAGGATGTTCTGGGGGCCATAGATGTCCTCCAGGAAACGATCGATGGCCTCCATGCGCTGGATCAGGCCACGTTCGAGGGCCACCCATTCCTGCTGCTCGATAAGGCGGGGCAGCGGGTCGAAGGGAAGGATGCGCTCGCTGCCAGCTCCCGAGCCATTGAGGCGGAAGGTGGCACCCAGCTGTTTGAGCTCAACGTCACCGATTCGAGCGGGTCACCCGCTTCCGGACTATAGCTGGAAAGCTTGCTTAAAAGCGTCTCTGGCACTGGCTTTTGAAGTGGTAGTGGCTAACCAGATCTGGTGGGCCGTGCCAGACTTTGGAACGTACCTTCTCACAGAAATTCTCACATGGCAAAAGCAGCCGCCTGGGAGATCGCGATCCGTGTCGAGGCATCTCATGCTCTGTCCCGGAAGGGTTGTGGGCGGGGCTGGGCACTGACCCAGCACCGGGGCATGACGCGCCTCAACATCACGGCCAGGGCTGGAGGGGGAAAGCGGCGCCAGATCCAGCTGCCCATCCCCTGGCATTTCGACCAGGCCAGAAAGATTGTCGATGCGGTATGCGCTATCTACACTGACTTTCAGAATGGCATCGAGCCAGCAGACGCCGCGAGAAAGATCATTTTCGTGGCAGAAGATGTCGATAACCATTCTTCCAGCCATCCTGATATAGAAAAGGAAGCTGCAGTTCAGATCGACTGGAATGAACTGATTGAACACTACCGCGACTACAGGATACGCAGTGGCGAGATCAAAGCATCCACCTGGGAGAGGGTGCACAGATATCACATGAAGCTGGTGCTGGACGCCATCACATCCCCCGCACCACCTCGGGACGCCAGGCAGTTGCTGGACAGGTTGACCCACCACTGGCCGGACAAGCCTGGCGGCAGAACCCGCCAGATCCAGATGCAGTCCAGCTCGGCACTGCTTCGCTGGGCAGTGGCCACAGGACACCTGAGTGCCACATGGGATCCACCCCGAGACCTCCGACCCTTCGTGGGGCGCTCTCGCACCGCCAGGGCGATCACCACGCCTCTGGCGGTGGAGCACATCCTTGCCCTGCTGGATGCCATCCCGGATGCTCGCTGGAGATTGGCGTTTCAGCTGATGGCGGCCTATGGCCTCCGCCCCGAGGAACTCCGGCACCTGCAACCCCGGCAGGGATACCTGTGGTGCAGCTATGAGAAAGTGAACTCGCGAGGCAGGACGAAGCCTCGGACACTGCGGTTGCTCCCCTGCGACGACTGGGCATCGGAGTGGCGTCTGCCGGACTGTTTCTCAGCGGAGCGACTGCCGCCGATGCGTTCTGGTTTCGCTGGCAACGACTTCGGCCGGTACATACGCCGCCGCCCCCTCTGGAGGAAGCTGTGCCGCGAGTACGAGGCCAGGGGAGAGAAGCTCGTGCCCTATTCCTGCCGGCACGGCTATGCCCACCGCGCCCACGTGATCTGTGATCTGCCGCCCAAGGTGGTGGCCGCCGCAATGGGGCACAGCGTGCAGACCCACCTGGCCGCCTACAGCCGCTGGTGTGGTGATGACGTGGTGGATGATGCCTTCGCCAGGGCCTCCAGGCGGCTCGAACGGCAGAAAGCGGTCTAGGTGCCTCCTGCTCCTCCTCGTCAGTACGGCAGATTGCGTCGGCTCCAGCTGGTGAGTGTGGCTTCGATGTTTTCGCTGTGCCACTGGAGTGGCCCCTTGCCCTGGGTGCAGCCCCAGCGTCGGAAGTGCTTGCCCGGCCGGAGCACACCCCGCAGCCGGAGTTGCCGCAGGGTTTCTCTGGTCATGCCCAGCATCTCGCAGGTTTGGGCGGTGGTGAGCCAGACCCGCTGGCGGCCGGTCGATGGGGAGCGTTCCATCAGCCCTGCTCCTGCACGGTGTTCACCACGGTGGGGTTCCACCGCCGGAGGATCCGCTGACCGCTGTGGCTGTGCCTGTGGCGGCCCTGGGCAGCGAAGGGCAGTAGAGCCGAGAAGGACGGCAGAGCCGAGAAGGGTGCCGGAGCGGAATCGCTGCTGTTCATCGGTCTTGCTGTGAAGTGAAAGAAGAGGTGCTGGCCGCCATGCCGCTGGCACTGCCGAGGTAGGAGCGGCTGGTCACCGGCAGCGGCGTCAGCCGCAGGGGCAGGGCGGCGGCGATCAGCAGCAGGAGGGTGCTCAGCTGAGCGAGGAGGACCAGCCACAGCAGGCGATGCAGGCGCCGCAGGCTGCTCACATGGACGGTCGTGCTGGGCCCCTGGCTGCGGCAGAAGGCCGGCAGCTGGGGCTGGCCCTGGTGGGACCGACCACCACCACCAACGCCACCAATGCGACCACCGCCACCACCGCGGATGCCGGGGATGTGGCTCATCAGAAGGGCACCTCCTCCTGCTCCTGCTTCTCCCCCTCATCGGCAGGCCAGCCACTGGTGCCGCTGGCGCTGGCGGTGGACTCGCTGGTTGTGCTGTACCCCTCGCGCTCCTCG
>SRMO01000057.1:3959-5508 GCA_004768415.1 Aphanocapsa feldmannii 277cV | reverse complement strand
CGTCGGAAGTGCTTGCCCGGCCGGAGCACACCCCGCAGCCGGAGTTGCCGCAGGGTTTGCCTGGTCATGCCCAGCATCTCGCAGGTTTGGGCGGTGGTGAGCCAGACCCGCTGGCGGTCGGTCGATGGGGAGCGTTCCATCAGCCCTGCTCCTGCACGGTGTTCACCACGGCGTGGTTCCACCGGAGGATCCGCTGACCGCTGTGGCTGTGGCTGTGGCTGTGGCGGCCCTGGGCAGCGAAGGACGGCAGAGCCGAGAAGGGTGCCAGAGCCGAGAAGGGTGCCAGAGCGGAATCGCTGCTGTTCACCGCTGTTGATCTGGGGTGAGAGAAGGAGAGTTGCCGGCTGTCATGCCGCTGGCACTGGCGAGGGAGGAGCGGGCGGTCACCGGCAGCGGTGTCAAAGGACGGCAGAGCGGAATCGCTGCTGTTCATCGGTCTTGCTGTGAAGTGAAAGAAGAGGTGCTGGCCGTCATGCCGGCTGCTCTGGCGAGGGAGGAGCGGCTGGTCACCGGTAGTGGTGTCAAAGGGCGGCGGAGCGGAATCGCTGCTGTTCATCGGTCTTGCTGTGAAGTGAAAGAAGAGGTGCTGGCCACCATGCCGGTAGCACTGCCGAGGGAGGAGCGGCTGGTCACCGGCCGCGGTGTCAGCCGCAGGGGCAGGGAGACGGCAATCAGCAGCAGGAGGGTGCTCAGCTGAGCGAGGAGGACCAGCCACAGCAGGCGATGCAGGCGCCGCAGGCTGCTCACATGGACGGTCGTGCTGGGCCGCTGGCTGCGGCAGAAGGCCGGCAGCTGGGGCTGGTCCCTCTGGGACCGACCGCCACCAACGCCACCAACGCCACCAACGCGGATGCCGGGGATGTGGCTCATCAGAAGGGCACCTCCTCCTGCTCCTGCTTCTCCCCCTCATCGGCAGGCCAGCCACTGGTGCCACTGGCGCCGCTGGCGCTGGCGGTGGGCTCGCTGGTTGTGCTGTACCCCTCGCGCTCCTCAAAACCATCGGTGGGGTCGAGCTGCTCGTAGGGAACGAGGTGGACCACCTGCACCGCCCGTGGCTGGAAGGTGATGCCGCAGCCGTTCTCCCCCTCCCAGTCGTAGATGTCGAAGGCGAGGATGAGCTGCGAGCCGTTGCCGATGGCCCTGCCATCCCAGGCCTGCTTTTTTGCATCCACGATGCGGGGACCCTGGGAGAGTGAGCCATCGCGCCTCTGGAACTGGGGCAGCTTGAAGCGAACGACCGTCAGCTCCTGGGGTCTGTCCTTGTCCTCCTTCCAGGGGAAACCCTTCTCGGCACGGCGGCGGCGGCTGCCATGGAGGGCGATGAACTGGTCTTCCATCGCCAGCAGAAAGGAACGGGCCTCCTCATCGTTGTTGGCCAGGAGGAGATCACAGGTCCAGGCCAGTGGTTTGCTCTTGTCCAGCTGCTGCCGTGGCGTGATCAGGTGGGCCCAGCGCACTTCGGCGAGTGGTGTGCGGAACAGGTCCTTGGCCATGGGGATGGGTTGAATCGCTTGTCGTGGTCGCTTGTGAATCGAGGGGAGGCAGTGGG
>SRMO01000057.1:3227-3547 GCA_004768415.1 Aphanocapsa feldmannii 277cV | reverse complement strand
TGCGCTGGTGATAGGCCGCTATCTCTGCCTTTGTGAGGGGGGTCAGTGCCGGATCGGCGCCATCGCCCTGCAGTGACTCATGATCTGAACCATTGCCCTGCAGCCGCTCATGACTTGAGCCATCGCCCTGCAGTGACTCATGATCTGAGCCATCGCCCTGCAGTCGCTCATGACTTGAACCATCACCCTGCGGTGGCTCAGGGTGTGAACGATCGGACAAAGCCGGATCAGCGGAAGCGGCAGAGGGCTTGACGGTATGTTCCAGAACTGCAACCTGCCCAGGCTCTGCAGTGCGGTCCATTGAAGATGAAGACGAGGCT
>SRMO01000057.1:2678-2945 GCA_004768415.1 Aphanocapsa feldmannii 277cV | reverse complement strand
ATGGTGTTGAAGATCCGGATCCATGGAAGAGATGTCCGGGCCATTGCCCGTTGGCCAGAATCTTAGTGGCTTTCTAGGTGTAGCTGCAAGTGAATGGGTTTTGTCTTTCCGATGGGTTAGGTCGGGGCGCTTGTCCTGCCTGTCCTGCTTCTCCTGCTTATCGCTGGCCTGTTTGCCGCTGGCCTGTTTGCCGCTGGCCTGTTTGCCGCTGGCCTGCTTGCCGCCGGGCTATCTGCCGCTGGCCTCTTTGCTGCCCCTGCGGGTCAT
>SRMO01000057.1:1536-2173 GCA_004768415.1 Aphanocapsa feldmannii 277cV | reverse complement strand
AGCTGCAGACGGTGTACTGGGTCCAGCCATTGCCTCTTCTCCAGTTGAGGAGCATGCGTCCGAAGGCTCGGCGGTCCCTCTCCTGCCGCTCGACCAGTTCCGCATAGGTGATGGTGTGCACGTCCCGCATTCCGGCTCGTCGGCGCCATCCTACGTCAGGCTTGTCATACGCAGCCAGGGTCTGGCATAGCTTGCCATGACCATCCGGTCTGCTGCCGGGTACCTCCGGGTGCTGCTTGGCCTGATTGCCCCTGATTGCCTTGCCCGGCCGGGCCTGCACTGTCCGCGTCGGCCTGCAGGGGTGTGGGGTGGACAGGGGTGGGCCGGCATGGGCAGCCGGTGCTGTCATTCATTCCGGCATTCCGGGCGATTCATGCGGTGGCGTTGGGGCAGAGCCCTGCCCCGCCCTGCCCCGGCAGTGTCAAAGCGAGGGGTAGGGATGCTCGCCGAGGTGGACCTGGCCCAGCCGCTTGAGCCGAAGCTGCAGTTCTGTCCCATCCATCAGCGACAGAGCGGCATCGGTCTGGCCATCGCGAGCGAATGCTCGGCATCCTCGACGGAGCGGCAGATCGCCGCGACCCCACCGAGCCTCCCCACCAGCTGCAGAAAGGCACGCTGCTCCGGGCGGATGGCCCCT
>SRMO01000057.1:0-1376 GCA_004768415.1 Aphanocapsa feldmannii 277cV | reverse complement strand
CGCTGCTGGATCTCGTATTCGCCGGGTGAGGTTGCCATGCCTCCTCTTGCCGCCTGGCGTCAACGGCGCTGCCGGGCCGCGCCCCAGCCATGCCCATGTATTGGCGATTCAGCAAATACATGGGCAGTATTGGCAGAAGCGGCCCCTCAGCCAATACCTCCCGCGATGGAACTGCCGAACTTCTGGAAGCTCTACAACCTCCGCACCTCTCCCTATGTCCAGGACACGCTGCGGGATGACAGAGAGGCCACGCTGCTGAGCCTGTTTGTGGGCCGGCAGCAGGAGCGCCGTTTTCTCCTCACCACCATCGGCAGCCACCGCAGCTGAAACGTGGCCCTGGTCAGTAGGTCATGGCCTGCCTCGCTGCCGGGCCGCCCATACGTGCTTTGCCCAGCCGCTTCTGTAGCCACGCTCCTGCTGCCTCTGCAGCAGCTGCTCATAGCTGTGGCAGCCAGCTGAGGGAGAGCGGCGCCGGGGCCGCACCTGCTGCTTTGGTCTGGGCCGATGGCTGGCAACCACCTCCTCCAGCTCGCCATCCAGTTGCTGCAGGCCCCTCCGCTGCTCATCGCGCTCCTCAGCCAGGAACAGGTGGCCGCAGTCGGGGCAGTGCCGGGCTGTGGCGGTGCAGGAGGAGAAGCAGACCGGGCAGTCCCTGACGGGTATGGAGATGCCCTGCCGCCTTCTGCTGCCGTCGAGGCTCCAGTGGCGTGGATCGGTGGGCAGGCCATGGCGGTGGGCATTGCCGACGTGATCGAGGATCACCGCCTCGCGTTTCCCTGCCGCTGGCCGCAGGGCGCGGCCGACCATCTGCAGGTACAGCGCCAGGCTGGCGGTCGGCCGCATCAGGATCGCACCGCCCACCGAGGGGATGTCGGTTCCCTCGGCAATGATCATGCAGCTGCACAGCACCTCCACTGCGCCGTTGCCCAGGCCGGTGATCAGGCGCCTGCGCTC
Organism: Aphanocapsa feldmannii 277cV; assembly: GCA_004768415.1. Classification (GTDB taxonomy): domain Bacteria; phylum Cyanobacteriota; class Cyanobacteriia; order PCC-6307; family Cyanobiaceae; genus Aphanocapsa_A; species Aphanocapsa_A feldmannii. Next base: position 422 of record SRMO01000057.1, on the reverse strand, counting down.
CTTGACCGGGGTGCTGCCGCTCACTGCTGCAGCGCGAATGCCTGCGCTCCGGAAGGCGCCGGCCAGGTGCTCGGCGTGCTCGATCGTGCAGCAGAAGCAGATGGCCGTTCCCGGCTGCAGGCGGCGCTGGTAGTGGCCGACCGCATCACCGATGGCGGCCCGGTCACCGAAGGCGCGGGCCCCATGGTCCGGATCGAACTCCCCCATCCGCCGGCGGAGCGCGGGGCCTTGTCTGGCAGCGGGCCAGGAGAAGACCCTGGGCCTGGCCAGCCAGCCCTGCTCCACCAGCCATGCGCTGCTCGGCCCCAGCACCAGGGCCTCGAAGTAGCCACCTGATTCCACCCCCAGCCCCCTGCCGTCCAGCCGCTCGGGTGTGGCGGTTTTGCCGATCAGCCGGGCCCGGGGCCAGGCAGCGATGATCC
>SRMO01000056.1:2107-2263 GCA_004768415.1 Aphanocapsa feldmannii 277cV | reverse complement strand
ATGGAGCTGCCCACTCCGGCACTGGTCTCAGCCCAGAGCGATGGCGACAGCCTGCCTGTGGAGATCAGCGGCGAGATCGGCTACAGCCTCTCCATGGGCCAGCAGTGGGGCATCCTCACCCCGAACCTGGGCTATGACCACAGCGACAATGGCAGC
>SRMO01000056.1:0-1687 GCA_004768415.1 Aphanocapsa feldmannii 277cV | reverse complement strand
TGCAAGGGCCACGTTCAGGCTCTGGCAGGTTTTCCAGAGCTTCCTTAGGCTTAGCGACGATATTTGTATCGATAAGTTTCCCTTCAGATCAGTCAACCCATGGCAGCTCTAAATTATTCAGTAGCAATGCCACGACTTTAATGCCGTCCTTTTGCTGGACACGCCATATCAACTTGCCCCATCAGACCTTTTAGACATCTTCCCTGGCTTGGGTCACTCCAACACTGGCTGCTCTCTTCATCCTCTCTCCAAGTGCTAACTCACAGGCAAAATTATAAATTTTTCTGAAGTTTTCTAAATTATCCTGCGCCTGCATGTGTCACCCTAGCATGTGTCAGTCAGATTGAATCTGATGAACTGCTCGACCATGAAGCTTCCCATCAAGCTTGTAGCAGCACTGATTCTGCTGACGTGTACTGCTGGACCTGCGCTTGCGTCATGTGGCAGCAGTCAGCGACTCCGCCCAGAAAAGGTCCCATGTATGGAAGGCGGTTACAAGAATAAGGGCAATTCATTCTGGAATCCGCGTTGGGAGGCTTGGGCACGTAACCTCTGTAGTGATCAGGGAAAGATCGTCGTCAAGGTCGATGTCAAGAATGCCAAAGACAAGACATGGCACCTCACAGGTTCCGGGAAAAGGGAAGATAGTGGTTATGGCCGCGTGCGTGGCGTCTACTACTGTAAAGATCTTTCCGACCGCGACACTAGATTTGACGCAACACCAGATCTGGTGCTCACACCTTCCTCCCTGAGCGTCAGCGAAGGTGGAAGCGGCAGTTACACAGTGGCTCTTGCCGGCCCACCCAGCGCTGCGGTGACGGTCACCATCAGCTCTGGCTCAGGTGTGACGCTGGATACCGATGCCGACACCAACGGCAACCAGAACACCCTCAGCTTCCCCACCGTCAACTGGAACACACCACAGACAGTGGTGGTGAGGAGTGAGCAGGACGATGACGCCGTCGATGAAACCGTGACCTTGTCCCACAGGGCCAGTGGCGGCGACTATGGCTCTGTGACAGCAGACTTGAGTGTGACGGTCAGAGATGATGAAACAGCCGCTCTACTGCTCACACCGTCCTCACTGACGGTGAGCGAAGGTGGAAGCGGCAGCTACACAGTGGCGCTCGCCAGCCAGCCCACCGACACGGTGACCGTCACCATCAGCTCTGGCTCTGGTGTGGTGACGCGGGATACCGATCCCGTCAGCAACGGTAACCAGAACAGCCTTACCTTCTCCACCCAAACTGGAGCACACCACAGACAGTGCAGGTGGGAGGTCGGGAGGATGATGACGCGGTCGATGACACCGTGACGCTGTCCCACACTGCCAGCGGCGGCGACTATGGCTCGGTCACAGCAGACTTGAATGTGACGGTGAGCGATGATGAAATAGCTGCTCTGCTGCTCACACCGTCCTCACTGACGGTGACTGAAGGTGATAGTGGCAGCTACACAGTCTCGCTTGCCAACGTGCCGACTGACACGGTGACCGTCACCATCAGCTCTGGCTCTGGTGTGGTGACGCGGGATACCGATCCCGTCAGCAACGGTAACCAGAACAGCCTTACCTTCTCCACCGCAAACTGGAGCACACCACAGACAGTGCAGGTGGGAGGTCGGGAGGATGATGATGCGGTCGATGACACCGTGACGCTGTCCCACACTGCCAGCGGCGGTGGCTATA
>SRMO01000055.1:16372-17401 GCA_004768415.1 Aphanocapsa feldmannii 277cV | reverse complement strand
TCTGGCTCTGGTGTGGTGACGCGGGATACCGATCCCGTCAGAAACGGTAACCAGAACACCCTTACCTTCACTACCGCAAACTGGAGTACACCACAGACAGTGCAGGTGGGAGGCCGAGAGGATGATGATGCGGTCGATGATACCGTGACGCTGTCCCACACTGCCAGCGGCGGTGGCTATGGCTCGGTCACAGCAGACTTGAAGGTGACGGTGACCGATACAGCCGCTCTGCTGCTCACACCGTCTTCACTGACGGTGACTGAAGGTGGTAGCGGCAGCTACACGGTGGCACTTGCTAGCCAGCCCACCGCCGCGGTGACGGTCAGCCTCGCCCCGGGTTCTGGCGAGATGCTGGATCTGGCGTGGGATACCGATACCGCCACCGACGGCAACCAGAACACCCTCAGCTTCACCACCGAAAACTGGAGCACGCCACAGACAGTGGAAGTGAGCGCAGGGCAGGACGATGACGCCATCGATCACATCGTCCCATTGTCCCACATCGCCAGCGGCGGCGACTATGCCTATCTCACAGCAGACTTGAATGTGACGGTGACGGATGATGAAACGGCTGCTCTGCTGCTCACACCGTCCTCACTGACGTTGGTCGGAGGTGGTAGTGGCAGCTACACGGTGGCGCTTGCCAGCCAGCCCACCGACAGGGTGACCGTCACCATCAGCTCTGGCTCTGGTGTGACGCTGGATACCGATGCCGCCACCAACGGCAACCAGAACACCCTCGGCTTCTCCACCGCAAACTGGAATGCACCACAGACAGTGCAGGTGAACGTAGGGCAGGATGTCGATAACACCGTGACGCTGTCCCATAGCGCCAGCGGTGGCGACTATGGTGCAGTAACGGCAAACTTGACTGTGAATGTTGAGAATATCTGTGAACGCATGGATGCATTGATTTATGATGGGACAGCTTGCGATCTTACCTTTAAAAGCATCACTTCATTAAGCTCAGGTGACTTCGATGGGCTTTCTGATCTAGAAATAATCTGGCTGACTGTCAATGATTTAAGT
>SRMO01000055.1:15462-16159 GCA_004768415.1 Aphanocapsa feldmannii 277cV | reverse complement strand
TTTACCGAAAGATATCTTTGATGGACTCTCTGCTCTAGAAGAACTCTATTTGAATAACAATAATCTAAGCAGTTTACCGGAAGATATCTTTGATGGGCTCTCTGCTCTAGAAAAACTCCATCTGCATTACAATAACCTAAGCAGTCTACCGGAAGATATCTTTGATGGGCTCTCTGCTCTAGAGAGACTCTATCTGGATAACAATGACCTAAGCAGCCTGCCGGAAGATATCTTTGATGGGCTCTCTGCTCTAGAGACACTCTATCTGGATGAAAATGACCTAAGCAGCCTGCCGGAAGATATCTTTGATGGGCTCTCTGCTCTAGAAACACTCAGACTGAATGACAACAGTTTAATTTGTTTACCGAGGAGCCTACCGCTAAGTGTGACGGTCAATGTTGAGTTGCCGCGGTGTGGAAATCTCTTGGTGCTTACACCGTCCTCACTGACGTTAGCCGAAGGTGGAAGCGGTAGCTACACGGTGGCGCTTGCCAGCCAGCCCACCGCCGCAGTGACGATCACCCTCAGCGCAGGCACAGGCGTGACGCTGGACACCGATGCCGACACCGACGGCAACCAGAACACCCTCAGCTTCACCACCACAAACTGGAACGCACCACAGACAGTGGACGTGAGCGGGGAACAGGACGATGACGAGATCGATGACACCATCACGTTGTCCCATACCGCCAGCGGC
>SRMO01000055.1:15017-15245 GCA_004768415.1 Aphanocapsa feldmannii 277cV | reverse complement strand
CGCGGGATACCGATCCCGTCAGCAACGGTAACCAGAACACCCTTACCTTCTCCACCGCCAACTGGAGCACAGCACAGACAGTGCAGGTGGGAGGCCAGGAGGATGGTGACGCGGTTGATGACACCGTGAGGCTGTCCCACACTGCCAGCGGCGGCGGCTATGGCTCGGTCACAGCAGACTTGAGTGTGACCGTCATCGATGATGACAAAGAGCCCGCTCTGCTGCTCA
>SRMO01000055.1:14750-15007 GCA_004768415.1 Aphanocapsa feldmannii 277cV | reverse complement strand
CACAAACAGTGCAGGTGAGTGGTGAGCAGGACGATGACGCGGTCGATGACACCGTGACGTTGTCCCATACCGCCAGCGGCGGCGACTACGGCTCGGTCAGTGGAAATCTGGTGGTGACGGTTGCCGATGATGAAACCGCCGCTCTGCTGTTCACACCGTCCTCACTGGCGGTGGTCGAAGGTGGCAGCGGCAGCTACACGGTGACGCTCGCCAGCCAGCCCACCGACACGGTGACCGTCACCATCAGCTCTGGTTCA
>SRMO01000055.1:12504-14525 GCA_004768415.1 Aphanocapsa feldmannii 277cV | reverse complement strand
CCGTGATCCTGTCCCACAGCGCCAGCGGTGGCGACTATGGTTCGGTAACGGCAAACTTGACTGTGAACGTTAAGAATATCTGTGAACGCATGGATGCATTGAATTCTGATGAAACATTTTGTGATCTTTCCGCTAAAGGAATCACTTCATTAAGCTCAGGTGACTTCGATGGACTCTCTGCTCTAGTAACCCTTGATCTGAGGGAAAACAGCCTAAGCAGTCTGCCGGAAGATATCTTCGCTGGACTGCCTGCTCTAGTCAATCTTGATCTGAAGAACAACAACCTAAGCAGCCTGCCGGAAGATATCTTCGCTGGGCTCTCTAATCTAAAAAGACTCTGGCTGAGGGAAAATGACTTAACCAGCCTACCGGAAGATATCTTCGCTGGACTTTCTAAAGTACACTTTCTCACTCTGTATAACAATGACCTAAGTAGCCTGCCGGAAGATATCTTCGCTGGGCTCTCTGATCTACAAGATCTTTATCTAAGTTACAATGACCTAAGCAGCCTGCCGGAAGATATCTTCGCTAGGCTCTCTGATCTAGAAAATCTTTATCTAAGTTACAATGACCTAAGCAGCCTGCCGGAAGATATCTTCGCTGGGCTCTCTGATCTGGAACTACTCTCTCTAACTAACAATAGCCTAAGCAGTCTGCCGGAAGATATCTTCACTGGACTCTCTAATCTGGAATCACTCTTTCTAAATGAAAATAGTTTAACCTGTTTACCGACGAGCCTACCGTCAAGTGTGAATGTCGATGTTAACCTGCCGCAGTGTGGCAACACAAACACAACGGCGGCGTTAACACCCTGGCTCATAGCCACCGGCACTCTGGAACCGCTCACACTCTACGTCGGCGGTGAGGATGGCAGCAGGGACGGGAGCACTGCCTTCAGCGTGGACAATGACAAGGCTGGTGATATCACGTGGCACTTTACGTCCAGCCACCCAGCCGTGGCATCGGTATCAGAAGAACCGACCAACAATCCCATTGTGATGGTGACACCGGTCCGCGAAGGCAAGGCGACCATCACCGTCAGGGTGGCAAACGGAAACCGGATATCGGGTCCTGCATCCTTCCTGGTGACCGTGGTCACCTCCCCGGCGGAAGAAACCGCAATCCGTGCTGCCTTGTCCGGTCAGGGCCGGGTGATTCTCGGCAGTGTGACGGACATGATCGGCAAGCGATTCGACAGTGGCACTGGCGGCACTGGGTCCTCCGGCAGTGTCTGCCTCAACTCCGCAGCTGGCCCTGATGGCGAAAGTGCCACCAGTGACGAGAGTGGCAGCTATGGCGAGAGCAGCGATTACCTCATCGCCAGCGACATCTGGCAGGGAGAGAGCTGGAACACGGATCTGGCCGCCACGGGCCTGCGCGGCGTCCCCCACGTCGGCCAGCGGGACGACGAGGACAGCATGGACAAGACTTTTGATGATCTGCTGGAGCTGTTCCGAGGTCAGCCCCATTCCCTCCACCCCGCTGACTGGGGACTGGAGTGTGGCAAAGGCGCGGTTGCAGAGGTCAGCCGACCATGGACGCTATGGGCCGGCACGGACCTGCAGTGGGCCAGGGGTGGAACAGAGACCAGCGATTTCGACGGTGAGTGGCAGCTCTATTACCTCGGTGCCGATCGCGCCTTCCGTGAGCAGTGGCTGGCCGGCCTCTCCCTATCTCAGGTCCACGGAGAGGTGGACTACAGCTTCGAGGATGCCACCGCCGCCGGTGCCGGCCAGTTGTCCTCCAACCTCACCGCCATCTATCCCTATCTCCATGGCCAGCTGAGCAGCAACCTGGAGCTCTGGGCCATCGGCGGCATCGGCTTCGGGGATGTGGAGAACGAGCGTGAGCATGTGGATGGCGATGCCGATCAGGGCGATCTCCACATGCGCCTGCTGTCCCTGGGCCTGCGCAGGTCCCTGTCCCAGGCTGGCAGCACCATCGATCTGGCGCTCACCAGCGATGCCGGCTTCCTGAGCCTCTCGACAGAGGGCGATGGGTCCCTCGATGGTGCGGAGGCA
>SRMO01000055.1:10369-12410 GCA_004768415.1 Aphanocapsa feldmannii 277cV | reverse complement strand
TGGAGCCCTTCGCCCAGCTCCATGGCCGCTACGACAGCGGCGATGGCCCCACAGGCGCCGCAGGCGAGCTGGTGCTGGGCCTGCGTTACGGCGATGAACGGTTCAATCTGGAGCTGCGCGGCAACCACCTGACCTCGGCGGCAGAGCTCGAGCAATGGGGTGCCAAGGCCCGGCTCGACTACAGCCCGGCCACGAACGGCACGGGGCTGAACCTGGCGCTCACCAGCCAGTGGGGTGCGGCGGAGAACGGCGATTCCTTCCTGGATGGGCACACCATGAAGCTGCCCACCCCGGCACTGGTCTCAGCGGGCGACGGCGACAGCCTGCCTGCGGAGATCAGCGGCGAGATCGGCTACAGCCTCTCCATGGGTCAGCAGTGGGGCATCCTCACCCCGAACCTGGGCTATGACCACAGCGACAACGGCAGCTCCCGCAGCCGCGTCGGTCTTGCCTACGCCCTCTCCAGTGATCTCGACAGGGACATCGAGCTGCGCCTGGATCTGGCCCGCAGGGAGCGCCGTCAGGAGGACCCGGACCACAGCATCGAACTGGGTGCCGAGCTGCGCTTCTGATCCCGGGCTGCAGCTCAGCGGGCTGATGGGCCAGGATCCCGGGCTGAGCCCGCTGTGGTTTGGCCAGGGGACTGGGGGGGACGGTGACCGGACTCCTCCTGCAGGCCACGACAGGCTTTGCGGTAGATGCCGTCGCGCCAGCTGAACAGTGGCTCCAGCAACGGATTATCAACGATGCCAGGCACGCCGCGCTGCCTCAGCTCCACGCCCGCCGAAGCGGGAAACTTCAGGTGGTAGAGCTGCGCTGCCACGGCCAGATCGGCAATGCTCAGGACGTCGTCCACCAGATGGTCGTCTTCTCGCACCAGCTGACTGAGGTGCTCCAGAGAGGCGAGAAGTTGTTCACGGCTGCCACGGCCGAACACCTGACCCACACCACCGAGCAAATCCGCAGGCATGGCGCCCACCAGGCCCTTGAGAGGTGCAGGTGTGGCTGAGGGAAGCAGGGCCTTGCGCAGGATCGGGTCATGGCTGGCAGCCTGCAACAGGGCCATCCGCACCCCGGTGGCCAGGCTGGTATCTGCCCAGTCCTCCAGCAGCAGTGCCAGGGCGCGGGCGCCACTCTGCTCAGGAATCAGCGGTGGTTCCGGATAGGCCTCTTCAAGGAACTGGGCGATGGTCGTGCTGTCAGCCACCACGTCGGCGCCGTCTTTGAGCACAGGAACCTGACGCTGGCCTGAAAGACGGAACAGCTCCACCTGACCGATTCCGGGGGTCACCTCGATCACGCGATAGCTGAGTTGCTTGGCGCTCAGCAGCAGGCGAACCTTCTCGCAAAAGGCAGAGTGGCGAAATTGGTACAGTTCCACAAGGAGCCCGCAGCTGGCTGCAGCCTAGCCAAAGCCGTTGGACAGTCAGGTCGTCGCCAGGCTTTCCCTGACGCCAGCCTTTTCCAGGAAACCTCCGGACAACCTCTCATCACGAACTTCATTGCCGGGGAGTCTCTGGACAACCTCACATTCTCAGCATTCTCTCGCTGAGATCGATTGGCTGCAGGGGGACAACTTGCAGCTTGCGCCGGTTCTCCAGAGGTTGACTAATCATCAGGTCTTTTAAGTGCAGTTGATGCAGTGCTGTGCAGAGCAAGCACTGTCGATGGCTGTGGCGAACAGTGAACGGCGCCGGACAACCCGTAGGCACCAGTAGGCTCAAGCCAGTCCAGCTACCGAGTGTGGAGGAATTTTTCCGCAACGTCAGCCGCTACCCGCGCTACATGCTGGCCTTCGTGCTGGGTGTGTTCAACTCTGTGCTGCAACCCCTGAGTGAGCGAAGCCGCTCCAACCCCATCACCGCTGTCGCCCTGATCGGAGCCGCCATCAGCGGCACCATCTGCCTCGCCCAGGTGCTGGGCACGATGATCCACCCTGGCAACGGCAGCGAGGGCCAGGTGATGGATGCCATCGCCGGTGTGCGTCTGCCCTCCGCCTGAAATCTCCCGACCGGGCCAGCCCTGGGCACCGCTCCAGCGA
>SRMO01000055.1:5185-10317 GCA_004768415.1 Aphanocapsa feldmannii 277cV | reverse complement strand
CCCCCCCCGCGGCTCTGCTCTGCGGAATCTCTTCACGGGCCCGCGGCACCGCCTCGAGCGGTCGCTGCCAGTGTGAGGCCACCCAGACAACCACCAGCCATGGCCCAGGGTCGCCGTGTTGAACGGGTTGCCTCACTGATCCGGCAGGAGGTGGGCAGGGTGATCGCCGCCGGGATCAAGGACAGCCGTGTCAGCGCAGGTCTGGTGAGCATCACCAACGTGGAGGTGGCAGGGGACCTGCAGCACTGCCGGATCTACGTGAGCATCTACGGCTCCGCGAAGGCCAGGCAGGACGCCATGGCAGGGCTCGATTCCGCCGTTGGCTTTGTGAGGGGGCACCTGGGTCGCCACCTCAACATGCGCCGCACGCCTCAGCTGCGCTTCATCGAAGACAAGGGACTGGCCGACGGCAATTCGGTGCTGGGCACCCTTGCCAGGCTGGCGGAGGAACGTCGCCGTCGCAGTGAGATCGGTCCCGACAACTGTGGCAGTGGAGCCGCGGGCGAGGCTGACGACAGCAATGACAGCGTCGCCTGAACCGTCGCCCTGGCCATGTCGGCGGGAACTGGGCGGCGGGAACAGTCCCCTGGCCCGCAAGGTGGCACGTCTGTTCGTGGTGCGGGCCAGCGGCTGCTGGAGTGACGGGCAACGGGATTACCCCCGCTGGGAGGCAGATCGGGACACCCTGGGGCAGCAGCTGCGCCAGCTCGGTGTCGGCGGCGTGATCCTGCTGGGGGGCAGTGCCGTTGAGCTCCGTCAACGGATCAGCTGGATCGAACGACAGGCAGACCACCCTCTGCTGCTCTGCGCCGATGTGGAGGAGGGGGTGGGGCAGCGCTTCGCCGGGGCCAGTTGGTTACCGCCACCGCTCAGCCTGGGGAGGCTGTACCGCAGCAACCCGGAGCGGGCACTGAAGCTGGCACGGCGCTACGGCGCCGCGGTGGGTCTGGAGGCCCGCGCGGTGGGCCTCAACTGGGTGCTGGCTCCCTGCTGCGATGTCAACAGCAATCCCCGCAATCCGGTGATCAATGTGCGGGCCTTCAGCGACGAACCGGAGGCCGCGGCAGCTCTCGTCCATGCCTTTCAGCAGGGCCTTGGCAGCAGCGGTGTCCTGGGCTGCGCCAAACACTTCCCGGGCCATGGCGACACGGCCCAGGATTCCCACTTGCTTCTCCCGGAGCTGGCGATCGACGGGGCACAGCTGGAGCGGCGGGAACTGCCGCCCTTCTGCGCTGCCCTGGCGGCGGACTGCCCGGCCGTGATGGCCGCGCACCTTCTGGTGCCACTGCTGGATGCCGAGCGACCGGCCGGGTTCAGTTCCACCATCCTGGCGGGTCTGCTGCGGCAGCGGCTGGGTTTCGATGGAGCCATCGTCAGCGATGCGTTGACCATGGCGGCTGCCAGCCGCGAGGACGAAGACCCTGCCCTGGCCGCCCTGGCGGCTGGCTGTGATCTGTTGCTCATGCCCCCTGCCCTGGAGCGCAGCATCGTGGCCATCTGCGCGGCGATCCATGACGGCCGGCTCAGCGAAGCCCGCGTCGACCAGGCCCTTGCACGGCGCCAGGGCTTGCTCGATCGACTGGCGGGAAGCAGCACACCGGCCCCGCTCACCGCCTTGCAGGGGAAGGATGTGCAGGGATTGGAACGGGAGCTGGTGGAAGCCGATCTCGACTGCCGCGGTGGCCCGATGGCCCACTGGCAAGGCAGGGGCGTCAACCTGCTGCTGCTGGATGATCCCTTCAACACGGCGCCACTGCCAGCCACAGCAGCCGCCAGGACCAGGCCCGGCGCCATGGGCCTGGAGCCTCTGCTCTGGCCTCTCCGCCAACCACTGCCACCACTGCGGGGGGTGGTGCTGGTGCAGCTCTGGCTGCGGGGCCATCCCTTTCGCGGCAATGCCGAGGCCGAAGGATCCCTGCTGGATGGTCTGCAGTTCCTGCAGCGGCAGGGTCAGCTCAGGGGTCTGGCGCTGTATGGCAATCCCTGGCAGTGGCCTGTGCTGCTGGAGGCCCTGCCGGGGCTGCCCATGGCCTTCTGCTGCGCTGGCACACCTGCAGCCCAGGCGGCGGCCATGGCACGGCTGCTGCCCTCGCCGGATACAGCGGCCGCAGGGGCAGCCTTCACCGACTGAAACGTCATCACTGACGCAGTCCACTGCCAGATCACCCGGCGATTGGTCTCGCGGCAGCAGCATGCGCAACGGCACAATCGATGCGGCGCGCGCAAGTTCCGTGAGGCCACCCAGCTGTTGCCCAACCCTGGTCGGGAAGCCGCTGCTGAAGCTCGACACGGCCTGAACCCTTCTCGACATGCCTGCTGCGACGTCCCCGCCAAGCCTTCCTCTGCAGGACAACACCCTGTTGGTGACCCGTGCCGCCGCTCAGGCGGGGATGTCACGTCAACGGTTTGAGCAGACCGGTGCCCGGGTGATCGATTTCCCCGCCCTGGAGATTGGTCCGCCCGATGACTGGGGGCCTCTGGATGGGGCCCTTGCCAGGCTGGAGCACTTCGACTGGCTCGTGCTCTCCAGCGCCAACGGGGTGGAGGCTGTGCGGGACAGGCTTGCTCTGGGCGGTAGAACCTGGCAGGACCTGGAACGACGTCCCCGCATCGCAGCGGTGGGTCACAGGACGGCCCGATGCCTGGAGCAGCTGGGCTGGACGGTGGACTTTGTGCCGCCGGAGTTCGTGGCGGACAGCCTGATCGAGCACTGGCCGCGGCCCGTCTCAGGATTGAAGATGCTGCTGCCAAGGGTGCAGAGCGGCGGCCGGCCGCTGCTGGCGCGGCACTTCAGCGCAGAAGGTGCCCTGGTCAGTGAAGTTCCTGCCTACGAGTCGCGCTGCCCTGCGGCGATTCCCCCTGATGCTCTCCGGGCTCTGGAGCAGGGGGATGTGGCTGCCATCACCTATGCCAGCGGCAAGACCGTGGTGCACAGCGTGAAACTGCTCCAGGCCGCCGTCGGCGAGCGCTGGCTGACGCTGCTGCAGCCCCTGCGTGTGATCTCCATCGGCCCCCAGACCAGCCGGAGCTGCCGGCAATGGCTCGGCCGGGTCGACCGGGAGGCCAACCCCCATGACCTCGGCGGCCTGGTGGCAGCGACCATCGAGGCCCTGCACCGGGACCCCGGCCCGGGTTGATGCGCAGCACCCCTGTCCTGTCCCCGGCAGGGGCCGGAGAGACTCAGGGCCAGGAGAGGCGCAGCGCCGTGGCAGGGCCGGGAGGCTCCAGCTCCACCTGCCGAGCCTCAGGGTCCACCGCCAGCACCACCCAGCCATCGGGCAGCAGATCGGTGCTCACGCCACCCACATCACCTGGCCGCAGGCTCCCAGCGCCAGCCTCGCTGTGGACGAAGGCAACCGGTTCCCCGTTGAGCAGGGCCAGCCCCACCAGGCTGAGACCCGCCACCCCGATCCCGGACTGATGCTCTGCTGCAAGGGGACTGAAAGGGTCGCGACGTCCCAGCTGTCCCGCGTCCAGCAGGGTCTGTGGATCGGCAAGGGGAATCAGCTGGGGCGGATCAACGGCCCTTGCCGTGGCTTGTGGGTCGGCTGGCTGCTGCGCGGGGGGTGCAGCGGAGTCCGGGTCCTGGGACCTGGTTCCGCAGCTGATCAGCAGGGCCAGCGAGAGCAGCATGGCGGCGTGCTGCAGGCGTTGAGCCGCCATGGCTGGTTCAGGAGCAAGCCAACCCCAGGGAAACGCTGGACAACCTCGTATCTCGCATTCCACTGCTGGTGGCAGCAAAGCTCTTCGCCGTTGAGATGGTTCATTTTGGCAGCCATCCGGAGGTTCCGTCGGACAGGCAGCTGCAGCCGCAGCCAACGCCCGCTGGTCAGGGAAACAGGTCCCCCGAGGGGCTTTGCTCACGCCGGTGGGGCATTCCGACCTGACAAATACCGGGACAGCCGCTGAACAGCAACCTGCCTGCAGCCAACACTCCCGGCTGGGTCCTGAGCCAGGAGTGGTGATGGCAGGCGACCCGGACCATCCCGGAGGCAAGGCAAGCTCGCCGGCGAGAGCCTGCAGAGGCTTGCAACAGCTGGGTTGAATTGATTCTCTTAACCTTGTTTGACGGCGCCATCCTCAGGCCACCTTGTCAGCAGTCAGGCCATGATCATTGCGATCATCAGACCAAATCATTAAGTGATTTTAACATGCCATTAATAGATCAGATTAAGGAAATTATTAGCCTGATGTGGAGACCTGATCTCAATTCTCGATGAAAGTCGCTCAGCGAATTGCAGCCATCGCATGCACAGTCAGCCTGGCCGCTGCAGCTCCAGCCATGGTGTCTGGCTGCTCCGCGGCCGCACCTCGCATTGACAGCATTGACAGCGCTGGCGCTTCCTTCCCCGCTCCTCTCTATGAGCGCTGGTTCTCCGACCTGGCGGCTTCGGGTGGTCCCAAGGTGAACTACCAGGCCACCGGCTCCGGAACCGGCGTCAAGCTCTTCAGCAGTCTTGATGTCGACTTCGCTGCCACCGACAAATCGATGAGCGACCAGCAGATCGCCAAGGTCAAGCGCGGCGTTCGCCACATTCCCATGGCCGGTGGCGCCGTGCCCGTGGTCTACAACAAGCCGGGTTGCGACCTCACGCTGACGCAGCGGCAGACGGCCGACATCTTCCTCGGCAAGATCACCGACTGGACTGACCTGGGCTGCAGCGCGGGTCCCATCACCGTCGCCCACCGCTCCGACGGTTCCGGCACCACCGCCGTGTTCACGGCATCCCTTTCCGCCTTCTCCAGGCAGTGGAAAGACGAGGTGGGTCTGGGCAAGGCCGTCTCCTGGCCCGTTGGTGTGGGCGGCAAGGGTAACCAGGGTGTGGCCGGGGTGATCAAGAACACCCCCGGTTCCATCGGCTACGTCAGCTATGGCTATGCCAAGCGGGTGGGTCTGGAAACCGCTGCGCTGCAGAACAAGGAAGGCAACTTCGTGCGCCCCAGCGCCGAGACCTCCTCTGCCGCACTGAGCAGGATTGTGCTCGACCAGAACTTCCGCGGCATCGATCCCAACCCGGCCGGGGCCACTTCTTTCCCCATCGTCGGTTACACCTGGGTGCTGGCCTACCAGTCCGGCAACGGCAAGAAGCTCGACACCCTCAAGCAAACCTTCAACTACATGCTGTCCAGAA
>SRMO01000055.1:0-5175 GCA_004768415.1 Aphanocapsa feldmannii 277cV | reverse complement strand
TTGTGCTCGACCAGAACTTCCGCGGCATCGATCCCAACCCGGCCGGGGCCACTTCTTTTCCCATCGTCGGTTACACCTGGGTGCTGGCCTACCAGTCCGACAACGGCAAGAAGCTCGACACCCTCAAGCAAACCTTCAACTACATGCTGTCCAGAGAAGCCCAGGGCATTTCCGACTCCCTCGGCTACGTTCCGCTGCCTGAATCCGTCCGCCAGCGCGCCCTTGCTGTCGTCGCTTCGCTCAAGTCCTAGGCCCACGGCTGAAGCAGCGTGACAACCTGTTTCATCTTGGGGAGGGGGTGCTGACTCCTTCCCCCTTGTCGTTTCAGCCCGTTTCAGCGCGACCATGGGCTTGGCGCCAGTCATCCCCTGGCACGCCAGCGAGGCGGGATCGCGATCCGCCCCAGGCTCCGGGCCAGAGGGAGCAGGGCCGCTGCACACCTAACATTGACGATGGCCAAGCAGGGCAACGGCGTGGCACCTGACATCAACGCAGAGACCACACGCATCTTTCTGGTTGAAGATGACGAGACCATTCGCGAGACCATCAGTGAGATGCTGGAGGCTGAAGGCTTCAAGGTGAAGTCTTTTGGCAACGGTGCCACTGCCCTGCGTCATCTCTCGCCTCGGATCTCACCGCAGAACCCTGCGGACCTGCTGATTCTCGACCTGATGCTGCCGGGCATGATGGGTCTTGAAGTGTGCAAGGAACTGCGCAAGGACGGCAAGCGCATTCCCATCCTGATCATCAGTGCCAAGGACACCGAGACCGACCGGATTCTAGGCCTGGAGCTGGGCGCTGATGACTACCTGGTGAAACCCTTCAGCATGTTGGAGCTGCTGGCACGCTGTAGAGCATTGTTGCGCCGCTCCATGGCCTATGGGCAGATGCAGGCCAACAGTATGGAGGCCAACCAGCTGGCGCACGGCAGACTGGTGCTGTACAGCGATGAATGTCGCGTCACCCTTGCAGGTGAAGACGTGAAACTGTCTCCCAAGGAATTTCGCCTGCTGCAGTATTTCATGAGAAATCCCAAGCGGGTGCACAGCCGCGAGAAGCTATTGCAGGATATCTGGGGCTTCCACTTCGTTGGTGACAGCAAAACTGTGGATGTGCACATTCGCTGGCTGCGTGAAAAGATCGAGGAAGATCCCAGCAAACCCGACTACATCAAGACAGTGCGTGGCTTTGGTTATCGCTTCGGTTGAACACCGTCTGGACAACCAACGACACTGACGGAGTCAGGCTGTGGTGCACATTCATCTGGCCGGTCGGACCCTCCCCTGGCTGGCCGGGGCACAGCCATGGGGGGCGAGCACGCAGCCGCCAGCAGCAGCTGTGCTGGATCGCCTGGGGCAGGGCCATGGCGTGACCCGTGGAACACATCCCCGGCGGATTGCGCGGGGCAGAAACCTGTAGAAGAGTTGAAGCCTTGCCAACCCGGCACTGTCGGCAGGGTTTCTCGTGTTGAATCGTCAACAGGAATCAACCGGATACTCCCGCTTTTCAGTGCAGCATTTTCCAGCGATCACCTCTTCTCTCGACAGCCCCACTGGCGAACAGCAGAATCTCTCCTCATCCCGGGATGGGTCCCGGATACGCTCTCGATCCATCTCTGAGTTCCGCCTGCAGCAGGCGCTCGCCTGTAGTGAGCGTGCCCGCCAGGCCTGGGCCCGCTACGACGCCGAACAAGCGTCTTCCTGAACCGGATGGGCGCAGCAGAGAGCAGCCTGTCAACGCCCGACAACCTTTGCTGCCACGGAAGCGAGGGTGGCGATGCCAGGTTGTTCGGAGTGTCACGACTGCAATGACAACGCGAAGAACGACCCGAGGTTGCGGCACTCCAGCCCGAACCGGGCTACACAGAAAGCAGATGCCTGATGTTGGCCATGGTTGTTCTCCTGAAGACCCTGACGCAACAGATCTCCCACCGCATGCATCCCGAGAGCGGTCCCTTCTGCCCTCTCCCCCCCAGCAGTCGTGGCATCAGACCACTCGATGAAGGCTACGCCACCCGCCACGGCCGCACCGCCTGCGTCCAGCTGGATCACCTGCGCTGACGGGCTGACGCCATCACTGGCCAGGTCGCAATCCATTCAACCGTGGACCCCCTCGAAGGTGATCCTGTCGGAGGCATACTCCCGCGGTTCCAGGTGAATGGTGCAGCGCACGGGGCCAAAGCGTTGCTCGAGCTGTGCTTCCACCTGTTCCGTGATGCGGTGGGCTGTGGGGAGATCGTCGGCATCCACAATCATGTGCATGTCGATGAAAACCGCCCGCCCCAGCAAACCGCGGCTGGCGATGTCATGGCAATTGAGCACCCCTGGCACACGGCAGGCCACCTCATGGATGGACTCGGGTGGAATCGCGATGTGGTCCACCAGCCAGGGCAGGTTGTCAGACAACACCTTCCAGCAGACACGGATCAGCAGCAGAGCAACGGGCACGGCGAGCACCAGATCCAGCCAGTCGAGATCCAGCAGCAGGGTGCCGCTGAGGCCTGCCAGGATCACAACGGTGCTCCACACATCACTGAGAGCATGCTCCGCATCGGCCAGCAGCAGGCGGCTGCCCAGGCGACGGCCGGCGGAGCGCTCGTAGACGGCCATCAGGATGTTGAAACCGAGCACCAGCAGCAGCAGAATCAGTTGATGCCACTCGAGGCTGAGGGGATCGAGACCGCTGAGCAGGCGATCCATGGCGTTCCTGAGGATCTCCAACGCCGCAAAGAAAATGAAGCCAGCGATGGCCAGGGCACCGATGCCCTCGTATTTCTGATGGCCATAGGGGTGATCACGGTCGGGTCGGGGATCGGAGAGGCTGTTGGTGATCAGCCCCATCAGGCTGCTGAAGGAATCGGTGGCGCTGTGCATGGCATCTGCCAGCACCGCCAGGGAGCCGCTGGCCAGGCCCACCACGAGCTTCAGCAGCGTCAGCAGCAGGTTGACGCCGAGCGCCACCATAAAGACCCGCTGTACGGGCCCGCGCTGCTCTGCGCCCAGACCCGTCCGGCCTTGGCCTGCCTTGTGGGGGGGGTGCCGGCTTCGGTCGCTCACTGGCCCCAGCCCGGGACGATCTGCCCAGGCTAGGTGGGATTGTCCCAAGCCCTCCCCGCCTCCGGAAGCCGCTGCAGTATCTCTGCCCCGCCATTGCAGCCGACCATGGCATCGACATCAGGGGCCGGGAAGACGGATGCGGAGCGACCCGTAGGTTGTGTCCATGGAAGCCGGTGCCGGGGAGCCGTGGCAACACCGATCGACCTCCGTTCGCTCCTGGTGCTCCCCCTCGCAGTGGCCCTGGCCCTGCTGCCCTCGGCTTGCAAGGCACCGCAGAGCGAGGCCTCCGCCAACGGCAGTCAGCCGGCCACAGCCCCATCGCTGCAGGTGGGAAGATCCGCTGCCAGCGAAGCCGCCACCCCCCTGGTGCTGACCACCTTCACGGTGCTGGCCGACATGGCCCGCGAGGTGGCCGGCCCCCACCTGCGCGTGGCTTCGATCACCAGGCTGGGAGCCGAGATCCATGGCTATCAGGTCACGCCAGGGGATATCGAGCGGGGACAGGGCGCCAGCCTGATCCTGGACAACGGGCTGGGTCTGGAGCGCTGGGCCCGGCGCTTCAACGCCAATCTTCCCGGTGTTCCGCGGGTCACCCTCAGTGCCGGCATCGAACCGCTGCCCATCACCGCTGACAGCGGCCGGGGCAAGCCCAACCCCCACGCCTGGATGTCACCGGCCAATGCCCTCATCTATGTGGAGAACATCCGAGCGGCCATGACGGCACTGATGCCGCAGCGGGCCCCACAGTTCGCCGCCAACGCCCGGAACTACAGCAATCGCATCCGCGCCCTGGACCTCGAGCTGCGTCAGGCCATCAGTGCCATTCCGCCCGAGCGTCGCCTGCTGGTGAGTTGCGAAGGCGCATTCAGCTATCTCGCCAGCGACTACGGCCTGGATGAAGCCTATCTCTGGCCAGTGAATGCGGAGCGCCAGGTGACGCCCCAGCGCATGGCACGCCTGATCCGCACCGTCAAGGATCGTGCGGTGCCCGCGATCTTCTGCGAGAGCACGGTCAGCAGCGAGGCCCAGAAGCAGGTGGCGGCCGAGTCCGGCAGCCGCTTTGGCGGGGTGTTCTACGTCGATTCCCTCTCGGGTCCCCGCGGACCCGCCGCCAGCTACCTGGACCTGCTGCGCCACAACGTCGATACCCTGGTGCGTGGGTTGGAGGGGCAGCCGCGGTGACGATCGAGCGGATTGCCGTCGACCATCTCTCCGTTGACTACAACGGCAGCGTCGCCATCTTCGATGCTTCCCTGCGCCTGTGCTCCGGCAGCATCTGTGGCCTGGTGGGCATGAACGGGGCCGGGAAGTCAACCCTGTTCAAGGCGGTGATGGGCTTTGTGCGGCCGTCCTGCGGCCACGTCCGCATCAATGGCATGGCCCAGGGCCATGCCCAGCGACAGCACGCCGTGGCCTATGTGCCCCAGTCGGAAAGTGTGGACTGGAACTTTCCGGTGAGCGTGGCCGAGGTGGTGATGATGGGGCGCTATGGCGCCATGAATCTGCTGCGGATACCGCGCCGTCAGGACCATGCCGCAGTGCGTTCCAGCCTGGAGCGGGTCGAGCTCTGGCCACTGCGCAAGCGCCAGATCGGTGAACTCTCCGGTGGCCAGCGCAAGCGGGCCTTCTTTGCCAGGGCCCTGGCCCAGGGGGCCTCCGTGCTGCTGCTGGATGAACCCTTCAGCGGTGTGGATGTGCGCAGCGAGAAGCTGATCGTCGAGCTCCTGCTGGAGCTGAAGCGCAGGGGTCGCAGCGTGCTCGTCTCCACCCACGACATGGCCCACGTGACGGGCTTCTGTGATCAGGTGGTGCTGATCAACAAAACGGTGCTTGCCTACGGCGACACCGGTGAGGTGTTCACACCCGAGAACCTCGCCCGCACCTTCGGTGGCAGTGTGCCGGAGCAGCGGGATGGCGGTGTCGGAGACAGTCCCTGATGGATCCCCTGGGGTTGCTGCTGGATCCCCTGCAGCATCAGTTCATGGTCAGGGCCCTGGCTGTGAGCACCCTTGTGGGTGGCGTCTGTGCCCTGCTGTCCTGCTACATGACACTCAAGGGCTGGGCCCTGATGGGGGATGCGGTGTCCCACGCCGTGATGCCCGGTGTGGTGATCGCCTAT
>SRMO01000054.1:99651-113203 GCA_004768415.1 Aphanocapsa feldmannii 277cV | reverse complement strand
GTCTGCCCTTCGCCCTGGGGGCCTTCGTGTTCGGGGTGGGCTCGGTGGCGGCGATCGGCTTCATCAAGCAGAAGACCCGCCTCAAGGAAGACACCGTGATCGGACTGGTGTTCACCGGCTTCTTCGCTCTCGGCCTGATCCTGGTCTCGAAGGTGCGCAGCAGCATCGACCTTCTCCACATCCTCTTCGGCAATGTGCTGGGCATCAGCCAGGCCGACATCCACCAGACGCTGGGCATCAGCCTGCTGGTGCTGCTGGTGCTGCTGGTGTTCCGGCGGGATCTGATCCTCTTCTGCTTCGATCCCTCCCACGCCCGCTCCATCGGCATCAACACGGGCTTCCTCCATTACCTGCTGTTGGCGGTGCTCTCCCTGGCTGCAGTGGCAGGGCTGCAGACCGTGGGCATCATTCTGGTGGTGGCGATGCTGGTCACCCCGGGGGCCAGCGCCTACCTGCTCACCGACCGCTTCGACCGGATGACCCAGATCGCCGTTGCCTCCGGTGTCCTGTCCAGCATCATGGGCATCTACCTGAGCTATTTCATCGATGCCTCCACCGCGGGCTGCATCGTGGTGGTGCAGACGCTGCTGTTCCTGCTGGCCATGGTGTTCGCCCCGAAGCACGGTCTGCTGAGGCGATCCCTCCGGCCTTGATCCGCCGCGCCGGCCGCTCGGGGTGTGGTGAGGGTGATCGATCGCCCTGGACCGGCCTGAATGAAGCTTTCCTCCCGGGCCTGGTTCAGGGCAGCTCCCCACGACACAATTCCCCCAGCACCACGCAGCCCAGTGAGCCCTGTCCCCCAGTCCGGGATCACCGGCACCCTCCTGCTCAGGCTGGCCCAGGAGCGACCGGTGTGGCTCGGCGGCGGTCTGCTGGCGGCCATATGGCTGGTCAGCTGGTCGTTCGATCATCTGGGCCTGGGTCAGCTGCCCTGGCTGGCTCTGGCCGGCGGTGGTGTCTGGCTGTTCCGCCGCAGCCGCAGGGACGGCCAGGCCGATGCTCAGCCCCAGGATCCCGCTGCGATGCGGGTCCGCTGCGAAGCCCTGATCACAGCCTTTCAGCAGCTCGATCCCGAACAGCCGACCACAGCCCTCGAGGCGGAACTGGAGCGGCTGCAGGGCATCGGCGATCGTCCTCAGCTGGAGCTCGCCCTGGTGGGATGCCATGGGCTGGACAGGGTCACCCGTGCCGTGAGCAGCGGTCTGGTCAGCCGCCAGGCCATTGCCCTGCAGAAACTGCCCCCGCTCGAATCCGCCCCGCAGCAATGGCGGCTGCCGGCTGTGCTGGAGCGTGCCGACGCCGTGCTGTTCTGCCTGGATGCTCCCCTCGGTGCTGCTGAACTGCGCTGGATCGAGCTGATCCCTGCAGACCAGCCCCATTGGCTGCTGCTGTGCTGTCCCGCCGGGATGGATCTGGACGGAGCCCGTCAGGCGCTGCTGAGCCAGTTGCCCTGCCTGACGGCGACGCACATCCTGCCCTGGCCCGCCGCGGCATCTCCCGACCTCGGCCCCCTGGCTCAGGCGCTCGATGGCCGCAGCCGCGGGAACTGGCAGCGCAGTACGGAACTGCGGGCGCTGCAACGGCTGCATCAGCATTGGCAGACCCGACTGGAGCGGCTGCGGCGTCAGCGTCTCGACCAGCTGCTGCAGCGCACCCAGTGGAGCGTGGCGGCTGTGGTGTTGCTGAATCCCGTCGGGGCCCTGGATCTTCTGGCAGTGCCTGTGGCCAATGCCCTGCTGCTGAAGGAGATGGCCCAGCTGTGGGGGCGGGACTGGAATCAGCAGCAGCTGCGGGAAGCCGCCATCGAGCTGGCCAAGGTGGCTCTGGCCCAGGGGGTGGTGGACTGGAGCACCCAGACCCTCGGCCTGCTGTTCAAGATGCATGGCGCCACCTGGTTGATGGGAGGGGCGATCCAGGCCATCAGTGCGGCCCATCTGACCCGCGTCACTGCCAGGGCCATGGCGGATTACATGGCCCGTGGCAACGGCGTGGCCGAGGCCGACCTGGCGGACATTCAGCGGCAGGCTCCCCTGCTGGTGGCCCAGGCGGCGGAGCAGGAGCAGGCCAGCTGGAGCAGCTTTCTGGACCAGGCCCGCGGCTGGATGAGACAGCAGCCTCTGAAGCCGGCAACGCTGTAACAAACCGTTAAGATCCCTGGATCGGGCCAGGCAGCCGCAAGGATTTTTGACCTCGCATTACAAAACTTCACTTTTCTCCAGAGCAGCAGAAACTGCCCAGACCCCTTCTTCAAGCTTGCGTTTGCACGCTTCAACGGCCAGGCCTTGTGGTTCTTCAGGGTCAGGATACCTTGTCTCTATTAAGTTGACTTTACGTAAGTTTATAATCCTCAACGAGAAACACTGCCGCATACCGGTAGATTCGCAACGTCGGTCTCATGGCCGGCATTCTTACTCCAAACCTCGTTCTCATGACCACTGCAATCAGCAGAGGTGGAGCGAACAGCTGGCAGAACTTCTGCAACTGGGTCACCAACACCGACAACCGAATCTACCTCGGTTGGTTCGGTGTCTTGATGATTCCTACTCTGCTGTCCGCCACGATCTGCTATATCGTGGCCTTCATCGCTGCTCCCGCTGTCGATATCGACGGCATACGCGAGCCTGTGGCGGGCTCCCTCCTCTACGGCAACAACATCATTTCCGGTGCTGTCGTTCCCTCCAGCAATGCCATCGGTCTGCATTTCTATCCCATCTGGGAAGCTGCAAGCCTCGATGAATGGCTCTACAACGGCGGTCCTTACCAGCTCGTTGTCTTCCACTTCCTGATCGCCATCTGCTGCTGGATGGGCCGTCAGTGGGAGATGAGCTACCGCCTGGGGATGCGCCCCTGGATCTGCGTTGCCTACAGCGCCCCGCTGTCCGCAGCCTTCGCCGTGTTCCTGATCTATCCCCTGGGTCAGGGCTCCTTCTCCGATGGCATGCCCCTGGGAATCTCCGGCACCTTCAACTTCATGCTGGTGTTCCAGGCTGAGCACAACATCCTGATGCACCCCTTCCACATGCTCGGTGTGGCCGGTGTGTTCGGTGGCTCGTTGTTCTCCGCCATGCACGGTTCCCTGGTGACTTCCTCACTGGTGCGTGAAACCACCGAGAGCGAATCACAGAACTACGGCTACAAGTTCGGTCAGGAAGAGGAGACCTACAACATCGTCGCTGCTCACGGCTACTTCGGTCGCCTGATCTTCCAGTACGCCTCCTTCAACAACAGCCGCTCACTGCACTTCTTCCTGGGTGCCTGGCCTGTTGTGGGTATCTGGTTCACCTCCATGGGCATCTGCACCATGGCGTTCAACCTGAACGGCTTCAACTTCAACCAGTCGGTCCTGGACAACCAGGGTCGGGTGGTGAGCACCTGGGCCGATGTGCTGAACCGCGCCGATCTCGGTCTGGAAGTGATGCACGAGCGCAACGCTCACAACTTCCCCCTCGATCTGGCTGCCAGCGAGTCCACTCCCGTGGCCCTGATGGCTCCGGCCATCGGCTGAAGCTGATCAGGCCTGCCAGGCCTTCCCAGTTCAGTGCACGGAACCCCTCCTGCCGAGGGGTTTTTTCATGGCTGCCAGGGGGGAGCCCCCGTCAGCGGCGGGTTGCACCTGTGACGGGGGCTCTCTTGGCAGTCACAGGGCCCTGCCCGCCAGCCCGGCTCAGTTCACAAGCCGGGGCTCGATGCTGTCGCGGTAACGCTGCTCGCACTGTCTGATGATGCGCACAGCCTCCTCCACCCCGAAAAAGCCGTTGACACGGCAGCTGCCCGGCTTTTTCAGGTCCTTGTAGTGCTCCCAGTAGTAGGAGGTTTCGTTGCGCCAGTGTTCACCCAGCTGCTCATAGCTGGTGATGTGGTCCATCCGCTTGTCATCAGCCAGCACGGCAATCACCTTGTCATCCACTTCACCGCCATCGTCAAATGTCATGATGCCGATGATGCGGGCCTCGCAGATGGATCCGGGCACCAGGGGTTCGGTCACACCGACGATTTCGATATCCAGTGGATCACCGTCCTCGTCCCAGGTACGGGGGATGCAGCCGTAGGCGAAGGGGTAGGCCAGGGAGGAGAAACCCACCCGGTCGAGCTTGAGGTGGCCGGTCTCGTTGATCAGCTCGTACTTGTTGATGGTCATGGAGTTGAGCTCCACGATCGTGTTCAGCCGCAGCCCGGCCTCGTCGGCGAAGGCGGGCAAGACATGCAGCAGGTTCGGCATGCTGCGGCTGGGTGCCTGGTCAATGTTGGCCATCGGCAGGGAAGTGCTCGGGTGTCGGGCGCAATCTACAAATCCACTGCCGTGCCACCGGCTTCTCCGGGCTCTGGAAGGGCTGGCGCTCCAGGCCCGCCCGACGCCGCTGTGCCGCCCCTGGCCAGGGCAGGGCGCCGACAGGAGGGTCGTCTCCATGTGGCGCAAAGGGCTTCGATCAGCCCAGGACTGCCCACGCGAGGCTCCACGCTGTGAAACGACCCGGCTTCGCTGCTGCGGCAGTGGCAGGTCGGCCCGGTCCCAGGCGGCCCGGTCCCCTCCAGGACGATTTCGCGAGCCTGCGATTTGGTGCAGCATTCACTGGCAGGGCTGGCCAGGAAGCTGGTCAAAGCATGAATCGTCCTTGATGATGTCAGATTTGTTGCAGAGGTCGCTTGCGATATGACCTGTTGCCGTGAAGGCACCTGTGGTGCAAGGGGAGATTGCGTAAGCCAGCAGGGCTGTTCAGGTCAAAAGAGGCGATTTTCCGATGTGCCCTGGAGCTGTCCAAGCTATTCTCGGGTTGGCAGGTCGATCTGCGAACACCCAAGGACCTGAGTCCCTATTTTAGAAAAGACGTTCTGAACAGGGCGGCGATTCAGTATGTCGAGAAATAACGAATTCCGTCTTCGCCATATGCTAGGTTTGATGGAATCTCACGCAGAAGCAGTCAGGACAGTGACTCTTGCTACGCAAATCATCGATCAACAGGTGTCCGGTATCATCGAGAAGCACGCGGATGCCTTCGAAGTGGTTCAGCAAGACGAGCTCCGGCTGGGTGCCGATATCCAGAGAAGACGGTCGATAGCATTCCTGTTTCTCGTCGCGAAGACGGCGTTCGACCTCGCCGACGATGAGGCGGTCGACGGAATTTTTGATGGCGGGGACGATTTCGGAATTGATGCACTCTACTTTGATTCCCCTGAAGATACTGAACTCCCCATCACTTTGATACAGGGAAAGTACAGCAGCAACCTTCGCGGCAACTCGGTATTCCCCGAGAATGAAGTCGCCAAGATGATCAATGCCGTCGACGCACTCTTCGACCCGCAAAAGCCGGTCAACTTGAACACGCGTCTGAATCAGCGAATCGAAGACATCCGCTCCTTCGTCAAGGATGGCGCAATTCCATGAGTGACCGCCGTCGCTGCAAACAACGGAATCCAGTGGCCGAAGAACGCGCAGCAGCGGATCGACAATGCCAGGAAGGATTTCGGAGGGCAGGTCGAGTGGCGCTACATCGGACCCGATGACCTCCTTGCCCTGTTGCAGGCGCAGAGACCGATCAGCGCCGAGCTGCAGTTGATCGGGCAGGCAACGGTTGAGACCTTCGATTTTCGACGCGTACTGGTAGGACGCATGTCTGTCGCCGAACTTGCCAGACTGACTAACGAGCACGGCAATCAGTTGTTCGAAAGGAATATCCGTCGCTACCTGGGGCTGGCCGGCAACAGCGTGAACGAAGCTATCGCATCCACTCTGCGCGAGCCGGATCAGCGTCCGAATTTCTATTTCTACAACAACGGAATAACGTTTACCTGCTCACAGTTTCGCCACAATGCACTGCAGAAGGAAAACTGGCGCCTGCAGATAAATGACCTGCAAGTTATCAATGGCGGGCAAACCGGACGGACCGTACAACAAATAGCCAAGGAAATCGGGTCGGACATTATTCAAGACGCTGAAGTACTCATCCGAGTATACGAGCTGGCTCAGCACGACAACGAATTGATCGACGCAATTACATTTGCTACGAACAGCCAGAACCCGGTCGATCTCAGGGATCTGAAAG
Source organism: Aphanocapsa feldmannii 277cV (assembly GCA_004768415.1). Lineage (GTDB taxonomy): Bacteria > Cyanobacteriota > Cyanobacteriia > PCC-6307 > Cyanobiaceae > Aphanocapsa_A > Aphanocapsa_A feldmannii. The sequence goes on along the minus strand of SRMO01000054.1, from coordinate 107,162 downwards.
CCAACGAGCCACGCCAGAAGGCCCTGGACACGTCGATTCGCGGCTTGGGATACGCGTACCGGGCCAAGCGCGAAGACCAATCGGTATCGTTGGATGAATTCACGAGTGCCGTGGTCGCCGAAGCCGTCCTGGCGATCTGGCGTTACCGACCGCATCAGGCGAGGTTCAGGAGACGAGACCATTTTGGCGTCTTGTACCATAGGATCTTCAGGGAAGATCTGAACGGTGCTCAGGCGATCATTGCCGCCCTGTTGCTCCGGCATGCAGAGAAGCGCCGCAAGAGACCCAGGCAAGATGCGCCCGATTTCCTAGCCTACGGGTCCCGTTTCATCGCCATGCTCATGGGCCACTATCTCTTGACGGAAATGGGCATCGAACTCGGAGGCCTCGACCACCGCAACTTCCAGCAGGCATGGGAGCTCGTCGAACGGGAGTCGGACAGCTACTTTGTGGATGCCCAGGAAGCGGTTGGGAAGGCGCTCACTTCGCTCTTCGATGGGAGAGAGCGAACGCTGCAACGGCTGTCAGCGACCTTTCGTCGAGCGGATCTTGTCGACATGCTCCTTCACCCCAGCGCTGCGTAAGGGTTGCCGATCAGGGCTGGCGGTGATCATGCAATGACTGATCTCCGGGTCACAGAAGCTGGCTCCGTCCAGTTCCCCTCAGGCTTCGGCCCTGGTCAACAGCTGTCCAGCCAGGGCGATGGCGCTGGGCAGGATGCGGTGCTCGACCGCGTGAATGCGGGGTGCCAGGCTGGCAGGAGTGTCATCGGGCTGTACCACCACCGCCGCCTGGCAGAGAATGCGCCCCCCATCCACCACCTCCTCCACCAGGTGGGCGGTGCAGCCTGTGATGGTGACGCCTGCCGCCAGGGCCCGTTCAATGGCCCGGGTGCCCCTGAAGGCCGGCAGCAGCGCCGGATGGATGTTCACCATGCGATCCCGGAAGCTGCGGCAGAGCAGAGGTGAAACGATCCGCATCCACCCGGCCATCACCAGAAGGTCAACGGCCAGGGGGGTGAAGTGGGCGATCAGGGCTTCGTCGAGGGCCTCGCGGCTGACGAAGTGGCGGTGGTTGATCACGGTGCAGGGAACGCCAAGCCGCCCGGCCCGGACGGTGGCCCCGCAGTCGGGGTTGTTGACCACCAGGCTGACCACTTCGGCGCGTAGGTCACCGCGGCGACAGGCTGCCACCACCGCTTCGAAATTGCTGCCGCTTCCGGAGGCCAGTACGCCGAGCCGCAGCGAGGTCTGGTGCTCGGCCGGAATGGGAACGGAGGGAGCGATCAGCGCCACGGGTGACAACGGCCTCGCACCAGTGTGGGCTGCCGGCAGCCGCTTGGGTCTGGCCGGTTGCAGCGCCGCTGACCACCTGAGGCAGGGCTGCCAGGTCTTGCCAGAGTATTGGCAGAATCACTTCTCCATCTCGTTATGCCGCTGCTCCCACGCTGGCGCTACATGACCAGCACCTCACGCCGGACCCTCCGCAACCTGGGCGTCGGCCTTGCTGTGGTGTTGCTGGGCTTGGTGGTCTTGCGAGGACTGATCAGCAGCCTGCTTCCACTGCTGCTGTTGGTCCTGCTGCTGGTGCTGCTGTGGAAGACGCTGCGCCGCTGAGCGCGGCTGCAGCAATGGCAAGGGTCTGGGGAGATTGACAGACAGGCTCGAACGGGCCAACGGTCCTGGGACAATCCATGGGTGCACTGCTGATCAAGGGAGATGGACAGAAAGCTGCAGATCAGACGACACCGGCGGCGGCGGCGCCTGGTCACATTCCAGGTGGCTCTGACAGCGTTGCCGTTCGTGCTTTTCGTGATCATTCCTTTGCTGTTCCTACTCCTGTAGGGCATGAACAGAGACCAGCCGGATTGGGGGCATTCTGGAAACCCCCTGACTTCGCCTTGTCGGTGCTCCGTTGGCTGGGCCATGCGGCGGCGTGCAGACCATCAAAAAACCCCTTCCGAAGAAGGGGTTGAGGTGGAATCTGGGGTCCTGATCAGCTTCAGCCGATGGCAGGAGCCGAGAGAGCCACAGTTGTGGACTCGGCAGATGCCAGGTCGAGGGGGAAGTTGTGAGCATTGCGCTCGTGCATCACTTCCAGACCCAGACCAGCGCGGTTGAGGATGTCGGCCCAGGTGTTGACCGCTCGACCCTGGCCATCGAGGATCGACTGGTTGAAGTTGAAGCCGTTCAGGTTGAACGCCATGGTGCTGACACCAAGGGACGTGAACCAGATGCCGACAACGGGCCAGGCCGCCAGGAAGAAGTGGAGGCTGCGGCTGTTGTTGAAGGAGGCGTACTGGAAGATCAGGCGACCGAAGTAACCGTGGGCAGCCACGATGTTGTAGGTCTCTTCTTCCTGGCCGAACTTGTAGCCGTAGTTCTGTGATTCGCTCTCGGTGGTTTCACGCACCAGTGAGGACGTCACCAGGGAACCGTGCATGGCGGCAAAGAGGGAACCACCGAACACACCAGCCACACCGAGCATGTGGAAGGGGTGCATCAGGATGTTGTGCTCAGCCTGGAACACCAGCATGAAGTTGAAGGTGCCGGAGATTCCCAGGGGCATGGCATCTGAGAAAGAGCCCTGACCGAAGGGGTAGACGAGGAACACGGCGGAGGCAGCAGCCACAGGAGCGCTGTAGGCAACGCAGATCCAGGGGCGCATTCCCAGGCGGTAGGAAAGCTCCCACTCACGCCCCATATAGGCATAGATGCCAATGAGGAAGTGGAAGATCACCAGCTGGAAGGGGCCGCCGTTGTACAGCCACTCGTCGAGGCTTGCAGCTTCCCAGATGGGATAGAAATGCAGGCCGATGGCGTTGCTGGAGGGAACGACAGCACCGGAGACGATGTTGTTGCCGTAGAGCAGGGAACCAGCGACGGGCTCGCGGATGCCGTCGATGTCGACGGGGGGCGCGGCCACGAAGGCCACGATGAAGCAGACAGTGGCTGCGAGGAGGGTGGGGATCATCAACACACCAAACCAACCGACGTAGATGCGGTTGGAAGTGGAGGTGACCCAGTCGCAGAAACCCTGCCAGGCAGTAGCGCCCTGGCGCTGCTGGATGGAGGTGGTCATAAGGCCGGAGAGGATTCGAATGAAGGGCGGATTGCACCGCCGCCAGAATTGTAACGCAAGATTGCGTTACATGAAGCACGATCATCGATCTTTCTGAATAATCCAGTCATTGCAGTGCTTCTTGGCCTGGAGCCTGTTCATCATGAGTTGTTACGAGACGGCTTTGACGGCGGGATCACCACCAGCCGACCCGCTTCAAGCGGCACTCGCTGGCGGGTCTCTCCCACAACACCCCCAACCCCTTTGCCACCCCTGGTGACGCAGGCGATGCCGCCCTGCTGTTAGCGTCACGCCACGGTGGATTCTCCCCAGCCGCATCTGGACACCATGCCCCTGGCGTCCTCCTCCCCATCCCTGCCGAACCTGGCGACAAGGGCCGAACGGCTGCTCTACGTCCGCCTTCCCTGCAATCCGATCTTCCCGATCGGTCCCATCTATCTGGCAGACCACGTTCACAGGGTCTTTCCCGGGATCCCCCAGCACCTGCTGGACCTGGCGGCACTGCCTGCGCTTGATGTGGAACGCAGCCTGGCCGAGGTGGTGGAGAGCTGGCACCCCACCCTGCTGGTGTTTTCCTGGCGCGACATCCAGATCTATGCCCCCGTTGACGGACGTGGTGGCAACCCGCTTCAACACTCCTTCGAGCTGTTCTACGCCCGCAATCCCCTCAAGCGGTTAAGGGGTGCACTGGGAGGATTGCGCCTCACCACGGCGTTCTATGGCGAGCTGTGGCAGAACCTGGGTCTGATCCGCAGGGGGTTGACCCTGGCCCGACGCCACGAGCCCCAGGCCCGCGCCATGGTCGGTGGTGGTGCCGTCAGCGTGTTCTACGAACAGCTCGGTCGCTCCCTTCCCCACGGCACCGTGGTATCCATCGGAGAGGGTGAGGTGCTGCTGGAGCGGCTGATCCGTGGCGATTCGCTCGCGGGCCAGCGTTGTTTTCTCGCTGGTGAACCTCCCCGCCCCGGCCTCATCCATGAGCAGCCAGCGGCCGTGGTCAAGGCTGCCTGCGATTACGACTACATCGCTTCCATCTGGCCGCAGTTCCGCTGGTACCTCGACGGTGGTGACTTCTATATAGGGGTGCAGACCAAGCGCGGCTGCCCCCACAACTGCTGTTACTGCGTCTACACCGTGGTGGAAGGCAAGCAGGTCCGCGTCAATCCGCTGGATGCGGTGGTGCAGGAGATGGCCCAGCTCTACAACCGCGGCGTGCGGAGCTTCTGGTTCACCGATGCCCAGTTCATTCCCACCCGTCGCCACATCGCCGATGCCAAGGCGCTGCTGCGTGGGATTCTTGCCGCCGGCATGACCGACATCCGCTGGGCTGCCTACATCCGTGCCGACAATCTCGATCAGGAACTGGCCGAACTGATGGTTGCCAGTGGCATGGGCTACTTCGAGATCGGCATCACGTCCGGTTCCCAGGAGCTCGTGCGCAAGATGCGCATGGGCTACAACCTGCGTACCGTGCTGGAGTGCTGTCGCATGCTCAGTCGAGCTGGCTTCCGCTCCCCCATCTCAGTCAACTACTCCTTTAACGTTATCGATGAACGGCCACAGACCATTGCCCAGACCCTGGCCTTTCACCGAGAGTTGGAAGCTATTTTCAGTGTGGATCAAGTGGAACCGGCAATCTTCTTCATCGGCCTGCAACCACACACTCACTTGGAGGAATACGCTTTCCGCAAGGGAATTCTCAAACCAGGCTACAATCCAATGAGCATGATGCCGTGGACCGCCAGAAAACTGCTGTGGAATCCCAAGCCAATGGGCAATATCTTTGGGCGCATCTGTCTGGAAGCATTCAATACCAACCCTCGCGATTTTGCTCGCACAGTGATGGCGCTGCTGGAACGAGCCTACGGACGCAGTACCCTGGAGGAGGCTCTCTCAGCTCCTCTGGCAGGATATCGTTCCATGGCTTCGGCGACACAATAATGGCTACCTCAGAAAATCAAGCAACCTTGCCCTGTGGTATGGCATGTTGACATGAATCTACCAGTAGCTGCAGGGGATCGCGTAGGCCAGCAGTGCTTTTCCGAAGCCTGGAAGGCTGGGCCATACATCGTCGAGTCTCATTCCCCGGCCTTATGCAAGGGAAGCAGCCCTGGATTGAACAGGCTGTGGGCGTTCACGCCAGCAGCCAGGGCGAACAGACGCTACCGGTTCTGGTGCGCGCCGCTCTGGCCCACGTGCAGTTCGAGACGATCCACCCGTTCCTCGACGGCAACGGTCGCCTGGGCCGGCTGCTGATCGTGCTGGTGCTGATCGACGCCGAGGTACTCCGGCAGCCCCTCTGCTCTACCTCAGCCTGTTTTTGCAGCACTGCAGCCGCTGCTACGGGCTCCTGGACGGGGTTCGCCAACACGGGGACCGGTCAGATCCAGATCGACTTCTTTCTCGAAGGCGTCAAGAGCACGGCCACCGCTGCGGTGAAGACGGCCAATCGACTGCTCGATCTGTTCCGCGCCGATGAGGCACGGCTTGTGGGCCTCGGTCGCTCCGCGCCGAGTGTGCTGTAGGGGTCGCGGACCTCCGCCGGCGGCCACTCACCAGCATCCGCCAGATCAGTGAGTTGAGCAGCCTGAGCTTTTCAACAGCCAGCAGGGCAATCGAAACCCTGGTTGAACTGGGCATCGCCCGTGAGATTACCGGAGGACGGCGCAATCGCCTGTTCGGCTACGATGCCGATCTGGCGATCCTCAGCGAAGGCGCCGAGCCGCTCTGAGACAGGCAGCCCACCCCCCAGATCTCTCACAGAGGCTTGACTTCAGGTTGACGGACGAGCTTGGCTGGGGCTTCCCCTGCAACCAACAGCTTACTTTTGTTAACTATTGATACCATTCATGGTGCTGGCCCGATGATTTAGGACTAGCCTGAAAATAGAGCATTGACTTGCAAATGAAAGTCGTCCCTCTCATCTTCGCCCCCTTGCTGGTCTTGATGTCGGCTTGGCAGGCCCATGCCGAGTACCCTAATCCAGACCGACATCACGATTTTAGTGGCTGCGGAATCAGCAAGAGAATCCATTCCAACAACGCCGACTGTCTTGAAGCTGGCTACACAAACAGCTACCCATGGTATTACTTCGGCTTTGCCAAGGGTAAGGCCTGGGCAACGAACAAGTGCTCTAGTAAAGGGGGTCTAATGGTGAAAGTGGACCGTGGCCAAGGGGCCGAGGATTGGACATGGTTCCTTCACAGCAAAAAAAAGAATTCGCAGACCGGTACCGGCAGAATCAACGGTGTCTACTGTTGCACAGACCGGAGTGACGACGGTCTGTGCGAAGATTGATATTCAAAGGATCGGGCCATGCGCCCCTGCGGGGCGTCCATTGCCGGGGCGCTACGGTCGAGGCCTGACGCGGCTGTCCCTCGCCTTCATCCTGTGGAGGCCCTACCGAGTGGTGTGAGAATTTGTCGAGAGAGAATCCCAGCCTGGATGAGCACGGAGTTCTGCGTTCTCGACACTGAAGGCAGTCCCACCCTCCGAGAGGTGGCTGTGGTCAACGAACGCGGCCACGTGAGCTTCGAAGCACGCACGCCGCGTGATGACGACAGCTACTACAGCCAGGATGGGGTGCGGCCGCTGCCAGATCTGCTGCGGGAGCTCGGGGATGTGCTTCGTGACCGCCGGATTGTTGCGCACAAGGCCAGTCACGATCGCTCCGTGATAGAAGCCAGCTTTTCATCCTGCAGCCTCAACCCACCCGCTCTTCAGTGGGAGTGCACCTGGGAGCTGGCTCAGACGCTCCACCCCGGTCTCGACTCCTACGCCCTCGGGGCATTGTGCGATCAGCTCCGTGTCGGCAGCAAACCCTTCCAGCACGATGCTGCCCACCAGGCAACCTACGACGCCCGATTCACCTACCTCCTGTTCCGCCATCTCCGGCGTGACCAGCTCTGCCGGCGCCTGGCGGATGCCCAAAATCCCTTCTCCAGCTCTCGGGTCGATACCCCCTTCCAGCACTTCGCTGACGATCGGCAGGTCCACGATGATGCGTTCCAGCAACTCTCGGCCGTGCTCGACAGTGTTGCAAGAGATACCGCCAACCATCAGACCCAGGGGGCAGTTCTGATCGGCGAAGCAGGCTCGGGCAAGACCCACCTGATAATGCGCCTGGCTGAGGAGGTACTGAGCAGCAATCGGCTGTTATTCATCCGCCAGCCCACCCAGGCTGACAGCGTGCTGTTCCACATCTATTCCCGCACGCTCGAATCTTTGATGGAGCGGGTGGGTGATGGACCCCACAGCCAGCTGGACCTGCTGCTGATTCGCAGCATTCGTAGCATTCTTTCCGCCGATGGCAATACAACAACCCAGAGCGAGCGGGAGATCCTCGCCGCCCTCGATGCGGAAGACCTCGACCGCGTCGGTCAGGAGGGAAGTCAAGCCCGCCGCGACCGCTGGGACCGCATCGAGACCCG
>SRMO01000054.1:92874-99584 GCA_004768415.1 Aphanocapsa feldmannii 277cV | reverse complement strand
GTATTCCGCCTCGGGTTTCAGGCAGCAGATCCTGAAGGGTCTGCTGCGCTTCTGCCGCTACAGCGAACTGCGCCGCCGCGAGAGCTGTCGCCGCTGGCTTGCCACCGGCGAGCACGAGCCGGTGGATCGGGAACTTGAAGGCCTCAGCCCCTGGAACAACGAAGAGCAAAGGCATGAGGAGTTCTCCCTGCAGGCCCTGCAGGTGATCGGGCGACTGTGCTGCCTCGATAAACCGCTCATCCTCGTGTTCGATCAGCTCGAGGGTCTCTGGCTGGAGGGCAACCGGTCCGTGCTGCTCAAGTTCGGGGAAGCGATCAAGGAACTTTTCACCCATGTGCCCTACGCCCTGATCCTGGTCACCCTCTTCCCGGATCGCTGGCAGCAGTTCCAGCAGGACTTCGACGGAAGTATCACCGGCCGCGTGGCTCAGCAAGTGATCCAGCTCGAGCCGCCCCGCCCCGATCAGATCGAGGAGATCCTGGATCTGCGCCTGAAGCCGTTGGAGACCACAGCTTTGGACTTGTTCTCGAGTGCCGAGCTTGAGTCCATCACCCGCCAGGCTTCGATCCGCAGCTGCCTCAACCGCGCCAGGGCCGTGTTCGAGCACCGCGTCCGCCGGGTACCTCTGCCGCCGCCATCACCGCCGCCGGTAGTCGAAAGCCAGTCCAAGGGCGGACTGGTTGTCAACCAGCGCCTCCTGCACCTGGAGCAGCAATGGGACCACATTCTTCAGCGCTTGGAGCGTCTCGAGAGTGGACAGACCGTTTCCGCGGGAGCTGACCGGACGAGCAGCAAGCCGGCAGCGTCGTGGCGGAGCCTTGATCGCGACGAAATCTGCGATACCGAAGTGCGCTTGCCAGCAGCGGGGTTGAGAGAAGAACCCTCTGGATCCGGGAGAGACAGCACAGCCTATGAAGAGCTGTTCCGGCGTTATCGAGACTCTGCTCTGGACACCCTCCGATGGCGCTGGGAGCAGCCTCAGATCATCGATGAATCCGACGATGCTGGAAAACTTCGCCAGATCTGCCTTGGATACCAGCAGATCCGCCCACTCGAGCTGAGAAAGCTGCGGCTGGGGAATCTGCGGGTACCCGACAACATCTTGATCAAGACCTCGAAGGCCCAGCGCTGCATTGCATTTCTACATGTGGTCAATAGCAGCTCCGTAGGTGCCCGCCTCCGCAACCTCAACACGCTGGTGCTGCGCCATCCCCAGGTGCAGTTCATCCTGATGCGGGATCATTCATCACCACCGATCCAGTCCCCGATGGCCAGCAATCTCCTCCAGGCCTTCCTGAACGCCAGCGGTGGTAGCTGCTCCCGGACATCTCATTGCCCCCTCGATCTGGAGAGACGCGTCGCCCTGGAGTTCGTTCACCAGATGGTGAACGATATCATCAACCGAGAGCTGGATCTACCACTGCGCCATGGCCTCCAGATCCTGGCCAGCCATGAACCCCGGAACTGGGTAGTGATGCTGCTCCATCCATCGCTGGTGGCCTGAAATCGGCAGCACTTCCCCGCTGATGTGCTTCGGTGGAGCATGACCTGGGAGACACGATTCTGCAACAGCGGATCGCTGACGCTCCCCCGGCAAACCTGACCAGGCATCGGTCGAATGAATGAACGTCATCCGGGACACGGCATCGCGTAGGGCGGACACGAGAGCCAGTAGGCAGCGATATGCAGGATGAGGCACAATCGGTTGGCCAGCGGGCTATGGCAGGAGCTCGGGTCAGGGCCGTGCTGAACCTTGTGCTGTTTGATCGAGATTTCCGTCTAGCCGCGGGTGCAGTGGAAGGCGTCACAGCGAAGCGGATGTCAGATGCTGTCAGCGGGCGTACTTATCAGTCTCGGCCTTGAGCTGTCACGCCCGTTTGCCAATGGTGTGAGCCTTTCGCTCAGCTCCATGGTCGCTACGACAGCGGCAATGGCCCCGGCGACGCTGCAGGCGAGCTGATGCTGGGCCTGCGTTACGGCGATGAACGGTTCAACCTGGAGCTACGCGGCAACCACCTGACCTCGGCGGCAGAGTTCGAGCAATGGGGTGCCAAGGCCCGGCTCGGCTACAGCCCGGCCACGGACGGCACGGGGCTGAACCTGGCGCTCACCAGCCAGTGGGACGCTGCGGAGAACGGCGATTCCTTCCTGGACGGCCACACCATCGAGCTGCCCACCCCGGCACTGGTCTCTGCCCAGGGCGACAGCCTGCCTGCGGAGAATCAGCGGCGAGATCGGCTACAGCCTCTCCATGGGTCAGCAGTGGGGCATCCTCACCCCGAACCTGGGCTATGACCACAGCGACAACGGCAGCTCCCGCAGCCGCGTCGGTCTTGCCTACGCCCTCTCCAGTGCTCTCGACAGGGACATCGAGTTGCGCCTGGATCTGGCCCGCAGGGAGCGCCGTCAGGAGGAGCCGGACCACAGCATCGAACTGAGTGCCCAGCTGCGCTTCTGATCCTGGGCTGCCAGTCGGCAGCCTAGTTCATTGGACCGGGGCCGGATCCATTGGAAGGAAACATGGCGCCAGAACGCCGAGTGGTTAGCGAATCCCTGGAAAACCTTGCATTCTCCACGTTCTCTCGCCGAGATCCATTGTTCTGCAAGGGCCGACTTGTGGCTTGCGTCTTAACCCATACCAGCAGCTGCAAGGGATCGCCTTGGCCAGTAATGCTTTCCTAACGGCCTTGCCCATGCACCCGCCACCATCAGGGGAAAAGGCCTCGCCACCTCTACCGCCACTGAGGCAAGCCTGAGCCTGCTGGGACGTAGCGAGAAGATACTTCTGTGAAGAATTTTGAAATAGTCCGCCGGTAAACAGCAACAGAGCATCAAGCTGTGCCACTCTTTAAAAGTACCTGAAAAAATCAAGCAACCTTTCCCTGATGGGATGGCCTGTTGCCATGAGAGCACCAGTAGCTGCAAGGAATCACGTAGGCCAGCAGCAATTTTTCGAGGTGGCCTTAATTAAATCAAGACCAAAGGCACGGCATGCGCTCTCACCACGGACATTACCGTTCTACGTGGAACACCAATGAGTAAGAGCAGACCATTGCCCCGTAGGTTGACATCAGCAATCAGGGACCAGAGATCAAGATGTGGTTGAAATCTGGTCTTGACAAAGAACAGTAATATTATGGATACCTGCATCGATAAGTTTATCTTCAGATCAGTCAACCCATGCCAGCTGTGCAATGTCTAGTAGCAATGCCCGGACTTCAACGCTGTCCTTCTCTTGGATACGCCACATCAACTTGCCCCAGCAGGCATCCTGGAAATCTTCCCTAGCCTGGGCTGCTCCAACACTGGCTGCTCTGCTCATCCTCTCTCCAAGTGCTCACTCTCAGACTCAGAATATCTGTGAACGCCTGAATGCATTAAGTTCTAATGGGAAAACTTGTAATCTTTCCTCTAAAGGAATTACTTCATTAAGCTCAGGTGACTTCGATGGACTTTCTAATCTACGATTTCTCCATCTGTATAACAATAATCTAAGCAGCCTGCCGGAAGATATCTTCGCTGGGCTTTCTAAGCTAAACACACTCTGGCTGTATAGCAATGAGCTAAGCAGCCTGCCGGAAAATATCTTCGCTGGGCTTTCTAAGCTACGAGTTCTCTATCTGCATAAAAATGAGCTAAGTAGCCTGCCAGAAAATATCTTCGATGAGCTCTCTGGTCTAAAAAGACTCTATCTGTATGACAATGACTTAAGCAGTCTGTCAGAAGATATCTTTGACGGACTATCTAATCTAAAAGTTATCTCTCTGGGTAACAATCAGCTAAACAGCCTGCCGGAAGATATCTTCGCTGGGCTTTCTAAGCTAGATATACTCTCTCTGTATAGTAATGAGATAAGCAGCCTGCCGGAAGATATCTTTGACGGGCTTTCTAATATACAACTTATTCATCTGCATAAAAATGACCTAAACAACTTGCCGGAAGATATTTTCGATGGACTTTCTAATCTAAAATATCTCTATCTGAATGATAATAATCTAAGTAACCTGCCAGAAGATATTTTCACTGGACTTTCTAATCTAGACGCACTCTCGCTGTATAGCAATGAGCTAAGCAGCCTGTCGGAAGATATCTTTGACAGTCTCTCTGATCTACAAGTTATCTCTCTGGGTAATAATGAGCTAAGCAGCCTGCCAGAAGATATCTTTGATGGACTCTCTGATCTAGTATATATCGGTCTGAATGGCAATGATTTAAGCAGCCTGCCGGAAGATATCTTTGCTGGGCTCTCTGATCTAGCATATATCGATCTGAGTGGCAATAATTTAATCTGTTTACCGAGGAGCCTACCGCTAAGTGTGTGGGGCCGTCCTGCTGATCTGCTGCAGTGTGGTGAGCTAGTGCTCACACCGTCCTCACTGATGGTGACCGAAGGTGGTGGAGGAAACTACACGGTGGCTCTTACCAGCGTACCCAGCACCGCAGTGACGGTCACCATCAGCGCAGACGCGGGCGTGACGCTGGATACCGATGTCGCCACCGACGGCAACCAGAACACCCTCTCCTTCTCCACCACAAACTGGAACACACCACAGACAGTGGAGGTAAGCACAGAGCAGGACGATGATGCGGTCGATGACACCTTGACGTTGTCCCACGTCGCCAGCGGCGGTGACTATGACTCGGTCACAGCAAACTTGAGTGTGACGGTGACCGATGATGAAACAGCCGCTCTGCTGCTCACACCGTCCTCACTGACGTTGGTCGGAGGTGGTAGCGACAGCTACACGGTGGCGCTTGCCAGCCAGCCCACCGCCGCGGTGACGGTCAGCCTCAGCTCTGGCTCTGGTGTGACGCTGGATACCGATGCCGACACCAACGGCAACCAGAATGCCCTCACTTTCTCCACCACCAACTGGAATACACCCCAGACAGTGGAGGTGAACGTAGGGCAGGATGTCAATAACACGGTGACGCTGTCCCACAGCGCCAGCGGCGGCGATTATAGCTCAGTGACAGCAAGCTTAAGTGTGAACGTTCAGAATATCTGTGAACGCATGAATGCATTGAGTTCTGATGGGCAAAGTTGTAGGCTTTCCTCTAAAGGAATCACTTCATTAAGCTCAGGTGACTTCGATGGGCTCACTAGTTTAAAATATCTCTATCTATATAACAATGACCTAAGCAGCCTGCCAGAAGATATCTTCTCTGGGCTCTCTAATTTAAAACAGCTTGAACTAGATAATAATAATCTAAGTAGCCTGCCAGAAGATATCTTCTCTGGACTCTCTAAGCTACAATATCTCTGGCTGCATAACAACGACCTAAGCAGTCTGCCAGAAGATATTTTTGATGGACTCTCTGATTTGGAATATCTCTATCTACATAACAATGATCTAAGCAGCTTGCCGGAAGATATTTTTGATGGACTCTCTAATCTATACATACTCTTCCTGTATAACAATGACCTAAGCAGTCTGCCGGCAGATGTCTTTGATGGGCTTTCTGATCTAGAGATACTCAGGTTGAATGACAATGATCTAAGCAGCCTGCCGGAAGATATCTTCGATGAACTCTCTAATCTAGACAAACTCTATCTGAATGATAATAGTTTAACCTGTTTACCGAAGAGCCTGCCGTTAAGTGTGGATGTCGATGTTGACCTGCCGCAGTGTGGCAACACAAACACGACGGCGGCGTTACCATCCTGGCTCATAGCCACCGGCACTCTGGAACCGCTCACGCTCTACGTCGGCGGTGAGGATGGCAGAAGGGACGGGAGCACTGCCTTCAGCGTGGAAAATGACAAGGCTGGTGATATCACGTGGCACTTTGCTTCCAGCCACCCAGCCGTGGCATCGGTCGAACCCGAATCACCCGGCAGTTCCATGCTGATGGTGACACCGGTCCGGGAAGGCAAGGCGAGCATCACTGTTACGGCTACGGCGGCAAACGGAAACGGGATATCGGATTCTGCATCCTTATCCTTCCTGGTGACTGTGCTCACCTCCCCGGCGGAAGAAACCGCAATCCGTTCTGCCTTGTCCGGCCAGGGCCGGGTGGTGCTGGGCAGTGTGACGGACATGATCGGTGAGCGATTCGACAGCGGCACTGGCACCTCTGGTCGTGTCTGCCTCCGCTCCGCAGCTGGCGCTGATGGTGAAAGTGCCACCAGTGGCGACAACGCCATCGCTGGCAGCCATGGCGACAGCAGCGATCACCTCATCGCCAGCGACAGCTGGCAGGGTGAGAGCTGGAACACGGATCTGGCCGCCACGGGCCTGCGCGGCGTCCCCCACGTTGGCCACCGGGACGAGGACAGCATGGACAAGACCTTTGATGATCTGCTGGAGCTGTTCCGGGGCCGACCCCATTCACTCCACCCGGCTGACTGGGTTGGGCAGTGTGGCAGCGGCACGGTTGGAGATGTCAGCAGGCCATGGACGCTGTGGGCCGGCACGGACCTGCAGTGGGCCACGGGTGGAACAGAGACAAGCGATTTTGACGGTGAGTGGCAGCTCTATTACCTCGGCGCCGATCGCGCCTTCCGTGAGCAGTGGTGGCTGGTCGGCCTCTCCCTATCTCAGGTCCAGGGAGAGGTGGACTACAGCTTCGAGGCTGCCACCACCGGTGCCGGCCAGTTGTCCTCCAGCCTCACCGCCATCTATCCCTATCTCCATGGCCAGCTGAGCAACAACCTGGAGCTCTGGGCCATCGGCGGCATCGGTTTTGGTGATATGGAGAACGAGCGG
>SRMO01000054.1:66191-92597 GCA_004768415.1 Aphanocapsa feldmannii 277cV | reverse complement strand
CGCCCAGCTCCATGGCCGCTACGACAGCGGTGATGGCCCCACAGGCGCTGCGGGCGAGCTGGTGCTGGGCCTGCGCTACGGCGATGAACGGTTCAATCTGGAGCTGCGCGGCAACCACCTGACCTCGGCGGCAGAACTCGAGCAATGGGGTGCCAATGCCCGGCTCGACTACAGCCCGGCCACGGACGGCACGGGGCTGAACCTGGCGCTCACCAGCCAGTGGGGCGCTGCGGAAAACGGCGATTCCTTCCTGGACGGGCACACCATGAAGCTGCCCACTCCGGCACTGGTCTCTGCCCAGGGCGACAGCCTGCCTGCGGAGATCAGCAGCGAGATCGGCTACAGCCTCTCCATGGGTCAGCAGTGGGGCATCCTCACCCCGAACCTGGGCTATGACCACAGCGACAACGGCAGCTCCCGCAGCCGCGTCGGTCTTGCCTACGCCCTCTCCAGTGCTCTCGACAGGGACATCGAGTTGCGCCTGGATCTGGCCCGCAGGGAGCGCCGTCAGGAGAACCCGGACCACAGCATCGAACTGAGTGCCGAGCTGCGCTTCTGATCCTGGGCTGCCGGTCGGCCTCCCAGTTCATTGAGCCGGGTTTCATTGGACCGGGGCGGTGGCCAGTAGTGCTGTCCTGACAAGAGAGAAGCAATTGTTCAAAAGACCTGGCTACCTCTACCGCCACTGAAGCAAGCATGAGCCTGCTGGGACGTGACGAGGGGATACTTCGGTTCCACACTTGCATTTTCCCGCATTGCCGACGGGCGCGCCGCATCCCGCCAGACCGCTTCTACCTCCGACAGCTTCACATCTTCATTGTCATTGGCCCGCAGCACTGCGGATGTTCCCGATCCCGACTGCATGCAGGGTGCGGGGATGCCTAGTCCAAAGCTTGTTGGGCTTGGTTATGGACACCTGCATTGATGAGCTACCCTTCAGATCAGTCGAGCCATGCCAGCTGTGCAATGTCTAGTAGCAATGCCCCAACTTCAACGCCGTCCTTCTCCTGGATACGCCACATCAACTTGCCCCGTCAGACCTTTTGGGCATCTTCCCTAGCCTGGGCCACTCCAACACTGGCTGCTCTCTTCATCCTCTCTCCAAGTGCTCACTCTCAGACTCAGAACATCTGTGAACGCCTGGATGCATTGAGTTCTAATGGAACAATCTGCAATCTTTCCTCTAAAGAAGTTACTTCATTAGGGCACCTCGAAAAATCAAGCAAGCTTGCCCACAGCATGGCCTGTTGCCATGAAGGCACCAGTAGCTGCAAGGGATCGCATAGGTCAGCAGGGTTTTTTCGACGAGGGAGAAGTGATTTTTCGAGGTGCCCTGTCGTGAATGGACCCACAACGCTGAATTATGCTGAGAACGGCAGCGGTCAAGTTGCGACCTACACGATTTCCGGGAGTAGTGGCGTAACTTGGAGTCTGCTGGCGGGAGGTGACAGTACCTCCTTCAGCATCGATGCTGATGGCAATCTCAATTTCAACAACCCTCCCGACTATGAAGCGCCGACCGACGAGAACCGCGACAATGTCTATGAGATAACCGTGCAGGGCGACGACGGCAGCGCTGAACCGAGCACGCTGAACGTCAGCGTCAACGTCACCGGCGTGAACGAATTCGCTCCTGTGATCAAGGGACCGACAACAATTCTGCATCCAGAAAGCAATTCTGGGTTGGCAATCGCAAACTATACAGTGAGCGATCCTGACGCTGGTGATATCATCAGTTTTGTTTCTTTGCGTAATATAAATGATGGCAGCAAATTTACCATTAATTCTTACGGTCTTGGCACTTCCATAGTGACTTTCGAACTCAACTTCAAAAATCTAAAGCTTGACTTCGAAAATCCCAGTGACGACGGAAAAGACAATGTCTATGAGTTGATTATTATGGCTGCTGATAGCAGTTTTCCTTCTGATAACCAAGAAGGCGTTGTCAATAATCTTAAAATCACGCTGCTGCCAATCAGCGTCAGCGTCACTGACGTGAATGAACCCCCCAAGTTCGACGATGGGCTCAATACGACTATTTCCATCAACGAGAACGTGCCAGCGGGGACGCCCGTAGGAATTGCCCTTGCCGCCACCGACCCAGACACCAAAGAGCCCCTGTACTCCTCGCTGAGCTACTCCCTCTCTGGCATCGACGCATCCTCCTTCGACATCGATGCGTCCACTGGGCAGATCACCGTGGCCAGCGGCACCACATTGGATTACGAAACCAAGTCCAGCTACACCATTACCGCAGAAGTCACCGACAGCAAAGGCGATGACGGTGGCGACGACAACAGCATCGACGACAGCATCGACCTTAGCATCAACGTGAACGACGTCAGTGTCGATCTATCGGTCGAGCCAACGAGCGTGGCCGAGGACGACGGCCCGACCACGGTGACGGTGACGGCGACGCTGGACAGCGGCACCAGCTTCCACACCGATCAGACCGTCACCGTGAGGGTGGGCAAGAGCAGCGACACGGCAACGGAGGGCAGCGACTACGTCAGCGTCGACGACTTCACCATCACCATCCCGGCTGGCACAGCCAGCGGCAGCGGCAGCTTCAGCTTCGCTCCACTCGATGACGTGATCGACGAGGCGGTCGCTGAAAGGCTGAGCGTCGGCGGCACAGGACCGCTGACCGCCAGCGGCACCACCCTGCTGCTCGTCGACGACGACGCCACGCCGATGCTGACGCTGCTTCTGGACAACACTGCGATCAGTGAGAACGGCGGCGTGGCGACGGTGACGGCAGGTCTGAGCTGGCCGTCGAGTGCAGCGGTCACGCTGACGGTAGCGGCCGTGCCGGTCTCTCCGGCCGTGGCGGCCGACTTCACACTGAGCGAAAACACCACGCTGAGCCTCCCGGCGGGTGAGACCACGAGCAGCGGGATGGCCACCATCACAGCCGTCGATAACGGTGTGGAGGCAGCAGACAAGACGGTCACTGTCTCGGCGAGCGTGAGCGGCGGCCACGGTGTGGCGGCTCCGGAGGCCACAACACTGACCTTGAGCAACGACGATGTTCCGCCGGCCGCAATCACCGGACTGCGCGCCACACGCGCCGGCGCCACCACGTTCTGGCTGGGGTGGCACAACCCCAGGGATGACAGCATCACCGCGTATCACATCAGCAAAGGCGGCGGCGCAACCTTCTCCTCCTTCTCCTGTTGCTTCATTGGCATCAACGCCTCCAATCTGGACAGCGTCACCACCTATACCTTTGCGGTACGTGCCGTCAATCCTTTTGGCAACGGTCCATGGGCCAAGGTGACAGGCACCACCGGGTTGCCGGCACCCACCGGTCTCACGGCCTCAGCGGGCGACGGCGAAGTCACCCTCAGCTGGGACGACCCCGGCAATGCCTTCATCACCGGCTACAAGGTGAGCAGCAACGGCTACTACTCTTTCACTCCCATCAGCGGCAGCAACGCCAGCACCACCAGCCACACGGTGACGGGTCTGACCAATGGCACCACCTATAAGTTTGCCCTGCGTGCGGTGCAGGGGTCCGTCACTGGGTCGTCGTCGTGGGTGAACGCAACGCCACTGGTGCTTCCCGCGACACCAAGGGGCCTGAGCGCCACACCCGGCAACAGCCAGGTGACGCTGAACTGGGAGGATCCCGACAACGACAGCATCAGCGGCTACGAGCTGAGCACGGACGGCGGCATCACGTTCAGTGCCATCAGCGGCAGCAACGCCGGCACAACCAGCCACACCGTCACGGGACTGAGGAGCGGCACCCAGTACACCTTTGTTGTGCGCGCTGTGAACGGTGCCAGCCAAGGTGCGTCAGCCAGCGTGACGGCCATGCCACTGTGGCCCGCACCAACCAATCTGGTAGCGGCGCCGGACAACAAGCGGATCGTCCTGCAGTGGGATACCGGCAGTTCAGGCATTGTGAAGTATCTGGTCCGTGCCACGCTCCTCAACGCTAGCTCGGCGGTGTCGCAGGTCCTGGTCTCGCCCGGATCGGGAAGCAAGACGACAACCAGCATGTCTTCATTGACCAACGGTACGTCATACAGCTTCTCTGTGCAGGCGGTCGATGACTCGGAGAACCCTGGCTCGATTGACGACAGCAGGATCGCCGGTGCGGCATCCAGCGTGACCGCCACACCAGCGCTGGCGCTGCTCGCCGCGCCGACAAATATCTCCACTACTGTCTCCACAACGCAGGATGGTCCTCAGGTCACGCTGCGCTGGGACGATCCAGGCAATATCACCATCAGGAAGTACCAATACAGCAGCGACGGTGGTGTGACCTTCAACCATATGAATCGCAGCAATCGGTCCACCACTTCATTCACCTTCAACAACCTGAACTACGGTAGGGAGTACACCTTGGCGGTGCGTGCATCAAACCGCTCCGGGGAGAGTGAGGCAGCCAGCGTGACCGTCACACCGCAGGCACCCGCACCGACCAATCTGGTGGCAGCGCCGGACAACAAGCGGATCGCCCTGCAGTGGGACACAGGCGACTCCGCCATTGTCAGCTATCTGGTCCGCGCCAGGCTCGTCAGCGACGGCTCGACGGTGTCGCAGATGCTGATCTCACCGGGAACGGGAACGAAGAGGACGACCAGCATGTCTTCATTGACCAATGGCACGGAATACAGCTTCTCGGTGCAGGCGGTCGACGACTCGGAGAACCCTGGCTCGATTGACGACATCAGGATCGTCGGTGCGGCATCCAGCGTGAGCGCCACACCAGCGCTGGCGCTTCCCGCCGCGCCGACCAACCTCTCCGCGACCGTCTCGACGACGCAGAATGGTCCTTGGGTCAGGCTGAGCTGGGACGATCCGGCCAATATCAGCATCAGGAAATATCAATACAGCAGCGACGGTGGCACCACCTTCAACCATATGAACGGCAGCAATCATTCCACCACCTCATTCACCTTCAAGAACCTGAGCTACGGCAGCGAATACACCCTGGCGGTACGGGCATCGAACCGTTCGGGTGAGAGTGCGGCAGCGAGTGTGACCGTCACGCCACAGGCGTCCGCGTCGAGCACTCTGATGGCAGCGTCGGACAACGGCCAGGTGGTGAGCGCGGTGCCATCAGCACCGAGCGGCCTCACCGCCACACCCGGCAACAAGGACATCGCACTGCGCTGGGATGACCCCGGCGACGACAGCATCACTGGCTACGAAGTCAACATCAATGGCGGCACCAACTTCACTCTCATCAGCGGCAGCGACGCCAGCACCACCAGCCACACGGTCACGGGCCTGAAGAACGGGACGACGTACACGATGGCGTTGCGTGCGGTGAATGTGATGGGTGCGGGTGAGGCAGCCATGGTTGAGGCCACCACGCTGGACCCGGCTCAGCAACGGCTGAACAGGGTCCATGAAACGCTGTTGCCCCAGCTGGCCCAGACCATGACAGCAAGCACGTTGTCGGCGATCACAGACCGCCTTGATGCGGTTGCTTCCGGTGCACCGGCTGAAGGCAGCATCAACCTGGTCGGTCAATCCAGCCTGGATGGCATCCTGATGTCCAATGGACAGGCCCTGGAAGACGGCACGTTCAACCTCAGGCAGGCAGCCGGCAGATCATCGTTCGGGCTGTCGGTCAAGCATGGCGCCAACAGCAGTTCCGACAATATTGATTCCGACAATGTCGGTGATGTCGGAGTGTGGGGCAGCGGCGACTACCGTGAGCTATCCAGCGATGATGACAGTGCGGTGGATTGGAATGGAGATATGCTTGGTTTCCATCTCGGTGCTGATCTGTGGGTGCAGCCAAATCTGCTTGCCGGCTTGTCGGCATCAAGACAGCAAGGCTCATTCCTCTATTCCGACACAACGGCATCCGAGGCAACAGGAGGTCGCTATGAGAGTTATATAACAAGTGTTCAACCTTACATCAACTGGACGTCACCCGGAGGTGTTGATCTGTGGTCCACGTTGGGCTATGGCCAGGGCGAGATCGTGGTTGTGGATGATCTAGCTGGCAGAGAATCCAGCGATACCAGCATGACAATGGCGGCGCTGGGGATCAGTAATGCCTTGCTCTCACGCGATGGCCTGATCGCAGCTGGCACCACCACACTGAAGCTGAAGGGCGAGGGCTCAGTCACGCGTGTTGAATCCGAGGGGAGCGGTTTGATCAACCAGCTGAGTGTTGACGTGCGTCAGGTGCGCCTGTCCCTCGAGGGCAGCCATGAGCACCAACTGAAATCAGGTGGAAAGCTGATTCCAGCGTTGGAGCTTGGCCTGCGTCACGACAGCGGAGACGGCCTGAGCGGTTTCGGAATGGAGCTTGGCGGTCAACTGCGCTATCTACAGCCAGCCCATGGCCTCACAATCGCCCTCGCTGGACGCAGGTTGATGGCCCATAGGGAAGATACCCAGGAGTGGGGTGTGGCTGGTTTGATCAGTCTCGGCTCAGGGGAAGACAAGCGAGGACTGTCGTTCAGCATTGCTCCGAGCAAGGGCAAAACCACCAGTGGTATGCAAGGTTTATGGGATCGGAGCATCATCAGTACAGTCACAGAGGATCAGCCATCAGTCACCCGTCTGGACACAGAACTTGGCTATAACTATGCAGGGTTTGATGGCCAGGGTATGATCAATCCCTATGTAGGTTTATTGCTGGGAGACGATGATTCGAGATCCTATCGCGCTGGTCTGAACATGGAGATCACATCATCAATGGAACTCAGGCTGGAAGGAAGTCGCAAGGAGCAGGCCAGCGACACACCCGATCATGGCATCATTCTGCAGAGCAGGTGGCTCTGGTGACTGCAACCGGCAATCAAACTGTCATTGGCAGCGTCTGTTCACGATCGAGCGTCACCCTTTGGCGGAGGTGGATCTGCGGCGCGATCCGAACGACTACGATCGCGAATACTGTCAGGTTGTGGACCTTTGGACCCGCCGACCGAGTCGTGCCCTTTGTGGGAAGTCTCGGAAAGACCAAAGTACAGCGCTCGCACTTTCCCTGTGGCTAGCCTGTTGCCATGAAGGCACCAGAAGTAGCAAGGGATCGCATGGGTCAGCAAGGCTTGCCGATGAGGAAGAGGCAATTTTTCGAGGTGTCCAGAAGGAGCAATTCGATGTGTCGCTACAACGGAGTCGGTCAAGGCAGATGTGAAAAAGCGGATGAGTCCGCCTGGGCCTCAGGACATGGCCCGGAGCTCCCAGCAGCTGGGCATCCATGGGGCCACCCTCTACAGCCGGCGAAAAGTCTGGCGGCTGCAGGGGGAGGTGATGCCGGCAGCTGAAAAGGATGTTGCCATTGAGATCTGTCGCCATCGCGCCCGGGTCTGGGCTCAGGCACAATGGCGCTGTCCCCGCTGCTGGAGGGATGCAACACGCTGCTGGCGGCAGCCGAGGTGGTATGGGTCAATCCCCCACCAGCCGATTCAGTGTTGCAACAGGCTACCTTGAACAAGGTGACCTGATAGAGTGGCAAGGCCGCCATCTTTCCTGGCCGCCATCGGCCTGGATCGTCAACCATCTTCTGTGCTTGTGGTTCAGCAAGTGGTCAAGGACATGCCTGATTGCAGTGCTGTGAGGCGTTCAGGGGCGGACCAGCGCACACAGCACCAGCCTCCGGGGCGGAGTCTGATGCCGCAGAGCGTGATCCTGACCTGTCTGTTCGCTGCAGTCCTCTCTGTCAGCGCCAGTTGCCGTGCCGAACCGACGGCCACGGCTGGAGCTGGACGGAGTGGTTTCGTGAATATCACTGCCGCACTCGGCCTTGACTACCATCTGAAAGCCGATCCGGAAGCAGGGGAAGCCGATCCGGAAGCAGGAGAAGCTGATCCGGAAGCAGGAGAAGAAGAGTCTGACCGCATGAACGAGGAGGATGGAGGTCTGGCGCTTTTCGATATCGACAATGATGGCAGGCTCGAACTCTATGTTACCCACGGACGCGGTGAAAAAGGTCGGCTGTTCAGCCACGACGGCAGCCGGTTTACGCAACTCCCCGGTAATCTGGGCATCGAGCCGGCCGAGATGGACCGTGCCGGATA
Source organism: Aphanocapsa feldmannii 277cV (assembly GCA_004768415.1). Classification (GTDB taxonomy): domain Bacteria; phylum Cyanobacteriota; class Cyanobacteriia; order PCC-6307; family Cyanobiaceae; genus Aphanocapsa_A; species Aphanocapsa_A feldmannii. The sequence goes on along the minus strand of SRMO01000054.1, from coordinate 84,600 downwards.
TTTCATCGATCTCGATCATGACGGCCAGCCGGACTTCGTGTCGATTCAGTCACAAGGCGTGGAACTGTTCCGCAACAATGGCGCGGCAGGTTTCGAAGAAGCGACTGAGCAGCTCGGCATTCGGCATAACCGAAGCACCCACTCGATGGCCGCCGCTGACATCGACGATGACGGTGATCTGGACCTGTTCTTTGCCCACTGGCACAATATCTGGAACGCATTCAGACCGCCTTCGCACTATCTCTGGCGCAACGACGGCAGCGGACGCTACGAGGACATCAGCCATGCCGTCCAGATTCGCCCCTCCACAAAGCCCTACGCGGAGACCATACAGGAGTTCTCCTTCACGCCGACATTTGCGGATATCGATGCCGATGGCGACCCGGACCTCCTGCTGGCCGGTGACTTCGGTTCCAGTCAGGTCCTGCGTAACGATGCTGGCGCGGCATTCATCGACATCGGCGGCGATGTCATCACCGACGACAACGGCATGGGTGCTGCAGTGGCCGACTATGACCGGGACGGTGACCTGGACTGGTTCGTGACCAGCATCCATGACGCGAACGGCAGGTCCAACCTCAGCCTGAGCGGAAACAGGTTGTACCGCAATATCGATGGAACCGGACAGTTCAGCGACGCAACCGATGAGGCAGGCGTGCGCGAGGGTGGCTGGGGCTGGGGCACCTGCTTCGCGGACTTCGACAATGACGGTCATCCCGACCTGTTCCACACCAATGGCTGGTTCCTTGAATACACCGAGGATTCAGCGGGCGAATCCTTCGAGGACAACCAGTTTCTGGAAGACCCTTCGCGACTATTCATGTCAAACGGCGATGGCACATTCAGCGAGCGAGCCTCCGAACTTGGCATCCATCATTCTGGCCAGGGTCGGGGTGTCGTGTGTCACGACTATGACGACGATGGCAGGGTGGACATTTTCATCGCCAACCACAGAGCTGCGCCCACCGTCTATTCAAATGTTTTCGAGAATGAAAACCACTGGTTGGCGATTGATCTGGTTGGCCGCTACAGCAACCCGCACGCCATCGGTGCCCAGGTCACGGTCCGTACGGCATCAGGCAACCACATGCAGGAGATGCGGCTCGGCAGCGCATACCTGTCCCAGGCCCCTGCGGTTCTGCACTTCGGTCTCGGCCGAGACCAGATGGCGAGTGTGATCGAGGTGCGCTGGCCCGGTCCCGGCAACCAGGTCAGCCGGCTGGAGAACGTCATTGCCGACCGACGTCTGACCATCCGCCAACCGGTGCCCGACGGTTTTGCACTCAGCGTGGTCGACGGATCCGGCGGGGGTCTCCATGACCAAGGGGCGACGGTCTCGATCCGGGCGGCTGAGCCTAGAAAAAACTATCGCTTCAGCCACTGGACCAGCGAAGGAGGAGGCGTGTTCGGCGATGACCGTTCAGCCGAAACCAGCTTCACGATGCCGGCAAACCCGGTGACGGTGTTCGCCCATTTCCTGCCCGGCCCGCTCGCGTCCGAGCCAGGCGTCTCGGTGGCGAGACGCTGGATGGAGGTGATGCTGCAGGCAATCCGCAACGATTTCGCCCGTCCGACGATCCATGCCCGTAACTTGTTTCACCTCTCGGCAGCAATGTATGACGCCTGGGCGGTGTATTCCGAATCCGCCACTCCCTACTTGCTCGGCGATGCCGACACGCCGTGCATTCCCTCGGGAATCCCTCCCGCTGGCGATGCCAGGAGCGCCGCACAGGAGGAAGCCGTTAGCCATGCCGCCTGGCGCATTGTCCAGCATCGTTTCCGACACTCACCGACAGCCTCTGGTACCCGCAAGAATGCCGATATCTTGATGTCCTCCCTGGGTTATGCCTACGGAAGCGATAGTCCATTCGCAGATACGGAAATCACGCCGGCTGCGCAGCTGGGTGTATGCATAGGTGACTTCTATATTGCCCGTGGCCTGACAGATGGTTCGAACGAAGCGAATGATTACCAATCAATGTATTACAAGCCGGTCAATGCCTCCATGGAACCGTATGATCCTGGCAATTCCGACCTGGACTATCCTGATCGCTGGCAACCGTTGTCACTGCTGAATTTTGTGGATCAATCCGGCTTCATCAGTGAGAGCGGCGCTCTCGATTTCGTGACGCCCGAATGGGGTCGGGTGGCACCGTTTGCCTTGACCGGAGACGACCTCACCGTTCATGAGCGGGACGGTGGCGATTATTACGTCTATCACGACCCAGGGCCACCGCCGGGCTTGCGCGGTCCCTTTGCAGAACTCCACAAATGGGGCTTTTCCCTGGTTGCGCTGTGGTCGTCACACTTGTCACCGGAGGATGGCGTGATGATCGACATCTCGCCGTCCAGCATCGGCAACATCGGTGCCTTGCCCCGCACGTTTCAGGAACATATCGATTTCTACAACTCCAGCGCAAACGGCCCGGGCCACAAGATCAATCCGGCCACAGGCAAAGCCTATGAGCCACAGGTCGTGCCACGGGGGGACTATGTGCGCGTGCTGGCGGAGTTCTGGGCCGACGGACCCGACTCGGAAACACCTCCGGGGCACTGGTTCACGATCCTGAACACGGTGAATGACCATGACCTGCATGTCAGGCGTCTCGGCAGCGTTGGCCCCGAACTCGACCCCCTGGAATGGGATGTCAAGGCCTACTTCAGCCTGGGAGGGGCCATGCATGACGCCGCCATCGCCTCCTGGGGGATCAAAGGTTGGTATGACTATGTTCGGCCGATCTCAGCCTTGCGGGCCATGGCCAGCCGCGGGCAATCGAGTGATCCGGCGCTTCCCTCCTGGTCCCCCGACGGCATCCCGCTGGTCGAGGGTTTCATCGAGCTGGTCGGCCCTGACGACCCTCTCGCGGGTGAATACGACGAATATGTAGGCGGGATCAAGCTGTGGGCATGGCGGGGTCCTCTTGCCGTGGACGATCCTGCCACCGATATGGCTGGCGTCGGCTGGATTCTTGCCGACGACTGGTGGCCGTATCAGCGGCCATCCTTCGTGACGCCGCCGTTCGCCGGTTACGTGTCCGGCCATTCCACCTATTCGCGGGCGGCCGCGGAGGTGCTGACTGCGCTGACCGGCAATCCCTTTTTCCCCGGAGGTATGAGCGAGTTCGAAATCACCGCGAACGACTTTCTGGTGTTCGAGCGCGGCCCCTCCGTGGACATGACCCTTCAATGGGCCACCTACCGCGACGCTGCCGACCAGTGCAGCCTGTCGCGTATCTGGGGAGGCATCCATCCGCCGGCAGACGACATTCCAGGTCGCTTGATCGGCGCCAAGGTGGGACTGGATGCCTTCAGCTTAGCGAAATCCTATTTTCAGCCACAGCAGCAGCCTCAACATTGGAGCAGAGCTCGACCATGAGGATTGAAATCTGGTCTCTGGGCAGCTGTCTGAAGCAGCGGGGCATCAAAACACCGGCGCTGTTAAGCTAGGGAAGCTCTGGAAAATTGGTGCCAGGCGGGATATCGGTCTTGCAGCGCAATGGATCTCAGCGAGAGAACGCGGAGAATGCGGGATTTTCCAGAGGTTCCCTAGCCCGCGCTCTCTACCAGCCACAATAGTTGAGGCGCAGATTACCGCCACAATTGACAATATTACGGGTATCGGGCCAGCTAGCGGTGATTGTATCCGAATCCCATAGATCTAGATCTCTACTAATCCGACACTCTGCAGTGATCACACACTCTTCGTTGTCATTGACGCTAGCGGAGACATTCCTGCATTGATTGTCTGCGGAGCTATGGGAGAATTGGGCACGGCATCCATCTTCGTTCAGCCGATCAGACTTGTTGCAGATATCGCTCAAGTCCTTACAGCAGTAAACATGTCTGACATTATATATTTGGGTGTTGTGTTTCTTTGTCTCTCCATCATCTAAATGCCATGTTTCATCTCTGAAATTCTTGATATCGACCTTAGCGACTACTGTTCCGTATTCCGGACATTCATTCCTGGCTTCGACTTTGCCATGGCTCAGCCAGTTTGTGTCGTTATCCCATTTGGCATGCAGGCATTGGGCGTCCTTGTGCCTCACTCTGTTGCTGCCTTCGCAGGAGCCGGCATGAACCTGTCCAGCAAGCAAGGGCAACAATGCAACCGCTGCCGAGACTGCGCCAACTGCATTCCCTTTCATTGCCACCTCCTCTCTGTTTGCTGCTTGCGCAGCCGTGTGCCACTACGGCCCCAGCATAGCCCCCTGATGACCAGGCTGGCACTCAAGGGCACCTCGAAAATGCCTCTTTTTCGTCTGAACAGCCCTGCCGGCTCACACAATCCCTTGCCACTACAGGTGCCTTCATGGCAACAGGCCATCCCGCAGTGCAAGGTTGCTTGATTTTTCGAGCCGCCCTGAATTTGGTCGTCGGTGGCAACGTGGCCCACCTCGGCGGCTCACCGGTCTGGCTCGAACACCAGCTCGGGAAGGACCACCTCCCAGGTGTCGCATTTCATGGCGTTTCGGTATTCCGGCTCCGACAGCTCACGGCTCCGGCCCACCACGGCGAACACGTTTGCCAACCGGCAACGCATCCCGGACGGCGGCCTGAACGACCTGGCGAGGCGGCCGACAGCCCGGCCGTCCCTGTCCAGCAACTCCCAGGGTCCGCCCTTCCTCGGCCTCACGCCCAGGGGATCGCCGATTGACAACGCGGCGATGGCGCGGTGTATCGGACTGTGGACTGGCTGGCGTCCGGCGAATCCCAGATGGACATCCTTCAGGGTCGCCCGGACATGGCGGTACTGCACCGCCTCCGGGCACGGCGGAAGCTCGGCAGCTTCACGTCGGATCGTGACGGCATGATCGACCAGTTCTGCCTGGAAGCCACGGGAACCGTTGAGGCTCGCGAGCCCGAGCGTTTGCCGCGCCCGGGTCATGGCGACGTAGTAGAGACGGCGCGGCGCGTCGGGATCCTCGTTGCGGCCTGCGCGCTCCCAGCCGCCGTCCAGAACCGCCACATGATCGAATTCCAGCCCCTTGGCGCGATGGGCGGTGAGCAGCAGCAGTCCCCGTTGGCGCCGGCGGATATCCCGGCCCCACTCGGCCAGCCACTCGATGAAATGATCCACCGGGGTTTCACCGCCGCCCGTGTCCAGCCCATGTTCCTCGACGGCCTGGCGCAGCAGCTCGTGCCAGGGATCGGAGGGCTGCGCCTCCACCCAGGCGCCCAGGGCCGCGCCATCGACGATCCGCGGTTCACGCTGGCGCAGCCATTCCACGAACGCCCGGGTTTCCCGGAGCTGCCGGACATTCGGGATCTCCTCGTTCGCCATCTGCACCCGAATTCGCCCCGCCATCTCGTGCGCCTCGCAGAATGCCCGCACGGGAACCAGGTACTCCCACTCGCGCGCGATCACCGCGCAGCGCGACCAGTTCCAATCCGGCGCGAGCTCGGAGAGACGAAGGAGTTCCGCCATGACGGCCCGCGCCTGCTGGACCGGATCGCCGCCGGCCGGCAGGATCTGCACCTTCCCGTGCGAGACCGGATCGAGCGCCGTCCACTCTCCGCCCGGCCGATCCTTTGCACGGGCGCGGTCGACCTGGATGGGATGCCCCGCTTTCATGCGGCTCTGCGCAGGTTCGATCACCGCGTTGGCCGCGGCCACGATGTTGGCCGTCGAGCGGTAGTTGGCGGTCAGGAAAACGGGCTTCGGTCCATAGTCGGCCTCGAAACGCCGGATGAACGCCACCGACGCGCCGTTGAAGGCATAGATGTTCTGATCGTCGTCGCCGACAGCGAACAGTGTGAGCTTGCCCGCGTCGTCTTCCAGCGTCCGGCCGGCGAGGGCCGAAATCAGTTCGTATTGATCAAGAGCGACATCCTGGTATTCGTCCACGAGAATCCACCGGAAGCCGGCGAGCAGGCGGTCGCGGCGGTCGTCCGCTTCTTCCGGCGACAGCTCCTCGCCACGGAGCAGTGCGACGGCGTGGTGCATAACGTCCCTGAACATCGCGTTGTCCGGGCGCTCCGACTGGCCGGCGAAGCTCTTGCCCACCAGGCGCATGGCAAGCGCGTGGCAGGTGAGCACCGTCACGCCGCGCGCCTCGTCGCCGATCATCTCCGCGAGCCGGCGGCGGATATCGACGGCGGCGTGACGGTTGTAGGCGAGCGCAAGGATGCCCCGCGCGTTCTCCCGCCTGATGCGGATCAGCCAGGCGATGCGGTGTACCAGAACGCGCGTCTTGCCCGAACCGGGGCCCGCGAGCACCAGCACGTTGGTCCGTTCCCGATCATCGGCGACGATGCGCTGCTGGACGGGGTTCTTCAGGCTTTCCACGATGGCCCGCCAGGACGCCGGCGTCGTCTGCCGGCCGATCTCCCGGTCCCGCCCAGGCAGCCAGCGGGCCAGAAACTTGTCTTCCCCCAGTGCGAAATAGTCCATTGCCAGGCGCAGCGCATCGCCCATGGCGGCGAGCCCGCGCTCGGCGAACTCCACCATGACGTGGATCTGCAGCACCTGACCCTTGTAGTGAAGCGCAAGGGAATCGAAGTCCGTTCTCGAAAACCCCCGCCGTTCCTGCTGCTCCAGCCGGATCGTCATGGCCGGGCGGAACACCGCCAGTCCCTTGTTCAGTCGGAGCACCTCCTGTTCGTGCAGCCAGAGCAGGGCCCGGTCCAGCAGCTTGGTCGGGTGCCGGACCTCGCTCTTCAGGGCCCGGTCGGACTCGATCGCCTGCAGGAGCTTCCCGAGGGTGGTCTCGGCCAGAAGATCGGTTCCGCGGCTTCCGGCAGGCAGGCAGCCCAGCAGGTGTTCGAGCAGGCGGCCGGCGGCCTCCCGGCGTATGCCGGCGGTCTTCTCCAGCGTCCCCCATTCGCGGTGCAGCGTGACCCGCACGGTCTCCGCGTCGCGCTTGCGGACCGTGAGGCTGCCCGTGGCGCCCTTGTCCTCGCCGCGGCCGTCGAAGGCGATGCTCCGGACGATGCGAAACAGACGTTCAGGCAGCGGCTCGACCAGACCTCCATCCCGCAGCACCTGGGCGGCGAGGCGCAGATGAAGCGACGCACTGTCTCCCTTGCCGATGTCGGGATCGCCCTCCCGCATGAGGGCGATGAGGGCGGTTTCCAACGCGGCTGCCTCTTCGAGGCGCTTCCGCGACGAGCGGTTCACGCCGGTGTGGACGAAGGCGGTCAGCGCGGTGTCGTTGCTTGCGATGCCGAACCGCTCTAGGTCGTACAGGGCACCCCGCACGCCTTCGGGACTCAATCCCGAAACCCCCATGAGGTGGTCGGTGCTGACCCCCTCGTCGGCGCCCGCACCGATCAACGCTTCCGCGATGCGCAGCAGCTGCCTGTGATACACCTTCTTGATCCCTGCGTTGGCGAGCCGCCGTTTCGCCTCATCGAGTGAACCCACCTGCAACGAGGACGGGAACACCTGGACGACGTTCTCCTCCCGGGTCAGGAGTCGGGATTCCTCCAGCCATGCGACGGCGGTGCGCACCCGGGTGTCATCGGTCATGGAGTCGCGTTGGAACCGGTTCCCCTCGTCCTCGCCGAGGATCTCTCCCGTGGTCACCACCACGTCGCCGCCGAAGCGTTTCTTGCGGTCGAGATTGCGCAGCGCCCTCAGGATCCCGTGGATCTCCTCGCGGCTCAGCCGTGAGCGCGCCGACATGCCGAATTGCCGTTCGACATCGTCCGTCGCGTAGAGAAGGACGCAACGCGCCGGGTCGCGGTCGCGTCCGGCCCGGCCAGCCTCCTGCAGGTAATTCTCCAGAGATCCCGGTATGTCGGCGTGGATGACCAGCCGCACGTCCGGCTTGTCGATCCCCATGCCGAAGGCGTTGGTCGCCGCGATCACGCGCAACTCACCGGCAATGAAGCGCCGCTGGACGTCCTTCTTGATCTCCGGAGACAGACCCGCGTGGAAACGATCGGCGGCAATCCCCTTCCGCTGGAGGTATTCGGCGATGTCCTCGCTCTGCTGCCGCGTCGCGCAGTAGACGATGGCGCCGCCCGCCATATCGGGCGGCAGATGTGACGTCAGGACCTGAAAGATGTCCGAGAACTTCTCGCCTCCCGTGGTCGGGATCACCTCGAAGCCGAGATTGGCGCGCTCGGCCCCACCGTCAAAGACGGTGAGCTCGATGCCGAGCCCGTCCCGGAAATGCTGGGTGATGTCCTCCACGACATCGGGCTTGGCGGTCGCGGTCAGGCACAGAACCGGAGGCACGGGCCCGGCCCCCGCCTTTTCACGGATGAAACGCCCGACATAGCGGTAGTCGGGCCGAAAGTCGTGCCCCCAGCGCGACAGGCAATGCGCCTCGTCCAACACCCAGGCGCCGATCCTGCGCTGGTCGAGCGCGCGCCGCAGTGAGCGGGAGCGCAGCTGCTCCGGCGCAATCAGCAGAATGCCAGCGTCGCCCAGCCGGATCCGGTCCAGGGCATCGGCACGCTCCGGCATCGACAGCAGCCCGTTGATGGTGACGCAGCAGCCGATACCGCGCTCTTCCAGACCGGCCACCTGATCGGCCATCAGCGCGACCAGGGGCGATATCACGACCGTCAGTGCACCGGTCCTGTCATAGCGCGAGAGCGCGGGGACCTGGTAGCAGAGCGACTTCCCCGTGCCGGTGGGCAGAATCCCGAGCGCGTGCCGTCCTGCCATCGCCTCCTCGACGATGACCTGTTGCATCGACCTGCCTGCGTCGTCCGCCGGTTCGGGACGAAAGCCGTCATAGCCGAACCAACGTTTCAGCTCCTTGGCCGCGTCATGGAATTCCCGGCACCAGCTGCAGGACGGATCGGTGCAGGCGGTATCCCTGAGGCGCCGCACGATTCGGCCTGCCTCCGGAAACTGGTGGCGCACCCAGGGTGGCATCACCGAATTGCCGCCCGCCACCGACAGCCATGCCAGGGCATAGGCCAACGGCCAGGCGAATGTCAGCGCATCCGCGACGACCTCGCGTGCCCGGGTTGCACAGGCGGCATTGTCCAGCCGCCGTCCGATCGCTGCCGTGGCCTCGTCCCGCGACGGACGACGGGCCTGCCGAACCTGCTGGAAGAACCCGTCCAAGGCACGGTCCACGCCGGTGGGCTCCGGCGTACAGAGCCAATGCCAGGCAGCAAGCAGATCCGGTGCGGCCTTCGCCAGCGCCTCGCGCTCGTCGCCGAAGAGCTTCAGGGCCAGGCGGGAGTCGAGCTCGGGATCGTTCAGCCGGCCATGTTTGAGACCGCCGTCCTGATAGTGCTTGACGAGGCTGTGATAGGGGTTGCGGGGGAAGGCGAGCGGGCTGAGACGCAGCGTATCCACCGCCGGAAGTCTCAGCAGCCGGAGGTCCGGCTTTGCCGCTCTCAGATGGGGCAGGTCGAAGCTGATCAGATTGTGTCCCAGCAGGAAGGACGCGCCGTCGGCGAAATCGTCGAGTTTCGCCAGCGCGGCGGCCAGATCGCCGCCCGAATGCGTTGTGCTGTAGCCGGTATCCCCGCGCACCGCCCCCAGGGCACGAATCCGGTTGTCTTTGCCGACCTCGAGATCGAGAGAAAGGCAGGTCGGCCGGAATGGGACGCCATCCCGCAACGTGGCCTCGCCGGGGTCCGACGAGCCGCTGGCCATTTCACCATTCACGCGGTGCCCTGCTTCGCCTTGCCGCCCGACTGAACTTCAGTGCCGCCGCCGACTTGCTGCACCGGTCGCCGTGCACGCCGTGAGCCTGCGTGCCATCCGGCAGCGCGTACCTGAATCGGACGCCTGAGCTGTCGGCCAGATCTCGATCCGCGTCCGCGGCCAGCGCAGTGATCCTGGCGCACCCAGGCTTCGGTCGCGTTCCTCGATGCCGCCGTCCAGGGATCGATGACCTCGATGCCGATGTCCCCGAAATCCCGGAGGTTGTGCGTCGCGACGGCCATGCTGCGGCACCGTGCGATCGTCGCGATCTGGCAGTCCGCCGGGGCGATGGGACGTCCGGCGGAACGCCGGCCTGCCGCGATGTCCGCGTAGTCTCGCGCCGCAGCGCTGTCGAACGGCGGAATCCGTTCCGCGAAGCCGGTGTCGGGCTGTCGGAGCATGGCGACCTCGAGTTCATTTCGCCTTCTGCCCACCGGCACGATGGCGACGCCGCAGAGTAGCTCGGCCTCGCTGACGGCTGTCAGGTACAGCTCTTCCGCGTCCCGACCGGCAATCCACACCGCGGGCGGGAACCGGTGAAGGCCGCATCGGTTCGAAGGTGCCGCGGCTGGCGCCACCGCTGCGGCCCTCCGCTTCCGAGAAGGCGCGTTCCATCAGACATTCCTTGCGCAGTTCCTGCACCTGTTCGTTGGCCGAATCCCGTTCGGTGGACACGGCCGCCACCTTCCTGGTGGAGCCTCCTCCATCTGCCTGGCCTGGGGGCGCGGCACCACCAGGCTCTGGCGCAACAACACCGGCGGACTGATCGACAGGCAGGGCCGGCTGGTGCGTTTCGGGCTCTGCAAGGGAAGCAGCGACCTGATCGGTCTGCGCAGCGTCAAGGTCACAACGGCCATGGTGGGCCAGCACATCGGCCAGTTCGTCGCCATCGAGGTCAAGGCGCCCCAAGGGGCCATCCGCCCGGAGCAGGAGAGCTATCTGCAGCTGGTGCAGCGGTTCGGTGGAGTCGCAGCGATCTGCCGCTCGGTCGAGGATGCCGAGCATTCGCTCGCAATGGCCAGACCGATGCCGCTCTGTCGCTGATGGATGCGGCAGAACTGCAGCTGCGGATCAAGCGGCTGGGCCAGGTCCACCTCCACCACTGCACACCGGTGCGGACAGTCGCCGCCCACAGGCCCGGCCGGCCAGGGCCATCAGGGGAACAGGTCAAGCAGCTCCCGGAGGTGCTCGGTAGCACAGCCGATGGTCATGGCAAGCCATAGGGGACTCTGGCTGTGCATGACAAGTCTGGCGTAGCATGTCGCCGAAAAGCCGGGAGGCGGGACGTGCACACCATCACCTATGCGGAACTGGTCGAGCGACAGGAGGGGGACCGCAGAGCCTTCGGGCGCATGCTCCTCAACTGGAGAAGAGGCAATGGCTGGACCCAGTACACCGTCTGCAACTGGGCAAAGGAGGCAGGTTTCGAGGCGATCTCCTACGGCAACCTTTCCGTGATCGAGCAGGGCAAGGCCGGTGAGCTCAGGCAGAAGGCCTTCTGGCAGCTCTGGGAGGTGAACCGCCGCATCGCCGCCAAGGACTGGGGCAATGTCCGGGGTCCGCTCATCGAGGAGAAACTGAAGCCTGCCATGCCCCTGGGCGACGAGGCTTGTCCTGTCTGGGGGCCGCTTGAGTTCTGGGCCTGCTACTCCGGGCTGCGTGCGGTACCGGATGCGTTCCGCACCACCCCGGCGCCGACAATCCGCCAGCGCAAGGCCACGGAACTCTCCGCCAGATGGCGTCACCAGTTGCGCCGCGTCGTCGAGGACTGCGGCCTGGATCCCGGTGAGGCGATGGATGCCCTCGTCAGCCAGGCCGGCGAGGAGCAGCGCCGAAGGTTCTATGCCGTGCTGACCGGTTTCGGGGACTACAGCCCCGAGGAGCTGAGAAGCCTGTGGCTGGAAGAAAGCCTCTACCGGCCCGGACAGTGGCTGGATCAGTGGGAAGAGGCGGCCCGCAGGGGCAGCGAACAGGCAGGCCCCGATCTAGCCGGTCAGAAAAATAAAGCCCACTAACTTAAAGCTGTGCTTAGAAAGCCAACAAGATGTCGGTCAACGGACAATGGCCCGGACATCTCTTCCATGGATCCGGATCTTCAATGCCATGACGCAGGCGACGACGTGGTCGGCGCCTGCCAGGACCGCGTTGCAGCGGAGCAACAGCTGACCCGTGCCCTGGCGGCATTCCAGGTCAGGGTGGCAGCGATCAGCCGGCTCGATCTGGCTGCGGTCAGCGAGGCGGCACGGCCGCTGTTCCGCCAGGGGGTCGGCTGGTCGGCACAGCTGCTGAGCGAGCAGGGGAGGCGCAAGCTCCGGATCACCGTCATGCACACCGCCGGTGCGGAGCTCAGAAGCGAGGAGTGGGCCGACGAGGTCGACGACCTGCTCCAGGCCGCTGGCTGGATGCTGGCCATGCTGCTGGGCATTCCCGTGGCTTCATCTTCAATCGTCAGGGCTCCAGAGCCTGAGAAGGTGGCAGTTCTGGACAATGGCGTCAAGCCCTCTGCCGATTCCGCTGATTCGGCTTTGTCCGATGGCTCAGGCCGTGAGTCGCTTGAACAGCAGCGATTCCGCTCCGGTGCACTTCACTGCCCAGGGCCGCCACAACTACAGCCACAGCGGTCAGCGGATCCTCCGGTGGAACTCCGCCGTGGTGAACACCGTGCAGGAGCAGGGCTGATGGAACGTTCCCCATCGACCGGCCGGCCGCGGGTCTGGCTCACCACCGCCCAAACCTGCGAGATGCTGGGCATGACCAGGGAAACCCTGCGGCAACTCCGGCTGCGGGGTGTGCTCCGGCCGGACAAGCACTTCCGACGCTGGGGCTGCACCCAGGGCAGGGGACCGCTCCAGTGGCACAGCGAAACCATCGAAGCCACACTCACCGGCTGGAGCCGACGCAGTCTGCCGTACTGACAAGAGCAGCAGGAGGCTCCTATACCACTTTCTGCTGTTCGAGGTGCCTGGCAGCCCTAGCGCGAGGCCGGGTCTTGCCGCGGGAAGCGACCTTTTCATAGAGACACCAGAGCCGCCCCTGGCGCAGCTGCAGATGCTGCAGCTCCTCAGGGCGCAGGCCATAGACCGCCATAAGCTGAAAGGCAAAACGCCACCTGGGATCCGGGATGGCTCGCACCATGGCCTAACTGCTTGGCGCTCTGGGGCAGGGTGGGCGCTGCCATTGCACCGAGTACATGCTTCATGTGATGAAGGAAGCGGGCAAGGGGAATCGAACCCCCATCATCAGCTTGGAAGGCTGAGGTTTTACCACTAAACTATGCCCGCATCAGGTATGCCCGCATCAGGGAAGGTGAGCGGGCTCCAGAAGAAGGATAGACCGTTTCTCACTTGGGGCCACCCTCAAGGCCTGCCAGCCGTGGAGCCTGAGAAGCGAGGGTTGAGCCAGGGAACTGGACCCATGCTTCACAATTTTGGCGTCGCCGCTCACACCCCTTGGCTGCAAAACTCCCCGCGCGGCTCCTCTTCTCCTATGGCCTCGGGGACGCTGGCACAGGTCTGGCGGCAACGGTCCAGGGCTTCTACCTCTTCCCCTTCTTCACCGAGTTCGCAGGGCTTTCGGCAGGACTGGCAGGCACGGTCCTGATGGTGCTCAAGGTGTGGGATGGCTTCAACGATCCGCTGATCGGCTGGCTCAGCGATCACACCCACAGCCGCTGGGGTCCACGCCTGCCCTGGATTGCTCTCGGCGTGATTCCCCTCGGTCTCTGTTTCGGCGCGATGTGGTGGGTGCCACCGGGGGGGATCCACCAGCGGCTGCTCTATTACGTGGTGATGGCAGTGGCGATGATGACGGCCTACACCGCGGTGAATCTCCCCTACGCCGCTCTGTCCACGGAGTTGTCACCCCACACCAACGTGCGCACCAGGCTCAATGCGGCGCGTTTCAGCGGTTCGCTCCTGGCCGGCTTCATCGGCTTGCTGCTGGCCTTTCGTTTCGTCAGCGCCGGTGCTGACGGTTACCTGCGCCTGGGCCTCACCGGTGGCCTGCTCGTGGCCCTGACAGGGCTGGCCTGTGCCTGGGGTCTGAGCCCCTATGTCAGCCACAGTGCCCGTCCGGTCCACCAACCCGAAGGAATCCGTGTGCAGTTGCTCCGCATTGCCACCAATGTCCGCTTCCGCAAGGTGCTGATGCTCTATCTACTGCTCTGGTATGCCCTGCAGCTGATGCAGACTGTTTCGCTGGTGTACCTGAGGGTCGTGTTGCACCTGCAGGGCAGCCTTGCCCTGGCGATGCCGATGCTGTTTCAGCTCTCCGCTGTGGCGGGGCTCTGGGTCTGGAGCAACGTGTCCAGACGCCGTGGTCGTGTGCATGCCCTGCGCTGGGGTGTCTACCTGTGGGGCATCGCCCTGGTGCTGGCCCTGCTGCTGCAGCCCCTGGATCTGGCCGACGGTCCCTTCGCCGGTCCGGCAACGAGCTTCGCCACCATCACCCTGCTGGTGACGATCACCCTGCTGGGGCTTGGGGGCTCCACAGCCTTCCTGATCCCCTGGTCGTTGCTGCCCGATGCCATCGATGCAGATCCGGATCGCCCGGCGGGTCTCTATACCGCCTGGATGGTGCTGGTGCAGAAGGTGGGGATCGGCTTCGGCATCTTCTTTCTCGGCATTGTCCTGGAATTCAGCGGCTACGTGGCCGATCTCGGCCTGGACCAGACCCCACTGGCGCTGACCACCATCAGACTCTGCATCAGCGTCATTCCCGGCGTGCTGATCGCTCTGGGGCTGATCGTCATGCGCCGCTGGCCGGAGCGAGCCGCCCGTGCAGTGGAAGCTGCCTGATCTGCCTAGCCTCCAATCACGAGCAGTGCTCCCATGGGCCCCATTGCCTGGCGCTCACCACCCTGGCTTCAGCGCCTCTGCGCCAGTGCCCTGATAGGCGGCCAGGCCATCGCAACGATCATGCGCGGCCGCATCCGCCTCGACGACGTGGTGGAAATGATGCAGGAAGCCGGCCCCGAAAGCCTGTCCATTGTTGTCCTGGTGGGCATGGCGGCCGGGACGGTGTTCAACGTGCAGATTGCCGCGGAGCTCACGGAACGGGGTGCTGCCAGTGAGGTGGGGGGCATCCTGGCTGCCGGCCTGTCGCGGGAGGTGGCACCGATCCTGTCGGCCATGTTGATCACGGGAAAAGTGGCCACCTCCTACGCGGCTCAGCTGGGCACCATGAAGGTCACCGAGCAGATCGATGCGATCACCATGCTGCGCACGGACCCGGTGGATTACCTGGTGGTTCCCCGCCTGCTGGCCCTGCTGGTGATGACCCCGGTGCAGACCCTGGCCTTCTTCGCGGTGGGGATTTTTTCGGGCCGGATCAGTTGCGAGAGCGTCTTCGGTATTCCCCCCCAGGTGTTCTGGGACTCGGTCTACCGCTGGATGTGGCCATCGGATGTGAGGGCCATGCTTGTCAAGGGAATGGTGTTCGGCCTGCTGATTGCGGTGGTGGCCTGTGGTTATGGTCTCACCACGGAAGGCGGACCGAAGGAGGTCGGTCGCAGCACCACCGGCGCCGTGGTGGTGATCCTGGTGTTGATCGCCCTGACCGATGTGGCCTTGACCAGCCTGCTGTTCCGTTGAAACTGGCCCCTGACTCCTCTGCAAGCGGGAATCCCCATCAGGCAGGACGCCCGGGGACACCCTCGGCAAGCGACGAAAGGCATTCAGCCGAGCCCTGGAACCCTGCTATCTGGAATGGATGGGGAGATGGGCTTCTGGGTCATCCAGAGCTTTCCTAGGATTCCTCCAGCGGATCAGCGGGCCCCATGTCCGGCAGCATCTCCCGGTCGGTGGAAGCGAGACCCTTCCGCCCCAGCAGCTTGTCGGTGGAGCAGCCGCTGACGCTGGCTCCAAGGTACTGGGTCCCCCTGGGGACCACTGCCCTTGGGGGCCTGCTCTGCCTAGGCAACCTCTGGGCCGGAGGGACCGTGGAGCTGCTGGGCATGGTGCTGTTGTTGCAGAGTGTGCGCCTGCGGATCGTGTTCAGTGCCGGCGCCCTCGAGCTTCGCCGTGGGGAGACCACGCTGCGCAGCTTCCCTTATCCGGACTGGAAAGACTGGAAGCTTTTCTGGCCAGGTGTGCCAGTGCTCTTCTATTTCCGGGAGGCGAAGGGCATTCACTTCGTCCCCATGCTCTTCTCTGCAGACCAGCTGATGGCCCAGCTGGACGCCAGGGTGCCGCCCCTGGAGCGCAGCCAGGAGGCCAGCACGACTGCCGTGGCTACGACCCCTGAGGAACTGAGTTCGTGAACAAGTTCCGCTCCGATCCCCAGCCCATCCAGTCCGCAGACAGCGTGGCCGCTGGTTCCCGGCTGGGGGCTTCAGCGCCTACCAGCACCGAAGCCGCCAGCGGGATCGAGCCCTCCAGCCCCACTGCGTCACCCCAGGGACCATCGGGTCCTGCTGACAGCGCCGCCCCAGGCTTGACTGCAGCAGGCGATAGGTTCTATTCCCTGGCCCTCCGGGACCTGGGGCAGAAGCGCAGCAGGCTGGAAGCGGAGATCACGGTCCTCGAACAGCGGCGCGACAAGCTCGAGGAGGAGATCGCCAGCCATTTTGCCGGCAGCTCCGACGCTCTGGCACGGCGGGTGCAGGGCTTCCAGGACTACCTGGTGGGTGCCCTGCAGGAGCTGGCCAATCGCGCCGAAGCCCTCAATCTGTCCCCACGCAGGGTGGTGGTGCAGCCGTCACCGATGGATGCCGAGGAGCAGACAGACACCGAAGCCCGGCGGGGGGATCAGGAGGATCAGGGGGCCAGCCGTACCGCGGGGGCACTGTTCGGCAGCGATGCAGCCCTGATCCGCTCCCTGCTGGCGGGGTTCACTGCCCCCCCCGATGCCTACGCCCCACCCTGGCAGCTGCGTCGCAGCCTCGGCCAGGACCATCTGGAACGGCTGGAGGACTGGTTTCTGGCCCAGGATGGTCGTGGCGCCCAGGCCAGCAGTGGCAACCGCAGCCGCAATGTGCTGGTGACGGCAGGAGCCATCAGCATTCTCACCGAACTCTACGGCGAGCGCTTCCAGACGCTGGTGCTGGCGGGTGGGCCGGAGCGGCTGGGGGAATGGCGCCGTGGCCTGCAGGACAGCCTCAGCCTCAGCCGCGAGGACTTCGGCCCCAACAGCGGCATCGGACTGTTCGAGCGCCCGGATGCACTGATCGATCGGGCCGATCGCCTGGAGGAGCGGGGCGAACTGCCTTTCATCGTGGTCGATGCCGCCGAGCAGGCGGTGGAGATTCCGGTGCTGCAATTCCCCCTCTGGCTGGCCTTCGCTGCTGACGCCAGAGAGTTGGCGCTGGATGAAGCCGGATACTGATGCTTGCGATCACCCTGCTGCTCGCCTACCTGCTGGGCTCCATTCCCTCCGGTTGGCTGGCCGGCTGGTGGTGCAAGGGGATTGACCTGCGGCAGAGCGGCTCCGGCTCCACTGGTGCCACCAATGTGTTGCGCAGCGTGGGGAAGGGGGCGGCCCTGGTGGTGCTCCTGGCGGATGTGCTGAAGGGCAGCGTGGCTGTGCTGCTGACCCGCCAGCTGTCAGCTGGCCCCTGGCTCGAGGTGGTGGCCGGCCTGCTGGCCCTGGCCGGCCACACCTGGCCGGTGTGGCTGGGCTTCCGCGGCGGCAAGGCCGTGGCCACCGGCCTTGGCATGCTGCTGGGGCTGGTGCCTGCGGTGGGCTTCGCCTGCCTGGGGGTCTTCGCTGCTCTGCTCGGTCTGTTCCGGATCGTGTCGCTGGCCAGCCTGGCGGCTGCCCTGGCCCTGCCCTTGCTGATGGCTGTCGCCGCGCCGGCCACCCCGGCCTATCTCAGCCTGGCCCTGCTGACCGCAGCCCTGGTGGTCTGGCGGCACCGCGCCAACATGCTGCGGCTGCTGGCCGGCACGGAGCCCCGCCTGGGCGGTAGCGGCGGTAGCGAAGACCACAGCGGCTGAGGGGCAGGGCAGACGCGCCGCTCAGGCCAGTTCACGACTGCGGGCTGTGGTGGCGCGGATCGCTTCGATCAGGGCACCCCGCAGGCCGTTGCGTTCCAGCACAGCCACACCGAGGATGGTGGCTCCGCCTGGACTGCAGACCGCATCCTTGAGGGCGGCTGGATGCAGATCTTCCTGGTCCAGCAATGCCATGGTGCCAGCCAGCATTCGCCTGGTCACGGCCAGGGCCTGTTGCCGTGGCAACCCGGCGGCAACGGCCCCATCGGCAAAGGCCTCCACCACAACGGCAGCCAGGCCGGGGCCTGAGCTCGCCAGGGCCAGGAAGGCATCGCACTGGGATTCGCTCAGTTCCTCGATGCTGCCAACACACTGGAAGACATCCCGCACCCTCTGCTGCTGGACCGCCGAGAGCCCATCACCCCAGCAGATGCCAGTGAGCCCCTGCTGAATCCGGCAGGGCATGTTGGGGATGGCGCGCACACACCTGCGTGTGGGGAAGCTGCGCTGCAACCGCTGCAGGTTGACCCCGGCCAGGATGGAAACCAGTAGTCCCGGGGCTGTCGCCCCCTCCCGGCTCAACTGCTCCACAACGCCTTCCAGCTGCTGCGGCTTGACGGCCAGCAGCAGATTGGTCGCTGCACCCACTGGGCGAGGGTCTATCCCCACAGGAACCCCAAACTCCGCCGAGAGGGCCGCAGCCCGCTCAGGCCGGCGCACGCAGGCCACCACCTGGTCAGCGGGCAGCGCGCCGCTGGCCAGAGCAGGTTTCAGCAACGCCTGCGCCATCTGTCCCAGCCCCAGAACACCCCAGCGCGCTGCCACAGTGGCGATTGCAGTGAAAACCCATGCTGCAGCA
>SRMO01000054.1:46979-66134 GCA_004768415.1 Aphanocapsa feldmannii 277cV | reverse complement strand
GGAGCGAGGCAGGACCAGAAGGCCGACCCCGGGACACGGCTGCGACTACAGCCCCCCGGCCAGATGCTCTCCTGCCTCGCTCCAGGCTGGTGCGGGGGCGCTGCTCTCGCCTTGGCGGCTATCAGCGGTGCTGCGACTGATGCTGGTGGTGCTGGCGGTTGGTTCTTCGGAGGAGGACGTGGTCACCGTCACGCAGCTGGGCGCAAACAGGAAAATGCTTTCGCCAACACGCTCCTGGTGGCCGTCAATGGCGAACGTGCCGCCAGCCACGAAGTCAACGGCACGCTGGGCCTGATCAGACTCCATCATCGTCAGGTTGAGGATGACCGTCTTGCGCTCGCGCAGGGCCTGAATGGCGCTGGGCATCTCATCGAAACTGCGGGGCTCCATCACCAGTACCTCCGCTGCACCACTGGAGATACCTGGCATTTCAATCACATTGGGGGGGCCGAAGCCTACGGGCTCATCGAAGTCGCTGGGCTCGCTCAGGGGCCCCCCGGGCGGTAACGGTCCGTTGCCCGACTGCTGATCGGTGTCATAGTCGAGACCCTCTTCGAGGTCGTAGTCCTCACCGGAAACGACAGCGCGGATGCGATCAATCAGAGACACCGGACACCCTACCGATTGGGAAGAGAGGGGTTTGAGAACCCGCACACCTGAATAGCGGCAGCCGCCGGGTAACGCAAGCCGTTTTGACCAATCTGAATAAGGGTGTCCCCGTTCGGCCTCACTGACCTGGGCGACAGTGGCAGCGTTCCACAGCCGCTGCCGTGCTCAGGTGCAGCTGATCAGCGGCCGACGACCGAAGATGCCGGTGCCGATGCGGATCACTGTGCTGCCGGCACGCACAGCGTCCGGCCAGTCACCGCTCATCCCCATCGAGAGCTGGTCGAACCGGGATGCCTCGGTGGCTGGCAACAGCTGGCGCAGCGCCCTGGCCAGTGTGGCGCAGTCGCCAAACAACGCCTGCCGCTGCTGCGCTGTCAGCCCCTGGGGCGCCATGGTCATCAGCCCCCGCAGATGCAGATGCGGCAGCCTGGCCCAGGCGCTCAGACCGGCGTGCAGCAGATCGGGGGCAAAGCCCCCCTTGGCAGGATCCTTCCGCAGCTTCACCTGCAGCAGCACCTCCGGGCAGCGGCCCTCCTCAGCGGCAATGCGGCTGATGCGCTCCAGCAGGGCAGCACTGTCGATGGAATGGATCCAGTCGAAGGCCTTCACGACCGGCCGCACCTTGTTGGACTGGAGCCTGCCGATGAAATGCCAGCTGATCCGCTCGCGGCCCATCGCTGCGATCTTGGGCAGAGCCTCCTGCAGGCGGCTCTCGGCAAAGCAGTCCTGGCCAGCCCCGTAGGCCCGCTGCAGGGCTTCGAGGGGCTGGGCCTTGCTGACCGCCAGCAGGGTGACTCCTGCCGGCAAGCGGGCATGGATGGCGGCAAGACGTGCGCTGATCGTCTCGGCACCGTCTTGTTCAGAGGTCACCACTGCAGAGGTTGAAGCCGGCCAGGCGGGCGCCGCGACTCAGAGATCGACGGGAAGCAGCATTCAGATGAACGTCTTGCTGAAGATATCCTGCCAACCTGCATGGCTTTCCAGACTTTCACGGCGGGCCCGGCTGAGATTCTGTTCCGCCAGGTGACGGGCATCCATCAACGGAATGGTCTCGAAGCTCACCCCCGTGGGCTGGCTGGTGACCAGAAAAAAGATGCGCTGGGCGTAGAGGCTGGCGAACACATCGCGGGATTCCCCAGCTGGGCAGACGCGATAGAGCAGGCCGAAGGTGGGATGGTTCAGGTAGTGCTCAGCAGCCATGGCCTGCGGCGTTTACGCAGCAATGCGCCACCATTCTCCCTCCTGACCTGTCGCGCCAGGATTTGATCGGCTCCCTTAAGGGTTGGGCAGGTCCATGGGATGCCCGGATGCTGTGTTCAGGCCCAGCCGAGCTGCCAGCGCAGCCCCATCAGCAAGCCCAGCAGAAGCAGTGCCAGCCCGTTCAACCAGCTGCGACTGTCCCGCATCGGCCGCAGCAGCCGGGTGGACAGCAGGTGACCACCTCTTGCGATCAGGGCATCGGCCCCCTGATCCGCCCGCAGCAGCACATTGGCCAGCAGACGTTCCCCGCTGGCCAGCAGCAGCGCAAAGCTCGCCTTCCAGCCCAGCTGTCTGAAATTGACGGCTCGGGTGGCCACCGACCGCACCAGGTTCTGGAATTCCTCCTGCACCAGAGGCAGGAAGCGGAGCGACAGCAGCAGGGTGAAGCCCAACTCCTCCGCGGGCAGACCGAAACGCACCAGGGGGGTCAGGGCCCAGCCCAGGGTCCAGGCCAGCTCCTCCGCTGGGGTGGACAGCAGCAGAAGGTTGGCGCTGTGCACCAGCGTGAACAGCAAGGTGCCGCTGTTGAATGCCAGCTTGACCGAGGCGCGGTTCACCACAAGGGGACCGATATTCAATGGCCCGGCCTGCAGCGGCCCCCAGCGCAGCAGCTCCCAGGCCCCAGCCGGTGGCGACTGGGGACGCAGGGACTGGTCGTTGGTGCCATCGCGCCACTCCGCTGCGGGCCGCTGGGCAGCCAGGGGAAGCGTGCGACTCGCTGGCAACAGCAGGGAGAGCGCCGCCACCAGCAGTGAGAGCGCCATCAGCAGCATCAGCGTGCGATACCAGATGCGCGGAGGCAATCCGGACGCCACGGTGAGCAGCAGCAGCAGGGCCACCAGGCTCAGCCGCCATTGGGCCGTGGCCAGGATCGGCGTGATCAGAAAGGCCAGGGCCCAGGCGAACTTGATGCGGGGATCGAGGTGCCGGATCCAGCCCTTCTCACCGTCCACGTACTGGCCCAGGGGAAGCTGGCGTAACCAATCCATGGCGTTGGGCCAGCGCTCGCATGTCGTGCCAAGCCTGCCAGCAGCCACCTGCCGGCCCATGGGCCCACACGACCAGTCGGTCAGCCAACCCCGCTGGTGGATCAGGGGTCATGGCACAGCCTGGGATGGTGAAGAGAGTCGAGGAAAAGCGCTTCAATGCCAAGATCGCGACTAACCTCGCCAGCTCATATGCCTCATGACGTGGCCAGACATATGGCCCAGCACGGGCCGGATCCACTCCTGATCAGCCTGCTCCAGAGCATAGGCAGCTGGAACAGGCGCAGGGGTGATCGCTTGCTGAGCGCCGGGCGCTTCCACGATGCAGTTGCTCTTCAGCGGGAATTCAGTGGCTGGCAGGGCTATCTGGATGGAGGGGATGGTCTGCTCACGGACCTGGAGCTACGACGCTGAGGCAGCTCGTCAGCTCAGTGGGTCGGGGACGACTCAGCTCTCTTCATCGCTGCTGGTCACGCTGGCATTGCTGTTGACTGAGGGCCCTTCACGCGCCCCCATGGCACGGCGAGCGCTCTTCTCGATCTCCCGCTGAGACTTGCCCCGCCAGAACAGACGCAATGGCGTGCCCTCAAACCCCAGCCCTTCCCGCAGCTGGCGCTCCAGATAGCGGCGATAGCTGTCGCCAAACAGCTTGGGATCGTTGACGAAGAGCGTGAAACTTGGCGGCTGGCTGGCCACCTGGGTGCTGTAGTAGAGACGTCCCTGACGCCCTCCCCGGGTGGTGGGTGGTGAACGCCAGCTCAGAGCCTCGCCGATCACTTCATTGACCACGCTGGTGGCCACCCGGCGGCGATGTTGGTCTACGGCAGCTGCAGCCAGCGCAAAGATCCGCTCCACCCGCTGACCCGTCCTTGCCGAGGTGAACAGCATCGGGGCCCAGTCAAGGAAATAGAGCTTTGCCCGCAGGGTCTTCTCCATGGCCACCATGGTGTGGCTGTCCTTCTCGACGGTGTCCCATTTGTTGATCACCAGAACACAGGACCTGCCCTCTTCCGCAATGCGGCCGGCCAGCCGCTGATCCTGCTCGGTGATCCCTTCCGGGGCATCCAGCACGAGGATGCACACATCACTGCGCTGGATCGCCTTGAAGCTGCGGTTGATACCGAAGAACTCCGCTCCGTAGCTGACACTGCGACGGCGGCGGATGCCGGCGGTGTCGATCAGTTTCCAGCGCTGGCCTTCGCGCTCGATCTCGCTGTCGATGCAGTCGCGGGTGGTGCCGCGAATGGCGCTGACAATGGCTCGCTTCTCGCCGCAGATGGCATTGAGCAAGCTGGATTTGCCCACATTGGGGCGGCCGACGATGGCCAGCTGAATCGCCTCCACCTGTTCAGGCACCGCTTGCGTGGGGAATGTCTGCAGCAGGCGGTCTAGGAGCTCACCGGTTCCCACCCCGTGAATGCTGGAGATGGGCTGGGGCTCTCCCAGACCCAGCTTCCAGAATTCTGCCGCCATGGCAGCACCCAGCTGGATCGACTCGCACTTGTTCACGGCCAGCAGCACCGGGGTCCCCCGTCCCCGCAACCAGGAGGAGATGGCCTCGTCGGCAGCGGTGAGGCCAGTCTGGCCATCCACCACCATCACGGCGGCACAGGCTTCCACCATGGCCAGCTCCGCCTGCTCACGGATCTCGGGCAGAAAGGCACTGTCATCGTCGAACACCAGCCCGCCGGTATCCACCACACGGAACTCCCTGCCGGCCCAGCTGGCGCTCTGATAGGTGCGGTCCCGGGTGATCCCGGGCACATCGTGCACGATCGCTTCGCGGCTGCTGGCAAGCCGATTCACCAGTGTGGACTTGCCCACGTTGGGACGACCGATGACAGCAACGACGGGAAGTGGCACGGGTGAGGGCGGTGCAGATGCCGCGAAGACGAAGACACGGCGAAGAGGAAGCGCTTCGGGGGAGCGATCAGCCGCTTCGGTCGTGGCCTGACCTGACCGTAGGTGGCCACCGGTCCGCTGCTGCCATGCCTGGCTGGTACTTCCAAGGCCTGATAACCCCATGCTGCCGGGCTGTGGCGCAGTCCGGACCCACGCGTCAGTTGCCGACAGCCACACCATCATCCCCCAGGCTGGGATCGGCAGGTGGCTGCCGCAACGGTGGCAGGGGGCCCTCCAGCGGCAGTGGTTCCCCCCGTTCCGCCAGCCGGGCCAGCAACCAGTTCACCGCCGTGGCCCGCCGGGTACGGCGGGGGTAGAGCTCGCCGAGCCTGTAGCCGGCAAAGCCAAGCTGCTCCTTCAGCAACTGCTTGTGCGACCTGGCAATGGAGCGGGTGAGGTGGATGGATGGATGGCGGTGGCGGATGAAATCCGGTGCTGTGGGAAAGGCTTCGCGCCAGTACGCCGGAGTCGTGGTAGCCGCCGGCCAGTCGGTTCCCTCCGGCTGGGGCAGATAGCCCAGGTGGGACCACAGCAGTTCATTCACGAAGCGATCGCTGACGCGGTCCTCAAGCACCACCTGCAGCAGGGCTTCCGAAAGGGGAAAGGCTGTGCCTGGGGGTGGCTGGGATGCAGCAGCCATGGCGATGGGACCGATGTGATCCCATGGTGGGTCATCTCATGGTGGCGATCGATGAACGCCCTGCCGTGATCCCCCTGCGACCGGGTGTCCGGGCGCTTCCTCATAGGGATGCCGGGGCAGCTTCGGCTCCCAGGGGGTGAGGCATCACAGTGGGCCAGCAGCAACGGATCAGCAACAGGGAGAAATAGGAGCAGCTGACGGCCCGCAGTGCCCGCGCTGGCACGATGGTCTGATCCGGCCAACCCAGCCGCTGGGCCACCAGGGTCTTGTCCAGCAAGCCTTGTCGCTCCAGCAGCGGCCGCACCCACGTCCAGCGATGGTGCAGCTTGAGCAGCACCAGCACCTCAGCCCGGCTCAGCAGGTCCAGCAGCGCCTCAGGGGCCTCTGGGGTGGGCGCCACCAACATGGCCTGCTGCTGCAATGCCAGGGGCCAGTGAGCGGCGGCGGCGGCGGCGGCCAGGGAGGTGACGCCGGGGATCAGCCGCAGTTCCAGCTCCGTTTGCTGCTGTTGCTGCCGCAGTGACAGCAGCAGGTAGCTGGCACTGGCATAGAGGGAGACATCACCCTCACAGAGCAGAGCGGTGTCAGCGCCCTCGCCCACCTGCTCGGCCAGTGCCCTGGCCGCAGCAGCCCAGCCCTGCTGGCGGGGTTCCACCGCTGCGGTCATCGGCAGGTGCAGCGGCAGTTCCAGCTGACCCGCCTGCATCCAGGGGGCGGCAATGGTGCGGGCCATGCTCTCGGCACCGGGCCGCGCCACGGGGTATGCCACCACCCGGGCAGCCTGCAGGGCCCTGAGGCCCGCGACGGTGATCAGCTCGGGATCGCCGGGGCCGACACCGATGATGCTGAGACGGGCCATGCCCTAGCTGGACAGGTTGAGGACGGGACCGGCCTGTTGCCCTGCGGAGGGGCTCAGCA
This sequence comes from Aphanocapsa feldmannii 277cV, assembly GCA_004768415.1. Lineage (GTDB taxonomy): Bacteria > Cyanobacteriota > Cyanobacteriia > PCC-6307 > Cyanobiaceae > Aphanocapsa_A > Aphanocapsa_A feldmannii. The sequence continues at coordinate 59,819 of SRMO01000054.1, read as the reverse complement.
ACAGCCTTGCCAGCAGAACGAGATGCAGCCCGGCCCTCACCACGCTGAGCAGGGCCAGGCCCCAGCAGATCGGGCAGTGGGTCAGTCCCAAAGGTCAGCGTGGCAGTCTGCTCTGTCTAGATCACAGCGGCGCGCGCTGGCGCCTCTGGCAGGAAGGCTTCACAGCGGTGGCAGGAGCGGGGGCGCCATGTCGGCGCCTTCACCAGGCCGTGCAGGGTCACTCAGCTGTGCATGCGTGGCTTCGGGTGAAGCCTTGCCAGGATCGCCGCCTCGCCCTGTGCCAGCTCCCCCAGACGCTGATTCACAGCGGCACGGGGGAAGCGCAGCTCCGCCAGCAGTCGGTAGAGACCGAAATGCCGTGCCTCGCTGGCCAACAGTGCGGCATAGAGATCCGCCAGTTCCCTGTCTTCCAGATGGCGCGCCAGCAGCCCCATGCGCTCGTGACTGCGGGCCTCGATCAGACCTGCCACCAACAGTGTGTCCAGGAGGCGCTCCGGCTCCCTGCTGCGGATCAGTGTTCTGAGGCGTGCCCCGTAGGGTGGGGCATCCAGCGGGCGCAGGGCAATGCCGCGCCGCGACATCAAGCCCAGCAGCAACTCATGGTGCTCCAGTTCCTCCCTGGCCAGGGGACTGAGGGCGGCACTCAGCTCCGTGTCGGTTGGATAGGTGAACATCAGCCGTATGGCGGCACTGGCGGCTTTGCGTTCGCAGTGGGCATGGTCGATCAGCAGCTGCTCCGGGTGAGCCATCACCAGCTCCAGCCAGGCTCTGGAACTGTGGGTGGCGAGCCAGCGGATCGCCGTGGTGCTGTTCTCCGGAACATCCTTTGCGACGGGCAACTCAGTGCCGGTGGTGGACAGAACGGTCAACTGGGCTGCCGGGGAGAACGCGTGCCGGTCCCATTCAAGGCGATGCCCAGCGCCCCGCAGGGCCAGGGACAGACAGCGCAGAGCGGCCAGGAGGACACCAGCGACCGCACAACCGTCCAGGCGGGCACGCGGGGCCCGTCAGCTGCGACCCCGGTGGCAGCTGATCAGGGCGCGGACGCCCTCAGACCACGCCCCTGGTCCGCAGTGCCTCCACCAGCCCGTCCAGGCCGAGGCGATAGCTGGCCGGGCCGAACCCGCAGATCACACCGATGGCCTTGTCTGCAAGCAACGATCGATGGCGGAAGGATTCCCGGGCGTGGGTGTTGCTGAGATGCACCTCGACGAAGGGCAGCGCCGTGGCCAGCAGGGCGTCGCGCAGGGCGATGGAGCTGTGGGTGTAGGCGGCTGCATTGATCAGAACCCCGTCAGTCCTGTCCCGCTCAGCATGGATGTGGTCCACCAGTGCTCCCTCGCAGTTGCTTTGAAAGCTGCTCAGGCCAACCCCGATGGCTACGGCCTGCTGCCGTAGGGCGGTGTCGATGCTGGCCAGGCTGTCCGAGCCGTAGAGCGCGGGCTCACGGCTGCCCAGCAGGTTCAGATTGGGTCCGTGCAGCACAAGGATCCGCATTGCGGGGAGGCGCCCGTGGCGATCGTATCGGCGGCCCTGTCAGGTGGCGAGAGCGCCCTCACAGACTGGTAGGTTCTTCCCATGTGGTTCGGGTCGGTGCCCGAGTGGTTAATGGGGGCGGACTGTAAATCCGCTGGCTCTGCCTACGTTGGTTCAAATCCAACCCGGCCCACCACCACATGCCCTTGTAGCTCAGCGGTAGAGCACTCCCTTGGTAAGGGAGAGGTCACGAGTTCAAGTCTCGTCAAGGGCTTCCCAGTCAAGCGGTTCCGACCCAGGGAACCGTGAAACCGGCTGAAGCGGTGCAGGCAGCGGTGTCGCAGCCGGAACGTCGGTCTGACCTTCATTTGTCTGCTCAGCGCAGCCGAAACTGAACGGGAACAACCACTTCAAGACTGTCTTGGTTGAGCTGATCTGGAATTGCTGGTAGGGGTTGGGCCCGTTGGAGCAACGCCAGCACTGCTCGATCCAGCAGCGCTGACCCGGAGCTCTGCCGGATCGTTGGCCGATGGATCTGTCCATTTCGACCCACCACAAAGGAAAGCAGTGCGATTCCTTCTTGGCGACGTTGCCGGGCTCGTAGGGGATACTGCTTGTGCTTGGCAAGCCAGGACGCGAGTTCGGCGACGTAGCGATCACGCGCGCTGGGCATTGCAGGAGTTTGCCAACGACTGGTCAGTTGATGATTGGCGCCAGCTGCCTCAATGGTCCCCTGAGCCTGATCCGAAGGCTTCGACAAGCTGGATGGCCCGTCTGCAGGGGGTGACATTGTGGTGGCGCTGGCCTCCACTGGCGCGGGTTCCACTGGCGTGGCCTCCACTGGCACTGGCGGTGATGGTGGAGGTGGTTCTCTCTCTTGAACTGCATCAACGGGCAGTGGATCCATGGCGGCGGTTGCTGACACTGTTTCAGGCTGAGGCGTCAGATCTGAACCCGCGGCTGCCCGTTCACGATGAAGATCAAACGAAACCCTAATGGGTATGTACGGTGTGCTGCTATTGGCCCGCAGCTGTACACCTGATTGCAGCATGCTTGCAATCAGGACTGAGTGCAGAGCCAGTGCTGTGCAGAAGGCGCCTGCCCACTGCTGTTGCGTGATTTGCATTCAGCTGTCCTGCTTGCTCGTCAGCAACTGAAGACTGCTGACTCCGGCCTTATGCAACAACTCCATCACCTCCACCACGGCCACAGCCGAAGCTGTGGCCTCAGCTTCAAGCCGTATGGACAACGTGTCGCAATTGCTGGGCGAACAGTGCACCGCAATAACTGAGCTGAGCTCGGCCTTGTCGACGATCTCACCGTTGATAGCCAGAACCCCGTCCGTCCCCATGGATAAGGTCAGATCGTCTGGCTCCATCGGGATCTTGCTGGAGGACTTCGGAAGCTCGAACTGACGCTGACCTGACGTTGTCAGGTGTTGTCCTGCGACCATGAAGAAGATCAACAACAGAAAAACAACGTTAATCAGGGGTAGAATCTTCTGGTCGTCATATTTTTTGCTGGTTGTTCGTCTGATCATGAATAAAAAGACAAGAAAATGCAGTTCAGGGAAATGTTCTACCTAGCAATGCTAATTGTGTCGCACCAGCATCAACCGCCAGATCCATTACTTGTACAACTTTTTGCAATGGTACACCCTGTAGAGGTTGCAAAAGGATCGCCAGATCAGGTTGGTTGATCATGCGCTGATGAAGCTGTTCGCTGAGTTGTTCAAGGGAGATTATTTCGCCAGCAAAATGTAGATTCTCGTGATCAATCTTGATCATCAGAGAATCCTCCTCTTTAGACACAGCTGTTGTGGAATTTCTTGCTAGATTAAGATCAATAATGTGCCAATCCAAAAAACTAGAAGTGAGCATAAAGAAGATCAACAATATGAATACAATATCGATCAGTGGAGTCAGACTGATCAGCGTACGGGTAGCCTTAGAACGATTTGTCATCATGGATCTGTTGAATCTTTCTGGCCCTGGCTTCTTATTGCTTCATGGCTTGCTCCCTGCTGGTAGCTTGCCGCCAGTTCCTCTGGTGGCATGGCCCCTAGGTGTTGTTCAGGTTGTGGTGACATGACCTGTGCAGACGAACCTGACCGATCAAACCAGTCTGCAGAAAGGTCTTGGGTGAATACCCGTGTGACAAGACTGGTCATCATACGGGCAAAGCGATCGACACGGTGCTCCAGTCGATTGAGAATAGCAACAACTGGAATTGCCACTGTTAATCCAGCTGCTGTTGTCAGAAGTGCTTCCCAGATACCTCCAGAGAGACTTGCTGGATCAATGTTACTACCAGACAACTCAAGTTGTCGAAAAGCCTCAATCATTCCCAGAACGGTGCCGAGTAAGCCAAGCAGCGGTGCTAGGGAAGCAATCATCTCCAGCAACCTAAAACCACCATGAAGAGATTCAAGAACATCATCACTATACCGTTCAATCTCCTCGCGTATTATCACATCAGGAAGTTGTCGTATTTTTCCTCGAATTGCCTGAGCCAAGGTTGCAGCAGCAGGGTTCCGTGAACCTTGTATAAGGGCAAGAGCCTTGTCAGATTTGCCAGCAAGATGAAGATCAAGAGCCTGACGGATAGGTTTTAGACGACTCAATTGAATAGATTGAAACTGCCACAGCTTTGCTAGAATGATAGTGAGTGCGATCACTGACATGCAGACCAGAATAATCAGCACTGGCCCCCCGAATTCAATCCATTCAGAAATCTGTTCGATCATTGAAAATAGTATAGGAATAGTCAACATTAACTTAATTAAGGGCACTTCGAAAAATCAAGCAACATTTTCAGACGTCCAGACCAGCTGGCATAGGAAAGCACTGGGAAAAGGGTCCGAGTCACAAGTTCGTCCTTGCAGCGTAATGGATCTTGTCGAGAGAAGGTGGAGGATGGGAGGTTTTTCAGAGGCTCCATAGCAATGAAATAATCCTAAGGAGCGAAGACTGGCTGGGAAGGTAGTCAATGTTGCATCTGACGTTATCTTATCATGCAAATACAGATAACTGATCATACCATTGAATGTTTCATATAATACAATTAAAAGTGATTTGTTTAATTGAGCTTTCATATCAGCACAAGTCAGCCCTTGCAAAGCAATAGATCTCGGCGAGAGAATGCGGAGAATGCGAGATTTTTGAGAGATTTCTTAGATAACTTCACATTGTTGGTGATTGAAGCAATGAGACGCATATCACTTTGTCAAACTATGAACTTGCTTTTCCAGTAAGCCAGAGGTATCTTAAATCATCCTGATGTGTATTATATGATCTCTGCATAAGTAAGCTTTATTTTTTAAGGTCATTGGCTTATGCTTCAATTAACATTGATCTTCATAATGCATTGATTTCAATGACCAGTCTCCAGCCATGGCTTACCTGTCGCCTTGGGGCTGGTCGAGTGTGTCGCGGTGGTGTCACCAACATTGCTCTGATCGCAGCTGTGCTGCTATCTCAATCCCTGGGCATGGCTCATCGCTCTGCCTCGGCTCAGAGCATTGGTTCAGTGGAACCCGCGCCAGTGGAACCCGCGCCAGTGGAACCCGCGCCAGTGGAACCCGCGCCAGTGGAGCTTCCAGAGATCACTGTCTTTGGGAGCAGCCGGGATGCTCGCGGCCTGCTGGAAACACCAAACGCTGCTACCGTTACGGATTTGCAGGAGATCCTGCAACGTCAGCCTTCAACCTATCAAGAGCTGATCGGTGATGTGCCTGGTCTTAACATACAAGGAGGGCCACGTGGCATTGCCCAAGAGCCAAACATTCGCGGTTTTCAGGATGAACAAATCGTGATCCGGGCGGATGGCGTGCGGCAAAACTTTAATCTTGTTCACCGTGGACGCTTCTTCGTGGATCCTGCCATTCTCAAGCAGGTTGAAGTGTTGCGTGGTGGTGCCTCAACTCTGTTCGGCTCCGGTGCACTTGGCGGTGTGATTTCCCTGGAGACCAAAGACGCTGTTGATATTGTTGATCCAGGAAAAATATGGGGTAGTGAAGGAAAATTTTCCTTTAATAGTCAGGGAGAACAGTTTCTCCGCTCAATCAGCTTAGCCACAACACAGCATGATATCGATGCGTTATTATTTTTCTCCGATAGGCCAATGTATCGTGATCTTGAAGACGGCGAAGGTCATTCAATTCTGAACTCACATATCGACAGTCAAAACGCTCTTTTTAAACTAGGCTGGGAGCCTAATTTGGCTCATCGAGTTGAGGCCAGCTACATAACATATATTGATCATGGTGATACTCCACCCAATGCTAATGTCCAAGGGGAGGCCACTAATGTGGTCCATCGTGATCTGAACAGCCAAGTTGGACGGTTGGCCTGGGACTGGGATGACACGACCAATGACATGATCAAGCTGTCGTCACTTGTCTACTATAATAACATCCGGGTAGAGGAAGATCGTTATTTTGATGATCGCTCTGATAGAACGGATTTTATCACTTCTGGTGTTGAAATAACTAATGTTTCTCGTTTTAATTCAACTTTACCAATAACACTATCCTATGGTATTGAATATCTTAAGGATAAGCAGGATGCTTCTAGGAATGGCGCGCCAAGACTGCAGGCTCCCAATGCCCAACGTGGCTTCACTTCCTTCTTTGCTCAGGCTGATTTTGAGCTGAAGCCATGGCTGACGCTCACGCCCGGTGTTCGCTATGATATCTATGAATTGAATCCAAACAGAAAGGAATTCTCAAATCGTAAAGAAGATCAGATATCACCAAAAGTATCGGTTAACTGGCAGCCAAATGAAAATGCTCAGGTCTTTGCCAGTGCTTCTAGTTCTTTTCGTGCTCCATCGCTGACCGAGCTCTATAACGATGGTGTGCATTTTGGGACTCAAGAATTTCCACTTGGCAATCCTCGCGATCCTCGTACACCGTTTTTCAATGGCCGTAATGTCTTTATCCCCACTCCCGATCTTGAGCCTGAGCGGGCTACTCAGTTTGAACTTGGCAGTCGCTATCGAAAGCGAAATCTGGTTTCAGATGGTGATAGTCTGAAACTATCTGTTAACGCCTACTACGCATCGGTAAGTGATTTCATTGATACCCGTGTATTGTTCATCGATCCTTCGACCTTTACCTACAACCCTCAGCTTCGCAGGTCTGAACTGAGTGGCACAACAACAAATCTAAATGTTGATTCTATTCTTTATGGCTTTGAAGGTGAGATTGATTATGATTCACCGCACTGGTTCGCTTCTGCGGGTATCACCATCCCACGCGGACACGAGCTCAGAGGGGAAGACGCGCTGGGGTCGATCCCCCAGGATCGACTGGTACTCAACACTGGCTTACGTCCCATCCCAACCATGGATTTTGGTCTGCGCACCACCATCAACGGCGAACTCAGCGAAGACGACCTGCCGCAAGCCAAGATCGAAGACACTTCCATCCGGCCGACCCCGGGATCCGTCGTCTTCGATCTCTACCTCACCTGGCAGCCAGACCAGGGTCCCTGGGCACGGGCCACGGTCTCGGCCGGGATCGACAACGTCACCAACGTCACCTACCGCATTCACCCCAGCGGCCTCAACAGCCCGGGCCGTGCCTTCAAGCTGGCGGCAACCGTCCGCTTCTGACATGTTGAATGAAGCTCTGGACAACCGACAAATTCCGCCCTGTTCCGGCTCGACATCCCAGATGGGTGCTCGGCGTGAGCGTTGCAACGAGAGGCGGTTCAGAGTGCCTTTCATGTCCAGGATGGCACCGCGGCCAGGTTGTTCAGCCGTTGCACCGGATCCTGAGTTTGACGGGCAAGGCCAAGGTCAACATCCACCTTCAGGGAGATTGAGCAGATGAAGCGCCGTGATCTGTTGCTGGCGGCGGCAGCAAGCGCCCTGCTTCCGACGCTTTCCCTGGCCCGAACCAGCCATCCCCACGGGCACTACCGACGGATTGTTGTCGCCGGTGGCGACCTCACGGAAATCATCTTCGCCCTCGGTGCTGGAGACCGGGTGATCGGCGTTGATCAGACGTCCACATGGCCCCCTCAAGTAGCAAGCCTGCCGCAGATTGGCTACGTCCGGCGCCTATCGGCTGAAGGCGTACTGTCCCTTGGGCCCGATCTCCTGATTGCAGCCCACGACGCAGGACCAGCCATCGTGTTCCAACAGCTGCGCACGGCAGGCCTGGAAATCGGTCGGGGCCCGGCTGCACAAACAACCGACGGCATTGCTGCAAAGGTGGTATTTGTCGGACAGATCCTCGGGCTTTCGCGAGAAGCAGCGGCCTTGTCGGCCCGGCTGGCCGATGAGTTGGCTGCGGTGCAAACAAAAGTCGACAAGCTGTCCCGTCGCCCCAGGGTGCTGTTCATCCTCTCGGTTCAGGGTGGTATCCCGTTGGTTGGAGGCCAGGACACCAGTGCCGATGAGATGATCCGACTGGCCGGTGGCCTCAACGTGGCTTCATCCCTCAGCGGCTACAAGCCGATGAACCGGGAAGCCATTCTCGCTGCCAGGCCCGATGTGGTCCTGATGATGGAGGACCACGCCAGCCGCGTTGGCGGGATCGAGGCTGTCATGGCCCGCCCGGAGATCAGCCTCACACCTGCTGGCCGCGCCGGACGTGCGGTCACCATGGATGGCCTGCTGCTGTTGGGCCATGGGCCACGCACGCCCCAGGCCATTGCCCAGCTGGCCCGTGCTCTGCACCCCCAGACCGCTCCCATGGTCGGACTTTGATCCGAACGATGGAGGCGCTGGGTGTCGGCAGGAACCTCTGGCACCGCGGGGCTCCATGGCACCATCAGCGGCAAGGGCATTGGCTGCTGCTGGTGCTGCTGCTCGGCGCCAGTGCCCTGGCCCTGGCCACCCTGGCGCTTGGTCCGGTTGCCATGGCCCCGGACCGGGTGATCGCCGCCCTGCTCGGCCATGGCACCCCGATCGAGACCGCCATCATCTGGCATCTGCGCCTGCCACGCCTCCTGCTAGGCATTGCCGTCGGCGTCTCGCTGGCCCTGGCGGGAGCCGCGTTGCAGGGTGTGCTGCGCAATCCCCTTGCCGATCCGGGCCTTATTGGCGTCAGCGGTGGTGCCTCCCTCGGCGCCGTAGCCGTCATTGTCCTCAGCGGGCGCATTGGCATTGCCCTGCCAGCCGCACTCCAATCCTGGCTGCTGCCCGCCGCCGCGTTTCTGGGGGCAGGGGTGGTGATTGGCATCGTCTTCACCCTTGCCAGAAGACATGGAGAGACCTCGGTGGCCACATTGATCCTGGCCGGGGTCGCCATGAATGCGATCACCGGAGCAGCCATCGGCGCGTTGATCTATGTCAGTGATGACGACCAGCTCCGCGACTTCACCTTCTGGACCATGGGTGCGCTTGGCGGTGCAGACTGGCCTCTCGTGCTGGTGGTCATCGGTCTGACGACACTCTCGGCACCGGTGCTGATCAGCCAGGCCCGTGCCCTCGACCTGCTCCAGCTGGGCGAACGGGCCGCCTTTCATGCCGGTCTGGGTGTCGAGCAGGCCAAGCGCTGCACAGCGTTGGCGACGGCCATCGCTGTGGGTGCCGTTACCTCCGCCGCCGGACCGATCGGTTTCATTGGCCTTGTGGCACCCCATCTGGTTCGCCTTATCCAGGGGCCGCGCCACGGGATCCTGCTGCCTGCTTCCATGCTGATGGGCGTGTGCCTGGCTCTGGCTGCCGATCTGGTGGTTCGGCTTGTGGTGCCGCCAGCGGAACCGCCCCTGGGTCTGGCCACCAGCCTCGTGGGTGGGCCGTTTTTCCTCTGGCTGTTGCTGAAGGACCGTGGCGGCCGCCCAGGAGGGGGAGACCATGCTTGAGGCAGAGGGCCTTGTGGTGACCCTTGGCGGATCTCGTGCTCTGGATGCCGTGAATCTGGTGCTCGCCCCGGGTGAGGTGGTCGCTGTGATCGGCCCCAATGGCGCGGGAAAATCGACCCTGCTGGCCTGCCTGTCCGGAGCACTGCGACCTGACGCGGGAACGGTCCGCATCGATGCTGCTGACCCGGCGACGCTCTCGGCCACTGAGCTGGGCCGGCGCCGCGCCGTGCTGGAGCAGGCTCCTACCGCTGCCGCACCGTTCAGGCTTGATGAGCTGGTGAGCCTTGGCATTCCCCGGAAGGTGCCACCATTCCAGGCCCGGCAGATCGCCCGTCGCGCCATTGAAATCCTTGGGCTCGGTTCCTTTCGGAGGCGTCCCGTCAGCTGGCTTTCGGGCGGTGAGTATCACCGCGCCCACCTGGCCCGGGCCCTTGCCCAGCTCTGGGCCGGGCGGCTGCTTGGTTCCGGTAACTGGCTCCTGCTGGATGAACCAACGGCAAGCCTGGATCTGGCCCATCAGAACGCTGTCATCGGTGTTGCCCGAGCGGTGGCAGCGGAGGGGGCCGGGGTCCTGACCGTTGTCCACGACCTCACCCTTGCCGCTGCCATGGCTGACCGCGTTGTGCTCATGGAGGCAGGACGGATCGTGGCCTGCGGTCCCACCCGCAGGGTGCTGCAGCCGGCGATCCTGGAACCGGTGTATCAGCTCCCGCTTGCTGTCAGTGAACCCTGGCCGGGCCGGCTCGCTGTGACACCTCTTTTCGCTGGGGAAGCTCTGGAAAACCCGTGATTTTCCCTATCAGAGATCCAGATCCTTTATGCCCCCGCCCAGCCTCGGTGCTTCGGCTCATCCTGTTGCCGTTCCTGCCCGGAGCCGGGCAGGGCACCATGCTTTGCGGCAAGGTGACCATCCAGAGGACAGCAAACTTCGATGAACGCCTCTGACCAGGTGCGCTCACTGGAGATGGCCAGGCTTCTGGCCAACCTTTCCACGGCCTTTCGGCAGCGCTTTCCGGTCGCGAAACCGAGCCTGAACCCATGGCGGGACGACCCCCATACCAAAGCCTTTGCAGAAGAAGCCTCACTGGACCTGGCCTTTCACTTCCCCGGCTGGAGCCCCCGCAACGCCTGTCGTTCCGTGCTGGTGGAACTGCGCCTGCTTGAGCCACTGCCCGCCGAGCCACGGCTGATGGGCGTGGTGCTGCGGGGGATGACCTACCAGGGGGAGCAGTGGAAGCTCACATCCCTGGGCGACTGGCCGGTGACGGGGGCTTCGCCACCATCACCCGAAGTGGTGCGACGGCTTCAGGACTTCGTGCGTGATGCTTTTGCCCTGCTCGGGGCTGCCCCAGACCAACTGGCAGACCGTTAAGCCTTTGCAATCTCTCTCCACCTGGCCAGGTACCTGGATATATTGTGCTCCTGGGTACCTCAGACTGAACGCAGGAACGCTATGGCCGTCCAACTTGCCGCCATGCTCAAGGAGGGGACCAAAAAATCCCACACCATGGCCGAAAACACCGGTTTTGTCAGTTGCTTCCTCAAGGGTGTGGTCGAGAAGGCATCCTACCGCAAGCTGGTAGCTGACCTCTACTTCGTCTACGAGGCGATGGAGGAAGAAATGGCCAAGCTGAAGAACCACCCCGTGGTGGGGCCTATCTATTTCGAGGAACTCAACCGGGAAAGCACGCTGGAGCAAGACCTCGCCTATTATTTTGGCTCTGACTGGAAGAGTCAGATCAAACCCTCCGAGCCGGCCAAGGCCTACGTGAGGCGGATTCATGAGGTGGCAACCAGCCAACCTGAGCTGTTGGTGGGTCATGCCTACACCCGCTACTTGGGCGACCTCTCTGGCGGTCAGATCCTCAAGAACATTGCCCAGAAAGCCATGAATCTGGGCGATAAGGATGGCGTCGCTTTCTACAACTTCGAGGCCATCGACGACGAGAAGGCTTTCAAGGTAAAGTACCGGGCTGCCATGGACAACCTGCCTGTGGATCAAGCCATGGCCGAGCGTATCGTTGATGAGGCTAACGATGCTTTCGGCATGAACATGCACGTGTTCAAGGAGCTTGAAGGCAACTTGGTTGCCGCCATCGGTAAGGTGCTGTTTGGCTTCCTTACACGTCGCCAAAGGGCGGGTAGCACCGAAGAGGGGGCTACTGCGGTGATCTAATAACACAGGTCCTAGGGAAGCTCTGAAAAGTGCCGACGCAAGGACACCTCGAAACATAGTCTCTTCCTGGCATGAAAAACCCTGCTGAGCAAGCGATTGCTTTCTGCGATCTATCTTTTCATCGCAACAGGTCATTTTTCAGGAAAAGGCTGATTGATTTTTTGAGGTGTCCGCAGGCTGCAAGTCGGCCCATGCAGCGCAATGGGATCTAGACGAGAGAACGCAGAGAATAAGGAGTTTTCCAGAGGTTCCTTCTCTTGATACTTATCCAAGTGTGCCAATTCAAGTATCAACCAGCTTTCTTGGATAAAGTTTGAGTTATACTATGCTATATTTTCTTACAGTAAATTATTATTCTAGTGATTTGATCAAAGATTTACTCAAGTCACTGCCACCCCAAAAATTAGCTCCCTACAAAGTAACGATTGTTAACAACTCTGTTGCTGACAAAGCTGTTAATAAGTTGGCTGACTCTTATGTTCAGATTTTAACAGCAACAGGCAACTTAGGCTTTGCTTGTGGCTGCAATATTGGCTTAAAATGGATATACAAGTGCGATCCAAGCGCGCTGGTCTGGTTAGTCAATCCGGATAGTCAACTCTTGCCAGAGATGTCTCTGGCTCAACTTAATGACTATTGTAATTTCTACAATCATATTTCAATTTTAGGAACAACTATCTATACATCTACTGGAAAAATATGGTTTGCAGGAGGTATTTTTGAGTCAGGCTCTGGCGCAATTTCTGAAACTTCGCTGGTTAATTCTCAATCTTCAGCACCCGTAGTCTGCGATTGGATTTCTGGCTGTAGTTTTTTGTTGAACTTAAAAAATTTTCAAGATTGTCCTCACTTTGATCCAGCATTTTTTCTATATTATGAAGACTTTGATTTCTGCCAACGCTACAGACAGCAAGGACATACTGTTGCTATTACAGCAGCCTTTAGCGTCATGCATGCACCATCTTCAATTACCAACCGCCACCGCTTTTCCAAGTTCAACCACAGCACATTTAGCTACTTGTTAGTATTAAGTCGCTATGCCAGCAGGCAATCAAGAGTGTGGCGTTTGGCAAGAGTGATATTGGCAGCAGTGGGACTTCTCATAATTGAGCCAGCGGCTGCATGTGGTAAACTTTATGGTGTCATACGCTATCTAAGGTGGCTTTGTTGAGTCGAGACAGTGGATTATTGGTCAACCTCTCATTTCTACTTGATCAGCCTACTGGTATCAGCACTTATGCAGCCAACGTAGCTCCCCACCTTTCGTCCCTCTCCACAACATTTCTAAGCCCATTTCAGCTGCCAGGAGGAGGGCAGTATTATCGCACCCCTAGGTCACTTACCCCAGCTTTTGGCACTGCTGGCCACCTC
>SRMO01000054.1:3343-46940 GCA_004768415.1 Aphanocapsa feldmannii 277cV | reverse complement strand
TCGCTTGTTCTGGACTCAATTCTGCCTCCCGCATATTTATCGAGAACTCAAGTCTTCACTTCTTTTTTCTCTAATACCAGAAGCACCACTTTTTACATCTTGTCGATCAGTGGTAATGATTCATGATCTAATTCCGCTGCGGTTCACTCGCCGTTCTCCATTGCTACCCTATTTTCATTATTATATTCCTCAAGTAACTAATTGTGCAGAACATCTGATCTGCAATTCGGAAGCAACTGCTCGCGATGTGGTCGAGTGGTTTGGTATTTCAGCGAGGAAAGTGACCGTGATTTGGCTAGGTGTAGATCTTGAGCGCTTTCATCCTATGGCGAGTCAAACTGAGAATTATTTTCTTTATGTTGGGCGTCACGATCCTCATAAAAATTTGGCCCGTGCTATTCGAGCGTTCGCCCAAATTTCTAGCCAGAATAATCATGAGTTTTGGTTGGCAGGGCCAACTGATCGTCGTTATACTCCTCAGCTAAAAATGTTAGCCAACGAGCTAGGAGTTGGCAAGCAGGTACGCTTTCTTGATTACGTATCAGATGCAGAATTACCTCGTATCATCGCTTGCGCATTAGCAGTTGTCTTCCCTAGCCTGTGGGAAGGCTTTGGCTTACCGGTACTGGAAGCAATGGCTTGTGGGACTCCTACGATCGCCTCGAACTTATCCAGCATTCCAGAAGTTGCTGGAGATGCAGCACTTTTAGTAGACCCCTACGATGTTTTTGGTCTAGCAGGAGCGATGCAAGATATTGTGAACGATCCCAACTTGCGCTTGCAATTGCGCGAGGCAGGATTGTCTCGTGTAAAGCAGTTTAGTTGGATGCGAACAGGACAACGTACAGCTGAAGTTTTGAGAAGTTTATTATAATTTTTGTGTAAAAGTAGATGAATTAATTGCAGATTTATACATCTGATTTATAGGGTACCTCGAAAAATCGCTTCTTTACTCGTCGGGACAGTCCTGCTGACATCCGCGATCCCTTGCAGCCACTGGGATCTTCATGGCAACAGACCCATTCCATAGGTCAAGGTTGCTTGATGTTTTGAGTTGCCCTTCAGCTTCTATTCAGTTTTTGAAACGGAGCAAGATTATCAGCTCTACGCCAAGGAGCAGCGGCTGGGAACAGTTCCAGTCCGATCGATGGTGGCTGAGGGGGAGTTTCTCCTCTTTGCCAGCCGTCGATGGCAGGTTGCTTCTATCGATAATGCTGCCAAAGCCATCACCGTTGTCCCTGCTCTGGCAGTTGGTAAAGTACCCAGTTCTGCCCCTGGCGAATTCAACGTACACACCAAGGTCCGCCAGGTCATGCGTGAGATTCTGGCGGGCAGCAGTGAGCCACCTTATCTTGATGTTGGTGCCCGTCAGCTGCTCAGGCAAGCTCGTCTGGGCTTTCAGAGTCTTGGTCTCAATGACAGAGTTCTCCTCGGCAGTCCCGGTGGCAATCTCACCTGGTTTCCCTGGGTGGGCAGCCGCACGCTCAATGGCCTGTTTCTCTTGATCCAGGCCTTGACGGAGAAGCAGCCCAAGCGCAGCAACCTGGATCTGCGCTGTACAGCCTCTGCTCTGCAGGAGGCACAAGTGGCGCTCAAGGCAGCCAGGCCAGAAGAACTGGAAAATCTCCTGGTCGAGCGTTTGCAACAGGACCAGAAGGTGGCATTTCCGGCTACTGGTCAAGTGGTCCTGGGTTCTGCCAAAGCCGCTGCAACTGCTGGATTCCTTCCGACGCGACGTGGATCTGGAAGAGGCGGTGAACACGTTGCTGACTCTTCAGATTTAACACTGCACGCGCGGACCATTGCGGCTCCACCTGCTGTTTTTATCTGTTGTGATTCCCTGGCCACCCCGGCGGGCCGTCCAGGCACCACAGTCGGGATCGAGTGCCTCAGCTGCCAGAGCCCCAGAGGAGACATTGCTGCCTGAGCTGCGACAGCTCAGCAGCTTGGACATGGCTCAGCCCGGGCATCGGGCACCGGTGCAGCCAGGGGGGCGGATGGGGGCTCAGCGACTGCGCCGCACGATCCAGGCCATGAGCGCCAGGGAAGCAGCCAGAAACAGCAGAAGACCAGTGTTGATCAGTTCCGTTGACATGGCATCCCTGAAGCTGGAGGCTGATTCTCCCTCAGAGGCTGCTGCACAGCGGCCGAGGGCGATCGATCACCGCCGGAAGGAAGCACGCGCTGTGCCTGCCAGGGCAGCGTGTAAGCGGTTGTCCGGCAAGCCTCCCCGGCCAATCAGGGGAGCTCTGGATCACCAACGGCACTGGTGCTCCAAGTCAGGAGACACATGATCACTGCTTCGAAGGGGTCTTGAAGGATGCGATCACGTGGTTGGCTGGCTGGCATCAAGTGCAGCGCCGCACAGCGGTAATGTCAGGATATACGCACCGGAATGCAGCGCGCCCAGCAGATGGACCCTGAACGGACCAGCGGCAACAGCAAGGTGGCGTCAGGGAGCATCAATAATCTCTACAGAACAACAAATAAAAGATGAAATTCAGGAATGATCAAGGCTTGTCACGGCAGTGGTCTCCGGCTGGTCAGCGTTGACGATGCGTTGCGACTTGAAGCGTAATTTTTTCCTACAGCGCGCTTTTATTCCTCAGCCCTAGGGTGCCTGGCAGGCCTACACCTTGACTGGGTGTCTGGGCATCCACAGCCCTTCCCTACAGGGATCTTCGGACGAGGTCTGACTCCATGAACCCGACCCCTGACGCCCCCCCGCTGGGAGGCTGCACGGATCTGCCGCTGCTGAAGGAACGAGGCCAACGCGAAGTGTTCTGCGGCCTGACGAGCATCGTCTGGCTGCATCGCCGTATGCCCGACGCTTTTTTTCTGGTGGTGGGCTCACGCACCTGCGCCCACCTGGTTCAATCAGCGGCAGGTGTGATGATCTTCGCCGAGCCCCGCTTCGGCACGGCCATCCTCGGCGAGAAGGACCTGGCCGGTCTGGCCGACGCCAATGAGGAGCTGGATCGGGTGGTGGAGGAGCTGCTGGCACGGCGGCCGGAGATTCGCACCCTCTTCCTGGTGGGCAGCTGTCCTTCGGAAGTGATCAAGCTCGACCTCGGAAACGCTGCCGAGCGCCTCAGCCGCCGCTACCTGCCCCAGGTCCGCATTGTCAACTACTCGGGCAGCGGCATCGAAACCACCTTCACCCAGGGGGAAGACAACGCCCTGGCCTGTCTGGTGCCGCTGCTGCCCCGACGCGACGATGACAGCCCCAACCTGCTGCTGGTGGGCACCCTGGCGGACCAGGTGGAGGATCAGTTTCTGCGTCTCTTCCGCAAGCTCGGCATCGATCAGGTGGCCACCTTCCCGCCCCGCAGGGCTGCCAACCTCCCCGCCATCGGTCCAGGCAGCCGTATATTGCTGAGCCAGCCCTTCCTGAGTACCACCGCCAAGGCCCTGCGTGACCGCGGTGCGCAGGTGATCACGGCCCCCTTCCCCCTGGGGGTCGAGGGCAGCAGCGCCTGGGTCCGGGCCGCAGGCGAAACATTCGGGATTGCGTCGGCGCGGCTGGAGGCGGCTCTGGCGGTATCGCGCCAGCGCGGCCAGACGGCCCTGGCACGCTACCGCCCCTGGCTGGAGGGCAAGCGGATCTTCCTGATGCCCGACTCCCAGCTGGAACTGCCCCTGGCCCGTTTCCTCCATGAGGAATGCGGCATGGTGCTGCTGGAGGTGGGCACCCCCTACCTGGACCGCCAGATGCTCCAGCCCGAGCTGGATCGCCTGCCCGCCGACACCCGCCTCAGCGAAGGGCAGGATGTGGAGCGGCAGCTGGATCGCCTGCGGGCCAGTGAGCCGGACCTGGTGCTCTGTGGCCTCGGTCTGGCCAATCCGCTGGAGGCCCAGGGCATCGCCACCAAATGGTCCATCGAGCTGGTCTTCAGCCCCATCCAGGGCTTCGACCAGGCCGGGGATCTGGCCGAACTGTTTGCCAGACCGCTGCAGCGACGCAGCCGTCTGACCCTGTGATGCGGAGGCACTGACCGATGGAACTCACCCTCTGGACCTACGAAGGTCCACCCCACGTCGGCGCCATGCGCATCGCCACCTCCATGGACGGAGTGCACTACGTGCTCCACGCTCCCCAGGGCGACACCTACGCCGACCTCCTCTTCACCATGATCGAGCGCCGCGGCAAGCGACCTCCGGTCACCTACACCACCTTCCAGGCACGGGACCTGGGGGGAGACACTGCCGCCCTGGTGAAAACATCTGTGGCCGATGCGGTGGAGCGCTTCCACCCCGAAGCCCTGCTGGTGGGAGAGAGCTGCACAGCGGAGCTGATCCAGGATCAGCCCGGCACCCTGGCTCAGGGCATGGGCATCGACCTGCCCATCGTCAACCTGGAGCTGCCGGCCTACTCCAAGAAGGAGAACTGGGGAGCGGCCGAGACCTTCTATCAGCTGGTGCGCCGCCTGCTCAAACCGCAGATCCCCGCACCGGGAACCAGCAGGCCTGCCCCCCCTGAAGGGCGGCGCCCTCGGGTCAACCTGCTGGGCCCCACCGCCCTGGGCTTCCGCTGCCGCGATGACGTGACCGAGATCACGCGACTGCTCGCCGAGGTGGGGGTCGACGTCCATGTGGTGGCTCCCCTGGGGGCGCGCCCAGCGGATCTGGAACGGCTGCCCCTGGCTGACGCCAATGTCTGCCTTTATCCCGAAGTGGCCAGAACCACCTGCGACTGGCTGGAGCGCCAGTTCGGGATGCCCTGCATCCGCACCGTGCCCATCGGTATCACCGCCACCCGGGACTTTCTGCAGGAGCTGGGCAGTGTGCTGGACATCAGCGTGGAACAGGCCCTCCGTCCCGACCACATGGCCAGCAGCGATCTCTGGGGGGAGGCCAAGGGCGGCACCGGGCGGCCCAGATCGCGACTTCCCTGGTATTCCCGTTCGGTGGATTCCACCTACCTGACGGGGAAACGGGTGTTCGTGTTCGGGGATGGCAGCCATGCCCTTGCCGCTGCCCGCATCAGCGAGCAGGAGCTTGGCTTCGAGCTGGTGGGCCTTGGCACCTACAGCCGCGAATCGGCCAAGGCCGTGCGGGCCTACGCCCGCAGCCGCGGCCTGGCAGCGGTGATCAGCGACGACTACCTCGCCGTGGAACGGGCCATCACCGATGCTGCGCCTGAGCTGGTGCTGGGCACCCAGATGGAGCGCCACATCGCCAAGCGACTGGGCATTCCCTGTGCCGTGATCTCCACACCGATTCACGTCCAGGACGTGCCGGCCCGTTATGCACCCCAGATGGGCTGGGAGGGTGCCAATGTCATCTTCGACAGCTGGGTGCATCCACTGATGATGGGCCTCGAGGAACACCTGATCGGCATGTTCCGTGAGGACTTCGAGTTCGTTGACGGGCACCAGAGCCATCTCCACAGCGGCGGCCGCCAGGAGAACGGGCGCCAGGGAAGCGATTCCCCGGACAGGGCCAGCAGCGACCTGCCCGACGATGCCCCGGAGGCCGACACCACGGCCCCGCAATGGACCGCCGTCGGCAAAGCCGAGCTCGACAAAGTTCCCTTCTTCGTGCGGGGCAAGGTACGGCGCAACACCGAGGCCTTCGCCCGCGAACGGGGGCTGCGCGCCATCGACGACGAAACCCTCTACGAGGCCAAGGCCCACTTCGGTCGATGACCCAGTCCTCCCACCACCCATGGGCCGGTCCACCCTGAAGGGTGGCAATGGCCACAGACCTGGCACAACAGCGTCGACCGCGACCTGCTTCCCCTCCACCACCACCCCGACGATCCACGTAACGCCATGACAGTCACACTCCCCAGCCACAGCACCAGACCGGCCGATGGCGAGGGCAGCGTTCAGGTGCACCAGGACGACAGCCTCCACATCGAGGAAGGTGCCCTGGTGCTGGCGGTCTATGGAAAGGGTGGCATCGGCAAGTCCACCACCTCTTCCAATCTTTCTGCCGCCTTCTCGAAACTGGGCAAGCGAGTGCTGCAGATCGGCTGCGATCCCAAGCACGACAGCACCTTCACCCTCACCAAGTGCATGGTGCCAACGGTGATCGACACCCTCGAGGAGGTGGACTTCCACACGGAGGAACTGGAGACCAGCGATTTTGTCTACGAGGGGTTCAATGGTGTGATGTGCGTCGAGAGTGGCGGCCCGCCGGCGGGGACAGGTTGTGGTGGTTACGTGACGGGGCAGACCGTGAAGCTGCTCAAGGAACACCACCTGCTGGAAGACACTGACGTTGTGATCTTCGACGTGCTGGGGGACGTGGTCTGTGGTGGTTTTGCGGCCCCGTTGCAGCATGCCCGCTACTGCCTGATCGTCACCGCCAATGACTTCGACTCGATCTTTGCGATGAATCGGATCGTCCAGGCGATCCAGGCCAAGGCAAAGAACTATCAGGTGCGCCTTGGAGGCGTGGTGGCCAACCGCTCCAAGGACACCGACCAGATCGATCGCTTCAACAACCGCACCGGCCTGCGCACCCTGGCCCACTTCCCCGATCTGGATGCAATCCGTCGCTCAAGGCTGAAGAAGTGCACGATCTTCGAGATGGACGGTACTCCTGAGGTGCTGGCTGTGCAGCAGGAATACCTCAACCTTGCCCGCCGTATGCTGGAAGATGTTGAACCCCTTGATGCCATCTCCCTGAAGGATCGCGAGATCTTCGATCTGCTGGGCTACGATTGAATCACGATTGCGCTGATGGATCAGCGTCAGCATAGCTGGGTTTACAAGGCCACGGGGTCTGTTATCAACCCAGCGCCGGTGGGTGTACAGCCAGGCATGACTGCTTGGGGTCTGAAGCCCACCCATTGGCTGAGGGAAGCTCCTTGGAACTCGGGCGCCAAAGGACTATTGAGAGCGATATGAGTCTGTCAAGCCATTTGCCAATGGCTAAGAAATCATCACTTCTGACCAGAAGTCAGGCTCTGGCATTTCAGAGGTAAGTTCTACCTGAAAAAGGGCAGATCTATTCCCTACAGGGGATATGAACTGTTCAGCAAGCTCTCGGGCCAATCAGGCGGTGGCGACCAGCTTCATGGAGAGCTCCCACATGCGGGCAGCGGTGGTTGCATCGCTCGCCTTCTCGGAAAGCTCCTGTACGAACTGCTTGCGATTCTTCTTCTGTCGATTGCCCCAGCTCCAGTGAACCCCCGAGGCGGAGAAGGCAGGATCGGTCACCACATCGGCCAGGCGCTCACCCGCAAGAGGCTGGGAGACATAGCCGCCGGTGATGGTCTTCTGGAACCAGGGAAAGATCCTCTGAAAGGCCTTGAAGCTGTGACGAAACAGGGGTGAATCCGCCACGCAACCTGGATACAGGGAACTGAACACAATGCCAGTCTGCTCGTGGAAACGGCGATGCAGCTCCCGTACCGTGATCATGTTGCAGAGCTTGCTGTCCTTGTAGGCCTTTCCGGGCCTGAACACCTTGCCATTGGCCATGGTGATCGGCGCCTTGAAACCGCAGGCAAAGCCAGAGAGATCGCCAAGGTTCGCAGGGGCTGGAATGGGGATCTTGCCACCCAGTTCCCTGGAGTTGGCGGTGACGGTGCCAAGAATCACCAGGCGCTTCTGAACACCGCTGCTGCCCTTGCCGCTGCCGTTGCCCTTCAGCTTCTCGAGCAGCAGATTGATCAGGAGGAAATGGCCCAGGTGATTGGTGGCCATGGACAGCTCATAGCCCTGGGGAGACCAGAGCGGTTGCTTCAGCGTCGGCCGGTAGGTTGCAGCATTGCAGACCAACGCATCAATGGGGCGGTTGCCGGAGTTGAGCGCATTGGCAAGCACCCGCACACAGTCGAGATCGCCCAGATCGAGGGGCAGGATCGTCAGCCGATCCAGGGGAATGCCAAGGCTGTCACAGGCCTTGCCAGCCTTGTTCAGGTCCCGCACTGCCATCACCACATGCCAGCCTCGCTTCACCAGGGCATCGGTGGCGTACAGGCCAATCCCAGACGATGCTCCCGTCACTACGGCGGTGGGAGTGCTGCTGGCGGAGGGGGTGGCAGTCATCACAGGCCAGTCAAGGGCTGGGCGTCAACCTAAGCAGGGCCTGGTCAGGCTCAGGCCATGGGATGACAAGGCGCAATCTGGCGTGACCTTTGCACAGCAGCCCCAAGCGATCTCGATCCTGCCGATGGGGGCCAGGGACCTGTCAGGCTGGGATCCTCAGGGAACCCAGACCACCCGACGACGGTCCGGTGCAATCCATTGTGGATCATCTCTGAGCTGACGCTGCTCGGCGCCGATCTGAAATTGCCGATCGAAGCTGACCATGGCAGCGTCGAGGCGTTGCTGTTGCAGCAGATCTGCAGCACGCAATTCATGGAAATGTCCATGGCGCTGTTGATGGGCCAGAGCCAGCTTGCCAAGGCTGATCAGGATGAGCAGGGATGCAGCTGACTTGACGCCCAGGCCGAGCAGGCTGCAGAGCACATCGTCTCTGCAGCCCCACTGGAAGCGTCCTGGATCAGCGGTTCCGGAGCTCGTGGCCTTCCTGCCATGACTCGCGACTACAGCCGCAGTGGAGGCAGCCGCAGTGGAGACAGAGGAACGATCCTGCATGCTTCGGGCTGTGCGCCGTTCCTTGATAGCGCCATGGCAGGACCGTACAAGCGGTCAGCGCAATGGTCTCAAGCGCTGTAGAGGCTCACGCAGAGACGGACGGCCAGCACACCGGCGTGGGCGGCAACGACGAGGGCAATCAGAATTTGAGCCTGGTCCATCTCGGAGGAGTTGCGACAGCTGCAATTGTTCTCCAGAACAGCGCCCCGGTCAGTGGTTGTGTAACAGCTCGTGATCGCACCGCAGCCAGCCGGGGTGGCGGCGGCACCCATGGGCCATCCCGAGGCGAGGCCCCACGTCTTGCAGCAGATCCGTGGGGCAGGTTCCGCTGTGTGTCGCTGCGGCAGGAGATGGCGTTGATCGGGGGCGCGAGCATGGTGGGTTGGGCAGGATGGCGGGCCAACCGTGCCGGCTTCCCGATGGCACCCCGCAGCATCGCGTTGCCCCAGTCAGCGATTGCAAGGCTCGATCTGACCCCGCTGCAGCCGCTGCGGTCCCTAAGTGCTGCCGAACGTTTCGCCTGTGATGGGCAACTCCACCTCGGACTCGACTGGCCCCGGGACAGTGACGATCCGCGCGAGCTCAGCGAAGTGCCGGAGTTGCGGCTGTGGCACCTGCGGGCCGACGCGGCCTGCCCCTGGCTCCCCCTGCTGCTGGAGCGGGGCAGCGGTCAGCTGGTCCGCTACGTGGCCATGCTCGTGCTCCATCGCTTCACGCCCAGCGAGGGCCTCCAGCTCCACCCCAATGCCCTCGAGCTGTGGTTGACCCAGCGCCTGATGCTGCTGGACGACTGGTGCCGCAGCAACGGCCTGCGGGGACGCCGTCGCATGGAGCTGCTGGCGGCCGCCCTCGGCCTGGACATCGACCAGAGCTTCTGGGATCTGCTGGACCTGCACCCCGGCCAGAGCCAGGCAGACTCTGCGTGACAGGGTTGCTCATGGGGCCTGCATACACCGCTGCGGTTGTTCGGTGCGTCGGTCGCGCTGATCAGCCGCCACGATCACTGGCTGGCCTCATCCCCCCAGGTAGGCCTGCACCGCGCGGCGCCCGGCATCCAGGGCCAGCAGCACGGCGAGCCCACGCAGCAGCCGGGCCAGCAGCTGCGGGCGCACCTGATCCACCCGGGCCGCTGTCCAGCCGGAGCCGATCGCAGCACTCGATCCCAGGATCAGCGCCACCAGTGGCGCACCGCGACCTCCCGGCAGCAGCACGCTGCTGGCCCCGACGGTGGAGAGGAGCACGGCCGCACTGCTGATGCGGATCGCCAGGTGGATCGGAAGCCTCAGCAGACGCACCTGCAACGGCACCATCAGCAGGCCGCCACCGAGGCCCAGCATTCCGCCCATCAGTCCCGCAATGCTGCCGACGCCCACCAGCCCCAGCGGTGCCGGTTGTGGTGTGGTCGCAGCCGGGTCTGCCTGGGGCCGGGGCCGCACGATCCCTGCCAGCAGCAGGTAGACCCCGCACTGCAGGGCCAGCAGCTCCCATCCCTCGCTGAGGCCGGCGAGGCTTGCGAACAGCAGCCCGCAGATCAGCGCTGCGCCACCGATCCAGCCCACCAGGTGCCAGGGGAGGGTTCCCCTGCGCCAGTGCTGATAGGTGCTGGCCAGGGTGGTTGGCACGATCGCCAGGCTGCTGGTGGCCAGGGCATCCGCCGGGGGCAGCCCCAGCGACAGCAGCAGCGGTGAGAAGATCAGCCCCCCGCCGATCCCCAACAAGCCCGACAGTGCCCCGGCAAGGATGCCCAGCGGAAGGAGCAGTTCCAGCTGCTCGCCGGAGGCGGCCATCAACGTCCTGATTCCAGCCAGCACCCAGCTTCTCCCATGTCACCTGCCACTCCATGCCTGCCATGGTGCCTGATGCCGTCACTGACGCTGTCGGGCTCCTGGCAGATGGCCATCGATGACTGGCTGCTGGATGAGGTGGCAGCGCAGCGCCTCGGAGCGGTGCTGCGGTTGTATCGCTGGCAGCGCCCAAGCCTGAGCCTGGGCTTTCACCAGTGCCGCTGGCCATCCCGCTGGCGACGCCTGGCCCAGGCAGGGCAGCTGGAGCTGGTGCGCCGCCCGAGCGGTGGTACGGCGGTGCTCCACTGGGGCGGCCTCACCTATGCCCTCGTGCTGCCTGCCGAACGCCTGGGCCGGGCCATGACCCGTCGGAGCAGCTACCGGAAATGCTGTGGCTGGTTGATCGAAACCTTCTCGGGCCTCGGGGAACCTTTGTTTTTCGGCGATCGGCCGGCGGGGCTGAGCCAGGCCAACTGCTTCGCCAGCGGCACAGCCGCGGACCTGATCAATGGCCATGGGACCAAACGGGTGGGCAGTGCCCAGCTGTGGCGCCGTGGCCATCTGCTGCAGCACGGCGAGGTGCTGATCCAGCCGCCGGGCGCCCTGTGGCGGGCCTGCTTCGGGGTCGCAGCACCACGGCTGCCGCCTCTGGGCGGGGCAGAGGCCAGCAGTCTGAATCGGGCGATGCTGGAAGGGCGTCTCCTGGAGGCGGCCAGGCAGCATCTGCTGCAGGGACCAGCGCT
Source organism: Aphanocapsa feldmannii 277cV (assembly GCA_004768415.1). Classification (GTDB taxonomy): domain Bacteria; phylum Cyanobacteriota; class Cyanobacteriia; order PCC-6307; family Cyanobiaceae; genus Aphanocapsa_A; species Aphanocapsa_A feldmannii. The sequence continues at coordinate 35,858 of SRMO01000054.1, read as the reverse complement.
GCCCTGGCAGCCCAGCCCAGGCCAGTGGAGCGCCATCGCTGCAAGGGTGCCCCGCTTCAGCCTGCCGCGGCAGGATCCGGGATCACCGGTAGAGATGGGCTGATCGACCGGATGCCAGGGGCGTGCAGGCTGATGGGCCTGAGCATCACGGCAGCGGCACGATCGAGTGGCCTGGAGGATCAGGAGCGCTGCCGCTGGGGCTGCTCGGGATCGAGATCCGGCAGGGCCGCCATCCCCCTGGCCACCACCCCCAGCGGCAAGCCAGGGGGATAGAGCCCGCTTTTGCGGGCCTGCTCCAGGAAGGCCGCGGGCAGGCGCAGCTCCAGCTTTTCGGAGACGGCATTCACCAGATCGATGCGATCCAGGGTGCCACTGGGTAGCCCTGCAGGACTGAGCACCAGCAGGCGGGCATCTCTGGTCTCCTCCAGCAACAGGGCAGCTCTCCAGAGGGGCTCACGCTCCAGCACGGAGCTGAGGCTGCCGAGGGGACGCAGGTGGTCCCGCAGCAGCTCCTGATCCCAGCTCTGCACCGGCAGCTGCTTGAGCACCGCCCCATCCACCCAGCCCAGCCAATGATGGCCCTCGCAGACCAGCAGCCAGTCCGGACTGCTGTTGTGGTCGGCGATGAGGCGCTCACTCAGCTGGCGCAGGCTGAGACTGGATTCCAGCACCCGAAAACGGCGGGCCATGGCCTTGCCCACCGACAGGTCCAGCATGGCCTGCTGCAGACGCAGCAGCTGCAGCTGGGAGCGGGAGGCGCCCAGACCGAACCAGCCCAGCACGGCCAGCCAGAGACCGCCAATGGCCCCCAGGCTCAGCGACAGCCAGACTCCCAGCAGGATGGCCAGCAGGCCCAGCAGGCTTCCCGTCTGGGCCGCGACACGGGTGCCGCGGCTGCGGCTGCCGCTGACCTTCCAGACCAGGGCTTTGAGAATCAGGCCCCCGTCCAGGGGCAGGCCGGGCAGCAGGTTGAACAGGGCCAGCACCAGGTTGAGCTCAGCCAGCCGGGAGGCCACGATTCCCACCAGGGGAAGGCTCGGCAGGGGCGCCTGGGCCAGGATCCCCAGGCCGAAGGCCAGCAGCAGACTCACGGCCGGCCCGGCGGCTGCCACCAGCAGTGCGCCGTTGGGGCTGCTGCACTCCCGCTCGATGCTGGCGACGCCACCAAAGAGATAGAGGGTGATGCTGCGCACGCGCACGCCCTGTCGCAGGGCCACGAGGGAATGGCCCAGCTCGTGGAGCAGCACGGAGAGAAAGAGCAGCAGGGCGGTGAGCAGGGAGATCCCCCAGAGCAGGGGCTGGGTCGCCTCCAGGCCCTGGGATGGCAGCAGCTGCCCATAGAGGGGCCGGAAAAAGGCTGCCGCAAGAAAGAACAGCACCAGGAACCAGCTGGGATGAATCCGCAGTGGGATGCCAAAGAGATGGCCGATGATCCAGCCCTGTCCCATGCCTGATGCTCGTGCCTGATGTCCGCCGCTGGACCCGGTCGCCGGCCTGCGGTGACCTGTCCGACAAGTCTAGAAAGGAGGCTCCCGCCGGGCTGCAACTGTGACCGATCGCGAGGCTTCCGCCCGCCCGGCGTTGCGACTGAAGATCTGCGGTCTGACCCAGCCAGAACAGGCCAGGGCAATCGCGGCCCTGGGGGTGGATGCCATCGGCATGATTGCCGTGGCCGGCTCGCCCCGCCGTGTGGAGGTGGACCAGGCAGCAGCCCTCTGCTGGGCCGTACAGAGCACGGCGGCCAGGGCGGCCCGGGTGCTGGTGCTGGCCGACGCCGACGACCGCGCCATCTCCGCCCATCTGGACGCCCCCGCCAACAGACGTCCAACCCATCTGCAACTGCATGGCCACGAAACCCGGCAGCGCTGCCGGGCGCTGCGACAGCGTTTCGAGCTGCCGCTGTGGAAGGCTCTGCGCATCCGCTCTGCAGAGGATCTCAGGCGCTGCGACGCCTTCAGCGGCGTGGTGGAAGCACTGCTGCTGGATGCCTACGACCCCGCTGCCCTCGGTGGCACGGGTCACTGCATCCCCATGGACTGGTTCGAGGGCTTCAGACCACCCCGGCATTGGTGGTTGGCTGGGGGCATGACCCCCGGGAGGGTCAGGCCAGCCATCCGCAGCCTTGACGCCATGGGGCTACGGCCCAGCGGCATCGACGCCTGCAGTGGTGTCGAATGTCGTGCGGGGGTGAAGGATCTGGCCCGCACCGCCCTGCTGCGACAGGCGGTGACCAACAGCTGAAGCTTCGGTCCCGGGGCTCCATGGCGAAGATGAGCCGGACGGCTGCGCAGCCGCACTCAGAGCAGGGAGTCCTGCTGCCGGATCAGATCGAAGAACTCCTTCTTCATGGAGGTGTTGCTGCGGAAACTTCCCCGCACCACACTGTTCACCATGGAGGTCTGAGGCTCCTTCACACCGCGCCACTTCATGCAGTAGTGCTGTGCCTTCAGCACGATGCCGAGTCCCTTGGGCTGACAGAGCGACTCGATCTCGTCAGCAAGGATGATCACGGCTTCCTCCTGGATGTGGGGGCGCGAGAACACCCAGTCGGAGACGCGGGCGAACTTGCTCAGGCCGATGACCCGCTCACCGGGCTGAATCCCGATCCAGACATTGCCCAGGATGGGAACCAGGTGATGAGAGCAGGCAGAGCGAACCGAGATGGGGCCGATGGTATAGATCTCATCGAGCTCCTTCACATTGGGGAAGAAGGCGATCTTGGGCTGCCGCTCGTAGCGCCCCTTGAAAACTTCGCGCAGGTACATCTTGGCGACCCGCTCAGCCGTCTCTGCAGTGTTGTGGTCGTTGTCAATGTCGATCACCAGGCTGCGCAGCAGATCACGCACCTTGCCTGCCACTTCACGCTGCAGTTCAGGCAGCTCATCGGCGGCGATATGGTCGGCGATGTTGTCGTTGGCCAGGTAGCTGGCGCCAGCCGCCTCCAGACGGGCACGGATGCGCTCGCTCATGCATCCCTCGACGCTATCTGCATCTGCAGCGAAACGCTTCTGGGGCATGCGGGCAGGACCTGTCAGGCCGGAGGGGCTGTAGCCACCCCCGAACTCGGCAGTTGCGGCAGCGGATTCGGAAAGGGTGTCGAAATCGTCGAGCGCGGTCATGAGGTTTGCTCAGAGAGCTCCTGCGGTGGGCATGAGGGTCAGCTGCTCAACGAGCTGCTGGGTGGGATGCTCCGCCAGCTGGAGCAGGGCTGCGGCAACCTGGGTCGGCCGCAGCATGGCATGGCGATCGAAATCTGCCTGTACCGTGCGGGTGTCCCAGAGGGGCGTATCCACCGCTCCGAGGGTGAGGGTGGTCACACGGATGCCATGGGGTGCTTCCTCCGCCGCGAGGTACTGGCTGAAGGCCGCCAGGCCGGCCTTGCTGATGCCATAGGCGCCCCACCCGGGGAAAGCCTTGCCAGCGGCATGGCTGCCGACATTGATGATCAACCCCCCTCCTGCCTGCCGCATGGGGGCGAGCAGGGCCTGCGTGACCTGGAAGATACTGGTGAGGTTGAGCTGCAGCAGCCATTGCCAGTCCTCCAGCGGCATGGAGGCGAGACCACCGGTGTAGGCGGCGCCGGCGTTATTGATCAGCACCGAGGGGGTTCCTCCCCGCCGGGTCAGATCCGCAACCCCCGGTGCAATGGCGACCGGATCGGCAAGATCGACCGACGCCCAATGGACCGCGGCGGCGACATCGCGCAGCTCGTCGGCCAGCGCTTCCAGGGCATGGCCATTGCGGGCCAGAAGCAGCAGCGTCCAGCCCCTGCCGGCGAAGGCTCTGGCTGTTTCTGCGCCGATCCCCCGTGAAGCACCCGTGATGAGCACCGTGCGGTGGTCCGCTGCAGAGGCTGAGCAGGTCATGGACAGAGCGTCTGCCAGCGGCAAGGAAACTTGAAGAAAGTTTAAGCGATGGCATCAGGCAACGCTGATCCGGGCTGGCGGAAATCCCTCCTCCAGTACCCGGCCCATGGCACGGAACTTGGCATAGCGCTGATCCCGCAGCACGGCGGGATCGAGGCCCTGCAGCTCTCGCAGCTGTGCCACGAGGTGGGTCTTGAGGGAATCCGCCGCCTGGCGGGGTGCCCAATGGTTGCCACCCAGCGGTTCGGGGATCACCACGTCGCAGAGACGCAGCTGGCGCAGGTCGGCGGCGGTGATCTTCATGGCTTCGGCCGCTTCTGTGGCACACCTGGCATCACGCCAGAGGATCGAAGCACAGGCCTCGGGGCTGGCAACGGTGTAGATGCTGTGCTCGAACATCAACAAGCGATCGGCGACGCCGATCCCCAGGGCACCACCCGAGCCGCCCTCACCGATCACCGTGGTGACGATGGGCACCCCCAGGGCAAACATCTCGCGCAGATTGGCGGCGATGGCCTCGCCCTGGCCCTGCTCCTCGGCCGTGACTCCGGCGTAGGCGCCGGAGGTGTCGATGAAGCTGACGATGGCCAGACCGAAGCGATCGGCATGGCGCATCAGGCGCAGGGCCTTGCGGTAGCCACCGGGGGAGGCCATGCCGAAGTTGCGGACCACCTTCTCCTTCGTGTCCCGCCCCTTCTGGTGACCCAGCAGCAGCACGGCAATGCCATCGATGCTGCCGATGCCCCCCACGAGGGCCTTGTCATCGGAGCCGACCCGGTCCCCATGCAGCTCGAACCAGTCATCACAGAGGGTCTGGATGTAGTCGAGGGTGCTGGGGCGCTGGGGATGGCGCGCCACCTGAATCTTCTGGGAGGGGTTGAGGTTGGCGAAGATCTCACTGCGGCGCTGGGCCGCCAGGGCTTCAAGCTGCAGCAGCTGCTGGCTCACGTCAACTTCATTGTCTTCACTGAGGCGCCTGATCTGCTGGATCTGCTTCTCCAGATCGGCCAGGGGCTTCTCGAACTCGAGCAGAGTGCGGCTGGCCATGGCGTCAGGAAGGGCTTGGGAACAAGGGAGGGAGCGTGGCAGAGAGGGGAGAGGCGACCTGCCCCGGTGCGGCTTCGTCAAGGCAGGCTGCAGGCGGGACCAGCCGCACCGGGGCGGTGCTCACGCCGTGACGAGAGCGGGATGATCCAGGCCGATTGCCCGGAAACCATGGCGCAGGGAAGCCATGCCGATCGTCTCCATGTTCTCGAGAGTGATGTTGTTCCTCCCCCAGCTGAAATTGGTGTGCAGACCCTCGAACTCAAGCAGCATCGCCTCGGCGAAGCAGGCGAACATCTGACGCTGGGGCCGCTCCATCTCGGCGACCTGCATCATCGTCCAGGCGATGTCGCTGAAGAATTCCACAATGCCGCCCTTGATCACATGGAGGTTGGGCAGAGAGACACGGGTGTCAAGGTTCTTGGGATAACCGCCATCCACCATCAGGCAGGGCTGCCGCAGGCTGGCGGGGTCGATCCTGAGGGTCTGGTAGAGGCTTGCCACCCACACCACCACATCGGCCTGGCAGAGCGCTTCATCGAGGGACAGGACGGTGCCGCTGCCGAGTTCGTCATGCAGTGCCTGGAGACGGCCACGGTGACGTGCCACCAGCAGCAGATCCTTGACGCCGGTGCAGCGGCTGAGCCAGCGACAGACGGCACTGCCGATATCACCGCTGGCGCCGACCACGGCAACGCGGGCCTTGGCCAGATCGATCCCCAGCCGGGGGGCATTCTCCTCCACCTGCCGACAGATCACCCAGGCAGTATGGGTGTTGCCGGTGGTGAAACGCTTCCATTCCAGCAGGGTGGAGCGCACCTTCTGGAATTTGGCCAGGTCGAAGTTCTCGAAAATGATCGAGGTGAAACCGCCGAGAGCTGTCACGTTGAGGCCATATTTCTGGGCAAGGGCCATGGCGTTCTGCACCTTGCGCACGGCCGTCTTGAATTTGCCGGGCAGCATCTCAGGCAGAAAGCAGGAGTCGATGTAGGCACCTTCGATCAGCTTCCCTGTTTTGCTGGTCAGCTTGAAGTTCTCGAGCAGCTGGGGCGGTGAGCTGCACCAGCGCTCCATATCACCTTCCGCGTGGTCGTCGTAGCCCAGCATCCTGGCCTTTTCCACGGCCGAAGCAAGACTGGTGGAGTGACCGATCAGTCCGAACATAGGGGGCCTCCTGATAGCTGAACCATGGGGCCAGCCTGAAGTGACACCTTCGCATCCCCGCGTAGGCCGGACATGCAGGTGCGGCCCGGCTGCCGCCGCAGTGTCGCCATCAGGCCAGGGCCTGGACGGACATCCTGACGATCTCGCGGGAGCTGAAACCGATGTCGGTGAGCGCTTCCTGGTAGGCGATGAGGAAGTCCTCGATCAGGTTCTCCTTGTCCATGGCCAGCACGGCTGCGTCGGCGGCCACCTGCTCGAGCATTGAATGGACCAGGGGAAGATTGGCCTTGTTGGCCTCGATCAGCTCCTCGCGGGAAGCGGTGAAGTTGGCCTTGAGCCAGGCCTGGCCATAGTTCAGGTGAGTGTATTCATCTTTGACCACACCTTCGGTAATCCTGCGGGCAAAGGGGTCAGCCACGGGAATATAGATGTGATAGGCAGAGATTGCAAAAGCCTCGATCAGCAGAGCCTGAATCTGCAGGCAGGTGACAACTTTTTTGCAGCTGAGCGCAATCTGGAAGTTATCGTGCAGGGGCTGGAAGAAGGTGCGGGCAAAGGCCATGTCGGGACTCACCGACAGATTTCTTGCACAGGCCTGGAAACCCTTCATGTGCTTCTTTTCCATGCGGGCCAACCTGCTGAGCTCGCCGGCCTGGTCGGGTATCAATGTGCCCAGCGCCATGTAGTTGTCGTGGGCTTCCCGCTCACCCTCGATCACGATTGCATTGATGCGGCTGTAGGCGTCCTTGTAGGCCGCAGTTGTGAAGTCCGGGAGATCGGCGGTGACGTCGGCAGTCAGGTTGGCGGGTGCTGCGGTCACTGTGGGATCTCTCGGTGAAGGGCAGGGGGTCACAGGGCCGTCGGGCTCGGCCTGATCCCCTCGTAAACATCCATACTAGCGATTCCTGTCAGGGAGGGAAGTGCAGGAATCCTCCTCCCTTGCCACAGCAGGGCGTGCAGTGGGGCCAGGGGGCCTGGTGGTGGCGGGCATCGCCGGCCAGGAACTGTCGAGCAGGGAACGGAAGTGGCGACACCATCCCGCCACCAGACGACTGTGGAGAGCAGCTCCGAGTTCGGCGCTGGCACCGCGGGCATCCCCGACCATGCCGCTGCGGCTCAGTTCATGGGCGAGCCATACTGCTGGCCGGGTCCCTTCCAGGCTGTGGCCGGCAGGAGGCTGCAGCTGTCCATCCGGGGCCGCGGGAATCTCCTCGCTGATCACCAGATCCGGTGCCAGATGCAGCATCAGGCTGGTCTCCACCAGGCCGGCATGGAGCCCATCACTGCGCTCTGGCTGGGGGATCAGTTCCATCACACCCTCCAGGCTCCAGAGGAACCAGGGCAGCAGCAGCAATCCGGGGTGACGCTGGCGGCACTGGCGGGCGGCGGCCTCCAGCAGAGCAATCTGGCCGCCATGGGCGTTGAACAGCACCAGACGGCTGAACCCTGCTTCAGCCAACGACCGCACGATGGCCTCGAGCCTGGCCATGAGCACCTCCGCAGCCAGAGACACCGTGCCGGGGAAGCCCAGATGCTCCGGCGAGAAGCCCAGCTGCTCCGTAGGCAGGGTCCAGATCGGCGCGTCCGCCGGCAGGGCCGTCAGCACATCCGCCAGCAACCGCTCGGCAAACAGTGCATCCGTGCAGAGCGGAAGGTGGGGACCATGCTGCTCGCAGGACCCGAAGGGGAGCACCACCGTGCTGCCGGGATGGCGCGCCGCCGCCGCCGCCGCCGGCCAGGGCAGATGCTGCAGACCACGGGACCGCGCTGCCTGCCGCAGGTGTTCTGCGGAGAATGCATCGGAATTCATCCCTACAGTGTGGGTTCGCACAGGCACGGGACGCCATGGCCTCCGAAGGCTCCGCAGCGGGCAACAAGCCCATCTCGATCCTGCACATCAGCAAACAGCACGGGATGGCCACGCCGCCCGGCCAGGCCGATGCCGGTGCCGAAGGCGGCAAGGGCGCTGCAGCACCTCCACCCCGTCCCGATCCACCGGCCCGCCCCGGCGCCGCTGCCGGCGCGGACCATGCAGGTGACCGGCAGGATCAGGATTCCGACAGCGCGGGCCTGGAGGCCGGCCTCACCATGGCGGACCTGCTCGGCCCGGCAGATCAGGGCCGCGGCCGTGGCGGTGACAACAGTCGTTTTCTCGGCTATGGCCAGCGCAGATCCCGTCCCGGCCGGCAACCGGCTTCCGGAGTCACGGAGCAGCAGCAGGGCAGTGGCGCCCAGACCATGCCGCAGCAGCCCAGCTACACGCCCCGGGATGTGGATCACTTCGACTTTGACGAGGACACCTTCCTGGCTGCCCTCGACGACAGCGTTCCGGTCAGCGGCACTGGCGATGTGGCCCGTGGCAGGGTCCTGGGCCACGAGAGCGACGGCATCTACGTGGACATCGCCGGCAAGGCGCCCGGCTGGATGCCGAAGCAGGACTGCGGCCTGGGGGTGATCGGCAACCTCGAGGAGAGCTTCCCCAGGGGGATGGAGATTGATGTGCTGATCACCCGCGAGCAGAACGCAGACGGGCAGGTGACCGTGAGCGCCCGCGCCCTGGCCCTGCGCGAGAGCTGGAAGACCGTGGAGCGGCTTGCTGCCCAGGGGGCGGTGGTCCAGGTGCGGGTCTGCGGCTTCAACCGCGGCGGCTGCACCTGTGAGCTGGAGGGTCTGCGGGGCTTCATCCCCCGCTCCCAGCTCAATGACGGTGGCAACCACACGGCGTTGGTGGGCAAGACCCTCGGGGTCACCTTCCTGGAGGTCAACCCCGCCAGCCACAAGCTGGTGCTCTCCGAGAAGCGCGCCGCCGTTGCCGTCCGCCTTTCGGAACTGAAGGTCGGATCCGTGCAGCAGGGGCGCATCGACGCCATCAAGCCCTATGGCTTCTTTGTGGATCTGGGCGGTGTCAGCGGCCTGCTGCACCAGAGCTGTATCACCGGCGGGGCCCTGCGCTCCCTGCGCCAGGCCTTCGATGTGGGCGAGACGGTGCAGGTGCTGATCACGGATGTGGACGCTGCCCGGGGACGCATAGGCCTCAGCACCGCCCTGCTGGAGGATCAGCCTGGTGAGTTGCTGATCGACAAAGCCAGGGTGATGGCCGAGGCCCGGATCCGCGCTGCCCGTGCCTTCAAGAGCCTGCAGAACCAGACAGGTCAAGGGGAGGACGGGCGGCCACCCTCGCCAGCCACCGCCACGGACAGTGCGGCTCCCTCCTCCGCCATGGCCGACCCGGCCCCCATCAGGCCGGGCCCTCTGCCCGGCGACGACAGCTGCCCATGAGCGACTGGCAGGTCGATTACTACAGCCGTCCTGTGCTCGAGCCGGATGGCAGAAAACGCTGGGAACTGCTGGTCTGCAGTGATCCCGATGGGCCGGAGGGGAGCAAGCCCTTTCGCTTCGCCAAGCCATGCCCTGCCGACAGCGTCAATTCGCTCTGGCTCAGGGAGGCTCTGGCGGAAGCCCTGGAGCGCAGTGCGGCGGAGGGTTATGCAAGACCCCGACGCCTGCGCTGCTGGCGCCAGTCCATGCGCACCATGGTGGCCCGTGGCGCCGCGGCCCTGGGCATCGAGCTGCTGGCCAGCCGGCGTTGCTATGCGCTGATCGACTGGCTGGAGGAGCGTACGCAGACGGTCTATGCCCGGGAAGAGGGGTTCCTGAGCGGGCCCCTGGCCGCGCCGCTGCAGCCCGTCGCAGCCGCGGCAGTGCCGCTGCCGGAGGCAGCCCGTGGTGAGCGCTGGGACTGGGCCTCCCTGCCCCTGGCGGCCCTGGCCGAGGCAGGCCAATGGGATTGTGGTTTCCGCGCTCTGCTGCCGCTGCCGGCTGCCAGCGGCAGGGAAGACGTGCCTGTGCCGGGGATTCGTCTGTTCGCCGCGGAGCGGGCCCTGGCGGTGGCAGGCTGGATCGCCGGACTGGAGCCGGTGCGGCTGGATGCCTCCGGCAACCAGCTGGTGCTGGATGCGGGCATTGAAGATCGCTGGCTGCTGGGTCGGCTCGCCGAGCGGGAAGGGGCCGCCGCCAGGGAGGCCTTGCTACAGGCGCGGCAGAGGCTGGGTGGGCTTCAGTTTCTCGCCGTTCAGGCCAGCCCGGAGGAGCGGCAGTTTGCCGGCTTCTGGCTGCTGCGGGACCAGCCCCTGGCCTGAACGGGCGAGCCAGGCTGGCTCTGCTCACCGCCTTCCCGACCTGCCGGACAGGGATCCAGCTGGCCAGATCCTTGACACCGCAGGGGACGATCGACGGAGTCGCCACCGCAGCAACCCATGGACAGTGCAACCATGCCGGGCTGGCACTGGCAACGGGGGGAGGAGCACGAGTATCTGCGCTGCGACGCCCTTGGCCATGTCCGTCATGGCTTCTTCAGCCGCAACAACGGAGGCCGGCAGCCCCGGCAACTGGTTCATGTGCTGCTGGATGGAGGGTCGCCATCAGGGGCTGGGCGGTCGGACGTGCCCACGGTGCATCGCTCCAGGCAGATCCACAGCAGCCGGATCCTGTCCGCCTCCCTGGCCACCCAGCCCTGGCCCGAGGTGGATGGGTTGATCGCCGATGGTGTCGATCAGAGCCTCTGGGCCAGCAGTGCCGATTGTGCTCCGGTGCTGCTGGCAGACCAACGCAGCGGTCGCGTCGCCAGTTGCCATGCGGGATGGAGGGGTATCGCCGCCGGCATTCTCAGTGCCGTTGTCAACGGCCTGATCGAACAGGGCAGCGCCAGCGACGACCTGCTGGTCGCGCTCGGGCCGGCCATTGCGGGGATCCACTATCAGGTGGAACGGGACGTGGCGGAACGGGTGGCGGCAAGCCTGGGGCGCCATGGCTGGCAAGCCCTGTCACAGGAAGGCGCGCTGGGCCCGGACAGCCGGCCGGGTCACCTGCGTCTGGACATCCGCCTTGCTGCCCGGTTGCAGTTGTGCCGCAGTGGTGTGAAGCCCGATCGCATCCACACGTGCCCCCTCTGTACCTTCAGCGATCCCGACCACTTCCACAGCTGGCGACGGGATCAGCGCAAGGTCGTGCAGTGGAGTGGCATCTGCAGCCGTTGAAGCCGCCACAAGCCCCCCGCAGCCAGGCAGGACGTGCAGCGGAACTGCCTGGCTCAGTGCCAATGGGGCGCCATTGCCAGGGGGGTGCCGGCACTGTCTGCTGCCAGGTTGTCGAGATCGGCCCGGACCCGCTCCAGCATGTGCTCGCTGCCAGCCAGGCTGTTGTCGATGCAGGTGAGCCCGAGCTTTCCGTGCTCGGAGAGGGCGCCCACCATCAGAAACACCACCCCGCGACGGGTGTGGGCATCAAAGATGTGTCCCCGCTCTGCCACCATCTCCATCAGGTCCTCCGGCAGCAGGCCCCGATAGGCATTGGAGCAAAGGTTGTCGGTGGCGATGTAGCGCTTCACCTGGCCGTCGGCGCGGTAGCAACCGCTGGGAAGCTCATAGCGTCCGCCGGTCAGCTGCTGCAGTGCGACCAGGGGGTGGGTGGTGCCGCCCTTGCGCAGGTTGATTTCAATGGCCAGGACCTTCCAGGCACCCTCAGCCTCAGGGTCATGAAAGGCGATGGTGTCCACAGCACAGCGGTCCATGGCGCCTTCTGCAGCCAGGGCCTGGCCCACCGTCAGGCCCATCTGATGGAGTTGCTGCCGATAGATGCTGCGGGCCGGGAAGCGGCAGCCCAGATAGACCTGGTCGTCAGCACCGCCCAGCACCTGGTCGTGGGTGGAAACCACCTCGACCCGTCGATCCGGATGGAGATAGAGCTGGACACTGGGGCTGCAGAACCCCTGCCCCCGCACACGCTCCTCCAGCACACCCCCTTCCCGTTCGAACAGGTCCCAGAAGGCAGCGGCGTTCAGGCCGCCGGCCATGGGTATGAGGTTGTCCATCAGCGCAGTGTGCAGCCGACGCCGATCCAGCCTGCTGCCGTCCAGCAGGGGCCGGAGATCCAGCAGGGCATTGCCTTCGCCGGAAAAGCCGTCCTCCAGCTTCACGATCACCTGCTCGATGGCCGAGCCCGTCTCCGCCGCCTGACCGACCAGGCCAACCGCCGCTTCCGCCACCGCGGCACGGTCGGGAAGCTGTTCCATCCCCCGGGGCAGCGGCAGCCCGCAACGGCGAAACAGGGCACGGCTGCCGGATTTGCTGCCGAAGGTGTGCAGGGAAGGCGATGTGCCCAGCAGGGGAAGACCCAGGGCCCGGGCAAGACGCTCCTCCAGCTCCGTGACGTTGAAACAGACGAGGAGGGAACGGCCGGGTCGCAGGGCCGCCCTGAGACGGGCCAGGAAGCGAGGCCGCTCCAGCACTTTCTGCGTCAGGGGCCGTGGGGAGGCGTCACTGACGCTGCGCAGCAGCAGGCGACGACGGGCATGGTTGGTGGGGATTCCCGGGATCAGCTGCAGGTGGTACTCGATCAGCTCCGGCACCAACGGCTGGGAGGTGAGATAGACCACACGGGTGGTGGGCTGACGTAACCAGCCCAGGTTCACCAGCATCCGCTCTTCGTAGTGGATGGCTCCGCTGACCGATTCCAGCTGGGTGGCATCCAGGGAGATGGAGGGGATCACCAACACATCCACGTCGGCAAAACTGTCCGGATCGGCTCCAGTGAGCCCGGCAAGCAAGTGGGCCGGGGTGGCGGTGGAGGAGGCGGAAGCGGCGGTGTCGGTGGCCTGCACGAAAGGGGAACCTGCGCCCAGGGCGGCGGGCACAGCTGAGCCAGGCTGGTTCATCGATGTAGCCAGGGTAGCCAGGCTGCAGCGTCGGCACAGCAAGGACGCCCCAGCGCAGAACAGGGTTGCGCCATGGTAGGGGCTGACTGGAACAAGCCCTGTCCTGGCAAGGCCTTGACAGGATTGTCTCCACCCCGCACCCAGGTGTGCTCAGCAGCTGATCAGAGGTTCGGCACAGACCCGTAGCTTCAGCTCCAGACCACGGAAGCGCTTCAGGCAGAAGGCGGCGGAGGCACAGGCCGTCCTGTCAGCCCAGCGATGGGCTCGACCGGGGCTGGGGCTCCACTCGGAGCAGTCCGGCCCGAAGGGGAGGCAGAAATACTGGCCCTCGGCGTTGGTCAACACAGAGCGCTTGATCATCGCGGATCTGAATCATTGCGGAGATACCGCCTGGGCCAGCAGTGACAGGGTGATGTCATGTCTGCAGAGTAGTATGGATATACTATCTGACAATAGCTTGCCGGGGAGCCCGGCTTCGATCGGCTGTGCGGGACCTGCCGGCTGGAGAATGCGCTCACAGCCCTGCGCGATGTCATGGACAGCAACCTGCCGCAATCGCAGTCCAGAGAAGACCGTCGCCAGTGGCCAGCGGGAAACAGGCCCTGGCTGCGCTCCCCCTTGCCCCTGCCACTGGCCGTGCTGCTGGCCGCACTGGTGCTGGAGTTCAGCCTGGGCTGGGCAGCGCCGGCCTGGGCCGCTGCCGAAGGGGCCGTGCTGTTCAGGCAGCACTGTGTGGGCTGCCATGTGAACGGCGGCAACGTCATCCGTCGGGGCAGAACCCTGCGTGTCAGGGCCCTGAGCAGAGCCGGGCTGAACAGCCCGAAGGCGATCGCCGCCATTGCCGCCGAGGGTATCGGCCAGATGGACGGTTACAGCGACAGGCTGGGCCGGGATGGCGCCGCCGCGGTCGGCGTTTATGTCTGGGAGCAGGCTCAGGCCGGCTGGCCCCGCGGCTGAACGATTGCCATATCGTCATCGCAGGACGGACCGATAGGCCAGGCAGGGCTCAGCCGAGGGGGATGGCGTCGATCCAGGGATAGACACTCACCTCCGTCCAGATGCCCCTGGTCCAGTAGATGTCGCCTCTGACCAGAGTCTCGACCTGCTCCCTCGACTCCGCTTCATAGAGTCCGAACACGTGGGTGCTGCCTGCGGTGGGTCCCAGGGTGATCAGCACGCCAGATGCCTTCTGGGCCTTCAGACCGGCGAGATGCTCCTCCCGGTAGGGGGTGCGCCGCTCCAGCGCGTTGTCGCAGTAGGTGCCCCAGAGCACGAATTTCGCCACGGCGTTCGTTTGAAGTCGCTGCCCCACGCTGACATCCGCTGATCCGGCCCGCTTCAGCAAGGTCGCGAACAGGGGATGGACAGCGGCACGGCGTCAGTCATGCAGGGCTGCGCTCAATTCGGCACAGAGCCGACCCGCTGCTGCTGCGGGTCTCGTGCCCTGGGCTACGGCATCGGCAATGCGCTGCACGAAGGCAGAGCCGACGATGGCGCCATCGCTGCCCCAGCGGCGCACCTCCAGGGCCTGCTCGGGACCGGAGATCCCGAAACCCACGGCCACGGGCAGATCACTGTGTCGCCTGAGCCGGGGAATCAGGGTGCTGACCCTTGCCTCCAGCCGGCTGCGCATGCCGGTGACGCCCGTCACGCTGACCAGATAGGTGAAGCCGCGGCTGGCCTGATGGATGCGTGCCAGACGATCGGGTGGCGTCGTGGGCGCCACCAGCAGCACCAGATCAAGTCCTTGGCCAGCGGCCAGTCGGGAGAGCTGCCGGGCTTCCTCCAGAGGCAGATCGGGCACCACCAGGCCGCTGGCGCCGGCGGCGGCAGCCCGTTGGCAGAAGCGCTCCATGCCCAGGTTGAGCAGCGGGTTGGCGTAGGTGAAGAGCACCAGCGGCAGGGTGAGCTCGGCCTGCAGGCCGTCCAGCATGGTGAGCACGCCATCCAGCGTCGTCCCTGCCGCCCGGGCTCTGGCGGCAGCGGCCTGGATCACGGGACCATCCGCCAGGGGATCGCTGTAGGGGATGCCGAGCTCCACCAGATCAGCACCATTGGCCTGGAAGGCGCGCAGGCACTCGGCAGTCTGGTCGAGGCAAGGATCACCGGCAGTGATGAAGGGGATCAGCGCACACTGTCCACGCTGACGCAGTGCTGCGAACAGCTGGCGGATGCGGCTGGAGGAGGGATCTGCGGTCATGGCAGGAGGTCATGGGGCTGCAACATCGGTGCCACCTTCCTCGGGCACCTGACCCACCTCCCGCAGCAGCCGCTCCTGTTCCTGGGCCGAGAGCGCCTCGAAGCTTGCCTTCACGCGGGCATCCACTGCGGCGTCATAGCCTTCGCGGTACCTGCGGCGCATCTGCATGAAGGTCATGTTGCCCTTGACAACACGCAGGGCATAGCTCAGCACCCAGCCACAGACGATCAGCACCAGCAGGGCTTCGGCCCAGATCCCCGCCTGGGCGTCTTCCAGTCCGGCCAGCTGAAACAGGGCCAGCCCCAGGGCGCCAAGAGCCAGGAAACCCAGTCCGATCAGGATGACGTGGCCTCTGGTCATGGTGAAGCGATCTGTCCTTCATGCTGATGAGGCTAGTCAGCCGCCCGGTTGCCCTGGACCAGGGTCGGCCCGTCAGCCCGGCCTGCGACCCTGAAGGCGGAGATTCAGGAAGGGCGCCAGCAGCGCCAGCCCCGGGAAGAAGAGGAAGACCATGCCGTAGATCACCAGGCGCTCGATCTTGCCCATCACGTGCCAACGCCGGTTCATCCAGCCCATCAACAGGCCAGGGATCACCAGCAGGTAGGCGCCGCCCAGCGCCACATACAACGCCAGCAGCAGGAGGGTCTCGCTGGACAGGGCAGGCATTGCATGCACGGCGTTGCGACTCAATCTACCGAGCACCTGCGGTAGCGTGGCGCTGCCAGGCGGTTCGGAGCCTGCTTCACCAGACCGGCCCATCCCCCTTGAGCCGGTTCGGATCCACCGCCGGGGGCATGGCGGAATCGGTAGACGCAGCGGACTTAAAATCCGCAGGCCCATAAGGGCTGTAAGGGTTCAAGTCCCTTTGCCCCCATCGAGCCGATTCGGGAGATTCGGCCAGATCCCGGTCAGGAGCCTGCTGAAGGGGTGGTTGATGTCCCGCTTCGGCAAGCCGCCATGGGAACCAGCAGGGGCAGGGCCCGTTCCAGCCCCACAGCGCGGCTGGCCTTCAGCAGGCAGACATCGCCGGGTTGGAGCCATTGGTTGAGGATCGCCGCGGCTGCTTCGGCATCGGCCACCTGTCGCAACCGTTCCAATCCCGTTGCAGCCCTCACCATGGCGGCACCTGCAGCCTCGCCATCCACCACCACCAGGCCATCAAGACCCAGCCGCAGGGCCAGCGCTCCAATCTCTCCATGCAGGCGCTCACTGGCCCCACCCAACTCCAGCATGGTGCCCAAAGCGGCGAACCGCCGTCCCCGGGTGGGCGTGGCGACCAGCAAACCGAGGGCGGCCTCCACTGCTTCCGGCGAGGCGTTGTAGGTCTCATCGAGCAGCAGCATGCCGCCCCGCTGCAGGCGCCGGCCACGGCCACCAGGCAGGTGGAGCTGGCCGGTGGCAAGGGCCCAGCCACCCGCTGCCACTCCCAGATGGGCGGCCACCGCAAGGGCCAGCAACTGATTGCGGGCGTTGTGCACCCCCGGCAGGAGCTGAGGCAAGGCCGTGGTGCCGTCACCCAAAGACAGCAGCGCTGGGCAGCGCCGCAGGCGCAGGCTGGCAAAGGCGGGATCCACTGCGGCGATCCAGTCGGCGGGGGGAAGGGACGGATCCAGGACATCGTCAGCCAGGGCCACCCGTTGCACGGCACCGCGCCAGAGCCGGGCCAGCAGACGCTCCAGGAGGGGATCACCGGCCGGGATCACCACCAGGCCATCGCGCCTCAGACCCTGGACCAGCTCGCACTTGGCGCGGGCAATGGCCTCCCGGCTGCCCAGCCGGCCGATGTGGGCCATGCCGATGTTGGTGATCACCGCCACGCTGGGCTCGGCCGTGAGGGAGAGGCGGGCGATTTCACCGACGCCGCGCATCCCCATCTCCACCACCACGGCGCGGTGCTTCGCCCCGGCCCCGAGCAGTGTGCGGGGCAGCCCCACGTCGTTGTTCTCATTGGCGACACTGGCGTGGATGGCACCCAGGGGCGCCAGGGACGCTTTGATCAGCTCCCGGGTGGTGGTCTTGCCGGCCGATCCCGTCACGGCAACCACGGGAAGGCCGAGCTGTCGTCGCCAGGCCCTGGCCAGTTGCTGATAGGCCCGGAGCGTGTCATCCACCTCCAGCAGGGCAACCGCGGTCTGCAGGGAAGCGGCTGCGCCACGACGCACCACCAGGCAGCGGGCTCCCCTGCCCAGGGCATCCCTGAGCACGGCCGCTCGGTTGGCGTCGTGACGCTCGCCACGCAGGGCCAGGAAGATCTCGCCAGGTTGCAGCTGGCGGCTGTCGGTGACGATGCCACGGGAGGGCCGGGCCCCATCGCCAATGGCCATCGGCAAGGTCAGGCCCAGCGCCTGTGCGCAGGCTTGGACACTGAAGCGGCAGGCCATCCTCCAGTCCTCTAGCCCTGCCAGAGCAGCATGCCGGAACCGATGCGGGCGGAGCGTGCCAGACGCTGACCCAGCGGGTCCACCAGTTCCAGCTCGGCAAAGCCCAGGCCCGGCAGCTGCGAGCACCAGGCGTCGGCCAGTCGCTGACGCTCCCGTTGCGGCAGTGCTCTCCAGGCGTCATCCACCACCAGCACCAGCCGCTCTTGGTTGTGGTCCGGTTCGGTCCGCAGCAGATGGCTGCTGCCCACCCACTCCTGCAGCAGGTCGATCAGGGGATCGGGGACAGCCGGCCTATCCTCGAGCGGCCTCTCACCGGGCATCGCCGCAGCGGCTGGCTCCAGCCTGCCACCCGTTCCGGTTGGAGACCCGGTTGACGTGGAACCCACCGGCACCGGTCTCGGCACTGTCGCTGCAACCTGTTGCGGTAGCCGCTGGGCAGCGAACAGCGCCATCCCCAGCAGCAGCACCAGCAGCAATGGCCAGAACAGCGGCGTGAGCTGCCGGGGCCAGAAGCGGGGCAGCCAGAGGGCCCCTTCGCGGTTCAATCGCCACAGCTGTCGCAGCCTGAGCCGTTGACTGGCAAACAGGTCGCGCAGATCCTCCTTCAGCCGCTGGGAGGGGCTGATGTAGGGCGCTGGCAGGGGCGCTCGCTCCTCTCCTGAACTGGCCATCACCACAGGCTAGGACTGGGGGCCAGCCATGGCCTGGGGGTCACATGGCATGGCCGGGTCCAGGGCCCCGGACAGCACTGCTCAGCGCAGCCAGGGCACAAGGGAACGCGTTGATCGCTGGGGCCGGGGGGCCGGGGCGGTGACCACTGCCTGATCCGCATCGACGGGAATGCCACCGGGTGGGCTGAGGCGCAACTCCTCAGGAAGCTCCTCCACCTGCAGCGAGGGCATGCCGCAGATCTCGCGGTAGATCCGGTGGTAGGCGGCGGCAGAGCGATCCCAGCTGAAATCCGAAGCCATGGCACGACGCTGCAGCCGCTGCCAGGACTCGCGATGGCGGTAGGCCTCCCAGGCGCGGACCAGGGCGGTGTAGAAGTCGATCGCGTCATAGCGGTCGAAGCAGAAGCCGGTGCCGCTGCCCGCCATGGGGTCGTGGGGTCTGACCGTGTCCACCAGGCCACCGACCTTGCGGGCGACGGGAATCGTGCCGTAGCGCATGGCCAGCATCTGGCTGATGCCGCAGGGCTCGAACTGGCTGGGCATCAGAAAGCCGTCGGCGCCGGCATAGATCAGACGCGAGAGGTCATCGTCATAGGCCAGGAAGGTGGCGAAACGCCCGGGGAAACGGGTGGAGAGTTGCCACAGACCCGACTCGAAGTAGCGATCCCCTGTCCCCAGCACGACGATCTGGCTGTCGGTGTAGGACAGCAGCCGCTCAGCCACCTGCAAGAGCAGTTCGACACCCTTCTGGTCCACCAGACGGCTCACCATGCCCAGCAGAAAGGTCTGCTGCCGCTCCTCCAGGCCCACCCGCTGCTGCAAGGCCCGCTTGTCGAGGGCCTTGGGAGCCAGGTTGTCGGCCGAATAGCGGGCCGGAATCCTGGCATCGGTGGCCGGATCCCAGCGCGCCATGTCGATGCCGTTGAGGATGCCGCAGGTCTTCTCGCCGACGTGGTTGAGCAGGCCGTCCAGCCTCTCGCCGTACTGGGGGGTGCGGATCTCCTCGGCGTAGGTGGGAGACACGGCGGTGATGCGATCGGCGAAGAGCAAAGCCGCGGCCAGGGTGTTGTCCCCCTGGATGTACCAGGGGCACCAGGTCATGCGCTCCAGCTTCCAGCGCCAGGGTCCCTGGTACTTGAGGTTGTGGATGGTGAATACCGTAGCGATGTCCGGGTCCTGATGCATCCACACCGGGATCATCCCTGTGTGCCAGTCGTGGCAATGGATCACCTGGGGCTTCCAGCCATTCCAGGCAAACTCGGCCACGGCGTTGGCGAAGAAGGTGAAGCGCCAGTCCTCATCGTCGCCGCCGTAGATCCGCTCGGGATCGAACACGGGGTGACCGACCAGATAGATGGGGAGGTCGTTCTGGGGATGGCAGGTCTCGAAGATGGCGAATGCCGCGCCCATGGCGTGGCCGCGAAAGACGGGTTCGTCGGCCACCTCCAGCTGTGACCAGAGCCGTCCGTAGCCGGGGATGACGATGCGCACGTCATGGCCCAGAACACCGAGGGCTGGGGGCAGGGATCCAACCACATCGCCCATACCACCCACCTTCACCATGGGGGCGCATTCGGCGGCGGCAAACAGCACCCGCATGGTTGACGCTCGGCAATGGCGAGACTTTACGGTTCTCAGGCGCCTGCCTTCAGCTGACCACAAGCCGTCAAGGCAGCCAGGGGGCGGAGCTGAAATCGGGAGGTCGCTTCTCCAGGAAGGCATCCCGTCCCTCCCTGCCTTCGGCGGTCCGATAGAAGAGATGGGTGGCCTGTCCCGCCAACTCCTGGATGCCGGCCATACCGTCGGTCTCGGCGTTGAAGCCGGCCTTGAGGCAACGGATCGCCGTAGGGCTCAGGGCCATCACCTCCCGGGCCCAGCGCAGCCCTTCCTGCTCCAGCTGCTCCAGTGGTACCACCTGGTTCACCAGCCCCATCGCCAGAGCTTCGGCGGCGCTGTAGCGCCGGCAGAGGAACCAGATTTCCCGCGCCTTGCGCTGACCCACCAGCCGTGCCAGATGGCCGGCGCCATAGCCGGCGTCGAAACTTCCCACCCGCGGGCCCGTCTGACCGAACACGGCGTTTTCGGCGGCAAGGCTGAGGTCGCAGAGCACATGCAACACCTGGCCGCCGCCGATGGCATAGCCAGCCACCAGGGCGATCACCACCTTGGGCAGGCTGCGGATGAGGCGCTGCAGATCCAGCACGTTCAGCCGTGGCAGGCCGCTTTCATCGAGGTAGCCGCCATCACCGCGCACCGATTGATCTCCGCCGGCACAGAAGGCATAGCCGCCGTCTGCAGCCGGCCCCACGCCGGTGAACAGCACCACCCCAACCGCGGGGTTGTCGCGCACCCGCGAGAAGGCGTTGTGGAGCTCCGCCACGGTGCGGGGCCGGAAGGCATTGCGCTTGGCGGGTCGATTGATCGCAATGCGGGCGATGCCGCCGCTGCAGAGATCGAAGCGGATGTCTTCGTACTGCGCGGCCACGCACCAGTCAGCGGTCACAGGACCGGGGAGAACAGCGGCAGCCTGGGGTGCGTCGGGCGACATCGGTGCGGCGACAGTGTGCCCAGTCTGAAACGCCGCCCATCAGGGGGACCGGTCGCTGCGCTGGCGGCGCCTCAGCCGCTGTCGCAGGGCCGCATCAGCCCGGGCATCGCTGCAGCACTGGAGCAGGGCCAACGGCTGACTCAGGCCCCAGGCCACAGCAGCATCGAGGTCGCTGCGCAGCAGCACCACCCGGCTGGGTACCCCGTGGGCCGCGGCCAGGGTGCAGGGGTCGACGACCTGCCCCATGGTGAACAGCCGTTCCATCGCCACACCCTCCTGACGGATCGGCAATTGCTCGAAGATGCCGCCTCCCCCGTTGTCGATCAGCACCACCAGCAGTCGGTGTCCGATCCGGCGCAATGACTCCGCCCAGAGCCAGCCGTTGCTGTCGTGAAGCAGGGCCAGATCACCGCTCAGCAGTACCGCATCGCCATGGCTGGCGAGGCCGAAGGCCAGGGACAGGGTGCCGTCGATGCCGGAGGCTCCCCGAAAGCTCACCACCCTTCGCGGGCAGGCGCCACCGCTGAAGCTCTCCCAGTCCCGCACCGCTGAGCTGTTGGCGAGCATGAGGGTGCGTTGAGACGGCAGCAGGCGATCGAGGTCCCGGGCCAGGCAGGGCTCCTGCAGCGGTCCATCGCCGCTGCAGGCCCCATCCAGCACCCGCTGCAACTGTTGATCGGCCCTTCGCCAGCGCTCCCCCAGGGCCAGGGCTGCAGCCGCCGGAGCCCCGTGGGGCAAGGCTCGCAGCACCCCCGCCAGTCCATCGCTGCGGCGCAGGGTCACCGAACCGAGGGGATCCCAGTTGCGGTCATCCCCCTCCATCACCTGAACCTGGGGTACCGCCAGCTGCCGCAGCCAATCCTGCAGGTGCCGGCTGGCACTGCAGCCCCCCAGGCGCAGCACCTGATCTGGGGCGAACCCCGGATCCGACCGTGGCAGCAGCAGGTCATAGCCATGGACCAGGGGCAGATCCCGCCTGCCCCGCAGACCACTGGCCGCGTCCGCCAGCACGGGCCAGCCGGTGCGGTTCACCAGCTGGCGCAGATCCGCTGCCAGCTGCCATTGATCCCCGTGGCTCGGCCCCACCACGATCACGGCGCTGCGATCCGGATCCAGCGGAAAGGGTTGCGACACCGGGCCGGCAACAGGGGGCGGCGCCGGGCAGGTGGGCTCAGCTGCTGGCAGGGCTGTGGCATCTGCCTCCGCCCGCAGCGCCGCGATGGTGGCGCCATCGGCATGGAGGGGCTCCTCCAGGGGCTGGTTCAGATGCACGGGGCCGGCGGCTCTGACGCCATCGCCCAGCAGCGCTGCCCAGGCCCTGTGCAGGGGGCGCTGGAGTTGGGGCAGGGGTCTGTGCAGCCCGGTCAGGGGATCCTCCCCCAGGGGGAGGGTCGTGGCCGCACCCGGTTGGGGCAGGGTCTCCATGCAGCGGCAGGCGGGTTGCAGGAAGGCCTCCTGGTTGACGGTCTGGTTGGCGCCGCAGTTCTTCAGGCGCTGGGGCCGGTCAGCGCTGAGCAGCAGCAGTGGCAGGCCGCTGCGGTCAGCCTCCACCGCGGCCGGCAGCAGGTTGGCGACAGCGGTGCCGGAGGTGGTGACCACGGCCACCGGGAGCAGCCCGGCCCGGCCCAGCCCCAGAGCGAAGAAGCCTGCGGAACGTTCGTCGATGCTGCTGAACAGGTTCAGCCCCGGGGTGAGGTCGGCTGCGAGACTCAGCGGGCCCGAACGACTGCCGGGGCAGATCACCACATGCCGCAGCCCCAGCTCCACCAGGGTGCCCCAGAGCCGCCGGGCCCAGACCAGGTTGATGGCAGCCTGTTCCTGCATGGCGACATTGTCCTGGCAGGTGCGACCGCCCACTGAAGGCCGATGCCCAGCACATTCGACCAGCCATCCTCGCCAGAACGGGCCTCCTGCTCCCGGTCCGGTGACGGCCCACCCGAGGCAGGCGGGCAGCCCGGGCGCTGGCGTGGCCTGCGCTCGATGCTGATCGCCCTCTGCATCGCCCTGCTCCTGCGTTGGGGCGTCGTGGAACCGCGCTGGATTCCCTCCGGTTCCATGCTCCCCACCCTGCAGTTGCAGGATCGGGTGCTGGTGGAGAAGGTGCGGCAACGGCTGGGCCTGGCCCTCCGTCACGACGAGATCGTGGTGTTCAGACCGCCCGCGGCCCTGGTGGCCCGGGGCTACGACCCCGACAAGGCATTGATCAAGCGGGTGATCGGTCTGCCGGGTGACCTGGTGGAAATCCGTGGTGGCGTGCTGATCCGCAATGGCCAGCCCATGGCGGATCCCTGGCCGGCCCGAGCCATGGACTATCGGTTCGGACCCGTGCGCGTCCCTGCCCGCCAGGCCCTGGTGCTGGGTGACAACCGCAATGAGAGTCTCGATTCCCACCTCTGGGGTCCCCTGCCACTGCGGAACATCCAGGGGCGGGCGGTGTTCCGCTACTGGCCGCCGGCCCGCATTGGCCTGCTGGACTGAGTCCGCTGGAGCGGGCTGCGGAGATGGTTGTCGGTGGAGCCGGACCTACCAGAGCAGCCCTGACGAAACGGGAACGGAGCAGCGGTAAGGCGGCAGGTTCGGTAGACCGCTCTGCCACCACCTGGCCGAATCAAATCTGTCCTGTAGGGTGATTCGGAACTGGCTCGAAACGCTAGATGTTCAACCCGGAATTCCTCACCAGCGAATCCGGTGCGATGCCAGGGAACTCCCTGATCCACTATCTGCAGGAGCAGTCACCGGATGTGCTGCAGCGGGTTGCTCGATCCGCCAGCGGAGACATTCAGGACATCATTCGCCACAATGTTCAGGGCATGCTCGGCATCCTGCCCAACGATCAATTCGAAACCAAGGTCACGGCCAGCCGCGACAACCTGGCCGGGCTTCTGGCGTCGGCGATGATGACCGGCTACTTCCTGCGCCAGATGGAGCAGCGTATGGAGTTGGAGAAGACCCTGTTCGGGGATGTCGGCAGCGGAACGGGCGACGCGCTCGATTTCTGACCCGGCGTTAATCCACCACCCTGCCCCCCAGCAACACGTCCTCTTCCCCGCTGACCAGGCCTGCAGCCACGAGGGTTCTGTCGAGGCGCTGCAGGAAGCCGCTGATGGACGCGTCGTCCTGGCGGGGGCCGCGGCACCAGTTCTCCAGCACCTGGCGCAGGCTGTCCTTGGCCAGCGGAACTGGCGCCCGGAAGTGGCAGGGCACCAGCTGGGTGGCGGGCAGGTCCGCCAGGGCTGCCAGCCAGTGCGCCATCGCCGCCCGCCGCCGCGGAAACACCAGCCGCTCCAGGATCGGTGCCACCTGGGGGGTACCGCCACGGACAACGCGATGGACGCAGTCCTGCCAGTCGTCGCGCCAGCGAAAGGGGTAAAGGCCGAAGTAGCTGCGTCGGTTGCGCAGTCCCGGCGCCAGAGCATCGCCCAGGCAGCTGGAGAGTGGGGGCAGCTCGAGACAGTCCGGACGCAGGTAGAGCGACAGCAGCAGCAGGCGCTGCCAGCCCCTGCGACGACGCTCAGGGGTATCCCTCAGTGGTTCGCGGCCGCTTTCGCGGGCATGGAACAGGACCGCCGTGGGATCGGCGTTCAGCAGCTCGGGCAGCACATCGTCCAGGGCGATGAGGCCATCGGTCACCAGCAGACTGCCACTGGGCCGATGGAAGCAGCTGGCTTCGCAGAACCAGCCCAGCTCGATATCGATTGGGCCCAGGCGCTGCCAGTCGAGCACTGTCGGGAAGGGCAGACCCTGCTCGAACAGCACGCGGGTGCGGCCGGCGGGGAAGCCGAGGGTACGCAGGGGCAGGTTGAGGGGAAAGCTCCACTGCTTCGGGGTGACCCAGACTGCAGCCCCGGGAAATGCCCGCGCGAAGGCAGGCACAGGGAGCTTGTGTTCCAGGCCGGAACTGCTGGGCAGCACAATCGCCAGCAGCGGACCATGGATGGCCTCAAGCTCCCGCATCAGGGCGAGACAGGTCCGGGTGGGCGCCACGGGGGCATAGGCCAGCAGTCCCCCGGGGACACTGACCACCACCATGCGGATCGGAACCACCACGTGGAAGATGCCCTGGAGCTGTTCAAAACTCCAGACATGGCCGGGGATCAGTGCACGGCGGATGGTGCACCGATTGCCATAGGGATAGAGGGGAAGCAGCGGCCACCAGGGCCAGTTCTGCTGCCTTCGAGAAGGAGAATCCAAGGGTTCGGTGGGGTTGAAGGAGCGCGCCGCTGCTTCGATGTCGAGGCGGGCCTCCTCCCTGATCTGCAGGGACATGCTCAGAGCGGCTGCTCCAGGTCATCCAGCAGCGCAAAGGCATCGCGGCCATGATCGCCATCGGCCAGCAGCGCATCAAGGCGCTGATCGATCAGCTGACGTTCGGCCTCGCTCAACGGTGGGCCGATCTGATCGGCAGCCATCGAATCCCACAGGGTCCGTACCAGTTCCAACCGCTCCGCCAGGGGCAACGCGAGCAGATCGTTCACCATCCACGGACACCATCCACGGAGCCGGCCGGAACCGGGGGCCAGGTGAGGGTTGATGCTAGCGGGGGTGGATCGGAGTGCGGCAAGTCCGGCGAGTCCCAAGGCCCTGCGTCCTGTCTACGTCACTGCCCAGGGCACCCTGCAGTGCCGCCTGTGCGATCGGGTCTGGCCTGGTGCTGGGTCTCCCACCGCGAGCAGCTGCTCACTGCGGTTCCCTGTTCTCCTACCCCTGTGGGATCGCCTGTTGCCATGAAGGCACCAGTAGCTGCAAGGGATCGCGAGGCCAGCAGGGGGTTTCGGCAAGAAAAAAGAAGCAATTTTTCGAGATGCCCTCGAATTCGGTGGCTAGCGATAGCAAGGCTTTTCGGCCTTGAAATAGTTCATTTTTTCAGTTATACAGATTTTATCTAATTTTCGTAATAGTCTCCACAGCCATTTTTGGAAAGGCCCCATAGGTTGATTTTTCAGGGTGCCCTCGAGTTTGGATCAATCCCAAAAGCATTCTGGAACTTCTAGGCAATAGCAAATCAGCTCCTACATTTCATGAACCAGCTCTGAAGGCGTGGTCAGTTCCCTCAGCACCTATCTCAGCGAGATTGGACGCCATAAGTTGCTCACTCCAGCAGAGGAGCTCCTGCTTGGTCGGAAGGTGCAGGCTGCCGTGAGGCTGCAGGGACAGTGCAACGCCGGCTACTCACCTGAGCAGCACAAGGTGCTGCGCCAGGGTGAGCATGCCAAAAACAAGATGATCACTGCCAATCTGCGGCTGGTGGTCAATCTGGCCAAGCGCTACCGAGGCAAAGGTCTTGATCTTTCCGATCTCATTCAGGAAGGCACCCTCGGCTTGGCGAGGGCTGTGGAGAGATACGATCCCACACGGGGCCATCGTTTCAGCACTTATGCCTATTGGTGGATTCGCCAGGGCCTGAACCGTGCCCTGTCCACCCAGAGCCGCACGATTCGCATTCCTGTCAATGTGAATGAGAAGCTGACCAAGTTACGAGCGGCCAAGGCGCGTCTACTGCAGTGCAATGGTCGCCACCCAGCATCAGCTGAACTGGCAGAGGTACTGGACTGTCCCGTGGAGGAGGTGGAGGAACTGCTCAGCTGTGAGTGGCGCAGTATTACGATCAGCCTGCATGGCCTGGTGAAGTCGAAATCCGACCTTTCCGAACTTGTGGACGTGCTGCCCTCGGAAGCGATCTCACCGGTTGAGCAAGTGGAGCAGCAGGAGCGCAGCGCATCGGTCTGGGCTCTGCTGGATCGGGCCAGCCTCACTCTCAGGGAGCGCACGGTGGTGATGCTCCGCTTTGGACTCGATGGCACCAATGAGTGGCGTACCCTGGCCGAGGTGGCACGGCAGATGAGCTGCAACCGCGAGTACTGCCGTCAAGTGGTGCAGCGTGCTCTGCACAAGCTGCGCCGTGCCGGTGTTCAGTCCGGGTTGGTGGAAGCCACCTGACTGCGCCGACTGATCGGCGCAGCTGTGAACTGGGCAGTCAGAACAGGATGGGACCAGCTTAGGCAGGGCTTTGTTATTGGGGATCAGCTGTCGTTCCGACGCAGAGAATGGCAGTGTGAGAAGGACAGCAGCCCTGCCATGGAACCCAGGAGCACCACACTCGGCCCCGACGAACTTGAGCAACTGCAGGCGTTCCTGAAGGAGTGGCTGCGGGTGTCCGGCCGCAATCAGTCGGATCTGGCTCGTGCACTCGGCCTGACTTCCACACGCATGCTGTCCCTGCTGGAGGAGCTGGTCCTGATACGTCGTAAGGAGGGTCTGGCCGCCGTTGCGGAGTGCCTTTGTGCCGTTGAGGCAGTCTGGGCCAGAGATGGGGGTGTTGGTCAGTCCGGGCTGACTGGGGTCAAGCCCGAGGATGTGGAGCTTCAGCTGGATCTTCTGCTCAATCAGATCCGCCTGGATGCCACCTGAAGCAGCTATGACAGAAGCAGCCATGATAAGGCTGTGATCGACTCTGCATTGACAGCCAGCGAGTGCGGTCTCCAGGTGGACTTCAGAGCAGGCAAAGGTTTTCCAGAATTTCCCTATGATCCAGTACAAGCCTTAACTTTCATCAGAATACGCTGTTAAGATATATAAAAAATTTGGCCTAGTGATCTATTTTCACCTAGCATAATTTACGTTTTTCATTAGCCAAATGCAAATTCAGAGCCATGAAGTTGACCAGTAGGCTTGCAGTGGTGCTGACACTGTTGACGGCTACAAGCAGTCCTGTGCTTGCATCATGCGAAAGAAGTCAATGAATCCGCCCCGAAGAAGCACCTTGTATGGAAGGTGGTTACAAGAATAAGTGCCATTCAGTCTGGAGTCCGCGTTGACAGGCCTGTGCAGGCAACCTGTGCAGTGATCAGGCAAAGATCGTCGTCAAGGTTGATGTCAAGAATGCCAAAGACAAGACATGGCACCTCAACGACCCGGGAAAAGAAAGATAGTGGTTACGGCCGCGTGCGTGGCATCTACTACTGTCGTGATCTCTCCAACTCTGACTTCTCTCCAGGGGGTAATTCAGGGTGGTATTGGAATCCACCATGGTGAATAGAGAGCCTCTGTAAAGGGGATCGGCATAGGTAGTCTGCCGCTCCTCCCGCAGCAGGACGCCGCCGCTGACGATGCCCCGCCCATGCAGCTGCAGCATCTCCACCAGCGTCGGCTGCGGCCTGGGCGGCGGCGCCAGCGGGCTGATCTTCACCACCAACGCCGCCCCATCGTGGCGGGGAAGTGGTTCACCGCTGATGGCGCACCAGTGCCGCAGCAGGGAGGAGAACAAGGAAGGGCGTCCTCCAGGCCAGATTCTGGGGCTGCAGCTGCTCCACGGCCCGGGGCGGGGGTTGTCCCGCAGGATGGGGGGACCATCACAAGTCACAACCAGCACCTGGGATGCCACTTACAGTCACCTTGCTTGGTCTCGGCCTCTGGGGCCGTTGCCTGCGTCAGCTGATTGAACGCAACGGCCATTCGGTCCAGGGCTGGAGTCGAAGCCTGGGGGGCGACCCCGTGGATGCCCTCAGGGACGCCGATCTGGTGGTGAGTGCGGTTTCCATGGCGGGGGTTCCACAGCTGGCCGCTCGACTGGCAGAACCACTCGGCAGAGGACTGCCCCTGATCAGCTGCAGCAAGGGCATTGCGCCCGGAAGCCTGGCCACCGCCCTGATGCTCTGGCGACAACACTGTCCAACACTGCGGGGTCTGGTGCTCAGTGGCCCGAACCTCTCGGTGGAGCTCAGCAAAGGTCTTCCCGCCGCCACCGTGCTTGCCGGCGAGGATGGCGCACTTGGCGAGGAACTGCAGAAAGCCCTCAGCTCGGATCAGCTGCGGATCTATCGCAACGACGATCCGATCGGCACTGAAGTGGCCGCTGCTCTCAAGAACGTCATGGCGATTGCCGCCGGGGTCAGTGATGGTCTCTCATTGGGTGCCAATGCCAAGGCTTCTCTCCTCTGCCGCGGCCTGGCAGAGATGGCCAGCGTGATCGAGGTGATGGGTGGTCAGCCGGAAACCCTCTTTGGTCTGGCCGGCCTGGGGGATTTGCTGGCCACTGCCAACAGTCCCCTGAGCCGCAACTATCGCTTCGGGCTGGCCATGGGCCAGGGAGCGAGCGCCGCGGAGGCCCTGGCCCGCTGCGAAAGCACCGTGGAAGGTTGCGCCACCACCCGAGCCGTCACCGAGCTTGCCTCCTGTCACGGCTTCCCTGTGCCAATCGCCAGGCAGGTGCTGGAGCTCATGGAGCAGCGCAACACCCCGGCCGGTGCGGTGAAGGCCTTGATGGAGCGGGATCTTCAGGTCGAGCAACACCTGCCAGCCTGAGTCGGCCGTCAAGGCTACCTTCAACAAGCTCAGCTTACATGGCAACAGGAGCAAACCCCTTTTCCGACAGTCATCGGAAACTGTACGCCGTGCACCGTTGCTTCAGCCTGGGGGTTGGCGCAGCAGGAAGACGCCTTCTTCCGCATCCACTGGCTGTAGCTTCAGCTGGATAAATTCACTGCGGCGGGTAGGCACCACCCGGCCACAGAAGTCCGGCTGGATCGGCAACTCGCGGTGGCCTCTATCCACCATGACCAGCAACCGCACAGCCTGGGGACGGCCCCAGGCCAGCAGCGCCTCGATGGCGGCCCGGGTGGTGCGGCCTGTGAAGACCACATCATCCACCAGCACAACATGGCGGCCATCGACACTCGTCGGCAGCTCAGTGGCCTGGGGCAGCCGGGTAGGCCTGCTCTCCAGGTCGTCGCGGTGAAAGGTGGGGTCAAGGCTGCCCACCTCGACGGGAAGCCCCAGCAACGCTTCCAGCTCCTTGCCCAACACATCGGCAAGCAGCACGCCACGGGTGGGTATGCCCAGCAACAGGAGATCGTCCGGGGTGTCGGAGAATTCGATGATCTGGCTGGCCAGGCGCGTGATGGTGCGCCTCAGATCCCGCCCCGAGAGCAATTCCAGGCGGTCTTCGCAGCCCATGGCGGAGCTGGACACGCTGGTGCGAGCAACAGACCGGATCATCCTATGAAGCATGAGGCAAGAACAGCTCGGCTGATCCAGTGCGCTCATCAGCGCGCCACTGGCCGCTGTGGCGAAGCAGTAAGAGAGGTCAGGATAGGATCACAGCTTGATTGATTCCACCAAAGTCAGTGCTATCAACCGGTGTAGGTTGATTCGCAGGATGTCGCCTCAACACAGACGTCCTCCCAACCGTTCCCACAGCCGGATCCGGGTGACAGCAGCGCCAAGCCAGACCAAGACCAGCGGCAGCGCCTCGCCGGAAGGCTTGTCGTTCCAGGCCGAGGCGCGTGTGGCACCTGTGGTGCTGGCGATTCTGGATGGCTGGGGCTACCGCAGCGGTGATGACCGCAATGCCATTCACATGGCCCGCACACCGGTGATGGATGCCCTCTGGCATGCCTACCCCCACACGCTGGTCAGCGCAAGCGGCGGCGATGTGGGCCTGCCCGACGGTCAGATGGGAAACTCCGAGGTGGGACACCTCACCATCGGTGCCGGCCGCATCATTCGTCAGGAACTGGTGCGCATCGGCCAGGCTGTTCGGGACGGATCCATCGCCAGGAACCCTGTCCTCAACGCCCTCGCCGATCGCCTGGTTGCCAACGGCGGCACCCTTCACCTGTTTGGCCTGGTCTCTGACGGCGGCGTGCACAGCCACGTTGACCATGTGGCCGGGCTGCTGCAGTGGGCCAGGGCCCGGGGCCTTGGCAAGGTCTGCATCCATGCCCTCACCGACGGCCGCGACACCCCGGACCGCAGTGCCGAGGGCTACCTGGCCACCCTCCAGAGCCAGATCGATGCCGCTGGCGTGGGCAGCATCACCACCCTCTGCGGCCGCTACTGGGCCATGGACCGCGACAACCGCTGGGATCGCATCGAGAAGGCTTACCGCCTGCTCACTGAGGAGTCGCCCATCGGGGCCAGCGATGCCGCAGCTGCCATTGCCGCGTCCTATGCGGACGGCATCAGCGATGAGTTTCTCGAGCCCGTCCGTCTCGCCCCCGGTGTGCTCAGCCCCGGCGACGGTTTCGTCTGCTTCAATCTCCGTCCCGATCGGGTGCGCCAGATCGTGCGAGGCCTGGTCCTCGAAGACTTCGATGCATTCCCACGGGAGCGCATCAAGGATCTGGATGTGGTCACTTTCACCCAGTACGAGCGGGGCTTACCGGTGTCTGTGGCCTTCCCGCCCCAGGAGCTCAACCACCTGCTGGGGGATGTGGTCTCCTCTGCCGGGCTACGCCAGTTCCGCACTGCCGAAACAGAAAAATACCCCCACGTCACCTATTTCATGAACGGGGGCAACGAGAAGCCTCTTCCTGGAGAGGACCGCCACCTGGTGCCTTCCCCCCTTGTGGCAACCTATGACAAAGCCCCCTCCATGTCCGCCGCGGCCGTCACCGACGGCGTGGTAGCTGCCATCAACAAGGGTATTTACTCCCTGATCGTGGTGAATTACGCCAACCCCGACATGGTGGGCCACACCGGAGTGATGCAAGCTGCAATGCAGGCCATCGAGACGGTGGATGGTTGTGTGGGCCGTCTGGTGGAGGCAGCCAACCGTGCGGGTGGCACCCTGCTGATCACGGCAGACCATGGCAATGCAGAGACCATGAAGTCGGAACAGGGCAAGTCCTGGACGGCCCACACCTGCAACCCTGTGCCGCTGATCTTCGTGGAGGGGGAGAAGCTCAGGCTGCCAGGTCACGGCAACCACGTGCGCTTGCGCGAAGGCGGTGGCCTTGCCGATCTGGCGCCTACCCTGCTGCAGATCCTTGGACTGCCTGTGCCTGCCGTGATGACCGGCACCTCCCTGGTGTCAGCCCCCGATTTCGCCCCACTGCCCCTGGCTCCACAGCCCCTGAGCGTCTGAACGGACAGCGCCAGTTCCCCGGCCCCGGCCAGCGCCGGCCTCCGGATCAGCCTGCAACGCTCCCGGCCCAGCTGAGCCGAGAAGGACCTCGGCTCCTATGCTTGGCTCAGCTTGAAGCGATCAGCCTTGCCACGATGGTCACCACATCCCTCATCTCGATCTGGGCTGCGTCTGCCGTCCTGCTGGTGATCACGGTGTTGTTGCACAGTCCCAAGGGCGATGGCATGGGCGGCTTGGCGACTGGAGCCGGCGGTAGCATGTTCACCAGTGCCCGTAGCGCTGAAAACACACTCAACAAGGTGACCTGGACCTTGGTGATGATCTTCATGGTCCTTGCTGTGGTGCTCAGCGCCGGCTGGCTCGGCTGATGGAAGGGCGAGTCCCTTCCGCTTCAGCTCCATCTCAGTGCCCTCGACCTGGTGCTCCGCTCCATCATCGAAGCCGAAGCGGGGGGATGGCCAGGGCTTCATTGCTGACCGCCCTGGAAGCGGTGGCTGCCGACATCAAGCTGCTGCTAAGAGGTGGGAATGGCCTTGCTGATCTTGTTGCGGACCATCCGCTCTGCCCGGCGGAGCCATGCTGCGCCGGGGCAGGATCATGTCCGGAGCGGGCCCACCACAACGCTGACCCGCTCCCGCAGGATCCTGATTGGCCCTCATGGGGGCCGTTGGCAGGGCAGCTTCATCCGCCTCAATGGCACAGGGCATGAGGAGGAGACACGTTGTTTCTCTTCCGGTTTCTTCCGCCCTGCTGGTGGTGGAGCACTTAGGCCAGATCGAAGCAACCCTGGTGAATGGCAGCAGCGGCAAGACAGCGAGCATGGTGTTCAGCGACCTGCCCATGATGGTTTCAGCAACGGCCTTGCCCATGCACCTGGCCACCATCAGGGGAGAAGGCTTTGCTACCTCTAGCGCCACTGAAGTGAGCCCGAGCCTGCTGGGACGTGGCGAGGGGAAATTTCATGAAGACTTTTGACAATGGTATGCCGGCACAAAGAAACAGAATACTAAATTGGATAGCTTTGTTGAAATTCGAACAAAAGTATAGAAGCATAACCTAAGGTCC
>SRMO01000054.1:2854-3333 GCA_004768415.1 Aphanocapsa feldmannii 277cV | reverse complement strand
CATGAAGACTTTTGACAATGGTATGCCGGCACAAAGAAACAGAATACTAAATTGGATAACTTTGTTGAAATTCGAACAAGAGTGTAGAAGGATAACCTAACCTAAGGTCAGTTAGGCTTAATGCTGGACATTTGCTGAACTGATCCACTGCCCTTTCAGTTAACCCACGCCAGCTGTAACAGTGCCCAGTAGAAATATCGCCACTTTAATGCAATGTCGTCCTTCTCTTTGACACGCCACATCAACTTGCCCCATCAGACATCCTGGACATCTTCCCTAGCCTGGGCCGCTCCAACACTGGCTGCTCTGCTCATCCTCTCTCCAAGTGCTCACTCTCAGACTCAGAACATCTGTGAACGCATGGATGCATTGATTTCTGATGGGACAGTTTGTGATCTTTCTGATAAAGGAATTACTTCATTAAGCTCAAGTGATTTTGATGGCCTCTCTAATCTAGAATGGCTCAATCTATATGAAAA
>SRMO01000054.1:1976-2570 GCA_004768415.1 Aphanocapsa feldmannii 277cV | reverse complement strand
AATAATGATTTAAGCAGCCTGCCAGAAGATATCTTCGATGGACTTTCTAATCTAAAATGGCTCTATCTGGATGACAATGATCTAAGCAGCCTGCCAGAAGATATCTTCGATGGACTTTCTAATCTAAATTATCTCTATCTGTGGAATAATTCTCTAAGCAGCCTGCCAGAAGATATCTTCGATGGACTTTCTAATCTAGAAGAGCTCTGGCTGTTTAACAATGATCTAAGCAGCCTGCCAGAAGATATCTTCGATGGACTTTCTAACGGTCTTTATATCTCTCTGAGTGGTAATACTTTAACTTGTTTGACTGTATCGCTAAGTTCATATAGCCTCGATGTTGATCTGCCGCGGTGTGAAACGTCGGTCGCTCTGCTGCTCACACCAGAAAGCCTGACGGTAACCGAAGGTGGAAGCGGTAGCTACGCGGTGGCGCTTGCCAGCGAGCCTACTGACACGGTGACGGTGACGGTCAGCGCAGGCACGGGCGTGACACTGGATACTGATGCCGCCGCTGACGGCAACCAGAACACCCTCAGCTTTTCCACTTCAAACTGGAATACACCACAGACCGTGGCGGTGAGCGGGGAACAG
>SRMO01000054.1:1843-1966 GCA_004768415.1 Aphanocapsa feldmannii 277cV | reverse complement strand
GCCAGAAGATATCTTCGATGGACTTTCTAATCTAGAATGGCTCCATCTGGATAACAATTATCTAAGCAGCCTGCCAGAAGATATCTTCGATGGACTTTCTAATCTAGAAGAGCTCTATCTGTT
>SRMO01000054.1:0-1351 GCA_004768415.1 Aphanocapsa feldmannii 277cV | reverse complement strand
AGCAAACCTGAGTGTGACCATTACCGATGATGATCAAACTCAGAACATCTGTGAACGCGAGAATGCATTGAGTTCTGATGGGATAGTTTGTGATCTTTCTAATAAAGGAATTACTTCATTAAGCTCAGATGATTTTGATGGACTTTCTAATCTACAAGACCTCAACCTAGCTAGCAATAGCCTAAGCAGCTTGCCAGAAGATATCTTCGATGGCCTCTCTAATCTAGAATGGCTCGATCTGGGTGAAAATGATTTAAGCAGCCTACCGGAAGATGTCTTCGATGGCCTCTCTAATCTAGAAGATCTTTGGCTGAATCAAAATAACCTAAGCAGCCTGCCAGAAGATATCTTCGATGGCCTCTCTAATCTACAATGTCTCTATCTATATTACAGTAACATAAGCAGCCTGCCGGAAGATATCTTCAACGGCCTTTCTAATCTAGAATGTCTCCATCTAGGTGGAAATAAAGTCAATGACCCGACAGAGGATTCCCTAGATAACTTGCCGGAAAATATCTTCAATGGCCTCTCTAATTTACAATGGCTCCATCTGGGTGAAAATGATTTAAGCAGCCTGCCGAAAGATGTCTTCAATGGCCTCTCTAGTCTAGAAGAGCTCTGGCTGGGTGGAAATATTCTAAGCAGACTGCCGGCAGATGTCTTTGACGGCCTCTCTAATCTACAAACGCTCTCTCTAGCTTATAATTATCTAATCTACCTGCCGAAAGATGTCTTTGATGGGCTTTCTAGTCTAGAAAATCTCAGTCTCCATAACAATCAGCTAATCTTCCTGTCGGAAGATATGTTTGATGAGCTTTCTAATCTAGAAAATCTCAGTCTGGTTAACAATATTTTAACTTGTTTGCCGGCGAGTCTATCGCGAAGTGTGGATATCGATGTTGTGCTGCAGAATTGTAAGCCGCTGCCACCAAGGCCTGATGATCAGAACATCTGTGAACGCATGAATGCATTGTATTTTAATGATACAATTTGTGATCTTTCCTCTGAAGGAATTACTTCATTAAGCTCAGGTGATTTTGATAACCTCTCTGATCTAGAAACCCTCTATCTGAGTGATAATGAATTAAGTAGCCTGCCAGAAGATATCTTCGATGGCCTCCCTAATCTAGAAGAGCTCTATCTGGATAACAATGAGCTAAGCAGCCTGTCGGAAGATATCTTCGATGGCTTCTCTAATCTACAAACTCGCTTGCTAGCTAACAATAACCTAAGTAACCTACCGAGAGATGTCTTCAATGGCCTCTCTAATCTACAAACTCTCGATCTGGCTAACAATAACCTAAGCAGCCTGCCGGAAGATATCTTCGATGGCCTCTCTAATCTAGAAAAT
>SRMO01000053.1:3976-4121 GCA_004768415.1 Aphanocapsa feldmannii 277cV | reverse complement strand
TGGACTTTCTAATCTACAAGAGCTCTATCTGACTGGCAATACTTTAACTTGTTTGCCGACAAGCCTACCGTCAGGTGTGAATGTCTCTCCTAGTAATCTGCTGCGGTGTGATGAAACGTCTCTGTTGCTTACACCAGAAAGCCTG
>SRMO01000053.1:3765-3966 GCA_004768415.1 Aphanocapsa feldmannii 277cV | reverse complement strand
ACACTGCCAGCGGCGGTAACTATGGCGCTGTCACAGCAAACCTGAGTGTGACCATTACAACTCAGAACATCTGTGAACGCGAGAATGCATTGAATTCTGATGGGACAGTTTGTGATCTTTCTAATAAAGTAATTACTTCATTAAGCTCAGGTGATTTTGATGGACTTTCTAATCTTCAATATCTCGATCTGTCTTTTAATA
>SRMO01000053.1:3172-3304 GCA_004768415.1 Aphanocapsa feldmannii 277cV | reverse complement strand
AACAATGATCTAAGCAGCCTGCCAGAAGATATCTTCGATGGACTTTCTAATCTACAAGTGCTCTGGCTGTCTAGTAATAATCTAAGCAACCTGCCGGAAGATATCTTCGATGGACTTTCTAATCTACAAGAG
>SRMO01000053.1:2948-3162 GCA_004768415.1 Aphanocapsa feldmannii 277cV | reverse complement strand
AACAATGATCTAAGCAGCCTGCCAGAAGATATCTTCGATGGACTTTCTAATCTACAATATCTCTATCTGTATAACAATGATCTAAGCAGCCTGCCAGAAGATATCTTCGATGGACTTTCTAATCTACAATTTCTCGGTCTGGATAACAATAATCTAAGCAGCCTGCCAGAAGATATCTTCGATGGACTTTCTAATCTACAAACTCTCTGGCTAA
>SRMO01000053.1:2586-2938 GCA_004768415.1 Aphanocapsa feldmannii 277cV | reverse complement strand
AACAATGATCTAAGCAGCCTGCCAGAAGATATCTTCGATGGACTTTCTAGTCTACAAGAGCTCCATCTGGATAACAATGAGTTAAGCAGCTTGCCAGAAGATATCTTCGATGGACTTTCTAATCTACAAGAGCTCTATCTGAATAACAATTATCTAAGCAGCCTGCCAGAAGATATCTTCGATGGACTTTCTAATCTACAAGACCTCGATCTGGATAACAATTATCTAAGCAGCCTGCCAGAAGATATCTTCGATAGACTTTCTAATCTACAAACTCTCGTACTGGAGTACAATAATTTAAGCAGCCTGCCAGAAGATATCTTCGATGGACTTTCTAATCTACAATTTCTCG
>SRMO01000053.1:2320-2560 GCA_004768415.1 Aphanocapsa feldmannii 277cV | reverse complement strand
ACCGTAGCTGAAGGTGGAAGCGACAGCTACACCGTGGCGCTTGCCAGCCAGCCCACCGCTGCAGTGACAGTGACGGTCAGCCTCAGCTCCTCTGGCGCGGGCGTGACGCTGGATACCGATGCCGACACCGACGGTAACCAGAACACCCTCAGCTTTTCCACTTCAAACTGGAACACACCACAGACCGTGACGGTGAGCGGGGAACAAGACGATGACGCCGTCGATGGCACCGTGACGTTA
>SRMO01000053.1:2138-2310 GCA_004768415.1 Aphanocapsa feldmannii 277cV | reverse complement strand
TGCTCTGCTCATCCTCTCTCCAAGTGCTCACTCTCAGACTCAGAACATCTGTGAACGCGAGAATGCATTGAGTTCTGGTGGGACAGTTTGTGATCTTTCTGAGAAAGATATTACTTCATTAAGCTCAGGTGATTTCGCTGGACTTTCTAATCTACAAGAGCTCGATCTGCGG
>SRMO01000053.1:773-1824 GCA_004768415.1 Aphanocapsa feldmannii 277cV | reverse complement strand
AGCCTGCCAGAAGATATCTTCGATGGACTTTCTAATCTACAAGTGCTCGATCTGTATAACAATGATCTAATCAGCCTGCCAGAAGATATCTTCGATGGACTTTCTAATCTACAAGAGCTCTGGCTGTTTTATAATGGTCAAAGCAGCCTGCCAGAAGATATCTTCGATGGACTTTTTAATCTACAAAATCTCGCACTGCAGTTCAGTTATTTAAGCAGCCTGCCAGAAGATATTTTCGATGGACTTTTTAATCTACAAAATCTCGATCTGAGGGGCAATACTTTGACGGGCAATACTTTAACTTGTTTGCCGGCGAGCCTACCGTCAGGTGTGAATGTCTCTCCTAGTAATCTGCCGCGGTGTGAGACGCCGGTCGCTCTGCTGCTCACACCAGAAAGCCTGACCGTAGCTGAAGGTGGAAGCGGCAGCTACACGGTGAGGCTCGCCGGCTCACCCACCGCTGCAGTGACAGTGACGGTCAGCCTCAGCTCTGGCGCGGGCGTGACGCTGGATACCGATGCCGACACCGACGGTAACCAGAACACCCTCAGCTTTTCCACTTCAAACTGGAACACACCACAGACCGTGACGGTGAGCGGGGAACAGGACGATGACGCCGTCGATGGC
Source organism: Aphanocapsa feldmannii 277cV (assembly GCA_004768415.1). Lineage (GTDB taxonomy): Bacteria > Cyanobacteriota > Cyanobacteriia > PCC-6307 > Cyanobiaceae > Aphanocapsa_A > Aphanocapsa_A feldmannii. The sequence continues at coordinate 1,197 of SRMO01000053.1, read as the reverse complement.
ACCGTGACGTTAGTTCACACTGCCAGCGCCGGCAACTATGACGCTGTCACAGCAAACCTGAGTGTGACCATTACCGATGATGATCAAACTCAGAACATCTGTGAACGCATGGATGCATTAAGTTCTGATGGGACATTTTGTAATCTTTCTGATAAAGGAATTACTTTATTAAACTCAGGTGATTTTGATGGACTTTCTAATCTACAAGAGCTCAATCTGTATAGTAATGATCTAAGCAGCCTGCCAGAAGATATCTTCGATGGCCTCTCTAATCTAGAATGGCTCGATCTGGGTGAAAATGATTTAAGCAGCCTGCCAGAAGATATCTTCGATGGACTTTCTAATCTACAAGTGCTCGATCTGCGGTATAATGATCTAAGCAGCCTGCCAGAAGATATCTTCGATGGACTTTCTAATCTAAATC
>SRMO01000053.1:0-566 GCA_004768415.1 Aphanocapsa feldmannii 277cV | reverse complement strand
TGAAAATGATTTAAGCAGCCTGCCAGAAGATATCTTCGATGGACTTTCTAATCTACAACATCTCAATCTGTATGGAAATAGTTTAACTTGTTTACCGACAAGCCTACCGTCAGGTGTGAATGTCTCTCCTAGTAATCTGCCGCGGTGTGAGACGCCGGTCGCTCTGCTGCTCACACCAGAAAGCCTGACGGTAATCGAAGGTGGTAGCGGAAGCTACACGGTAGCGCTCGACAGCCAGCCCACCGCCACGGTGACCGTCACCATCAGCTCTGCTTCTGGCGTGACGGTGGATACCGATACCGCCATTGACGGCAACCAGACCACCCTCAGCTTCTCCACTTCAAACTGGAGCACACCACAGACCGTGGTGGTAAGCGGGGAACAAGACGATGACGCCATTGATGACACCGTGACGTTGGTTCACACTGCCAGCGGCGGTAACTATGGCGCTGTCACAGCAAATCTGAGTGTGACCATTACCGATGATGATCAGAACATCTGTGAACGCGAGAATGCATTGAGTCTTGATGGGACAGTTTGTGATCTTTCTTATAAAGGAATTACTT
>SRMO01000052.1:56342-56882 GCA_004768415.1 Aphanocapsa feldmannii 277cV | reverse complement strand
CAGAAAGCCTGACGGTGGTCGAAGGTGAAAGCGGCAGCTACACCGTGGCGCTTGCCAGTCAGCCCACCGCTGCAGTGACAGTGACGGTCACCCCAGGCGCGGGCGTGACGCTGGATACCGATGCCGCCACCAACGGCAACCAGACCACCCTCAGCTTCTCCTCTTCAAACTGGAATACACCACAGACCGTGGAGGTGAGCAGTGAACAGGACGATGACGACGTCGATGACACGGTCACGTTGTCCCACAGCGCCAGCGGTGGGGACTATGGCGCTGTCGCAGCAAACTTGAGTGTGACCGTCATCGATGATGACAAAGCGCCAGCTCTGGTGCTCACACCAGAAAACCCGATGGTAGCTGAAGGTGGAAGCAGCAGCTACACGGTGAGGCTTGCCGGCTCACCCACCGACGCAGTAATGGTGACGGTCAGCGCAGGTGCGGGTGTGACGGTAGATACCGATGCCGACACCGAGGGTAACCAGAACACCCTCAGCTTCTCCACCATCAACTGGAGCACACCACAGACCGTGGTGGTGAGCA
>SRMO01000052.1:55301-56235 GCA_004768415.1 Aphanocapsa feldmannii 277cV | reverse complement strand
CGATGACACCATCACGTTGTCCCACAGCGCCAGCGGCGGTGACTATGGCGCTGTTGCAGCAAACCTGAGTGTGACCGTCATCGATGCTGACAAAGAGCCCGATTTGGTGTTCTCAGCAGAAAGCCTGACGGTAGCTGAAGATGGAAGCGGTAGCTATACGGTGAGGCTCGACAGCTCACCCACCGACGCAGTGACGGTGGCGGTCAGCGCAGGCGCGGGCGTGACGGTAGATACCGATGCCGACACCGAGGGTAATCAGACCACCCTCAGCTTCTCCACCGCCAACTGGAGCACACCACAGACCGTGGAGGTGAGCGGAGGGCAAGACGCTGACGCCATCGATGACACCATCACGTTGTCCCACAGCGCCAGCGGTGGTGACTATGGCGCTGTCGCAGCAAACTTGAGTGTGACCATTATCGATGCTGACAAAGACCCCGCTTTGGTGTTCGCACCAGAAAGCCTGACGGTAGCTGAAGGTGAAAGCGGCAGCTACACGGTGAGGCTTGATAGCCAGCCCACCGACACAGTGACGGTGGCGGTCAGCGCAGGCGCGGGCGTGACGGTAGATACCGATGCCGACACGGAGGGTAACCAGAACACCCTCAGCTTCTCCACCGCCAACTGGAGCACACCACAGGCCGTGGAGGTGAGCACAGGGCAGGACGATGACACCGACGATGACACCGTCACGTTGTCTCACAGCGCCAGCGGCGGTGACTATGGCGCTGTCGCAGGGGAGCTGGTGGTGACGGTCAGCGATACGACCCCGGTGGCTGGGGTCACCTCCGCAGCGGAAGAAGCCGCGATCCGTGCTGCCTTCTCCGGCCAGGGCCGGGTGATGCTCGGCAGTGTGACGGACATGATCGGCGAGCGATTCGACAGCGGCACTGGGGCCTCCGGCAGTGTCTGCCTCAGTTCCGCCGCTCCCCCT
>SRMO01000052.1:54598-55291 GCA_004768415.1 Aphanocapsa feldmannii 277cV | reverse complement strand
TCGGCGAGCGATTCGACAGCGGCACTGGGGCCTCCGGCAGTGTCTGCCTCAGTTCCGCGGCTGGTGCCGATGGCGAAAGTGCCACCAGTAGCGACAGCGCCATCGCTGGCAGCTATGACAGCTACGGCGACGGCAGCGATTACCTCATCGCCAGCGACATCTGGCAGGGGGAGAGCTGGAACACGGATCTCGACGCCACGGGCCTGCGCGGCGTACCCCACGTCAGCCAGCGGGAGGAGGACAGCATGGACAAGACCTTTGACGACCTGTTGAAGTTGTTCCGAGGCCAGCCCCATTCACTCCATCCCACTGACTGGGGGCTGGGTTGTGGCAGCGGCGTGGTTGGAGAGATGAGCAGGCCATGGAGCCTGTGGGCCGGCACGGACCTGCAGTGGGCCAGGGGCGGTACGGATAGCAGCGACTTCGATGGTTCCTGGAACTTCCTCTACCTCGGCGCCGATCGCGCCTTCGCTGAGCAGTGGCTGGCCGGCCTCTCCCTGTCTCAGGTCTGGGGTGAGGTGGACTACAGCTTCGAGGATGCCACCGCTGCCGGTGACGGCCAGTTGTCCTCCAACCTCACCGCCATCTATCCCTATCTCCATGGCCAGCTGAGCAACAACCTGGAGCTCTGGGCCATCGGCGGCATCGGTTTCGGTGATGCGGAGAATGAGCGGGAGCATGTGGATGGCGATG
>SRMO01000052.1:43331-54588 GCA_004768415.1 Aphanocapsa feldmannii 277cV | reverse complement strand
CTATCCCTATCTCCATGGCCAGCTGAGCAACAACCTGGAGCTCTGGGCCATCGGCGGCTTCGGTTTCGGTGATGCGGAGAATGAGCGGGAGCATGTGGATGGCGATACCGACCAGGGCGATCTCCACATGCGTCTGCTGTCCCTGGGCCTGCGCAGATCACTGTCCCGGGCTGGCAGCACCATGGATCTGGCACTCAGCGGTGATGCCGGCTTCGTGAACCTCTCGGCAGAAGGTGATGGGTCCCTGGACGGTGCGGAGGCGTCGATCGGACGCTTCCGACTGGGCCTCGAGCTGTCACGTCCCTTCCCCAGTGGTGTGGAGCCCTTTGCCCAGCTCCATGGCCGCTACGACAGTGGCGATGGCCCCACAGGCGCTGCTGGCGAGTTGGTGGCGGGCATGCGCTACGGCGATCAACGGCTCAGGCTGGAGCTGCGCGGCAACCGCCTGATCTCCGCGGCCGAGCTCGAGCAATGGGGTGCCAACGCCCGGCTCGACTACCGCCCGGCCACAAACGGCACGGGGCTTAACCTGGCGCTCAACAGCCAATGGGGTGCGGCGGAAAACGGCGATTCCTTCCTGGACGGCCACATCATGGAGCTGCCCACCCCTGCACTGATCTCAGCGGGCAACAGCGACAGCCTGGCTGCGGAGATCAGCGGCGAGATCGGCTACAGCTTCTCCATGGGTCAGCAGTGGGGCCTTCTCACCCCGAACCTGGGCTATGACCACAGCGGCAACGGCAGCTCCCGCAGCCGCGTCGGTCTCGCCTATGCCTTCTCCAGTGCTCTCGACAGGGACATTGAGCTGCGCCTGGATCTATCCCGCAGGGAGCGCCGTCAGCAGAACCCGGACCACAGCATCGAACTGGGCGGCAGCCTGCGCTTCTGAGTCTGAGCCAAAACCGTTCCTTGCAGCGATCAGCGCTTTGTGGCCAGCGCTGCAAGGGCCCCTCAGGTGGAGGCTACAAAGCGTAAGGCAACGCCATTGTTGCAGTAACGCTTGCCCAGTGGCAAAGGTCCATCATTGAAAACATGTCCTTGGTGACCACCGCAGCGACGACAGTGATATTCTTTTCTTGGAATCAGCAGTTTATAGTCAGTTTTAGTATTTATATTCCCTGGAAGTGGCTCCGTGAAGCTGGGCCATCCAGTGCCACTGTCGTATTTCGTAGATGAGCTAAACAGAGAGAGGTCACAGCCTGCACACTTGTACACTCCCTCTCGCTTCTCTGCAAGCAGGGGACTCGAAAAAGGTCGCTCCGTTCCCTCTTTTCTGAGAACCCTGTAGGCCTCTGCGTCGAGCAGCTCACGCCACTGGGATTCGCTCAGATCCCACAGCGGGTCACCAGCCTTGGATGCTGCCTCGACTTCCCGCTGAAAAGTCAGGGAGGCCAATGCGCTTGCGGTGGCCAGGAGGAAGTGGCGACGGGTGGTCATCCCAATTGCACCCAAAGGGACCATGCCAGGATCCGGGCTGTGGTCAGCCTTCGGAAGCAGCTCCGCAAGTCTAGCTCTACCTACCTGAGAATTGCAAACGTTGCCCGAACAGGGCGACGCGGTTTCCGGAGTTTCCCTGAGGGCACAGGCGTGGGCCGCCCGAGGGATTGAAGGAGGCCATCAGGTGTTCCACCAAGAGCAGCGGGGCTGAGCTTGGACTCGTCCGTATAGCCTCCCATCTCTCCATTGTCTTCGCATACACCTTCGCCGGCTTCTCCATCTTTACCGACCATGGCTTCACCATAGTCGCCACCACCCACTTCGCTTCTTTCCGCCCATTTCGCCGCCTTCTCCAGCTTCGCCGCCTTCACCCATTTCGCCGCCTTCACCCATTTCGCCGCCTTCACCCATTTCACTCATTTCACTCATTTCACTCATTTCGCCGCTTTCTCCAGCTTCGCCGCCTTCACCCATTTCTCCGCCTTCTCCACCTTCTCCACCTTCTCCGCCTTCGCCACCTTCGCCGCCAGCGAGGAAATCAGCAGCGCCCTCGGGGCTGCCACCTTCGGCAAGCAGCACACCCAACCGCCAGCGATCGGCAGCCGGGGCCAGGTCCTGTTCAGGTCCGGTGTTGTACGCCTGGGCAGTGGAGGCGCCAGCCATGCTTGCAGCAGCCAGGAACAGGGCGACGGTTCTTGGGTGCATGGAACTTGCTACGGGACACTTATCCAATACTGGGATTGCATGAGCTGAACAATTTACAAAGGGTACTTATTGATGTGCTGATTGATACCTGCAACAGGCATTGATCATAGGCTGGTCCGCTGGGGATGTCCTGGTAAGTCTGCAGAAGCCGGAGATTGGCCATTGCACCGCAATGGATCCAGCAAGCGCAAAGGCAAAATCAGGAGTTTGCCGGAGTCTCCCTGGACAATACTTCTGCAATGGCACATTGAGATCCCGCCCGGACCAGACGGCTATGAGCTTCTGTCTTGAACCTCTGCTGACACGAGAAAAGGTCAAGGCGATCCAGACTGCAGTGGAGAGCGCTGACTGGCAGAACGGCATCGGCACTGCCGGCTGGCATGCACGCACCGTCAAGCGAAACCTGCAATTACGCCGGGACGCTGAACCGGGTCAACGTCTCGCCAAGGAGGTCAAGCAGGCCCTGCTGGCCAATCCGCTGCTGAAGGCCGCCGCCCTGCCTAAGCACATTCACGGTATCCTGTTCAGCCGTACAGAAAACGGCGGTCACTACGGTCGTCACGTGGATGAAGCCCGGATGCAGGGTGGACGCACTGATCTCTCCTTCACACTTTTTCTGCAGGAACCGGATCATTACGCCGGGGGTGAACTGGTTGTGGAGACCGCTTTCGGCGACCAGCGCTTCAAGCTCCCTGCCGGCCATGCCGTGGTCTATCCCAGTGGCAGCCTGCACTGGGTGGAACCCGTGACCACGGGCAGTCGTCTCGTGTGTGTGGGCTGGATCGAAAGCCTGGTGCGCGATCCTGCCAAGCGGGAGGTTCTCTTCGACCTCGATGCAGCAGCCCGTAGCCTTTTTGCCAGAGGCGGCCGAATGGCCGAATTCGACCTGGTCAGCAAATGCCATGCCAACCTCAAGCGCATGTGGAGTGGCTGAGCAATGGACGTCCCTTGCCGACACTCACTGCCTCCCGGCTGCCAGTCCCGAATGCCTCAATAACGCTTCAGGCGAAGGTCCACGCCCCCTGAAAGCCTGGAACACCATGCCGGGATGCTGACTGCCACCAAGGCTGAGCAGCGTCTCACGGAAACGCCGGCCGGTGGCCTGCACCGCGGCTTCGTCACAGAGCCCAGCCTCTTCAAAGGCAGCAAAGGCGTCAGCGCTCAGCACTTCGGCCCACAGGTAGCTGTAGTAGCCAGCCCCATAACCGCCGGCAAAGATATGGGAGAAGCCGCAGAGGAAGGCGTCCTCGGTAATGGGTGCCATCACTGTCGTGTCAGCGGCGATGCGACGACGGACCTGCTCGGGGCTCTCCCCGCTGTGGGTCGACCAGTTGGCGTGGAGCTCCAGGTCGGTGAGGGCGAAGTGCAGCTGGCGCAGCATGGCGCTGCCACTCATGAAGGTGCGGGCTGCCAGCAGCTTTCGATACTCGGCCCCGGGGAGGGAGTCACCCGTTTGCCAGTGTCGCGCCAACCCCATCAACGCCGGTCGGTCGTAGCACCAGTTCTCCATGAACTGGCTGGGTAGCTCCACTGCATCCCACTCCACGTTGTTGATCCCAGCTGCTTCCGGCCGTTCGATGGTGGTGAGCATGTGCTGGAGTCCATGGCCGAACTCGTGGAAGAGGGTCCCGACTTCGTCGAAGGTCATCAGGCTGGGGGTGTCGGCCAGCGGTGGACTCTGGTTGCAGACCAGATAGGCCACGGGCAGCACGGGGGTGCCATCGGCACTGCGGCTGCGGGTCAGACACACATCCATCCAGGCACCGCCACGCTTGCTGCCGGGCCGTGAGTAGGGGTCGAGGAAGAAGCTGGCGATCGCCTGACCGGCATTGGGGTGTCCCTTGCCTTCGCGGATCGTGAAGTAACGCACGCTGGGCTCCCATACCTCCGCCTCGCCATCGGTAGCTTCGATGCTGATCCCGAAGAGCCGGTTGCAGAGGGCAAACAGCCCTTCCAGCACCCGGGGCAGGGGGAACCAGGGACGCAGTGCCTCGCCATCCAGCGCGAAGCGTTCCCTGCGCAGGATCTCGGCCCAGTAGGGCAGGTCCCAGGGCTGCAGGTCATCGGCTTCGGCGGCACCATGGCGACGGGCGCAGTCCCGCAGGTCTGCCAGCTCTCGTTGGGCGGCCGGATAGCTGGCGACCCGTAGTTCCTCAAGCAGGCTGGTGACACCGTTCAGCGAGTCGGCCATCTTCTCCGCCAGGCTCACATCGGCCCAGTTGGCATAGCCCAGCAGCTGGGCCTGTTCACGTCGCAGCCGCAGGATCTCCTCGATCAGTGGCCAGTTGCTGCAGTCCCCCAGCGAGGCTCGGCTGACAAAGCCACGGTAGGCCTGTTCGCGCAGGTCGCGACGCTGGCTGTACTTCAGGAAGGGGCCATAGCTGGGCAGATCCAATCCCAGCTTCCAGGGGCCCGAGCTGGCACTTGCCTCGGGTTCGCCATCCCTGGCCGCAGCCTGGGCAAGCAGCTGGCGCAGGCTCCCGGGCAGGCCAGCCATGTCGTCCTCATCCCGCAGCCAGAGCTGCCAGGCAGCGGTGGCATCCAGCAGGTGGTTGGCGAAGGTGGTGGCACATTCCGCCAGCCGCTGGGCGTTGCTGTTGAACTGCCCCCTGGGGATGGCAGCCAGGCCCACCCCCCTGAGACGCATGCCGCGCAGCTCTGCGCTGAGGATGCGTTGTTGACATGCGTCGAGTGCGAGTCTGCCGCTGGCCTGGGACGCCTCCAGCTGCCTGAGGGCGTGAAAGATGGGCTTGCTCTGGGCCATGCGGTTGCTGAAGGCCACCACCGCCGGCTGCTGCGCCCCATGGGCCTGGCGCAGCCGGTCACTGTTGCAGACCCCCATCAGGTGGCCGACGATGCCCCAGCTCCAGCGGAGCCGCTCAGCGATCCGTTGCAACGGCTCCATGACCCCTTCCCAGTCGAGCTGCGTCGTGGACTGCAGCCTCTCCTCGAAGCCATTCAGTTCGGTCTCGAGCTCCCGCAGCAGGGTGGGTATCGCTTCAGGCACCTGCTCTGCCGTGATACGGGCAAAGGCTGGCAGGCCACAACCGATCAGCAGAGGCTTCGCAGTGCTGCTGCTCACAGGACTCTCGACGCTGGCTCAGATCTACAGCCCTGTGTCGGTGGGCCGTGGCTCGGACGTGGCGGATCGCCGTCCCTGCCTCTGCACGTGAACCGACGCTGGCCCCGTTTGCCTGCCGGCAACAGGCTGCATCCGCTCAGACCAGGGGAGTGCCCAGTTGACCCGAGGCAATGGTGGAGGCGGCAAGGGCGCTGGTGCTGGGTTCATAGAGATGGATGGCCAGCTGTGGCCAGAAGCCGATCAGGAGGGTGGGCACCAGCAGCATCAACGCCACCAACAGCTCGCGACTGTTCGCATCACCCACCACCGCCAGCGCCGGGATCCGTGGACCGAAGAACACCCGACGCACCATCGAGAGCAGATAGATCGGGGTGAGCACCAGACCGATGGAGGCCAGCAGCAAGGTGATCACGCGGAAGGCCACGGTGTAGCCGCTGGCGGTGGTGATGCCCAGAAACACCGTGATCTCGCTGACGAACCCGCTCATGCCAGGCAGGGCAAGGGAGGCGAGGGACGCCGCGAGGAAGAGCGCGAAGTTGATCGGCAGGGCCTTGGCCAGGCCCCCCATGTTGGGAATGGAGAGGGTCTTGCTGCGTTCGTAGAAGATGCCACTGACGAAGAAGAGTGCAGCGGCAATCAAGCCATGGCTGATCATCTGCAGCATCGCACCACTGAAGCCGAGACTGTTGACCGTGGAGATGCCCAGCAACACGAAGCCCATATGGCTCACCGAGCTGTAGGCGATGCGGCGCTTCACATTGTCCTGGGCAAAGGCACTGAGGGCCCCGTAGAGGATGTTGACGATGCCCAGGGCCATCAGGGCCGGGGCCAGCTGTAGGTGCGCCTCCGGCAACAGCTGCACGTTGAAGCGCAGCAGTGCGTAGCCGCCCATCTTCAGCAGCACGCCGGCCAGCAGCATCGATACCGGAGCATTGGCTTCACCATGGGCGTCGGGCAGCCAGGTGTGCAGCGGCACGATCGGCAGCTTCACACCGAAGCCGACCAGGAAACCGAGATAGACGAGCAGCCCGAAGCTGCCGCCATAGCTGCGGGCGCCGAGTTCGCCGAGGTTGAACGTGAAGCTGTCGCCCGCGAAGGCAAGAGCCAGGCCGCTCAGCAGGATCCCCAGGGATGCCAGGGCGGTGTACAGGATGAACTTGGTGGCGGCGTACTGACATCTGGGTCCACCCCAGATGGCGATCAGCAGGTAGACAGGCACCAGCTCCAGTTCCCAGGCCAGGAAAAACAGCAGGACATCCTGGGAGAGGAACACCGCGGCCTGGGCTGCAGCCTGGAGCAACAGCAGGACGAAATAGAGGCGGGGCTTGCGCTCCACCCGCCAGCTGGCCACGACCGAGAGCAGTGTGATCAGGCCACTGAGCACCACCAGGGGAGCCGACAGACCGTCCACCCCGAGGGACCATTCCAGTCCCAGGGCCTGAATCCAGGGCACCCGTTCCACCAGCTGGAGGCCACTGTCGGCGGGGTCGAAGTGCTGGGAGAAGGCCAGCAGCATCAACCCCAGGTCGGCCAGCAGCACGCCGGAGGCGATGGCGCGAGGGGCCGTTTTGCTGTCGCCCGGCAGCAGGGCCAGCAACAGGCCCCCGATCACGGGCAGCAACACGATTGCACTGAGCCAGGGAAACCCTGCCTGCTCGGTGACTGCGCTCAGACCCACTTCCATGGCATGCCCGCAACAATCGGCTTGGACTTGGAAGGCCATGTCGGCCCATCCACTGTTCCTGCTGAACAGTCGTTACACCGGCCTCAAGCTAACAGCTGGAATGGCTGGGAATAAGTACTTCTACCCATTCAGGCTGCCATGGCGACATGGGGCTGCGGCTAGTCGGACAGTTCGAACACGGCCCCTGATCTCTGCAGGCCGAGGCCCTGGTAGCGGGCTTCCACCCCTGCCTGGCGCCAGCTGTTCACCATCGCTTCTCCCACGGCCCGCTCATGGGCCCGGTCGCTGAGAGCCAGGATCGTCGGACCCGCCCCGCTGATCACACACCCCCAGGCGCCCGCGTCCATCGCCGCTTCCCGGACCTCCTGGCCATGGTTGATCAGAGGCCAGCGGTAGGGCTGATGGATGGCGTCATGGAGGCCGTCGCTGATCAGGTCTCCATTGCCGCTGCTCAGCCCCTGCAGCAGCACCGTCAGCGCTCCGAGATTGGTCACCGCGTCCGGAATGGGGATGACCCTCGGCATGGCACGCCGCGCCTCACTGGTGGGAAGGCGAAGCGAGGGGATCGCCACCACAGCCCGCACATCCTCATGCCAGCGGGAACGCAGCACGCGCCAGCGGTGGCCGGCGTGGCTGGGGATACGAGCCGTCAGGCAGAGGCCCCCCAGCAGGGAGGGTGCCACATTGTCGGGGTGGCCTTCGATGTCGATGGCGAGTTCCAGCAGCTTTCCCTTGTCGAGGGGTCCCCCGCAAAGGGCATTGGCGCCCACCAGGCCTGCCACGATGGCAGTGGCGCTGCTGCCCAGGCCCCGGGCCGGTGGCACCGACAGGGACACCCTGGCTTCCAGCGGCAGCGGCTCCACGCCAGCGACCTTCCAGACCCGCAGGGCTGATTTATAGAACAGGTTCTCGGGACCACCTCGCAGGTGACTGCCCTCGCTACCGTCCATGATCAGGTCGAAGTGGGCCACACGCCCCGATAGCCGCCGCACGCTGAAGCGGTTGTTGAGCTCCAGGGCAGCTCCCAGACAGTCGAAGCCGGGACCGATGTTGGCCGTGGTGGACGGAACGGTGACCACGCACCGCTGGGCTGGGGTATCGGGCACGCCATTCTGTTTCATGGGCCCCAGTCTCCCCTACGGGGGGCTGGCATTGTCGTCGCCGGTCGGGTTGGTTCAGCCAGCCATGTCCAGCAGGTCACGGGCACGGCAGGCAGCGCTGAACAGGCCGGCATCCGGATCGTGAAGCAGACGGATGGGCAGTCGGCGCAGGTAGCCGCCAAGGCGGCCCTTGTCGTGCAGTGCTTCAAGGAAGTGAGCTGAGCGGAGGCCATCAATCTGCCGAGCCGCCGTGCCACCACCGATCCAGAGGCCTCCGTCGCAGAGATGGGTCAGGGCCAGATCACCGGCAGCGGAACCGTAGGCCCCCAGCCAGAGCTCCACGGCCCGCCTGGCGGTGGCGTCTCCCTGGCGTGCCCCCTCGCCCACGGCTGCGGGGAGATCGAAGCGGGAGGGATCCCGACGCCACAGCGCCGCGGCCTCCTCCAGCGGGTGGTGCCGCCCATCGCGGATGCACCAGCGGAACACGTGGCCGAGGCCCGTGCCGCTGACGATACGCTCGGTGGAGAGGCGGTCCAGCTGCAGATCACGTCGTAACCAGTCCTTCATGTGCCATTCCGCCGCTGTGCGTGGCGCGAATTCCCCATGGGAGCCCTCGCTGGGGCAGGCCAGCCAGCCGCCACGAGGTTGGCGGTGGCCTGCCGCCATACCCAGGCCGGTGCCTGCGCCCAGAATCGCCACCGTGCCCGTGGGGTTGGCAATGCCCTCCTGAACCACCAGCCACTGATGCGCCTGGAGGTGGGGCAGGCCGTGGATGAGCACGGCAAAATCGTTCACCAGCTCCAGCCTGGCCAGCCCCAGGGCGGCACGCAGCTGGGCGGTGTGGAGTGTCCAGCCGAGATTGGTGAGCCGTGCCTCGCCACTCCGGACGGGACCGGCCACCGCCAGGCAGGCGGCGTCGACAGCGGCTTGGTCAGCGAGCGCATCCCGCAGCATGGGCAGCAACCCATCCCAGGCGCTGGATCTGTAGCGACGTTGCTGCCGCAGGCTGAGTTGTCCCTGCTCGACGCTGTAGATCCCAAGCAGTGTCTTGGTGCCTCCCACGTCTCCAGCCAGCAGCAGGGTCATGGCAAGCGGCGCCGGGTGCTGCAGGTCACGTTCAGCCCTGTTGAGCGGTGCTGGTGAGGCTGGCCCGGCGACTGCCGTTGGCCGCCACGGCCCAGTCCCGCAGCACGGCACTGGCCACACTGCCGAGATCGCCCTGGCGGCGGGTGCGCAGACTCACGCTGTTGGCTTCCACTTCCTGGTTGCCGATCACAGCGAGCACCGGAATCTTCTGCTGCTCGCCCCTGCGGATCTGCTTGCCGAGGCGGTCGCCGCTGCCATCGACGCTGGCCCGCACGTCCACCTGCCGAAGCTGGCTGGCCAGTTGTTCGGCGTAGGGCAGCGCAGTCTCGCTGACCGGCAGCAGCCGGATCTGTTCCGGTGCCAGCCAGAAGGGAAAATCGCCGGCACATTCCTCGATCAGGATGCCGATCAGGCGCTCCAGGGAACCGAAGGGGGCGCGGTGGAGCATCACCGGACGCCGACGGCTGCCATCCTCCGCCACATAGTCCAGACCGAAGCGCTCCGGCAGGTTGTAGTCCACCTGGACCGTGCCCAGCTGCCATTGCCGCTCCAGGGCGTCCTGGAAGAGAAAGTCCAGCTTGGGGCCGTAGAAGGCCGCCTCGCCAGGTCCCTCCACGCTCTCCATGCCGAGGGCATCCACGGCCCTGCGGATGGCGCTTTCGGCCTTGTCCCAGGCCTCGGGCTCACCGATGTACCTGTCGGACTGGGGATCACGGAAGCTGAGCCGTGCCTTGAAGCTGTGCAGATCGAGGGCCCTGAACACCGTCAGGATCAGATCCACCACCTCCAGGAATTCCTGATCCAGCTGTTCAGGGGTCACGAACAGATGGCTGTCATCCACCGTGAAGCCGCGCACCCGGGTGAGTCCACCCAGTTCGCCGCTCTGTTCATTGCGATAGACGGTGCCGAATTCCGCCAGGCGGTAGGGCAGTTCCCGATAGCTACGCAGTTCGGACTGGTAGATCTGAATGTGGAAGGGGCAGTTCATCGGCTTGAGCACGAAGCCCTCTTCCGCGCTGCGAGTCGCCTCGTCCTCAGCCATCAGCGGAAACATGTCTTCCTTGTACTTCTGCCAGTGACCGGACGTGCGGAACAGCGCCACCCGGGCAATGTGGGGTGTCACCACCGGCAGGTAGCCGCGGCGCTGCTGCTCCTCCCTGAGGTAGTTCTCCAGCAGGGAGCGCAGCAGCGTGCCCTTCGGTGTCCACAGCGGCAGGCCAGGGCCCACCTGGTCGCTGAACACGAACAGCCCCAGCTCCCTGCCCAGCTTGCGGTGATCGCGACGGGCCGCCTCCACACGCCGTCGCCTGTGCTCCACCAGTTGCTCGGGGGTCTCGAAGGCCGTGCCGTAGATGCGCTGCAGCTGGGCTCTGGCCTCGTCGCCGCGCCAGTAGGCACCGGCCACCATCTCCAGGTCGAAGGCGTCGGGGTGGATCTCGGCCGTACTGGCCACGTGGGGGCCGGCGCAGAGGTCCCACCACTGATCACCCAGGTGATAGAGCGTGATGGGCTCCTGCAGCCCTGCGAGGATCTCGAGCTTGTAGGGCTCGCCCAGGGCTTCGATGCGACGACGGGCTTCCTCACGGCTCACCTCCTCCCGCTTCAGCGGCAGCTTGCGCCGCAGGATCTTCTGCATTTCCCTGCGGATCTTCCTGAGGTCCTGCTCGCTGAAGGGGGTGGGGCTGTCGAAGTCGTAATAGAAGCCGTTCTCCGTCCAGGGACCGATGGTGACCTGAACATCGCTGAACAGCCTCTGCACCGCCATGGCCATCACATGGCTGCAGGTGTGGCGGATCCTGAGCAGCTGCTCGCTTTCACTGGTGCGGGGAAGGTGCACGGCCAGGGTTGCCGCGTCGTCACCCGTCGCGTCCCTCGTGGCTGGTGCTGCTGGCACGGCGATGGCAGGCGGATTGAGACCTGCTGGATCCTATGTGGCGCCCCTGGGCGATGTGCGGCGGCAGGCAGGCAGGCCTTCAGCCGGGCAGGACACCGAGGGCGTCACGCACCCGCCGCAGGGTGTCCTCAGCCACTGCAGCAGCCTTCTCCCGGCCATGGCGCAGCACCGCATCGAGCCTGTCGGGGCTGGCCATGATGTCTTGATAGCGCTGCTGAATCGGTGCCAATGCCGCCACGGTGGCATCCGCCAGCAGCGGCTTGAAGCGG
>SRMO01000052.1:41959-43261 GCA_004768415.1 Aphanocapsa feldmannii 277cV | reverse complement strand
GCCGCAGCGCTGCGGCCCTTGCCGCTGAGCAGTGCGTAGAGACCCAGCAGGTTATGGGCTTCCGGGCGCCGGGGGTTGTCGAATTCCAGCCCCAGGGTGGGGTCGGTCCGGGCACGCCTGATCTTCCTGACGATCAGCTCCGGAGGATCCAGCAGGCCAATGCGGCTGCCCTCGTTGGGATCGCTCTTGCTCATCTTGCTGCTGCCGTCCTGAAGGCTCATCACCCGCGCCCCATCAGCCAGGATCAGGGGATCGGGCACTTTCAGGATCGCTGTGTCCCCATCACCGAAGCGGGCGTTCACCCGCTGTTGGGCAATGTTGCGGGCCAGCTCCAGATGCTGCTTCTGGTCCTCGCCAACCGGCACCAGATCAGCATCGTAGAGAAGGATGTCGGCGGCCATCAGGACCGGATAGCCAAGCAGCCCCAGGGAGACGTTGTCGCCCTGCCTGAGGGCCTTTTCCCTGAACTGGATCATCCGCTCGAGCCAGTTCAGCGGCGTGATGCAGTTCAGCAGCCAGCAGAGCTCGCTGTGGGCCGGCACCTGACTCTGCACGAACACGGTGGCCACGGTGGGGTCGACACCACAGGCCAGGTAGAGCGCTGCCGTCTGGCGGGTGTGGGCCGCCAGCAACTGTGGGTCGTGGGGCACGGTGATGGCATGCAGGTCCACAACACAGAAGAAGGTGTCGTGCTCGTGCTGCAGATCCACCCAGTTACGGATCGCCCCGAGCCAGTTGCCCAGGTGCAGTGCTCCCGTGGGCTGAACACCGGAAAGCACCCGTTTCTTCGTCATGATCTGCCGCAGCCCTCAAGCCGGGATTCTGATCGCCGGGGGTCCTTCGCAGCGATCCGGAACGGTCGCCGTCAGGCTGGCTCCCCAGCGCTTCCCTGGGTAGCTTCAGCTCTGTGGGGATTGGACAAGGCGGGGTCGGCTGCGTCGGCCGCTGTGTCTTCCGGGTCGCTCTGCGGCGCAGGCGTGCTGTCGCCGCTGTCGTCGCCCATCGCTTCAGGTTCACCAGGGTCAGGGGTGGGTGCTTCCTCCTGGACAGCTGTGGGGCGGGCGGGGCGCGCCAGGGGATTGGGTCGTGCTCCATCACCAGAGCCTTCGCCACGGCCCTCACCACGACGCACGGGCCGTCCGCCCCGCTCCGCTCGGGGAACGCGACGGGGTTGGCTGGCCACCACGGCATCCAGCTGACCATCGGCCAGCAGCTGGGCCATGGTGCGCAGACTGAAGCCCAGTACCGCGACGGTGGAGCGCAGGTTGAAGGCTTCCTGCAACTGCCGGGCCGCCTGCATTT
>SRMO01000052.1:25396-41864 GCA_004768415.1 Aphanocapsa feldmannii 277cV | reverse complement strand
CCGCCGCGGCGGGCGCCAGGGCCACGGCGCTCGGCGCCCGCCTGATCGTTGCCGCCTGTGTCCGTGAAGGACCCCTGATCCGCCATCACCGATGGGTGCTCGAGCTCAGAGGAGTTTGGCGCATTGCAACGGAAACGCATCCTTCTGCGGGCACACCGCTATGGGAGGGTCACCGGGCGCAGCTCCCATGGGGGACCGTGGGCAGCGCTGCGACGCCCCCCGGAGGGTGATCAGCTGGCCTGGGAGAGCACCCAGTCCATCAGGGTGCGCACCCCATAACCGGAGGCACCGGCAGGATCCGTGGCTCGCCCCTTGTCACTCCAGACGGGTCCGGCGATGTCCAGGTGAGCCCAGGGGATGCCCTGGCCGACGAAGTCCCTCAGGAAGAGCGCAGCGGTGATCGAGCCGCCCGCACGGGGCCCGGTGTTCTTGATGTCGGCCAGCTGGCTCTTGAGGCCGTCCTTGTAGGAGCTGCGCAGGGGCATGCGCCAGAGCCCTTCCCCGGCAGCTTTTGCTGATCCCAGCAGCTGCCGGGCCAGCACGTCGTCGGGGCTCCACAACCCTGCCAGCTCATCTCCCAGCGCCACGACGCAGGCACCGGTGAGTGTGGCCAGGTCCACCAGTGCGTCAGGCTCCAGACCGGAGGCGTAGACGAGGGCATCGGCGAGGGTGAGGCGACCCTCGGCGTCGGTGTTGTTCACCTCGATGGTCCTGCCATTGCTGGCGGTGAGGATGTCGCCGGGATGGAGACCGGCGCCGCTGATCATGTTTTCGCAGGTGGCGCTGATGAAGTGCACCTCGACACCGCTGGGTTTCAGCTCCGCGAGGCCGCGGGCCGCCCCGAGCACCGCGCCGCAGCCGCCCATGTCGTACTTCATCAGCTCGATCTGGGCGTTGCCCACCTTGAGGTTGTAGCCGCCGGAGTCGAAGGTGAGGCCCTTGCCCACCAGCACCAGCCGCCTGTGCACCTCGCCAGGGGGTCGGTAGGTGAGATGGATGAACTTGGGCGGGCTGTCGGAACAGGCGGCCACACCCAGATAGGCGCCCATGCCCAGACGTGCACAGTCCTCACGTTCAAGCAGCTTCAGCGTCAGCCCGAAGGACTGGGCCAGCTCCCGGGCCGTTTCCGCCAGGAACGCGGGGGTGACCACATTCGGGGGGGCTGCCACCAGTTCCCGGGCCAGTTCGACGCCGGCGCAGGTGCTCAGCGCACGCTCGATCAGAGCCTGATCGGTCGTTGCCGCGGCAACGCTGACAAGCTCGGGCAGGGGCGTGGTGTCGGCTTCGCTCTTGAAGCGCTGGTCCCGGAAGAGGGCAAGGCGATAGGCTTCCACCTGGCTGCGCAGGGCCAGCTCCGCAGCGAAGCCCCCGGTCTGCAGATCCAGCGTCACCTGCCTGGGAACGCACTCCTGGGCCGCCTTCGCCGCCATGGCGGCGGCGCGGCGCAACCCCTCCACGCTCTGCTCCGGGGCAGCACCCAGGCCCACCAGCACGATGCCACCAAGGGGGCCGTCCAGCCGCTGCAGCGTCAGCTTTTCGCCGACCTTGGCCTTGAAACCGAGGCGCTCGATGCTGCCGGCAAGGCCCTCCCCGAAGCGCAGCCGCAGCGGGGCCAGGTCCTGCTCCAGCCGGTCGCTGAAGATCCCGTGGATGCAGACATCTCTGCGGCCATCCCGGCTGGATTCGCGCTGCAGCTCCGCCGCGGCTGCCGGGGGAATGGCGCGGAACTCCATGGCGGCTGTGACAGCTTGTGGGAAAGCCGGATCGTAGCCCTGTCAGGCCAATCGAACGGTCATCCCGTCAGGGCGGTGAAGGGGGTGGTCCAACGGCCCTGCATTTCCTTGTTGAAGGGCGGCCACCAGCATTGGATCAGGGCCCGTTCCTGGGCCCTGCGGGCCACGGTGTGCCTGGGAGCATCGCACCAGAAGCGGATCGACAGGGCAGCGCGCAACCCCGCCTGCCGCAGGACATCGCCGTAGGCGGCGAGATAGCCCTTGCAGTCGTGGTCGCCCTTCCAGCGGGTTGCGGCTGTTCCTGTCTCGCCCACATAGAGCAGCAGGCTGCCCTCCAGGTGGGGTGGCTCGTCCACCACGAAGTAGTGGGCGGCCCCATGGTTGGGGGCCTGGGGCCAGCGCCAGAAATTCAGCGGCTGGGACACCAGCGTCAGCGGGTCGAACCCCCGCGGCAGACCGGCCATGGCATCGCTGCCAGGCAGCAGGGCCAACTGTCCCACTGGCTGTTGCGAAGCCCGCAGTGCTTGCCGCACGCGTGCCTGGTGGCAGTGGATGCGTTCCTGCCAGGCCAGCAGCACTGTCGCGCTGAGGACGGGGGGCTTGCGAGGTGGCAGGGCGAAGGCCCCGTCAAACAGAGAACCCTGGTGCATCAGCCCCATCCTCGCAGCGGCAGCCGGTCCAGTTGCTACTGGCCCGGAGGGTGGCAGCGACGCACCGGGCCAGGGGGTCGAGCCAGCGACGGGCCGCCATGGCATTGGAATAAGGTGGGATCAGTGTGGCGAAGCCTGGGGCCGGGGCAAGCCATGCTGGAGCGACCGTCATCGGGATCATGCGGGCATCCACCCTGCACGTGGCCCCGGTGCTGCCCACAATGGGGTGTGATGCAGGGGGCCACTGGTTCCAGCGCACCGCGCTGCCATGCTTGATTCCATGGGTTTCTTCGACTCCGAGATCGTTCAGGAAGAGTCCAGACGGCTCTTCAGCGACTACCAGTCGCTGATGCAGCTGGGCAGCGAATACGGCAAGTTCGACCGCGAAGGCAAGAAGCTCTTCATCAATCGCATGGAGGAGCTGATGGATCGCTACCGCGTGTTCATGAAACGCTTCGAGCTCTCCGAAGACTTCCAGGCCAGGATGACGGTGGAGCAGCTCAGGACCCAGCTGGGCCAGTTCGGCATCACGCCTGACCAGATGTTCGACCAGATGAACCGAACGCTGGAACGCATGAAGAGCGAGATCAGGGAGTAGATCCCTACGATCACTGGCTGCGCGCAGCGGCCCCCGGCCCTGAGAAACGATGGCCCTGCCACGCTGGCTGGAACGGGGAATGGCGGACCTCTTTCCCGCGGGGGAGACCGACGATGCCGATCAGAGCCTGGCTGCACGGCTGGCGGAGGCGGAGGCTGCCGCACGACCGCTGCGGGTGAAGTTCGGGATCGACCCCACCGGCAGTGACATTCACCTGGGCCACAGCATCATGTTCCGCAAGTTGCGGGCCTTCCAGGACGCCGGTCACACTGCCGTGCTGATCGTCGGTGACTTCACGGCCCGCATCGGCGACCCCACCGGTCAATCAGCCACAAGGGTGCAGCTGGATGGGAAGGCGGTGGAAGCCAACGCCCGCACCTACCTGGACCAGCTGCGGTCACTGCTGGACTTCGACACCCCCGGACGCCTGGAGGTGCGTCGCAACAGCGACTGGCTGGCGGATCTGGATCTGCCCAGGCTGATCGATCTGCTGGGCACCGCCACGGTGGGCCAGATGCTGGCCAAGGACGACTTCTCCAGCCGCCATGGCGATGGCAAGCCGATCGCCCTGCACGAATTCCTCTATCCACTGCTGCAGGGCTACGACTCGGTGGCCGTCAACGCCGATGTGGAGCTGGGCGGCACGGATCAGACGTTCAACATCGCCATGGGCCGTGATCTGCAGAGACATTTCCGCCAACGCCCTCAGTTCGGACTGCTGCTGCCGATCCTCCCTGGCACGGACGGGGTGCGGAAGATGAGCAAGAGCCTGGGCAACACCGTGGGACTCCGGGAGGCACCGCTGATCACCTACTCGAAACTGGAGAAGCTGCCCGATGCCGCCGTGGTGCCCTACGTGACGCTGCTCACAGATCTGGATCCGGCCGATCTGCCGAGGGATCCCAGACAGAAACAGCGGGCCATGGCCCTGGCCGTGACCGCCTCCCTGCACGGAGCCGAGGCCGCCCACCGTGCCCAGGCGGATGCGGCCACGCTGGTCTCCGGAGCCAGCGCAACCGAAAGTGCAGCTGTCCCCGCGGCATCCCTGGCGACGGTGAACTTCCCGGCCAAGGCCTTCTACCTGCTCAGCGCCGTCGGGCTCTGTGGCAGCAGCAGTGATGCCAGCCGCCAGATCCGCGGCGGTGCCGTGCGCCTCGATGGCGACAAACTCACCGACCCCCATCAGTGCTTCACCGCCGCTGCGGATCTGGATGGCAGGGTGCTGCAGCTTGGCAAGACAAAATTTCTGCGCCTGCTTGCCTGAGGCGAACCGCCATCACCTGCCCCTGCTGCTTGGGGATGCAGGAGATGGCGGGTCATGCCACCCACACCCTGGGCCATCCCCGCTGCCATGGTTCGTCCCACACCCGACCAGGTCATCGTTGCCCTCGATGGCATGGACCTGCCCCGGGCCCTGGCCTTCAGCGCCCGGCTGAGGGGGTTGCGCTGGGTGAAGGTGGGACCTGAATTGTTCGCCAGCAGCGGCGAGCAGGCCGTCCTGGCCCTGGGGGAGAAGGGCTACCAGGTGTTTCTGGATCTCAAATTTCATGACATCCCCGCCACCATGGCCGGGGCCTGTCGGGCTGCAGCCCGCAGCGGCGCCCGTCTGCTCACCCTCCATGCCGCTGCCGGCGGCCAGGCCCTGGCCGCTGCTGTCGAAGGTGCCGCTGCCGGTGCGGCGGAAGCCGGCCTGCCCATGCCGACCCTGCTGGCGGTCACGGTGCTGACCAGCTGGGACCCTCGGCGCTTCGCCGCCGAACTGGCCATCCACGAGCCCCTGACGGAGTATGTGCCGCGGTTGGCCGGCCTCGCCGCCAGGGCCGGCCTCGGCGGCTGCATCTGCTCACCCCATGAGGTGGCCGCCCTCAGGGCATGGCATCCTCTGCCCTTTGAACTGGTGACGCCAGGGGTGCGCCCGGCCGGCGCTGCCGCGGGCGATCAGGCCAGGGTGATGACCCCGCAGCAGGCCCTTGCCGCCGGAGCGAGCCGGTTGGTGATCGGACGTCCGATCAGCACTGCCGCGGACCCGGCCGCGGCCTTTGCCGCCATCTGCAGCTAGGCATCGCGTCCCCTCCTGCAGGGGTGGGCACCAGGGTCGCAGCAGCCAGCGTGTTGCCAGGCCAGGCCCCTCAGCTGCCTTGCCGGGCCAGAGGCGGGGTCCTGGCCTCGGCGGGAAGCACGCCGTAGAGCTGCTCCAGGGCCGAGATGCTGACGTCGAGGGTGTAGCGATCCAGCACCCGCTGACGGGCCTGGCGCCCCAGGTCGGCCGTGAAGCGCGGCTGGTCCCGCAGCAGTGGCAGCAGGGTGCGCAGCTGGAAGGCAACGCCATCGGTGGAGAGCACGATCCCTGCCCCATCCGAGAGCACCTCCCCGTCAGCGCCGGCATCGGTGGCGAGGCAGGCCACACCCACCGCCATGGCTTCCAGCAGTGCCAACGACTGCCCTTCCACCAGGGAGGGGAGGATGAACACTTCAGCGGCCCGCAGCAGCGCAATGCGGTTGTCCATCCGCTGCTCGTAGCCCCACCAGATCACATCAGGTTCAGACGCCAGAGTCTGGAGATTGGCCCGCAGCGGACCATCGCCCACCACCACCAGCACACAGCCCTGGGGCCGCACGGCACGCCAGGCCCTGAGCAGCGCCTCCACGTTCTTCTCGGTGGAGAGCCGCCCCATGTAGAGAAACACCCGCCTGCCATCGAAGCGGTGGAGCAGTGGCGACGGCCCAGGGCACCAGATGCTGGAATCCACACCATTGGGAATCACTGCGATGCGGTCCTGTGGCACCCCGAGACGGGTCAGCTGCTGGGCCTGCAGGGCAGAAAACACCACCACGCGGTTGTACCTGGCCAGGAAGGGGGCATAGAGCTGATAGCTGAGCTGCTGACCCGCCGCCGTGGCATTGCGGAGCTTGGCATCGAAGGGCGGATGGAAGGTGGCCACCAGGGGCAGACCCAGCTGCTGACAGATGTCCGGCAGGCGGAAATCCAGCGGGGAGAGGGTGAGGCTGGCATGGACCACATCGGGCTTCAGGCGCTCCAGCGCGTCGCGCAGATCCCTTGCAGCCCGCGGACTGGGAATGGTGTAGATCTGCGATTTCACCAGATAGGGCAGGGCCACATCCGGTGGATGATCACCGTCCTGGGGGCAGCAGGGGTCCGGATCCTCACCGCTGTCCTGGGGCCTGGGCGTCCGCCCCGTCTGAGCGGCGGGGGCATCGAAATGGAAGAAGGAAATCTCATGGCCCCGCTGACGCAGGGCAGCTGTGGTCGTCAGCCCGTAGGTGACGTTGCCGCAGAAGGGCGATTTCTTGCCGAGCCAGGCAATGTGCACCGGCGCCGTCCTGTGAGATCAAGAAATTAGCAGCGTCCCCCTGCCGCTCGATTGCTCAATCGCTCGGCCGCTGCCCGGGCCACCCCGTCGGACCTGCTTCCGCTGTTGCCGCTGCGTCCAGCAGGGACAGCGACCGCGGCGCCTGGCCCAGGTGCTCCTGCAGCCAGGCCGTGATCAAGCGCAGCAGTCGCCGCCACACCGTCAGGGGACCCATCAGCACACCGTTCCTGCGGCGGGGGAGCCGCTCCCGTTGCAGCCGCTGGAGCAGCGCCAGTTCCGAGGGATTGAGACCCATCAGCGACCCCGCCGTGGCCCCGATTGCGAAGCCGTCGGCAGGGTAGAAACCGCAGTGCCAGTCCCACTGGCCCAGGGGCGGGTCCAGGGGCGCCCCCGTCAGCATGCAGCGGTCCAGCGGCAGGCCGTAGCCTCCCCAGGCCAGCAGATGGACAGTGCTCTGCAGGGTCTGGGCCAGGCATTCACGGCCCAGCTCCTGGTCATCCGCCAGGGCCAGCAGCTGTTCCCAGCTGAACAGCAAGACCTGGGGCACCCCTTCGACGCTATCGCCGCTGGGGACCAGCAGCAGACAGACCTCCGCCAGCCACTGCGCCGCAGCGAGGGTTTCCAGCCGTTGCCCCAGGGCGGCATAGCTGCGAATGACCTGCAGCTGACGCACCCGGCCCAGGCTCCTGCCCTCAGCGACCTGCAGCAGCAGCCGACAGAGCGGTGCGGCCGCCGCCAGGCTGCTGCGGGGACGTCTGGCGCCCGGCACAGCCAGCCGCTCGATGCCCCGCTCTGCACTGAGCACCGTCAGCAGGCGGTCGTACTCACCAAGTGCCGACACCTTCAGCGTCAGGACATCGAGGACAAAGGGTTGCGCCAATGGGGTGGGTCTCCGGCCGGGCTGGTGGTTCAGCGGAGTTGTTCAGCCGGGGCGGCCCGCAGGGCGGCCATCAGGGCCGGTCCGTGGCTGGTGCCCAGGCGCCGTGCCCCCGCCTGCACCAGGGCCAGAGCGCCCTCCAGATCACGGATTCCCCCTGAGGCCTTCACGGCGGCCCTGCCCCTTGCCAGGGCCACCAACCGGCGTACCAGCTCCGGGCTGGCGGGAGGGCCGTAGCCACTGCCCGTCTTGAGCCAGTGCACCCCAGCATCCAGGGCAACCTCGACGGCCAGCTCCAGGGCATCGGGCTCGAGCCGACCCGCTTCGAGGATCGCCTTCACCGGCACGCCGAGTTCCACGATCGATGCCAGCTCGCGATGGGCGGTCTCCCCGTCGTGATCCATCAGGGCTGCCAGATCGGGCACCACATCCAGCTCGTCCGCTCCCTGGTCGACACACCAGGCGGCTTCGTGGTGCTTCACCGCCTCAGGTACGGCGCCGCTGGGGAAGCCCACCACCGCCACCAGCATGATCCGCCGGTCGCCGCTGAGCCGCTCTCTCACCCATGGCACCCGGCGGGAATGGACACACAGGCCGGCGAAACCGAAATGGCGGGCGGCGTCGCAGGCCACGCGCAGCTGTTCAGCACCTGCCAGTGGATCCAGCAAGGCGTGATCCAGCAACTGGGCCAGATCCGGATCGGCGCCTTCCCGGTTGGCGGACATCGCCGCAGGCTGCTCGGCTGGCACCAGTCTCGCAGCCGATCCGGGGGAGCGAAAGGACTCTGGACGCTGGCATCGCCGTGGCAGTCCGGTGCCTGCCTGACGCTGTCGTTGATACCCTGCGGGGGGCGGATTCCATCGCCTTTGACTGCCCGCCTGATCCAACTGGGGCTGACGCCCTACGAAGACGCTCTGGCCTTGCAGCAAGCGCTTCAGGCGTCCTTGCTGGCCGATGCGGATGCCCCGGAAGCGCTGTTGCTGCTGGAACACCCCGCCTGCTACACCCTGGGCAGCGGCAGCGATCCCGGGTTCCTGACGTTCAACCCTGCCGCTGCCCCCGCTCCCCTGTACCGCACCACCAGGGGTGGCGAGGTGACCCACCACTGCCCCGGTCAGCTGGTGGGCTATCCGGTGCTGGATCTGCGGCGCCACCGCACCGACCTGCACTGGTACCTGCGCACCCTGGAGCAGGTGCTGATCGATGTACTGGCCGTCTTCGGTCTGCAGGGCGGCCGCATCGAGGGACTGACCGGTGTCTGGCTGGAAGGCTGCAAGGTGGCGGCCATCGGTGTGGGTGCGCGCCGCTGGGTCACGCAGCACGGCTTCGCCCTCAACGTGAACTGCAACCTGGCGGGCTTCGAAGCCATCGTGCCCTGCGGTATCAGCGACCGGCCGGTGGCGAAGCTCAACGACTGGTGCAGTGGGCTCACCGTTGCCGCGGTGCAACCCTGGGTGGAGCGGTCCATGGCGGCACACTTCTGCCTCGACTTCACCCCTTACCAAGCACTGCGAGGCTCCTCCCAGGTCGCCGCCCAGGCGGTTGGCCTGCCCGGTCTGCAGCGCGATCAGCGCCCTTCAGAGACTGCCAGTGGATCCTGTGCCGGCTTGGCTTGCCAATAGGGGCAACGGCACCCCAACCGCTGAATCACCGGGGAGTCGAAGCTGGCGCCCCAGTGGATGCAGAACAGCCCACCATGATCCTGCCTGGCCCAGCGGCAGGAGCTGCAGGGCGGATGCAGCGGCAGTTGGGGGGAGCAGAGCTGGCCCATCAGGCAGACCGAGTGGAATCCCTTTTGCTCTAGTGCGGCGCCCTGGGGATGCCGTAGGCGCTTCTTCTCAATTGTGCTGTGGGATGCAGGGCGTGACTGTTCAGCTCAAGCCATTTTCCAGGAACGGGTGCTTCCCGCCAGCGGCCCCATGCTGCGGTTCCTGGGCCGCCTCCCGGATCCGCCGTCACAGGCCCTGGTCTTCCAGCTGGCGGGCGGCTTGCTCCAGCACCTCCACACCCGCTCCCCGGGCCTGGCCCCGCAGGCTCAGCTGCCGCCGCCAGGCCCGGGCACCGCGTACACCTTCCACCAGCTTCACCAGGTGGCGGGCCATGTCCCAGAGGCGACCGCCCCGCCTGAGCTGGGCCTCCGCATAGGGAATCACCCCCCATACCACTGCCGAGGGCCGGGCCGGCTGCCGCTGGACCCCATGGAGACGTCGATCCAGCTCGACCCAGGCCATCGGGTGTTCGTAGGCTGCCCGGCCCACCATCACCGCATCCACCTTCGTCAGCGCGTTCTCGCACTGGGACAGGTTGAGGAGGCTGCCATTCAGTTCGATCAGCAGTTCAGGTCGATCACGCTTGAGCTGCTCCACCAGGTCATGGCGCAGGGGTGGAATCGTGCGGTTCTGGCTGGGGTTGAGCCCCTCCAGCCAGGCCTTGCGGGCGTGCACACTGAAGCGCCGGGCACCGGCTGCAGCCAGGCGATCGACGAAGGCCAGCAGCAGCCCATAGCTGTCGAGCCGATCGATGCCGGTGCGGTGCTTCACCGTCACGGGAAGGCGGCAGTGTTCCGCCATTGCCTCGATGCAGCGGGCCACATGGTCCGGCTCTGCCATCAGGCAGGCACCGAAGCGGCCGGCACGCACCCTTGGACTGGGGCAACCCAGATTGAGGTTGAGCTCGTCGTAGCCCCACGCTTCTGCCAGCCGTGCCGCCTCCGCCAGCAGCACGGGGTCGTCGCCACCCACCTGCAGGGCGATGGGGTGCTCGATCGGATCGAAGTCCAGCAGTCGCTCCCGCTTCCCCTCCTGAGCGCCGCAGAAGTGCAGGGCCTGGGCCACCACCATTTCTGAATAGAGCAGCGCTTTGCCGCTGATCTGGCGCATCAGCACGCGGTAGTGCCGATCGGTGCAATCCATCATCGGCGCTACGCTGAAGCGATGGCGAGCCATGGCATCGCGGCATGATGCCTTGCCGGCGCCATGGGTGGCTGGCAGATTTCGACAGGTGGAGCCGCTCACCTTGCCAGTCTGCGATTCCGCCCGGCTCGTGTCGGGGCAACAGTCTCGATCCGGCTTCACCGACCTGTCTTCAGCGCGGCCCTGCCCCTGACCCCCTCTCCGCCGCACCCTGTTGATCGCCATGCTGTCCCGTCTGCTCTCCTGGTTCCGCTCCGGCAAGGCTGCGGACCCATCGCCCAGCCCCGATCCCGCCTGGACCCTGAGCGAGGCGACATGGAAAGAACGGCTGAGTGCGGAGGCCTACAACGTGCTGCGGCAGGAGGGCACCGAGCGCCCCTTCACCAGCCCCCTGCTGCAGCAGAAGGGGCGCGGCACCTTCAACTGCGCTGGCTGTGATCTGCCCCTGTTCTCGTCCGAGAGCAAATATGACAGTGGTACCGGCTGGCCCAGTTTCTTCCAGGCCCTGCCCGGTGCTCTGGCCACCAGGTTGGACGTGAAACTGGTGCTGCCCCGCACCGAATACCACTGCAGCCGCTGCGGCAGCCACCACGGCCATGTGTTCGGCGATGGTCCACAGCCCAGCGGCAAGCGCTACTGCAACAACGGTGTGGCGCTGCGCTTCGTTCCTGCCACAAAGGCCTGATCAGGGTGCCCCCGCGCCAGCAGCTGATGGTGGCCGCTGCCCGGCCGAGTGCCGGCAGCCGGTCGCCAGCGCGCTGATCCCTCGACGGATCACTCGATCGTTCCGAACAGCGAGAACATCGGCAGATACATCGCCAGCAGGATCGAGCCGACGATGCCAGCCACGATCACGATCATGACCGGCTCCAACATGGAGGTGAGCAGCTTCACCGTCGTTGCCACTTCGTCTTCATGGAAGTCGGCCACTTTGGCGAGCATGGCATCCATCTGACCGGTCTCCTCGGCGATGGCGAGCATGCTGATGGCAATCTGCGGAAACACCTGCCGCTGAGCCAGGGCCACGCTCAGCAGCTCCCCATCCCGCACCGCTTCCCTGGCCTCGTCGATGGCGTCGCTGATCATGCTGTTGCCCACCGTGCTGCGCAGAATCTCCAGGGACATCAGGATCGGCACGCCCGCCCGCGCCAGTGAACAGAAGGTGCGGCAGAACTGAGCCGTTGCCGTCTTGCGGATCAGGTCACCGAAGAGCGGCAGCGCCAGCAGCATTCCGTCCACCCGGCGCCGCCCCTTCGGCGTGGCGTGGTATCGGCTGAACAGCCACACCCCAAGCAACAGCAGCGCTGCCAGCAGCAGCGCCCAGACGGAACGCAGCAGTGCACTGATCCCCAGCATCAACCGGGTGAAGGCAGGCAGCTCAGCCCCCAGCTCCGCGAAGAGCCCGGCGAAGGTGGGGATCAGAACGATCGTCATCCCCAGGAACACCGCCAGGGCCACCGCCAGCACCGTGAGCGGATAGCCGAGTGCGCCCTTGATCCGGTTCTGCAGTCTGGCGTTGTCCTCCAGAAGCTTCGCCAGCTGGCTGAGCACCTCATCCAGTACCCCGCCGGTCTCGCCGGCTTCCACCATGGCGACGCTGAGGGCGTCGAAGACGCCAGGCCATCGACCCAGGGCCACCCCCAGGGCCACTCCGTGGTTGACGTCTTCCCCCACCCGTCGGATGGCACTGGCGAGCAGGGGTGGGACCGGCTGGCTTGCCAGCAGATCCAGGCTGCGCACGATGGGTATCCCGGTGTTCACCAGGGCCGCCAGCTTGCTCACGAAAACCGCCTTGTGCTGGCTGCTCGGCCTGCCCCGGATGCTGAACAGTGCGCTGATGGCCTGACCGCCGGCCGTTGCCTGCCGCCCTTCAGCAGCACCCCCTCCGCCATGGCTGGCCAACCGCCGCCGGCGCGAGCGCCGCCGCGAACGGCGCTGATCCCGGGCCAGTGCAGTCCCCTGCCGACGGCGGCCAGGGCCATCGCGGTCACCACGGCCATCGTCAGCCGAGGCGTCGGTGAGGGTCTGCGTTCGCTCCCGGGTGGGCTGCCAGGGGGCCTGTGGCTGCCGTTGCCCCTCAGCCATGGCGCCCACCAGAGGCGAGATCCGCCGTCGGACGGAGCAGCCGCTGCAACTCCTCCGGCCGGCCTGTATGGCCCATCCCTTCCGCAACGGCGATGGTGCCGTCGTTGACGCGATCAGCGATGGCCCGTTCCAGCGTCTGCATGCCCTGCTGCCCGCCCGTCTGCAGCTGTGAATGGATCTGCGCCGTCTTGCCCGTGCGGATCAGGTTGGCAATGGCAGGGGTGTTGATGAGGATCTCCTGCACCATCACGCGATCACACTGATCCGGCCGGGGGTTGTGCCGCCTGCAGAGCGCCTGGGCAAAGACAGCCTGCAGGCTGTTGCTCAGCTGCAGACGAACCTGGCTCTGCTGCCCGGCCGGAAACACGTCGACGATGCGGTCCACCGCCTGGACCGCCGAGGCGGTGTGCAGGCTGGTCAGGACCAGGTGGCCGGTTTCGGCGGCCGTGATGGCCAGCCCCATGGTGTCCAGGTCGCGCATTTCCCCCACCAGGATCACGTCCGGGTCCTCTCGCAGTGCCGCTCGCAGGGCATTGGCGAAGCTGTGGGTGTCTTCGCCGAGCTGGCGCTGGTGGATGACGCTGCGTACCGGTCGATGGACGAATTCGATCGGGTCTTCGATGGTGAGGATGTGCTTGGCCCGCTCCCGGTTGATGTGATCCAGCAGCGCCGCCAGGGTGGTGGTCTTGCCTGAGCCGCTGGGACCCGTCACCACCACAAGGCCGTGGGGTCGTCTGGTGATCTCGCGCATCACCGACGGCAGCGCCAGGCTCTGCAGCGAGGGAATTCTGTCGCCAAGCGCCCGCAGGCAGGCCGCGTAGCTGCCCTTCTCCCGGTAGACGTTGACGCGAAAGCGGGCGACGCCCCGCTGCCCATAGGCGCAGTCCAGCTCGCAGCTCCGATCAAGCCGCTTGCGCTGACTGCTGCTCAGCAGGCTGAAGATCAGTCGATGGCACTGCTCCCGCGGCAGTGGATCTCGCCGCAGCGGCCTGAGGGTCCCAGCGAAACGCCCGTAGGGAGGGAGCCCGCAGGAGAGGTGCAGGTCGCTGCCACCGCCCCTGACCAGTTCCTCCATCAGCTCCTCGATCGACAGGTCCAAGGCGCTCGGGCGACACTGCCCCAGGGTTCCCACCGGGTTGCCGCCAGGCTCAGAGCTCCCGCACGGTGAGGCAGTAAGGACATTCCAGCCAGTGGTCCTGCAGGCCGGCGCCGCAGCCGCTGCAGGTCAGGCAGCTGAGGGCCCTGGCCCGGCGCTCCGACGCCAGGCCCGCATCCGTCAGCAACACCCGCTCCACCTCCTCGAGGGTGACATGGCCGGCGCGTACCAGATCCAGGCCACCGCCCAGCAGGGATTTCATGCCTGCCTCGATGGCCATCTGGCGCAGCCGGTCCGTGCTGGCCCTCTGGGCCACGGCCGATGCCATCGCCTCGTTCATCCGCAGCACCTCGTAGACCCCGATCCGACCGCGGTAGCCGCTGCCATCGCAGCGGGGACAGACCGGCTCACCCTGGCGCCGCTGCCTGGCCCGATAAAAACAGAGGTGGCCGGTGTTGTTGGCCAGCAGCCCCACCCGCGCCAGTTCGGCCGGGGTGGGACGGTGCGTCTCTCGACAGGCGGGGCAGACCCGACGCAGCAGGCGCTGGGAGATCACGCCGATCAGCGATGCGCTCACCATGAAGGGCTCCATCCCCATCTCATCCAGGCGGGCGATGGCGCTCGGGGCATCGTTGCAATGCAGGGTGGTCAGCACCAGATGTCCGGTGAGGGCGGCCTCGATGGCGGTCCTGGCCGTTTCCAGATCCCTGGTTTCCCCCACCAGCAGCACATCGGGGTCCTGGCGCATGAAGGCCCGCAGGGCGGTGGCGAAATCGAAACCCTTCTCGCGGTTCACCTGGGTCTGGGTGATGCCCGGCAGGGTGTATTCAATCGGGTCTTCCACCGTGGAGATGTTGATGCCCGGGTCATTGCGCTCCGCCAGCAGCGAATAGAGCGTCGTGGACTTGCCGGAGCCGGTGGGGCCCGTCACCAGCACCAGCCCGCAGGGACGGCGACCCATCTCGCGGATGCTTGCCAGGGAGGCGGGATCGCTGATCAGCTGATCCAGCCCGCACTGGGTGGCACCGTTGTCGAGCAGCCGCAGGCAGATTTTTTCACCGAAGCGGCTCGGCAGGGTACTGATCCGGAAATCCACCACCCGCCCCCGGAAGCGTCGACGGATCCGTCCGTCCTGGGGCAGCCGCCGCTCGGCGATGTCCAGGTCTGCCATGACCTTGAAGCGGGAGGTGAGGGCGGGCACAGCGCGCCGTGGCAGATCCCCATAGGTCTTCCGCAGCACGCCGTCCTGACGCAGCCGCACCACCAACGCCTGCTCATGGGGCTCGATATGGATGTCGCTCGCCCCCAGGCTGAGGGCCCGGATCATGATCTTGTCGGCCAGAGCCACCACGGGGGCGGCATTGGCGTCGTTGACGCTGGCCTCCAGATCCGCTCCGTCCGGCACCAGTCCAGCCACCTCCCGCAGACTGTCGTCCTCTGCGATCTGCCTGACTTCACTGCTCTGCTGATAGAGCTTGAGCCTGGCGACCGCATCCTCCAGCTCATCCCGAGGCGCCAGCTGGAAGGCCACGTCAAGGCCCTTGCGGCGGATGCGATGACGCAGGCTGTCCTGCCGGCTGGCCGCCATGTCCGAGGGAATCACCAGGGTGATGCGGTCCCCGTCGACCCTGATGGGCAGACATGGCTCCGCCAGGCAGACCTCCAGCGGGACCACCGCCCGGCAGAGGCCCAGCAGCTCTTCGGGGCGGTCGCTTCCCTGCCGCAGATTCACGCTGCCGGCGTCCTGCCGCAGCTCGTACTCCAGCTGCTGTGGCCTTGCGAATGCCGCCAGCGGCTGGGTGGGCAGGGGTCCATCAACCAGCTCCTCCATGCCGAGGTTCCCCTGCCCGCTGTTGCCGTGACCGGCGTGGATCAGCTCATCCGGCCCTTGCCCTGGGCCGGGTGCGATGTTGACGGGGTCTGCAACGGCGTCCTCCCGTGGCGGCAGGGGGGGTGGCGGCGGGACCCCATCCATCAGTCGCCGTCCTGGGCTGTCGCTCCACTCCATGGCGTGCCGGGAAGACTCGGCCTTCAGCGTTCCCACGCCTTGGCGAGAGGTGCGGCAGTCCGCATTGTCGGGGGTCGGGACCGCCGTTCATCATGATGCGGAGACTGCTGTCGCTCCCGATGATCAGCGAGAACGAAAGCCGGACCTGCGTCGATGCCGAGAGCGAGACGCCGACCACACCCGCCGAGGTCCCTGCCGCCGAGGTTGAGGGCGATGCAGCTCCCGACAGCGTTGCCGACAGCACTGAGGAGGAGAGTGCCGAGGAGCGCCTGCAGCTGCTTCAGGCCCAGCTGGAGGTGCTGCGGGGTGAACACGAGACCGTGCGTGATCAATACCTGCGCAACGCCGCCGAGTTCGACAACTTTCGCACCCGTTCACGGCGTGAACAGCAGGATCTCAGGCTCCAGCTCACCTGTTCGACCCTGGCCGAGATTCTCCCGGTGGTCGACAACTTCGAGCGGGCCCGCCAGCAGCTGAATCCCCAGGGTGAGGAAGCCCAGGCTCTGCACAAGAGCTACCAGGGCCTTTACAAGCAGCTGGTGGATGTGCTGAAGCGGCTGGGCGTTTCCCCTATGCAGGTGGTGGGCGAACCCTTCGACCCCAGCCTCCATGAGGCGGTGCTTCGGGATCCCAGCGACACCTACCACGAAGGCCTGGTGATCGAGGAGCTGCAGCGGGGCTACCGATGCCAGGGTCGTGTGGTGCGTCACGCCATGGTGAAAGTGTCGATGGGCCCGGGCCCCGGCCAGGAGGAGCAGGACACGGCTGAAGCCCTCGCTGACGAGCCCGGGGAAGACAGCCAGCAGTGATGCGCCCGCCGGCCATCCGACCCTCTTGCCCTGCTGGCACCGAGCTGTGCCCTTGCCACGGAGCAACTGGTCATGTCATGGTCCGACCCGATGTTGGGTCATCCCCCCTTCCCAGCATCCGACCTGTGACCCTTAAGGTTTGCCTATCCAGGCGTTGTCGATGGCCGACTACTACGAGCTGTTGGGCGTCTCCCGGGATGCGGATCAGGAGACACTGAAACGGTCCTATCGCCGTCTGGCCCGCCAGTACCACCCTGACATCAACAAGGACGCCGGTGCGGAAGAGACGTTCAAACAGATCGGTCGCGCCTATGAGGTTCTGAGCGATCCCCAGACCCGTGCCCGCTACGACCAGTTCGGTGAGGCCG
>SRMO01000052.1:14671-25320 GCA_004768415.1 Aphanocapsa feldmannii 277cV | reverse complement strand
ATGCCTGACATGGGCGACATGGGTGGCTTCGCCGATCTGTTCGAGACCTTCTTCACGGGCTTCGGCGGTAGCGCTGCTGCGGGGGGGGCCGGCCGCCGCACGGGTCAGCGTCGGGGAGACGATCTCCGCCTCGATCTCAACATCAGCTTCAGGCAGGCCGTGTTCGGTGAGGAGCGAGAGGTTCAGATTCGCCATGCCGAGACCTGCAGCACCTGCCATGGCAGCGGTGCCAGAGCCGGCAGCGGGCCCACCACCTGCCGCACCTGTGGCGGCACCGGCAAGGTTCAGCGGGCCACCCGCACCCCCTTCGGCACCATCGCCCAGGTGACCACCTGCCCGAGCTGCAACGGCAGCGGTCAGATAATCGCTGAACCCTGCAGCGACTGTGGCGGTGAGGGTCGTCGCCAGGTGCGCAAGAAGCTGCGCATCAATATCCCCGCCGGTGTGGACAGCGGTCAGCGGCTGCGGGTGAGTGGCGAAGGTAATGCCGGCCCCCGGGGAGGCCCGCCCGGTGACCTCTATGTCTATCTGGATGTCGAGCGGGATCCCCAGCTGCAACGGGACGGCGTCGACATCCTGTCGGAGGTCACGGTCAGCTATCTACAGGCGATTCTTGGCGACTCGATCCCCGTGGACACCCTCGACGGCAGGGAGCAGGTGACGCTGCCGGCAGGCACCCAGCCCGGCACAGTGTTGTCGCTGCGCAACAAGGGCGTCCCCCGGTTGGGCAATCCCGTGGCCCGTGGCGATCACCGCCTGGTGGTCAAGGTGTGCCTTCCCAACCGGGTCAGCCATGAGGAGCGGACCCTGCTGGAGCAACTGGTGGAGGTATCGGCAAAGTCCGCCAAGGGTAAGAGCGTGTTCGGCAGCATCTTCGGTTGAGCCATGGCGACCCCCACCAGTCATCTCGATCTGCGTGGGACCCCCTGCCCCCTCAATTACGTCCGCGCCAAGCTGGCCCTGGAGCCCCTGGCCGAGGGGGCCTTGCTCAGTGTGTGGCTGGATGAGGGTGAACCCCGGCAGATGGTCTGTGAAGGCCTCCGCAGGGGCGGCCATCGGGTGGAAGCGTGTTCCCGCAGCGATGGATCTGTGGCGCTGCTGATCGAAAAGCGGGGTGCCAACGGGCTGCTGTAGCCCGGTTCAAGGCTGAGGCTGAGCTCATTGGGCTGTGGCACTGCGCATTGGCAACTTGCGGGGAAAACCGTATTCTTCCGGTTGCCTGATGGTGCGCTTCAATCGAGCCTGAATGAAATGTCTCAAAGCAGTGAAAATTTGAGGAGAATGCACCACACCTGTCGAAAGGGACCTTGCTGGCTATTTTGGTGACGTTTGCCATCGTGTTCTCTTCGTCATCTATCAAGAATATTTTTCAGGTGTTTTTTGTGTCAATGACTGAGAGCTTAGGTCAGACACGTGGTGGTTTTCGGCGTGGCCGAATTGGCCAGTGGCTTTATTGCCGGCTGGCTCTGTGACAAGTTCCCGAAAGGCTATGTCATTGCTGGCTTCTATGGGCTTCGAGCGATGTCGCTGTTGTTGCTCGCCGTCATGCCGAATCTCACTGGTGTCGCCCTGTTCTCGGTTCTCTTTGGGCTGAGCTATATGGGGACGGTGGTCGGCACATCGACATACACGCTGAGCAGCTTCAGCGAAGCAAATCGCGGTTTGGCATTTGGGTTCATCTGGATGGCGGATCAACTGGGGGCGTTCCTGAGCGCTCAACTTGGCGCCAACGGCTTCGATGCCTTCGGTAGCTATCGCTTCCCCATTATCGCTATGGCCGGTGTCGCTTCAGTAGCGAAGCCAATCAATGGACAGGCACCGCCGCGCCGCCGCCACCGATGCTACTGAAGAGCTGCTGTCGTTCCTGCTGCAGCGGCAGTTGTCCTCAGCTCTCCATCAGGCCAGGCAGGTTGAGGTCGCCGGTGAGCGCCTCCATCCGACCCTTCATGGTGGCCGTGCTCAGCGCGCTGGCGGCCTGGAGCGCCTCCAGCAAGGCAGCCTCGACCACCGTGTTGTCCCCGCCGGTCAGTAGCGATGGGTCCACCCGGACCCGCAGGGGCTGCTGGTTGCCGGACAGCCAGACACTCACCCGCCCGTCGGCACTTTTCCCCTCCAGCTCCATGGCGTTGAGGTCCTCCTGCAGCTTCTGGGCGTCCTGCTGAATCTGCTGCGCCTTTTTGAAGGCTTCCCTCAGTGGGCCGAAATTGGGAAGTGCGAAGCCGGCCATGGCACCGTCAGCTGTGGCGACACACTAAGGTCCTGGCCGCGCCCGCAGGCCCGGGGAGGGACGGCTCCCGCCAGCAGTGTTGTCCCGTTCTGCTGCCGCCGAGTCGCTGAATGGGCCCAGCCGCTTCACCTCGGGGCGGAGGCTGATCCCCCGTTCGGCCAGCACCCTGGCCTGCACCTGTCTGATCAGGGCATCGATATCCGCTGCAGTGGCGCCTCCGGTGTTGACGATGAAGTTGGCGTGCTTGGTGGACACCTGGGCGCCGCCGATGCTGAGACCCATGAGCCCGAGATCCTCGATCAGGCGACCGGCCTTCTGCGGCTCGGGATTGCGGAACACGCTGCCGCAGCTGGGCAGTGTGTAGGGCTGGCTGCGGATACGGCTGCTGCGGTTGCTGTTGGTGCGCCGTTGCACAGCAAGGGGGTCATGGCCCGGTTCCAGCTGCAGCCAGGCCCGCAGCACGATGCGTGGCCGGCCGTGGCTCTCTTCCAGCTGCAGTCGGCTCTGGCGGTAGGCGTAGTCGAGCTGGGGCAGGGACCAGCGCAACAGTGCTCCGCTGGCGGGATCGAGCAGCTCCGCCGCCACCAGCCGCTGGGCCATGGACCCCCCCTGGGCGCCGGCGTTCATGACCACGGCCCCGCCGACCGTGCCGGGGATGCCGACGGCCCACTCCAGACCAGCCAGTCCTGCGCGGGCGCAGAGATGGGCCAGGCTGGGGAGCGGTTCGCCTGCGTCCACTTCCACCAGGCCCGTGGGCCGATCAATGCGGGGTGCTTGCCGCAGGCTGCGTAGACAGAGCGTCAGCCCAGCCAGGCCTTCATCGCTGATCAGCAGATTGGACCCGGCGCCAATGCTGTGCAGGCTCAGACCCTCCGGACCTGCCCAGGCCAGCCAGTGCTGCAGCTCCGCGAGGGTGCGGGGCTCGGCAAAGAATTCCGCCGGCCCCCCCCGTTCCAGCTGGTGTAACGGGCCAGGCCGTGACGGCAGCGGGGTTCCCCAAGGGGTGGCTGGTGGGAGCCAGTGCTCCAAAGGGTCGCCATGGGCACTCAGGCCGCAAGCTGCAGCGGTGCGTCAAGCAGCAGACCGTGAAGCCGGTTCACGTCACCGGCACCCATCACCATCACCAGGTCGTCAGGCCTGGTGACATCCATCAGATCCACCGCCAGGTTCTCCAGGCTCCGGTACAGGGTGGTGGGGCAGCCGTGGCTGGCCACCCGTTCGGCCAGGGAGCTGCTGTCGACCTGCGACAGAGAAGGGCTTTCGCCCGCCGGGTAGAGGGGTGGGATGAGCACTGCATCGGCTGCTGCCAGCGCCTCGGCAAAGTCCTCCAGGAACCGCTCCATGCGGCTGTAGCGATGGGGCTGGAAGACGACCACCACACGCCGGGGGATACGGGGCAGGGTGGAGGTTGCCTCAGGCCTGTGCTGCATCAGCCGTGCCATCGCCAGGGTGGCGCGCACCTCGCTGGGATGGTGGGCATAGTCATCGACGATCACCCTGCCCTGCACTTCACCGCGCAGCTCGAAGCGCCGGCCTGGGGTGCGCAGTTCCGTCAGGGCCTGCCCCAGGCCCTCGAAGGGGATCCCCAGTTCACGGCAGCTGGCCATTGCTGCAGCCACGTTGCTCAGGTTGTGCTCCCCCAGCAGAGGAATCTCCACCTCGCCGAGAAGGTCATCGCCTTCAAACCAGCGGGCCCGGCTGCCATCGGCTCGCATCTGTTCGGGCACCAGGCGGTAGTGGGCCATGGCCTCCTGCCGCACGGACCAGCAGCAGCAGCCAGTGCCCTCACGGGTCAGCCGCTCGATCACGGCCGGGGTGAGACTCTCGCAATCGGCATTGGCCAGCACCTGCTCGCAGTTGCGCCCGAACTCCACAAACGTGTCCACCAGGGTCGCCTCGCTGCCGTAGTGGCCGGTGTGATCCAGGTCCAGGTTGGTGATCAACCCCAGGGCAGGAGCGAATTTCACCAGGGAGCCGTCGGACTCGTCCGCTTCGGCCACCAGCAATCCGCCCCTTCCGCTGCGGCCATTGCTGCCGAAGGCTGGCACCACCCCCCCGATCACAGCACTGGGGTCCCGGCCCAGGGCCAGCAACAGCGTGGCGATGGCTGTGCTGGTGGTGGTCTTGCCATGGGATCCCGCCACGGCGATGCAACGCTCCTGTTGGATCAGGGCTGCCAGCAGGTCGGCACGATGCCAGCACTCCAGGCCGTGGGCTTCGGCGGCTGCCCGCTCCGGGTTGTCCGATGGCACGGCCGTGCTGGTGATCACCAGAGGATCGGGGCCTGCCTGCCCCAGCAGGGCTTCGATCGTGGCTGCCCCCTGTTGGCTGTGAATGGTGGCCCCCCTGGCGGCCAGTTCCGCGCTGAGGGCGTTGCTCCGCTGGTCCGAACCGCTCACCCTGAAGCCACGCTCCAGCAGAATCAGAGCCAGAGCAGACATGC
This sequence comes from Aphanocapsa feldmannii 277cV, assembly GCA_004768415.1. Taxonomy (GTDB): domain Bacteria; phylum Cyanobacteriota; class Cyanobacteriia; order PCC-6307; family Cyanobiaceae; genus Aphanocapsa_A; species Aphanocapsa_A feldmannii. Next base: position 20,650 of record SRMO01000052.1, on the reverse strand, counting down.
CGATCCCGGCGATCCCGATGAAGTGAACAGGCCGCCGGGGATCGAGTGCAGGCATTGGCGCGGCACGGAAACCCACAAGCTATGGCTGTTTCGCCGCTCTGCCCAGGGCAGCTGGACGGTTCTCCCTGTCCCTCAGGCAGAGCACCACCACGCGGTTGTACGGATCCACCCGGGGCCGGTTCGACAGCCGTGTCCGACGTCCGAAATGGAGTTCCGGCGTCGATCGTCTGTATGCTCGGTGGCCAAATTTCCATTGATCCGGATCCCCTCAGCCCATGACTCTCCGCGTTGCCATCAACGGATTCGGACGCATCGGACGCAACTTCCTCCGCTGCTGGCTCTACAGGGGGGCCGACACCAACATCGAGGTGATCGGGATCAACAGCACCTCCGATCCCAAGACCAGTGCCCACCTGCTGAAGTACGACTCGATGCTGGGTCGCATCCGTGACGACGTCCAGGTGGATTACGATGAGGAAGGCCTGATCCTCAACGGCAGGAAGGTGAGGTTCTACGCCGAACGCAACCCCCTCAACCTGCCCTGGAAGGAGTGGGGCGTCGATCTGGTGATGGAAGGCACCGGTGTGTTCACCACAAAGGAGGGTGCCGGCAGGCATCTCGAGGCCGGTGCCAGCAAGGTGTTGATCTCCGCACCGGGCAAGGGTGAAGGCGTGGGCACCTTCGTGGTGGGTGTCAACGACGATCAGTACCGCCATGCAGACTTCGACATCATCAGTAACGCCAGCTGCACCACCAACTGCATGGCGCCCATCGTCAAGGTTCTGGATCAGAACTTCGGCCTGGTGAAGGGTCTGATGACCACCATTCACAGCTACACCGGCGACCAGCGAATCCTCGACAACAGCCACCGCGACCTGCGCCGTGCCCGTGCCGCCGCCATGAACATCGTTCCCACCTCCACCGGTGCGGCCAAGGCGGTGGCGCTGGTCTACCCGGCGGTGAAGGGCAGGTTGAGCGGCATCGCCATGCGCGTTCCCACCCCCAACGTCTCCGTCGTTGACCTGGTGTTCGAATCGGCCACACCCACCTCCGCCGCTGACGTCAACGCCGCCATGAAGGCCGCCGCTGACAATGGCATGAAGGGCATCATCCGCTACGCCGACGAGCCCCTCGTCTCCGGTGACTACGCCGGCACTGACGAGTCGACCATCGTCGACGAGGCCCTCACCATGACCATGGGCGACAATCTGGTCAAGGTGGTGGCCTGGTATGACAACGAGTGGGGCTACAGCCAGCGGGTGCTTGACCTGGCTGAGATCGTTGCCGCCAGGTGGCAGTGAGATCGGGGCGATAGCGAGCCCAAGGGCGAAACCAATGATCCGGAGGTTCCAAAGAGAATGGGGAGATTCCCCATGGGCTCACAGGGGCTGGGTGCTGTTTCTTACCTTGAGCGCAGTCTCTGGCTGGGGTCTTGGCCGTTCGCGCCAGCTGCCGCACCTGTCGCCACTGTTGCCTGCCAGCCGAGGCGGTGAGCGGTTGGTGCTGGCTGCGTGAGCTGCCGCTGCACCGCGAGTGGCTCGCCGAGATCCATTGCCCCCACTGGATGATTCAGTCACCTGAGCTGCCCCTGGGCAGTGAGATTCAGGATCGGCGTTGCGGTGCCGACGTTGAACAGCTGCATCTCTCGACCCCGCTGTTTCGTCTACCGACCCCTGATGGCTAGGTCTCGCAGTCCCTGGCCGGCACCAGCCATGGAGGGGCAACCTTCACCACCTCCTGTCCAGTAGCAACAACAGGGAGCGCACCACCTTGGCGGCCAGCAAGCTGCTGCAGTCGGATGGGTCCCATTGGGGCGACAGTTCCACGACATCGGCAGCCACAAGGTTGTGGTGGCATAGCTCCTCCACCAACCGGGCCCAGTCGTGCCAGAAAAAGCCACCGGGTTCCGGCGTGCCGGTGCCAGGCAGCACGGCCGGATCGAACCAGTCCAGGTCCACCGTCAGATAGAGTGGCCTCCCTCGCAGCGGTGCCAGGGCCCGATCCAGGCTGCCGGCATCAGCGGCGATACCGCGGCCGCTGTCACGCAACTCCTGGAATTCCGCCCGGCTGCCGGAGCGAATCCCCAGCTGCAGCAGTGTGCCCGAGGGCAGCACCTGCAGGCAGCGACGCATGGCGCAGGCATGGCTGTGGCGGGAGCCCAACCAGGTGTGGCGCAGGTCGGCGTGGGCATCGAGCTGCAGCAGCGCCAGATTCGGATGGACCGCCGCCACGGCCGCCACAGCACCAGTGGTGATCGAATGCTCTCCCCCCAGCATCAGTGGCCCCATGCCGGCCTGCAGCAGTGTCGCCGTACCCTCCTGAACCAGCTCGATAACCGGTTCAGGTGCCCCGAAGGGAATCCGCAGATCGCCAAGGTCCCGCAGGCTGGCGGCCTCCAGATCGCGATTCAGCTGGGGGTCATAGGTCTCGAGACCGGCGCTGACGGCGCGGATGGCGGCGGGACCGAAGCGGCTGCCGGGTCGAAACGACGTGGTGCCGTCATAGGGCACGCCAAAGAGGGCCACGGCGCCCTTGCCGAGGCCACGCCGGCAGGCCATGAAACAGCTGGAGCTGTCGTCGAACAGCTGTGCCATCACCTCAGGCATCCAGGGCCCGGGCGATGCCGGCCGCCATGGCGATGAAGCCGCCCTCCTGCCAGCGTGGCGACCAGATCTCACAGCCTGCCGCCACGACGGCGGCCCGCTCCGGCCGGGCGATGCGGTAGCGGGGACCATCCAGGGCCGCAAAGGTCCAGCTCCACCAACCGCTGGGATACATCGGCACCCAGCCGTAGAGGGGGTCCGCATGGCCGAACAGCTCCCGCAGCAGGCGCACCATGGCGATGTGCAGCTGGCGGAAGGCTTCGGGCGATTCGCTCTGGGTGGCAAAGACGCCGCCGGGCCGCAGAAGGCGGCGGCAGTGCTGGAAGAAGCTGCGGTTGAACAGGCCTTCGGCCGGGCCGGCCGGATCGGAACCATCCACCAGCACCACATCGTAGCTGGCGGCGGCGGCCTGCTCAGCCCAGGCGATGCCATCCCCCACACTCAGCCTCAAGCGGGGGTCGTGCCATCCATCGCCACCGAGGTCGGGCAGGTGTCGCCTGCAGAGTTCGACCACGACGGCATCGACTTCCACCATATCCACCTGCTCCACGCTGGGGTGACGCAGCACCTGCCGCGCCGTGCCGCCGTCTCCGCCGCCGATGATCAGCACCCGCTCGATCCGCTCGGCAGAGCAGAGCGCCGGGTGGACCAGGGCTTCATGGTAGTGCCGCTCCTGCCGTTCAGCCGTCATCCAGCGGCCATCCAGCAGGAGGGCGTTGCCGTAGGCCTCCGTGTGCACCACTGTGACCCGTTGCAGTGCTGAGTGGCGGTCCTCCAGCACCTTGCCCCTCAGGCCGTAGCGCACGTGTCCAAGGGTTTCATCGATCCATCCATCCCGACCGGGGTCGAAGCGATCCACGTTTGTCTCAGCCATCGGCCGACCTGCCCAACCCGTTCCGGATCACCCTGCAGTGCCATTCTCCACACCAGTGCCGCTGCAGCAGGTCAGCCCTGCAGCGATGACGTGTTGTTGCTGGCCAGAGCCTGCCTCGACCGACCCCGGCTCCCTGCCACTCAGTGGGACTGGTCGGCTTCACAGGCGATGGCGGCCTTGGCCTGATGCCACAGCTGCTCCAGCTCCTCGATGCCACGTCCTGCCAGATGGCCTCCGAGGGCCTGTTCCACCCGCGCGAAGCGATCCAGAAAGCGTCGATTGGTGCCAGCCAGGGCTTCTTCCGGAGCGAGCCGCTGCCAGCGCGCCACGTTCACAAGGGTGAAAAGCAGGTCGCCCAGTTCCGCCTCGGCGTGGTCGCGATCACCGCGGGCCACGGCTTCCCGCAGCTCCGCCATCTCTTCGTCAACCTTGGCCCATACCCCCTCCATGGAGCTCCACTCGAAACCGGCCGCTGCCGCCTTGCGGGAGATGGTCATGGCGGCCTGCAGGGAGGGTTGCCCGCGGCTCTTGCGATGCAGCTGATCGCTGAGGCTCTCGCCGCTGTGGCCGCGGTGACGATCCTCCTCCGCCTTGATTGCGTCCCAGCTCAGCTGCACCGCCTCCACACCGTCGGCAGGGGCGCCAGCGAAGACATGGGGGTGGCGCCGCACCAGCTTGTCGCTGATGGCATCACAGATGCCCGTCAGATTGAAGCGTCCCTGTTCAGCACCGATCTGGGCCTGGAGCACCACCTGGAGCAGCAGGTCGCCCAGTTCCTCGCGGATGGCGCCAGCGTCGCCGCTGCGCAGGGCATCGGCAGTTTCGTGGGCCTCTTCAAGGACGTGGGGGATCAGGCTTTGATGGGTCTGCGCCAGATCCCAGGGGCAGCCCATGTCGGGATGGCGCAGACGGGCCACCAGCTTGATCAGACGCGCCATCGCCTGGAGGGCCTCGGCGGTGCTGTCCGGCTGGATAGGCCTGGAGGGAGCGTTCAGTGGAGCACGACGAGGCTGCCGCTACCTTCTCATCCAGCGGGGCAGGGGATCGCCATCCATCACCAGATGCAGCCAGCTGCTCGCCTCAAGCCCCAGCAGGGCCGCCAGGCAGAGGGGGCGCTGCTCTAGCCAGAGCTGCTGCAGCGGCTTCAGGGACGGTGGACCGCTGAGACCGAGGACATGGAGCAGGCCCCAGGCCAGGGCAATCCAGCTCCCCAGATAGAGGAGCCGCAGGGTCATACCGATCAGGGGCCCATGGGAGAGGGGTGAGCGGTGTGGGATGCAGCGTCGATAGGGCCACCACAGGGGCGCCAGCAAGCCCCAGCGGCGGAGGGGTCGGGAGACCAGGTCCAGGTCCGGCGACAACCAGAGGCCGCCGATCAGTATGGCAAGGCCGCCGGTCAGTGCCACGGGCAGACTCCACCAGGTCAGCCCCAGGCCGACGCCGAGGGCTAGAATGACGGTGCCGCGATCGTGCTGATGTCCGGAACTCATGGGGCAGTGGGCAGCAGGTCAGAATGCTGGTGTGGGGGCGATTAGCTCAGCGGTAGAGCGCCTGCCTTACAAGCAGGATGTCGCTGGTTCGAGTCCGGCATCGCCCATGCCCAGCTGAGCCTGGCATTGGCTCCGGCAGCCGGTCCTGCCGTGGCCAGCGTAGGGGGGGAAAGTGTGCTCGGCCAGGCCTTGTGCAGACCGGGGACGGCTGCCCATCCAGTGCGGTTTCTACAGCTGGGCTGGGCTTTCCACAGAATCAGCTGGTTTTTCCACAGAGATGTCGCCTCCGGTCATGCGCTGCCGTGGCCATGCTCTCTGTTGCCGGCATGGGCAGTGGCCCCTGCCGGGATGGAACCCCATGGTCCGGTTGGCCTGTGACCGGAATCCGGCCTGGATTCTCAGCACCATCGGTTGGAGATCAAGCCGACGGGATGTGACGACGACCGCGTAATCCCTTGTCGTTGAAGGTGGGTGCTCCGGGCAGATGCTTGCCTCTCCAGCGCCTGTTTGGAGCGACTCCAGGGATTGCGAAGCTAGTTGGCAGTCGTGTTTAGGGATTGCGAAGCTGGTTGGCAGTCGTGTTTAATGAAATTGCAAACTCTCCTCAACCTCATGCTCACCGGTCCTGATCTTCTCGCCAAGGTGCGTGACCTTGGCGACGCCGGTAAATCCGAAATCGTGCGCTCCTGCGGCTACGTCTCTTCCACCAAAGACGGCAAGGAGCGTCTGAACTTCACTGCCTTCTACGAGGCCCTGCTGGAGGCGAAAGGCGTTGAGATCGGTGGCGGCTCAACAGGCAAGGGCGGCCGCAAGCTCAGCTTCATTGCGAAGGTGCAGGGCAACGGCAACCTGCTGATCGGCAAGGCCTACACTGAAAAACTCAGTCTTGAGCCCGGTGACGAGTTCAACATCAAGCTGGGCCGCAAGCAGATCCGTCTGGTGCCCGTCGGCGCGGAGGACGAGGGCGAAGAGTGATTCGGGTTGCCCCCCCTTCTCCGTTGCGGTTTCGCTG
>SRMO01000052.1:0-14565 GCA_004768415.1 Aphanocapsa feldmannii 277cV | reverse complement strand
ACTGACATCGGTCAGCTGCAGGCGGTTGGCCGGAGAGGAGCTCAGGCTTCGGGGAAGAGCAGGGCGTTCAACTCGTCCTGATCGACGTCATAGACCCGGGCCAGGCTGCTCTCAATGGCTGAGGTCACATCTCCAGCCATGAAGCGCATCGCATCGACCGCATTGTCGGTGATCTCGTCATTGTTGAGTGCCTTGCCCCCCGGATCGAGCTTGTGGTCGTTGATCACGGCCATCACCCAGCTCTGATAGGCATAGACCAGGTCCGCGTACTCAAGGTCCGGGTCGTTGAAGTCAAGTGCCATGGCGCTGACCGCTCACTGGAGTCCAGTCTGCACAGTGACCTGACGGGATGTCAGGCGGTGCACCACCGTCCTGCCCGATCAAGCGTCGACCGGGGCACATTCGCCCTGAAAGCAAAGCTGCAGGCTGCGCTGTCGCGGCCCATCCAGTTCAAGAAACAGCAGGGCCTGGTAGGTGCCAAGCACCAGTTGACCCTCGATCACAGGCACCAGCTCATGGTTGTGGAGCCCGATGGCCATCAGGTGACTGTGGGCATTGCGTGGTTCGTCAGCGGGAACACCCACCCGACGGCTCAGGTTGTCATGACGATAGGTACGTCCGGCCTTTGCCTGGCTGCGCAGGTGGTCCAGCAGGTCATCGGTCAGCAGAGATTCCGCCTCATTGATGGCCAGGGCGGAACTGGTGTGGAGATTGTAGAGGATGAGCAGACCATTTCGGGCCTGGATCTCCCCTAGCCAGTGGTTTGCCTGGTCCGTCAGGTTGATCACTTCCAGGCTGTGCTGGCTGCACAGCGAGAGACGCAGCTGATGAAAGCTCTGAGAAGCCAATGGGGTTGCCGTGGACTGCAGCCCCAGCATCGCGCTGACCTGACCGCTTCGGTCAGCAGGAGATCACCTGCCCGAGCCTGGTCAAGGCGCTTGCTGAAAAATGCAGATCCATTGCCCACAAAGGGATGTGAGCTTATCAAGCCACGTTTCGATGGCCTGGAAATGGCCAGTTCCGACCAGACATCAAGCTCTGACATTCAGCCCGCAGGGCTGCTTGAAAAAGGCCGGATCTGTTGCTCGGAAAGGGACATGGACTGCTTCAGCAAGCTCCAGGCAAACTCCGGGCAACCCCCTCATTCTCCGCGTTGTCTCGTCGAGATCCATGGCCCTGCAACACCGACTTCCCTGCTGGCAGCGGTTTTCCAGAGGTTCGCCAAGGGGTTGGGGGGGCCCTGACAGGGCGAAATCACGAGCTTTCGAAGTGCCTGTGGGGTGCCCCCAGCTCCCGGATCGGGGTGTGGCTGCCGTCTGCTTCCAGCATCAGCAGCCCGGGTTCCGACACCAGCCGGCCCAGCAGCCTGCAGCGGCAATCCGCCGCCAGCAGGGCCCGGGCCCAGGCAGGACACAGCGCCAGCACCAGTTCGAAGTCCTCGCCGCCCCAGAGGCACCAGCGCTTCCCCTCTTCCAGCGAGGCCAGGCCGGGCGGTAACGGCAGGGGCTGATCCAGCCGGGCGCCCAGCCCCGCCGCGTCACAGATCAGTTCCAGGGCCCTGCCGAGACCGTCACTGCTGTCGGTTCCGGCCACCTGCCAGGGGGTTTCAGCCGGTTGGCTGCGCTGCAGCAGCAACGGCACATCCAGCCGTGGTCGGGGGTAGCGGTGGGCGTCGATCGCCCGCTGACGCAGCCCTGGGTCGAGCGGCCCAGATCCGTCTCCCCGCCCAAGCAGCAGGGCCAGGCCGAGGCCGCTGAGGCCATGGGGGCCGGTGGCCACCAGCCAGTCCCCAGCCCTGGCTCCCTCGCGTCGGATCAGCCGCTGTGCCACCACCCCTCCCAGGGCGGTGATGGCCAGGCTGCGCTGGGCGGCACCGGCACAGTCGCCTCCCAGGATGATGCCACCCCAGGGCTCCAGGGCCTTGGCGAGGCCCCGATAGGCCTGCTCCACCCAGCCCCACGGCGTTGTGCCGGGCGCCTGCAGGGCGATGGTGAGTCCATGGACCCGGGTGCAACCCATGGCCGCCAGATCCGACAGGTTGGCTGCCGCCGCACGCCAGCCCACGCTGAAGGGAGGTGTGGTGGTGTCACTGAAGTGGTTGTTCTCCACCAGCACATCCGTACTCACCACCAGGACCTCATCGGGCCCCGGCTGGACCAGGGCAGCGTCGTTCCCGAACTGGCCTGGGGGAGCAAAGCCGGCCAGCCGCTCGATCAGGCCCGCCTCCCCCAGTTCAGCCAGGCAAGGATCGCCAGGTTCGACAGCAGCCGCACAGGCCCGGTCCTCCGCCGCTGCCGTGGTGGTGGCCTGGGCCAGCAGCTCAGGCGTGGGCTCGGAGCCCATCACCGCCCTCGATCACTCTGGCCTCGATGATCCTGTCGTCGGCACCCAGTTCCTGGAGCACAGTGAAGCCATCCACCACATACCCGAAGGCGGCATAGCGACCATCGATCAGGTTGAGCCCCGCCGGGGTCAGCTGCGGCTGGAACAGGAACATGAAGAACTGGGAGGATCCGTCATCCAGCGCCCTGTCGGAGTGGGCCCAGCCGAGGGTTCCATAGCTGGAGAAGGGAAGGGTGGGCACGGCCTTGTAGAGCCCCAGCTCCTCGAAGGTGAGGTTGTAGAAGGGATCCCGCTCGCCGGGGATGCGGATCTCCAGGGGAACGTTGCGCTCCTCCCCGCTGTCCGGGTCCACGAAGCCATCGGCAGCACCGCCGGGATTGCCTGTCTGCAACACATAGAACTGCTCGGCCCGATCAAAGGGCAGTCCGTCATAGAAACCGCGCTGCACCAGATCCACATAGGCTCCTGCCGTCAGCGGTGCGTTGTAACCGTCCACGATGGTGGTGATCCTGCCCTTGCTGGTCTCCAGCTCCACCGTGGCGCGGCCCAGCAGCCGCGGCAGGGCGTCGAATTCCGCGGGGATCTCGAAGGGGAAGCCATCCACCAGCTGCGTCTCGATGGCGCCGATGTCGGCCAGTGCCGCCTCGCGAACTGCCAGGAAGGCATCGCGGTCGCCCTGTCCCTGGCTGGCGGCGCAGACAGCCCTCAGGTCTGCTGCCAGCTGATCCAGCTGATCCCTGTCGCTGACGCCCTTCGCCTCCAGGTCACCGCCCACCCTCGCGTCCAGCCGGGGGAGTTGGCTCACGGCCCGCTGGCAGTTGCGGCGAATCACGCTCCAGCGGCTTGCCCGCAGGTCGGCATCGGTGTGTTCCAGAAGGTGCTGCAGCTCCCGCAGATCCGGCTGGTCGAAGGGCAGAGCATCGCGCAGCAGCGCGGCTGGATCGGTCACCGCATTGCCCGGGGGAAGACCGGCCCAGGCCGCCGTCGGCAGCAGCAACGTCAGGCTGCAGAACAGGATGACGATCAGCCTGGCGAGGCGGAGCGGTTGGGCGGGGGCCATTTGGGTCTGCGCTGATCGGGATGCGGAACGGTGTGGCAGGGGCGACGTGCCATGCCATGGCCGCTGCTCAGGCTGGGACTCTGCCACAGGTGGCCGGGGGAGCGAATGGTTGCCAGCTCTACAATCCCAGCCGCACCCATCCCACCACGGTCCGCATGATCTCCAGCAACGATTTCCGGACTGGAACATCAATCGAACTGGATGGTCAGGTCTGGCGTGTGGTCGAGTTTCTGCACGTCAAGCCAGGTAAGGGATCCGCCTTCGTGCGCACCAAACTCAAGGCAGTGCAGTCGGGCAACACCGTCGACAGAACCTTCCGGGCAGGCGAGATGGTGCCCCAGGCTCTGCTCGAGAAGTCGAGCCTGCAGCACACCTATATGGAGGGCGATGACTACGTCTTCATGGACATGACGACGTTCGAGGAGACCCGCCTCTCGGCCAGGGACATCGGTCAGCAGCGCAAGTACCTGAAGGAGGGCATGGATGTCAGTGTCGTCTCCTGGAATGGCAAGCCCCTGGAAGTCGAACTGCCCAACGCCGTGGTGCTGGAGGTCACCCAGACCGACCCTGGCGTCAAGGGGGATACCGCCACCGGTGGCACCAAGCCCGCCGTCGTCGAGACCGGCGCCCAGGTGATGGTGCCGCTGTTCATCACCACCGGCGAACGGATCAAGATCGACACCCGTTCCGACAGTTACCTGGGTCGCGAGTGATCGCCATGACGTCCGTCCGCCGTTCCCCTGGAGTCTGAACCGTGCAGCTCGACCACGACCAACTGCGTGACCTTCTCGCCCTGCTGGTTGAGCAAGATATTCAGGAGTTCAAACTCGAGGGGGACGATTTCCGGCTGGAGGTGCGCCGCAATCTGCCCGGCCAGCCCGTGACCATGGTGGCCTCACCGACCGCGGTTCCCGCCGCACCATCCCCAGCGGCAGTGCCGGCGACCACTGCCGAGACACCCTCCGCAGCCCCGCCCACCCGTTCGGATCTGCTGGAGGTCAAGGCCCCCATGGTGGGCACCTTCTACCGTGCCCCTGCCCCTGGCGAGCCCCCCTTCGTCGAGGAAGGTGCCGCCATCACCCTGGGACAGGCCGTCTGCATCCTTGAGGCCATGAAGCTCATGAACGAGATCGAGGCGGAGGTGAGCGGCACGGTGGTGGAGATCCTGGTGGCCGATGGCACGCCCGTGGAATTCAACCAGGTGCTGATGCGGGTCAAACCCAGCTGATGGATCGGATCCCTCCAGGCTTCAGGCCCTGCCAACGGGTCCGCTGGGCAGGCCGAGCTCGTTGACAGCCTTGCTGCCGCCGCTGTCGCCATGGGGTTCACATCGCTTGCCCGCTGTGGACGAGCGCGATGGGCAGTGCCTGGCTGCCAGGCTCACCGCTGTCAGCAGTGCCGCCACCATGCTGGCGCCACTGGCCCGGCCCTGGCCGGCGATATCGAAACCCGTGCCATGGTCCGGGGAGGTGCGCACAAAGGGCAGTCCCAGGCTCGTGTTCACCGCCCTGTCAAAGGCCAGCAACTTGACCGGGATCAGTCCCTGATCGTGATACAGGGCCAGGTAGCCGTCAGCGCCACCTTCCCCCCGGCGCCAGGCCCGCCCCGCACCCAGCCAGCAGGTGTCAGGGGGAAACGGTCCCTGCAGACGCAGTGAGGGGTTCCGTGCTTGCCAGGCTTCCATGCAGGGAATCAGCCAGTCCCGCTCCTCGACACCCAGCTGTCCCCGTTCGCCGGCGTGGGGGTTGAGGCCCGCCACCGCCAGGCTGGGCGCTGGCGTGAACCAGTTGCAGAAGTCCCGCAGCAGGTTGAGCTTGTGACAGACCAGCTCCGCGGAGAGGGCGTCGGGCACCGCACGCAGCGGGATGTGGGTCGTGGCCAGCAGGACGTTGAGCCGCCAGCCCGATGGAGCCACAGCGGTGAACAGCATGGAGGCCTCGGCACGACCAGCCAGCTCCGCCAGCCGTTCCGTCTGGCCAGGATAGTGGTGGCCGGCGGCATGCCAGCACTGCTTGGCGATCGGGGCCGTGGTGATGGCGTCACAGTGCCCCGCCAGCACCTCCTTCACGGCCAGGCCGAGCCAGGCGAAGCTGGCTGCCCCACTGGCGGCGTCGCCCGAGCCGGGCCGTACCCTGCCGCCCAGGGGGTGATCGATCAGTTCGATCCTGTCGAGGTGCGGAACCGCAATGCCCCGCTGGCGCAGCGCAGCTGCCTGGGCTTCCAGCAGCTGGCGGCATCCCACCAGAACGGGCTCGACACCGGTCAGGATCTGCGGGTCGGCCAGGGCCCTGAGCGTCACTTCCGGGCCGATGCCGGCCGGGTCCCCGATCGGGATGGCAATCCTGGCGGTCATGGCTGGCCTGCAGCTGCGGGTCATCCTGATCCGATGGCACCCACGGCACGGCCTTGAGCCGGAAGCCTTGCTTTTGTGGTGGTCCAGTGCTTCCCTGGTGAATCAGGTGCGAACGAGGCCCTTGTTGCGACTTCTGTTGCTGATCCTGCTGCTGGTGGGCCTCGGTTATGGCCTGCAGCGGGGTTGGTTGCAGCTTGACAAGGACAAGATCCAGCAGGACCTTCAACGATTCTCGGCGCCGCAGCCGGCGGCTGTCATCCCCTCGGCCTGACCGCAACCTCAACTGCCTGCTGCCTCTTCAGGCGGCGGCCTGGCTTGCCGCCCGTTCCGCCGCCAGGCAGTGGCGCAGTCCTTCACGGTAGGTGGGAAAGCGCAGGCGATACCCCCACAGCTGTCGCAGCTTGCCATTGCCGACCCGGCGGTTGTCCCGCCAGAAGCTCAGCGCCATCGGTCCCATGGCGAGGCAGGCCTCCTCGAAGCGCTCGCAGGGTGGCAGTTTGCAACCTGCCAGATGGGCCGCGAAAGCCAGCTGTTCGCTGGACGGACAGGGCAGATCATCGCTGACGTTGACGACATCGCTGCCCTCCCGTTCCATCGCCAGCAACACGGCGCCGCAGATGTCATCCACATGGATGCGGCTGAAGACCTGGCCAGGCTTGTGCAGCAGCCGACCCTGGCCCGTGGCCAGCTTGCCGAAGGGACTGCGACCCGGCCCGTAGATCCCTGGCAGGCGCAGCAGCGTCACGGTCAGACCGCTGGCTTGCCAGGCCTGCTCACAGGCCATGCGATGGCGGCTGCGCGTGTTGGCTGGTCGCAGCGGACTGGTTTCATCCACCCAGGCCCCCTTTGTGTCCCCGTAGACCCCTGTGGTGGAGAGGTAGCCGAGCCAGCGGGGAGCCAGCCGCCCCAGGGTCGGACCCAGATGCTCCAGCACAGGATCCCTGCCTTGCCGATCCGGTGGAATGGTCACCAACACCCGGTCCACCATTCCCAGCTGCTCCGCCGAGGGCACGATGCCCCGATCCGGATCGAAGCGGACGTGCTCGACGCCCTTCAGCAGGGGCCGATCGTCGAGGCTGCGGTGACTGACCAGAACCGCATCACCGCGGTCCCGCAATCGGGCGGCCACGTGACCGCCGCTGTAGCCCCCACCCAGCACGAGGGTGCGCATCCGCCTGACAGCCTCCATGCTCAACAGTACATCCGTATCAGTTCGTCTGTGCCGATTCCCGTGCCATGGACGACACCGCAGACTCCGGCCGCCGCCTCGCCAGATGCCGTCGCTCCCCATCCGTCGCTGCCTGGCTCACCGGTTCCCTGCTGATCTCGCTGCTCATGGTGGCAGGTTTCGTGCTGCCGGATCAGCCGGCCCAGGAGGAACCGCTCTGCCGTCGATACCATGCCGCCGCTGCCTGCAGGGTCTGGTGAACCCCCTGCACGGCCTCTCTGTTCCGGCTCAGCTCTCCTGCACCAACACAAGCTGGCGGTGGGGGCCGCCCTCGTCGATGAATCCGAAGTCGGTGAACAGAGCAGCGTCCGGATGGGTGATGCGTTGCTGATTGCACACCCGCTCCACGCGGAATCCCTCCGCCGCCAACCTGCGCATCAGCCGGGCAGCCTCCTCGAAGCGGGCCGCCATCGCTTCGAGGCTCTGGCAATCCTCGCTCAGTCCCCGCTCATGCCATGTGAAGAAGGCCATTGCTGCGTTGCCTTGTCTGGAAAAGATTCTCACCCCCCTTTGTCATTCCCGACATGGCCGCGGTTCGGGATCCTGCTGATCCTTCGGCTCAGACCCACTGAATCAGCAGCCCCAGGGACACGCAGAGGGCACTTGCGGTCCAGAAGGTCAGCACCACCCGCTGCTCGGACCAGCCCCCCAGCTCGAAATGGTGATGCAGGGGGGCCATGCGCAGCAGTCGCCTGCCTTCTCCGCCGAGGCGCCGGCTGAGCTTGAACCAGCCCACCTGGAGCACCACCGACAGGGACTCGGCCACCAGCAGAGCACCCATCACCAGCAGGGCCGGGAGACTGTCTGCCAGCAGCGCCACGGCACTCAGGCAGGCCCCCATGGCCAGGGAGCCGGTGTCACCCATGAACATCCGCGCCGGTTGACGGTTGAACAGCAGGAATGCCAGCCAGGCCCCTGCCATGGCAGCACAGAACCCCGCCAGGCCAGGGTCCGGCAGCGGTCGCAGCATCAGCTCTGCCGCCAGGCCCAGCAGCACCAGGGCACCGCAGCCTGCGGCCAGGCCATCCAAGCCATCCAGCAGGTTGGTGGCGTTGCTTTCCGCCAGAAACACGAACAGCCCCAGGGGCCAGATCAGGATTCCCAGGGGCAGTTCCCAGCCCCAGGGCAGGCTGACCTGCTGGGGCATCCAGCCCTGCAGCCCGCACCAGAGCAGAAAGGTGGCCCCCAGCAGGGCCTGCAGCAGCAGCTTGGCTGTGGGGGTGAGGCCGGCGTTGGCCTGTCTGCGCAGGCTGCGCCAGTCATCGATGCCACCGATGGCCATGAAGGCGAGGGTGACGCAGGCCACCACAGGCAGGCGTGGGTCCTGGGGTGCCACCAGTACACCCACCAACACCCCACAGGGCACCAGCAGCAGACCTCCCATGGTGGGAGTGCCGCCTTTGCGCAGGTGACTGCGGGGACCATCGCTGCGGATCACCTGACCCGCTCCGGCCCGTTGCAGCAGGGGCAAACCGCCGGCACAGGCAAACGTGGCCAGCAGGCCGGCCAGCAGCAGCGGGCCGCTGAGCCGCAGCGGACCCAGCTGCCGGTCCAGAACGAAGGAAAAGGTCAGACACAGGAGGATCAGCAACCATGCCGCGCCGCTGCCGGGCCTGACCGCCGCTGCTGGTTCCTGTGCTGGTTCCCGGGTCACACAACTGCCACCCGAAGGCGGACACTGGATGCGTCGGGACCCTAGGGCCGGATGCACAACTGGTGCAGGCCTGCCGATCAGTCCTCCCAGCCCTCCTCCTGCTCGTCGTCCTTGCTGTAGTCCTCCTTCTCGCCCATCAGGACAGACAGCTCCTCCTCTTCCACGGTGCTGAGGTTGTCCTCGTCCTGATCCTCCGCCAGCAGCCGGCCGCTGCCCTCAAGCCAGCTCAGCAGATCGGGCTCATCGCGCAGGGGCAGGACCGGAGCAGGCTCGTCGCGGCCATAGGCGGTCAGCGAAGGATTCGGGTTCTGGACGTTGACAGACAGGGAGCTGGTCAAATCAGGCCATAGGGGGCTGCCACCATAGAACGGCATGATCGTCCTGGATCGCTCCGGAGTCGATGGGAAAGTTGCAGCTGACGGCAGCCATCTGGTCCCTGAGCCTGCTGGGCAGCTGGCTGATCCGCCGGCTGGGGCGTTCGGACCTGGTGCTTCCCGACCAGCCGGCCTTCCTCCTGGCGCTGGTCTTCGGCTTGCCCATGGCTCTGGTGTTGGCGATTGTGCTGCGGAGACCCACGCCATCGCAGAATTCCAGCAGTTCCAACGTCGAAGAGTGATGGGTCGGGCCCGCCGCGTCGTGCTTGCCTATTCCGGCGGTGTTGACACCAGCGTCTGTATTCCCTACCTCCGGCATGCCTGGGGTGTGGAGGAGGTCATCGCCTTCGCGGCAGATCTGGGCCAGGGCGACGAGCTCGAGCCCATCCGCCGGAAAGCGCTCGCCATCGGTGCCAGCCAGTCCATCGTTGCCGATCTGGTCGAGCCCTTCATCAGGGACTATGGCTTTCCTGCCATCCGTGCCAATGCGCTCTACGAGGGTCGTTATCCCCTCTCCACAGCCCTGGCGCGACCGCTGATCGCCCGGCGGCTGGTGGAGATCGCCCGGGAGGTGGACGCCGACGCAGTGGCCCACGGCTGCACCGGCAAAGGCAATGACCAGGTGCGTTTCGACATGGCCATCGGTGCCCTGGCCCCTGATCTCAAGGTGCTCACCCCGGCCCGGGAGTGGGGCATGAGCCGTGAGCAGACAATCGCCTATGGCGAGCGGTTCGGCGTGCCTTCACCGGTCAGCAGGCAGTCGCCCTACTCCATCGATCTGAATCTGCTCGGTCGCAGCATCGAGGCCGGCCCCCTGGAAGACCCCATGGCCGAGCCTCCCGAAGCGGTGTTCGCCATGGTCTGCAACCCCGCTGAAGCCCCGGACAGCCCCTCCACAGTGGAGATCGGCTTCGAGCAGGGCAACCCGGTCAGCATCGACACTGAACGGCTCGATCCGGTGTCGATCATCCGACGTGCCAATGACCTTGCCGGTCGCCATGGTTTCGGCAGGATCGACATGATCGAGAACAGGGTGGTGGGGATCAAGTCGCGGGAGATCTACGAAACCCCCGGGCTGCTGCTGCTGATCCGAGCCCACCAGGAGCTCGAAGCCATCTGCCTGACGGCTGATGTGGCCCGCTACAAGCGCGGCATTGAATCCAGCTGGGCCGATCTCGTGTATCAGGGCCTCTGGTTCGGCCCGCTCAAGCAAGCGCTCGATGGATTCCTCGACACCACCCAGCGCAATGTGAACGGGACGGTGCGTCTCAGGCTGCACAAAGGCCATTGCACAGTGCTGGGCCGCTGTTCCGACGACAGCCTCTACGACCCTGTCATGGCCACCTATGGCGCCGAGGATCAGTTCGACCACAGGGCCGCCGAGGGGTTCATCTACGTGTGGGGGATGCCCAACCGTCTCTGGTCTCAGCAGCAGGCACGGCACACCTGAGCAGCGTGAACGGGAGAGTCCCCGGCTCCTGCCCTCCTGGCGGGCAGGCTCAGCCCGGTGCCGCGGGAGGAGGTGCCTTGTGAGCGGGCGGCGAGGCGGTTCAGCCGCAGGCGCAGTTCGCCCGGCCCAGGCCCATAGACCTCAGCCGGGCAAGGAACTGGGGGTTTTCCGCCAGCAGCTGCCGCTGGTGCTCCACCACCGGGATCAGCCGCTACCTCAGGTTGGGCCGGAAGCAACCGGAGCAGCGGGTCCACGCAAGCTGGTGAGCCCGGCAGGTTGATTGCCCGTTGTTGCCTGTTCCGAGGGCAGGGGTCAGGCGTTGGCGGCTGCCACCTCTGCAGCACCGCCTTCCGCTTCACCGCCACCTGTACGGGAGGTTGGCGAAGCCGCGGCTTCCAGCTTGATGGTGAGGTAGCGGATCACGTCTTCACTGAGGCGCATCTGCTTTTCCAGCTGGTTGATGTGCTGGCCGTCGCCGCGGTGTTGAAGTTGCACATAAACGCCTTCCTTGTGCCTTGAGATCGTGTATGCCAAGCGGCGCTTACCGCGCATCTGGGTGTCAATGACCTCACCGCCGGCTGCAGTGATCAGATCGCGATACTTGTTGACGTGACCTTCGAGTTCCTCTTCCGGAATATCCGGACGGAGGATATACATGGTCTCGTAGCTGAGCTGGGACATTCCTGAGCTGTGTTGTGGTGTGCTCGGAAGGCTTCACCTTCCTGGTCGCTGGGCTGGACGGTCGGCCTGCCCAGGGGCCTGCGTGGCTGGCACGCAAGCGAAGGCGCTCTCAGCGCCGTGTGGCAACTGTACGCCCCATGGCTGGCAATCCCGGCAGCAGCCCGGGTCCGAGGCTCAGAAGAGCTGCATCCTCACGGCATCGGAGATGCTGGGTATTTCCGGCTCCTTGCCGCGCAGGCATTGCACCAGGGAGAACCCGACCAGCAGCAGGGAGCCCAGGAACACGGTGTTGGTGAAGGCCTGGCAGGCGAAGCCGCCGCCGAAACCAGGACGACAACCGAAGATGCTGAAGGCGAAACCCAGCACCGCCAGCACAATGTCCACCAGGATTGCCTGGAGCACATTGAAACGCACGAAGTAGGGCACGCCGGGGTTGCGCACGACAGCCAGAAACAGGGCCAGCAGCAGCAGCAGACTGCCCAGTCCCAGCGGCATGAGTCGATCCACCAGCAGCACGGGCAGGGCGGGCAGCACCAGCAGCTGCTGTACGTCCGCAGACACCAGGCCCATGGAGAAGAAGGGAACCCGGAAGGCGAGGGCATCGCTCCAGGGCAGCAGCAGGGCCAGGGCCCCGAACAGCCGATGCCAGAGCGGCGTGTCGTTCATGGCGGGCGCTTGACGGATCGGCGTGGATCATTCTGGATCACATGCCTGCGCTGCGGGGCTGACGATGCAGGCCATACCTGGCAGCAAGCGCCATGGTTCGCACCTGCTGCAGGTTCCGTCTGCAGCGCCTTCGTCCCTGGCGGCATCAGCGAGCTGGCGAAGGCCATCGCCCGTAAGCGGACCGCCGAGCTGGCCGGCAGCGAAGCCGCCGACGGCCTGGGGAAGTCCGGGCAACCGAACAGGTGATGGTGAGTCGGGTCAACCCCGGCCATCGTTGAGCGAAGCTTCCTCGCCAGGGGGCGTTTCGTGCTCACAGATTGCGCTTTGCCGGTTACCCGGAGTTCGCTTCTGCTGAAGCCAGGAAGCTGATGAGATGCGGGGCAACCAGATCCGGTCTGTCCTGAGCAAAGGCGTGGTTGCTGGTATCAACCGTTACAAGCTGAGCGTCTGGGAGCAGCGCTGACAGCTGTCTCCCGAACGCCAACGGCGCCACCGGGTCAAGCGAAGCGAAGATGAGCAGACATGGCATGGAGAGCTGGCTGAGTCTGTCGCACAGGTCATCTCTGTTGTCGATGAACCAGCTCGGGTTGCCAGGGGACTCGGCACGGTACTGGCTGCGCCAATCCCGAGCCTTGAATCGTTCCATCGAGGCACCACCCGATGTGGCGATCAGGGCCAGGCGTCTCACCAATGGATTGCTGCGGAGGGCCAGTTGCATGGCAATCACGCCTCCCATGGACTGGGCTACCAGGGCAACGGGACGGTCAATGTAGGATTCGATCCAGTCTGCGAGGTCAGGCAGCGACGTCAGTCCAGGATCAGGTGGGTTGGGACCAAATCCAGGATAGTTGAATGCCTGATATTCCAAATGTGGGGGTAACTTGTCGATGATCGGTTTCCAGAAGTGTGCCAGTCCGCTTGCACCGGGCAAAAACATGACAACTTCGACATCTGAACTGAACTGATCAGTCATGGAATCCGGGAAGCGCTGGGACGTCTCTGAAAGTTCCTAGTTGGCTCTTGCAGTGCAAGGGATCTCGGCGAGAGAACGGGGAGGCTGAGGGACACTTCGAAACATCAGGCAAGTTTACCCTGCGGGATGGCCTGTTGCCAGGAAGATACCAGTAGCTGCAAGGGATCGCGTAGGCCAGCAGGGCTTTTCCGATGAGAAAGAGGCGATTTTTCCAGGTGGCCTCGATTTTGAGATAAATTTATCTGCCGATAGCTTGATCGTATGAAATCAAGTTAAAGCAATGGTGTATCATGCGATGGCTGATCTGATGAGCCTTGACATGCGCAGCAAGATTGCCGCTGATTCAAGCAATGACTTGTTCAACAACTATCCTGAGTCTCCGCGCGTTCTTGTCACAGGTGGTGCTGGTTTTATTGGCGGCGCGATGGTGCGGCGCCTGCTCAGACAAGCTGATGTGCAGGTTTTCAATCTTGATAAGTTAGGTTATGCAAGTGACCTGACATGGCTGAACCAGCTGGATTCAGATGCAAGAGAGCGGCATCATCTTCTACGCATCAATTTGACAGACCAAAAATCAACACGTGAAGCGGTGCTGTCTGCTGATCCGAATCTCGTTCTGCATCTTGCAGCCGAAAGCCATGTGGATCGCTCCATTGCTGGGCCAACTGTCTTTATCGAAAGCAATATCATAGGCACCTTTAATCTGTTGCAGGCTGTGTTAAATCATTGGCAACAGTTACCTCAGAAAAGGCAGCAACACTTTCGCCTTCATCATATCAGCACAGATGAAGTGTTTGGCTCATTGGGGGAGAATGGCCGATTTTCAGAAACAACACCCTACTATCCCCGCTCTCCATATGCTGCCAGCAAGGCTGCCAGTGATCATATCGTTCGGGCTTGGTATCATACCTACGGTTTGCCGGTTGTAATCAGCAACTGCAGCAACAACTTCGGCCCTTGGCAATTCCCTGATAAGCTCATTCCAGTGGTTATCCTCAAGGCCCTTGCCGGTGAGTCCATTCCTCTGTATGGCAACGGCACCAATGTACGTGACTGGCTGTATGTTGAAGACCACGTCGATGCATTGCTGCTCGCAGCAACACGGGGTCGCCTTGGTACGAGCTATTGTGTTGGCGGCTATGGAGAACGTTCCAACCGGCAAGTTGTTGAAGTGATCTGTGCTCTGCTGGATCGCTTCCATCCTGACAGCGCACCCCATGGACGGTTGATTACCCATGTACCTGATCGACCAGGTCATGATCATCGCTATGCCATTGATCCAGCTCGGATAGCTGCGGAGCTGGGCTGGAAGCCTCGCCATCACTTCGAAGCTGCCTTAGAGACAACTGTGCGCTGGTATCTGGAACATCTCGCTTGGTGTCAGCATGTAAAAAAGTCTGGAGAGTACTTCGGTGAGCGACTTGGCCTGGTCACTTAAGGAAGCTCTGGATGGCCGGAGCAACTTGTAAGTCAACTCCTACAGCACAATGAATCTCGACAAGAGAATGTAGAGAATTAGAGATTTTCCAGAGACTCCTTAGAATAACTGTAGTTAGTGAGGATTAGAATAACCGCATCTAGTACTGTAACTACAGCAACAATTGGAAAGATCTTTACAGTAGTAGATACCATGCAAATGCCCTGAACCCTTAAAGTTCTTTTTTCAAATGTGTGAGATCAAATGTTTTGTCTCTACGATTCTTGATATCAAGTTTAACGACTATTTTAGGGCTTCCTGAAAAAGTAAATTAGCCCTGAAGATGACAAACATGGCTGAGAGCAT
>SRMO01000051.1:25297-25668 GCA_004768415.1 Aphanocapsa feldmannii 277cV | reverse complement strand
TGTTCCGGTAGCTGTACCGCCACTTCCATCAGAGATGGTGTATGTGAAGCTGTCGGTGCCATTAGAATTGGCGTTGGGAGTATAGGTGATGATGTTGGTTGCACGGTCAAGCTCGGCCTCGCCGTTTCTCGGTGATGTGGTCACCGCCGTCACACTCAGCGTATCTCCGTCTGCGTCGGTGTCATTGGCCGCCGGGGTGATGGTAACAGCCGTATCTTCAGTGGTGGTGATGGTGTCATCCACTGCCACCGGCACGGCCAAGACCGTGAGGTTGACTGTTCCGGTGGCTGTACCGCCCTTTCCATCGGAGACGGTGTAGTCGAAGCTGTCAGTGCCGTAGAAACCGGTGTCGGGAGTATAGGTGACGATGC
>SRMO01000051.1:17637-24797 GCA_004768415.1 Aphanocapsa feldmannii 277cV | reverse complement strand
GGTGGCTGTACCGCCATTTCCATCGGAGACGGTGTATGTGAAGCTGTCGGAGCCATTAGAATTGCTGTTGGGAGTATAGGTGACGATGTTGGTGGTGGTATCAAGAGCGGCGCTGCCGTTGGTTGGCTGGGTCACCGCCGTCACACTCAGCGTATCTCCCTCTACGTCGGTGTCATTGGCCGCCGGGGTGATGCTAACAGCCGTATCCTCAGTGGTGGTGATGGTGTCATCTACCGCCACCGGGTCAGCGGCCAATGCCGCAGTCGGGCAGGTAAGCCAGGTCGCACAGGAGGCAACGGCGAGAATGGCGACCTTCAGGCAGCCCCTCAGGCGTCCCTTGGGAAGATCTCTTGCGGGAGTCAGTCCAGCTGCTGAATTCGCCGTGGCAGCGCCTTCCTTCTGGGCTGTCAAGAGTGGCTGTCTCAGATCCTGGCCAAACAGGTTCTGAAGAGAATCGTGCAGGGAAGGCATCCGACGAAGGGAGGCAGTAGAGCCAACCATACAGGTCA
The DNA here is from genome assembly GCA_004768415.1 of Aphanocapsa feldmannii 277cV. Classification (GTDB taxonomy): domain Bacteria; phylum Cyanobacteriota; class Cyanobacteriia; order PCC-6307; family Cyanobiaceae; genus Aphanocapsa_A; species Aphanocapsa_A feldmannii. The sequence goes on along the minus strand of SRMO01000051.1, from coordinate 24,288 downwards.
GCTCAAGTAATGACAACAGGCAGGAGCGGCCGCTGAACTGGATGAGGCCAGCCCCATCTGTCGGCAGACTGGCTAGGCAGCTCCAGCCCAGCGCCATGCCTGAGCAGTCCAGCCACAACGCCACGGCTTCGGGGCCGCCGCGAGAGCGGCGTGAACAGCGGCGTGAACCGTGGACGGAGGAGATGGCAGAGCGGAGCGCCCCCCTGGTGGACAGCCACTGTCACCTCATCTTCGACCGTTTCGCCGAAGACATCGACGCTGTGGCGGAACGCTGGCGGGCGGCCGGTGTCAAGGCCCTGGTCCATGCCTGCGTGGAGCCCGGCGAGATCGGCGCCATCCGGGCCATGGCTGACCGCTTCCCGGAAGTGCGTTACGCCGTCGGTCTGCACCCCCTCGATGCAGGTCTCTGGCAGGACGACGTCCCCACCGTTCTGCGCGAAGCCGCGGAAGCCGACGAGCGGGTGGTGGCGATCGGCGAACTGGGAATGGATCTGTTCAAAGCCAGCGACATCGAGCAACAGACCCTGGCCCTCGAGGCCCAGCTGGACCTGGCCGAGGCCCTGGACCTGCCTGTGATCGTCCACTGTCGCGATGCGGCGGCACCCATGCTGACCCTGCTGGAACGGCGTCGCGACAGGGGCAGGCGGGTCCGTGGCGTGATGCATTGCTGGGGGGGCAATCCAGCCGAGATGAAGGCCTTCCTCGACCTCGGCTTCTTCATCTCCTTCAGTGGCACGGTCAGCTTCAGCAAGGCCACGCAGATCCATGCCTGTGCACGACAGGTGCCGGAGGATCGCTACATGGTGGAGACGGATTGCCCTTTCCTGGCGCCGGTGCCCAGGCGGGGCAAGCGCAACGAGCCTGCCTTCGTGGCCCATGTCGCCCGCCGGGTGGCGGCGCTGCGAGCCTGTGGGGTGGAGGAGGTGCGGCGTGTCAGCAGCCGCAACGCCGCCGCTCTGTTCGGCCTGGAGAGCCTGCTGAGCTGAGCGGTCCCGGACGGTCCGCCGGATCGGACAGAATGAGCCATCGCTATGTTCAGAATCCCTGACTTTCCAGATTGACCACCAGAGGGTCAAGGGTCCAAAGTAGGTCGTTTCCAGCACGTCGGGACTCAGCCGCTGTGGCGCGATCACGATCCGCTGGTATCACCCTCCGGCGACTGCGTTGACCCTCACGCCCTAAGCACCAATGAGCTTCACGGCCGTGTCCCCTCCCGGGTGCGGCCCTTCCTGCTGCTGACCGCCCCATCGTCAGCTGCGGACCTGCGATCAGCTCCATCGCCGGGCCATCTGCAACAGGTGCGCCAGAGCCGAGCCAGCTCGGCCCCCGAGTCCACTCCATCCTCATCCCGGATCCCAACCGCATGAGCAGCGCGATCCAGGTCGCCAAGACCTCCACCTACCTGCCCGACCTGGTGGAGGTTCAGCGGAGCAGCTTCAAATGGTTCCTGGAAAAGGGCCTCATTGAAGAGCTCGAAAGCTTTTCCCCGATCACGGATTACACCGGCAAGCTCGAGCTGCACTTCGTCGGAGGTGAGTATCGGCTCAAACGTCCCCGTCACGACGTTGAGGAAGCCAAGCGGCGTGATGCAACCTACGCGGCCCAGATGTATGTACCCTGCCGTCTGGTCAATCGGGAAACCGGTGAGATCAAGGAGCAGGAAGTGTTCATCGGCGAGCTGCCGCTGATGACCGAGCGCGGCACCTTCATCATCAACGGTGCCGAGCGGGTGATCATCAACCAGATTGTGCGCAGCCCCGGCGTCTACTTCAAGGATGAACAGGACAAGAATGGTCGCCGCACCTACAATGCCAGTCTGATTCCCAACCGCGGTGCCTGGCTGAAGTACGAGACCGATAAGAACAGCCTGCTGAACGTGCGCGTCGACAAGACCCGCAAGATCAACGCCCATGTCATGATGCGGGCGATCGGCCTGTCGGACACCGACGTTCTCGACAAGCTGCGTCACCCGGAGTATTACCAGAAGACCATCGAGGCGGCCAACGACGAGGGCATTTCCTCCGAGGATCAGGCCCTGCTGGAGCTCTACAAAAAGCTGCGGCCCGGAGAACCTCCCTCGGTTTCCGGTGGCCAGCAGCTGCTGCAGACCCGTTTCTTCGATCCCAAGCGCTACGACCTCGGCCGGGTTGGCCGCTACAAGGTCAACAAGAAGCTGCGCCTCACCATTCCCGACACAGTGCGCATCCTCACGCCGGAGGACGTGCTCTCCGCGATCGACTACCTGATCAACCTCGAGCTGGATGTGGGCGGCGCCAGCCTGGATGACATCGACCACCTGGGCAACCGCCGTGTGCGCTCCGTCGGAGAGTTGCTGCAGAACCAGGTGCGCGTGGGTCTCAACCGCCTGGAGCGGATCATCCGGGAGCGCATGACCGTGGGCGAGACCGATGCCCTCACCCCCGCCCAGCTGGTCAATCCCAAGCCCCTGGTGGCAGCGATCAAGGAGTTCTTCGGCTCCAGTCAGCTGAGCCAGTTCATGGACCAGACGAACCCCCTGGCGGAGCTGACCCACAAACGTCGCATTTCCGCCCTGGGGCCAGGTGGTCTCACCCGGGAGCGGGCCGGCTTTGCCGTGCGCGACATCCACCCGTCCCACTATGGCCGCATCTGCCCGATCGAGACTCCTGAGGGCCCGAACGCCGGTCTCATCGGGTCCCTGGCCACCCACGCCCGGATCAACCAGTACGGCTTCATCGAAACCCCCTTCTGGAAGGTGGAGAACGGTCGCGTCTGCAAGGACGGGGCGCCGATCTATCTATCTGCCGACATCGAGGACGAATGTCGTGTCGCTCCCGGCGACGTGGCCACGGATCAGGCAGGCACCATCCGCGCCGAGCTGGTGCCGGTGCGCTACCGCCAGGACTTCGAGAGTGTGCCTCCGGACCAGGTGGATTACGTGCAGCTCAGCCCGGTGCAGATCATTTCGATCGCTACCTCGTTGATCCCCTTCCTGGAGCACGACGATGCCAACCGCGCCCTGATGGGCTCCAACATGCAGCGTCAGGCCGTGCCGCTGCTGCGGCCCACCCGTGCCCTGGTGGGCACCGGCCTGGAACCGCAGATCACCCGTGACTCCGGCATGGTGCCGATCACCAAGGTCAACGGAACCTGCACCTATGTGGATGCTGCCACCATTGTGATCAGCGACGACGTTGGCACCGAACATGTCCACTACCTGCAGAAATATCAGCGCTCCAACCAGGACACCTGCCTGAATCATCGTCCCATCGTCAGGGTCGGTGATCGTGTGATCCACGGCCAGGTGTTGGCCGACGGCTCCGCCTGTCAGGGTGGAGAGATCGCCCTGGGACAGAATCTCACCGTCGCCTATATGCCCTGGGAAGGCTACAATTACGAAGACGCCATCCTCGTCAGTGAACGCCTGGTTCAGGAGGATCTCTACACCTCGATTCACATCGAGAAGTATGAGATCGAGGCCCGCCAGACCAAACTTGGTCCTGAGGAGATCACGCGCGAGATTCCCAACGTGGCCGAGGAGGCTCTGGCCAACCTCGATGAACTGGGCATCGTTCGCATCGGTGCCTTCGTCACCGCCGGCGATGTGCTGGTGGGCAAGGTGACACCGAAGGGTGAATCCGACCAACCCCCCGAGGAGAAGTTGCTGCGCGCGATTTTCGGCGAAAAGGCCCGCGATGTCCGCGACAACTCCCTACGGGTTCCCTTCAAGGAGCGCGGCCGCGTGGTGGATGTGCGGGTCTACACCCGCGAGCAGGGGGATGAACTGCCCCCCGGTGCCAACATGGTGGTGCGGGTCTACGTGGCAGTGCGCCGCAAGATCCAGGTGGGCGACAAGATGGCGGGCCGCCATGGCAACAAGGGCATCATCAGCCGCATCCTGCCCCGCCAGGACATGCCCTACCTGCCCGATGGCTCCCCGGTTGACATCGTTCTGAATCCCCTCGGGGTGCCCTCCCGGATGAACGTCGGCCAGGTGTTCGAATGCCTGATGGGCTGGGCCGCCGAGCATCTCGGCGTGCGCGTGAAGATCGTGCCTTTCGATGAGATGCACGAAGCCGAGATGTCGAAGCGCACCGTCACCTCCTTCCTCGAACAGGCTGCCGCCCTGCCCGGCAAGGACTGGGTCTACAACCCCGACGCCCCTGGCAAGATCCAGCTCATCGATGGCCGCAGTGGCGAGCCCTTCGACCAGCCGGTGACCGTGGGCAAGGCCCACATCCTCAAGCTGGTCCACATGGCCGACGACAAGATTCACGCCCGCTCCACCGGTCCCTACTCCCTGGTCACCCAGCAGCCCCTCGGCGGCAAGGCCCAGCAGGGTGGTCAGCGTCTGGGCGAGATGGAGGTGTGGGCCCTGGAGGCCTACGGCGCTGCCTACACCCTGCAGGAACTGCTCACCGTCAAGTCCGACGACATGCAGGGTCGCAACGAGGCCCTCAACGCCATCGTCAAGGGCAAGCCGATCCCCCGTCCCGGCACGCCGGAATCGTTCAAGGTGCTGATGCGCGAGCTGCAGTCGCTGGGCCTCGACATCGCCGCCTACAAGGACGACGGCAGTGAGGTGGACCTGATGCTGGATGTCAACCCGCGTCGCAGCACCCCCAATCGGCCTACCTACGAATCTCTGGGCGTGCCCGACTACGAGGACTGAGGATCAGAGCCGATCAGCGCGTCGGCAGCAAGGGTCATCCCGTGCCCCTCCCTCGGCCTTCTGAATACGCAACCTTGTCCCTGACGCGAGCTCCCCGGCCATGACCAACAGCAACCTGCGCAGCGAGAACCACTTCGACTACGTCAAGATCACGCTCGCCTCACCGGAGCGGATCCGCGACTGGGGTCAGCGCACCCTGCCCAACGGTCAGGTGGTGGGCGAGGTCACCAAGCCGGAAACCATCAACTACCGCACGCTGAAGCCCGAGATGGACGGGCTCTTCTGCGAAAAGATCTTCGGTCCTTCCAAGGACTGGGAGTGCCACTGCGGAAAGTACAAGCGTGTGCGCCATCGCGGCATCGTCTGCGAGCGCTGCGGCGTCGAGGTCACCGAAAGCCGGGTGCGGCGTCACCGCATGGGCTTCATCAAGCTGGCTGCCCCGGTATCCCACGTCTGGTACCTGAAAGGCATCCCCAGCTATGTGGCCATCCTGCTCGACATGCCGCTGCGGGATGTCGAGCAGATCGTCTACTTCAACTGCTACACAGTCCTGGATTGTGGTGATCACACGCAGCTGAAATACAAGCAGCTGCTCACCGAGGACGAGTGGCTGGAGATCGAGGACGAGATCTACGCCGAAGACTCCGAGATCGAGAACGAGCCCGTGGTGGGCATCGGTGCCGAAGCCCTCAAGCAGCTGCTTGAGGACATCGATCTGGAAAGCAGCGCAGCCGGGCTGCGCGAGGAGATCGCCAGCAGCAAGGGACAGAAGCGGGCCAAGCTGATCAAGCGCCTGCGCGTGATCGACTCCTTCATCGCCACCGGCGCCCACCCCGCCTGGATGGTGCTGGATGCGATTCCGGTGATCCCTCCGGACCTGCGGCCGATGGTGCAGCTGGACGGCGGTCGCTTCGCCACCAGTGACCTCAACGATCTCTACCGGCGGGTCATCAACCGCAACAACCGTCTGGCACGGCTGCAGGAGATCCTCGCTCCCGAGATCATCGTCCGCAATGAGAAGCGGATGTTGCAGGAGGCCGTCGATGCCCTGATCGACAATGGCCGGCGTGGCCGCACCGTGGTGGGTGCCAACAACCGGGCACTCAAGTCTCTCAGCGATATCATCGAAGGCAAACAGGGTCGCTTCCGTCAGAACCTGCTCGGCAAGCGCGTCGACTACTCCGGCCGTTCCGTGATCGTGGTCGGTCCCAATCTGAAGATTCATCAGTGCGGTCTGCCCAAGGAGATGGCGATCGAACTGTTCCAGCCCTTCGTCATCCATCGCCTGATCCGCCAGAACGTGGTGAACAACATCAAGGCGGCCAAGAAGATGATTCAGCGCGGCGACGATGAGGTGATGCAGGTGCTGCAGGAGGTGATCGACGGCCATCCGATCCTGCTGAACCGTGCCCCGACCCTCCACCGCCTGGGCATCCAGGCCTTCGAGCCCAAGCTTGTGGACGGTCGCGCCATCCAGTTGCATCCCCTGGTCTGTCCGGCCTTCAACGCCGACTTCGATGGTGACCAGATGGCCGTCCACGTGCCCCTGGCCCTGGAAGCCCAGGCCGAGGCCCGCATGTTGATGCTGGCCAGCAACAATGTGATGTCGCCCGCCACCGGTACACCGATCATCACCCCCTCCCAGGACATGGTGCTGGGCTCCTACTACCTGACCGCGATCCAGCCCGGTCTCAAGCAACCTGCCTACGGCGACCGCCGCCGCACCTACGCATCCCTCGGCGACGTGATCCACGCCTTCGAGGACAAGCACATCACACTGCACGACTGGGTCTGGGTGCGCTTCAACGGTGAGGTGGAGAACCCTGACGAAGGCACCAGGCCGAGCAAGAACGAGAAGCTCAAGGACGGCACCGTCGTCGAGCACTGGAAGTTCCGCCGTGACCGTCGCGACGGGGACGGCGCCCTGATCAGCCGCATGATCCTCACCACCGTTGGCCGTGTGGTGATGAACCACACCATCAACAAGGCCGTGGGTGCCC
>SRMO01000051.1:5874-17481 GCA_004768415.1 Aphanocapsa feldmannii 277cV | reverse complement strand
CAGCCCTGCCAAAGGCACCGAGGCCCAGCGGGCCGAGACCGCCGCCATCCTGATCCAGCCCCCTGATCCCAATCCCAGGGCGATCTTCCGCAACCACATCATCGACAAGAAGGGCCTGCGCAACCTGGTGACCTGGTCCTACAAGCAGTACGGCACCGCCGCCACGGCCGCCATGGCCGATGAGCTCAAGGATCTCGGCTTCCACTACGCCACCCAGGCCGCTGTTTCCATCTCCGTGGACGACCTGCGCGTACCGGAAGACAAGAAGGGTCTGCTGGAACAGGCGGAGCAGCAGATCACCGCCACCGAGGAGCGCTACCGCCTCGGCGAGATCACCGAGGTGGAGCGGCATACCAAGGTGATCGACACCTGGACGGAAACCAACGAGCGTCTGGTCGGAGCGGTTCGCAAGAACTTCAGCGACAACGACCCGCTCAATTCGGTCTGGATGATGGCCAATTCCGGTGCCCGGGGGAACATGTCCCAGGTGCGTCAGCTGGTGGGCATGCGTGGCCTGATGGCCAATCCCCAGGGCGAGATCATCGACCTTCCCATCCGCACCAACTTCCGCGAGGGTCTGACGGTCACCGAATACGTGATCTCCTCCTACGGCGCCCGCAAGGGCCTGGTGGACACAGCCCTGCGCACCGCCGACTCCGGCTACCTGACCCGTCGCCTGGTGGATGTGGCCCAGGACGTGATCGTGCGCGAGGAGGACTGCGGCACGATCCACGGCATCACGGTCCGTGCGGACGGGAAAGGCAACTTCGGCAGCAAGCTCAACGGCCGCCTCACCGCCGAGAACGTCTACAAGGGTCGCGGCAGGAACAAGACCCTGCTGCTCCATCGCAACAGCGAGATCTCCCCCGAGGTGACCCGGGCGCTGGAGGGCCACGGCGTCAAGGAGGTGAAGGTGCGCTCGCCGCTCACCTGCGAAGCCGCCAAGTCCGTCTGCCGCCATTGCTACGGCTGGGCCCTGGCCCACAACAAGCTCGTCGATATGGGCGAAGCGGTGGGCATCATCGCTGCCCAGTCCATCGGCGAGCCCGGTACGCAGCTCACCATGCGGACCTTTCACACCGGTGGTGTGAGTACGGCGGAAACCGGCACCGTGCGTTCCACCGTGTCCGGCAGGGTGAGCTTCAGTGGCGGCGCCCGTGTGCGGCCGCACCGCACCCCCCACGGCGTGGATGCCCGGATCTCGGAGACTGACTTCACCCTCAACGTGGCTGCGTCCGCCGGCGGCAAGGACCAGACCATCAGCATCACCAGCGGCTCGGTGCTGTTCGTGGCCGACGGCGACAGCATCGACCACGATGTGGTGGTGGCCCAGATCTCCAGCGGCAACGTCAAGAAGAGCGTTGAAAAGGCCACCAAGGACGTGATCTGCGACCTGGCCGGTCAGGTCAATTACGAGGACGCCATCCAACCCAAGGAGGTCACCGACCGCCAGGACAACATCACCCTGAAGGCCCAGCGCATGGGCCGCATCTGGGTTCTGGGCGGCGATGTCTACAACCTGCCCCCCAATGCCCAGCCTTCGATCGAGGCCGGTGTCGCGGTGCAGACCGGTGACGTCATGGCCGAGAGTCGTCTGGTCAGTGAACACGGCGGGGCCGTGCGTCTGCGGGAGGCCACCGGAGATTCCCGCGAGGTGCAGATCGTCACCGCCAGCATCACCATCAGGGACTGCAAGCTGATCGAGGAGGACGCCCACGGCGGCACCCTCTTCCATCTGGAGAGCAGACAGGGCATGCGTTATCGCCTGAACTCCATCCCAGGCAGCAAGATCGGTGACAAGGAAGTGATCGCGGAACTGATCGACGAGCGGTTCATGACCAAGTCCGGTGGTCTGGTCAAGTTCTCCCCCGACCTGACCGTGAAGCGTGCCCGTTCCGCCAAGAACGGCTACGAAGTCAGCAAAGGTGGCACGTTGCTGTGGGTGCCCCAGGAAACCCACGAGATCAACAAGGACATCTCCTTGCTGATGGTGGAGGACGGCCAGTGGATCGAGGCCGGCACCGAGGTGGTGAAGGACATCTTCAGTCAGACCGCCGGCATCGTGACGGTGACCCAAAAGAACGACATTCTTCGCGAGATCATCGTCCGCAGCGGCAAGTTGCACCTCTGCGACGACAGGGAGGCCGTGGAGGCGTTCTCGGGCGAGGGCCGGATGGCCAACCCCGGCGACACCCTGGCCGAGGGCCTCGAGGTCGGGGAACTGTGCTTTGTCCAGAGCATCGACACCCCCGACGGCAATGCCCTGTTGCTGCGTCCCGTCGAGGAGTACGTCATTCCCGATGCTGCCTATGTTCCCGATTTCAGCTCCGTGAAGCAGCCCCGGGGACCCAGCCTCAGCCTGAAAGCGCAGCAGCGTCTGATGTTCAAGGATGGCGAGCTGATCAAGTCCGTCGAACCGGTGGAGCTGCTCCGCACCCAGCTCAGCCTCGAGACCATCGACACCACGCCCCAGATGACGGTGGATGTGGAAGCCGTCAAGGACCGACGCGCCAAGACCATCAGGCGCCTCTCCCTGGTGATCCTGGAGAGCCTGCTGGTGCGGCGCGACACCGTCTCGGACGCCAGCCACGGCTCGACCCACACCGAGCTGCAGGTGAAGGACGGCGACAACGTCAAGGCCGGCCATGTCATCGCCACCACCCAGATCCTCTGCAAGGAGGACGGCGTGGTGCAGTTTCCCTCCATCGCGAAGGGTGAACCCATCCGCCGCCTGATCGTCGAGCGCGCCAGCGACGTGATCGCCGTCGACGCTGCCACCACTCCTTTCGTCAGTGAAGGAGACCGCGTGGTGGAGGGCCATGGCCTGAGCGACAGCGTCAACGCACCCACCTCGGGGCAGGTGGAGAAGATCGACGGCAACAGCGTCCATCTGCGGGTGGGCCGTCCCTACATGGTGTCGCCCGAATCCGTGCTCCACGTCCGGGACGGCGAGCTGGTGCAACGGGGCGACGGCCTGGCCCTGCTGGTGTTCGAGCGGGCCAAGACCGGTGACATCGTTCAGGGTCTGCCCCGTATCGAGGAACTGCTGGAGGCCCGCCGTCCCCGTGAGGCCTGCGTGCTCTGCGCCGGCGCCGGCGTGGTCGAGATCGAACAGCGGGACGACGACAACGTCGTCATCAAGGTGATCAAGGGGGAAGACAACGTGACCTCCTATGACCTCCCCCTGGGCCGCAACGTGATGGTCTCCGACGGCCAGGCGGTCAAGGCAGGGGATGCCCTCACCGATGGCCCGATCAATCCCCACAATCTGCTGGACGTGATCTTCAGCGATCTCCACGGCCGCAAGTCGACCCTGGACGCCGCCATGGTGGCGATCGCCAGACTGCAGGAGCGTCTGGTGTTCGAGGTGCAGCAGGTGTATCGCTCCCAGGGCGTCACCATCGACAACAAGCACATCGAAGTGATCGTGCGCCAGATGACCAGCAAGGTCCGCATCGAAGACGCCGGGGACACCACCCTCCTGCCCGGCGAGCTGATCGAGCTGCGTCAGGTGAACCAGGTGAACGAGGCGATGGCCATCACCGGTGGTGCCCCTGCCGTGTTCACCCCCGTGCTGCTGGGGATCACCAAGGCCTCCCTCAACACCGACAGCTTCATCTCCGCCGCTTCCTTCCAGGAGACGACCCGGGTTCTCACCGAAGCCGCCATCGAAGGCAAGAGCGACTGGCTGCGCGGTCTCAAGGAAAACGTGATCATCGGTCGCCTGATTCCCGCCGGGACCGGCTTTGCCGGCTTCGACGAGGAACTGCGCGAGGAGGCCGGCCCTCACCCCGACATCCTGGATGACGATCAGGCCGGCTATCGTCGCAGGGACATCCTGCGGCCGGATTACACCGTCGAGATGACGGCTCCCTCGGAGGGCAGCGGCGCCGTGCTGGACGATCCCAGTGAGGCGGACCTGGAGCAGACCCGGACCCGCCACAACATCATCAATCCCGCCACCAACTTTGCGGCGTTCAGACGTCCCGAAAGCGGCAGCGGCGGCAGCACTGATGAAGAGCCCGTGGCCGACCCAGGCGCCGTGCAGGATCTCCAGGAGGAGGGTCTGCTGAGCGACGAAGGCTGAGCCCCGCGCGGCTGCCGGGAGCGTCCGGTCAGGGTCCTGGCGCTCCTGGCGAGCATAGGTTCCCCTCTGATCCCCCCCCATGATCGAACCCGACCCGGTGCCCCAGCGGCGGCTTCCCCGCTATGGATTCCACCGCCACACCGAAACGCTCCATGGCCGTCTGGCCATGCTCGGCTTCATGGCCCTGCTGGCGGTCGAGCTCTGGCTCGGCCATGGCCTGCTGGTGTGGAACTGAGCGCCGCCACGGCTGCTGCAGGGGTGGCGCCGATCCCTCCCGCAGCGCTGCTGGGCCTGCCTCGGGAGGCCCTGAGGGCCTGGCTTGCCAGCACCGGTCAGCCCGCCTATCGCGCGCAACAGCTGCACGACTGGATCTACGCCAAAGGCGCCCGCAGCCTCGACGAGATCACCGTGCTGCCGGCCCGCTGGCGGGCCGAGCAGAGCATCGCCATCGGCCGCAGCAAGGAGGTCCAGCGCTCCATCGCCGCCGACGGCACCACCAAGCTGCTGCTGCAGGCGGCTGACGGGGAACTGATCGAGACCGTGGGCATTCCCACCCGGCAGCGGCTGACCGTCTGCATCTCCAGCCAGGTGGGCTGCCCCATGGCCTGTCGCTTCTGCGCCACTGGCAAGGGCGGGCTGCAGCGCTCCCTGGCAACCCACGAAATCGTCGATCAGGTGATCAGCCTGCGCGATGCCATGGGGCGCCGCCCCAGCCACGTGGTGTTCATGGGCATGGGAGAACCACTGCTCAACATCGATGCGGTGCTCGGGGCGATTGCCTGCCTCAACCACGACCTGGCCATCGGCCAGCGACGCATCACCATCAGCACTGTGGGTGTACCGGGCCGGCTGACACAGCTGGGGCCAGCGGCGATGGCCAGGCTCGGTCGCTGTCAGTTCACCCTGGCGGTGAGCCTGCATGCCCCCAACCAGCGCCTGCGGCAGCTGCTCATTCCCAGCGCCAGGTCCTATCCCCTCGAGCTGCTGCTGAAGGACTGCCGCCACCACGTCGCCACCACGGGCCGGCGGCTGAGCTTCGAATACATTCTGCTGCAGGGTGTCAATGACGAAGCCCGGCACGCCAGGGAACTGGCGGAGCAGGTGGCCGGATTTCAGAGCCACGTGAACCTGATCGCCTACAACCCCATCGACGAGGAGGATTTCCAGCGCCCCAGTCAGCACCGCATCAACCGGTTCGCCAAGGTGCTGGAGCGCTGCGGCGTGGCCGTGAGCCTGCGGGCCAGCCGTGGCCTCGACAAGGACGCCGCCTGCGGCCAGCTGCGTCGCCATCGCCAGCAGCGCTGAGCGATCCGGCACACCCCGGGGGCCGCCAGCGATCGACAGCGTGACAGGGACCGCCGGGTCCAGCAGACTCCCTGTCAGGGATGGGGACGCCGATGCATGCCATCGACTGGGCACTGCTGGTCGGCTATCTGGTGCTCAGCCTGCTGGCCGGCCTCCTGCTGGCACGGCGAAACCGCAGTGAAGACGACTACTTCGTGGCGGGACGCCGCCTGAGTGGCTGGCTGGCGGGTGCATCCATGGCCGCCACCACCTTTTCGGTCGATACTCCCCTCTATGTGGCCGGCCTGGTGGCCAGCCGCGGCATCGCCGGCAACTGGGAATGGTGGAGTTTCGGCGTGGCCCATGTGGCCATGGCGGTGGTGTTCGCCCCGCTCTGGCGCCGCAGTGGTGTCCTCACGGACGCCGAGTTCACCGAGCTGCGTTACGGCGGTCCGACGGCCGCCTGGCTGCGGGGGGTGAAAGCCTTCCTGTTTGCCCTGCCGCTGAATTGCATCGGCATCGGCTACGCCTTTCTCGCCATGGCCAAGGTGAGCCATGCCCTGGGGCTGGTGGACAGCGGCCAGCAGGAAGCGCTGCTGCTGGGGGGCATCGCCCTGCTGGTGCTGATCTACACCGCAGCTGGTGGGCTCTGGGCCGTTGTGGTGACGGACCTGGCACAGCTGGTGCTGGCCCTGGCCGGTGCCATCGCGGTGGCGGTGGCAGCCATCGCCGCCTGCGGGGGGATGACTGCCTTCCTCGATCGGCTCAGCGCCCTGGGGCGTCCCGAACTGTTGTCCCCCCTGCCCCTGGAATGGAGCGGAGCTGGGCCCGGCTGGCTGGAGGCCAGTGGCATCAGCGTGAGCAGTTTCCTGGCCTACATCGGCCTGCAGTGGTGGAGTTTCCGGCGCAGCGACGGAGGTGGGGAATTCATTCAGCGGCTGCTGGCCACCCGCAACGAGCAGGAGGCACGGCGGGCAGGCTGGGTGTTCCTGGTGGTGAACTACATCCTGCGCAGCTGGCCCTGGATCCTGGTGGCCCTGGCCGCCGTGGTGCTGCTGCCAGCCGGCAGTGACTGGGAAGAGAGCTATCCGCGCCTGGCGGTGGAGCTGCTGCCGCCGGTGGCCCTGGGCCTGGTGGTGGTCTCCCTGATGGCCGCCTTCATGAGCACCGTCAGCACCTCCGTCAACTGGGGCGCCAGCTATCTCACCAATGACCTCTACCAACGCTTTCTCAGGCCCCGGGCCAGCCAGCGGGAGCTGCTGCTGGTGGGCCAGCTGACCTCGGTGCTGCTGCTGCTGCTGGGGGTGCTGGCCGCCCTGGCCAGCAGCAGCATCGGCACGGTCTTCCGCCTGGTGATCGCCGTCGGCACCGGTCCCGGGGTGGTGCTGGTGCTGCGCTGGTTCTGGTGGCGGATCAATGCCGCTGCCGAACTGGCCGCCATGGTGGCAGGCTTCGTGATCGGCCTCTGCACCTCGGTGGTGCCACTGCTGCGCATCGACGACTACGGCCTGCGCCTGTTCGTCACCACCACCCTGACCGCAGTGATCTGGATCCTCACCATGCAGGCCACACCGCCGGAATCGGCAGCGGTGCTGGAACCTTTCGTGCGCCGGGTGCGCCCTGCCGGCCCGGGCTGGCGCCGCTGGCGCCGGCATGTGGGGGTGGAGCCTCCCGAACCACTGCGTCACACCCTGGAAACACTGGTGTGGAGCTGCGGCCTGCTGTTCGCCACCATGCTCTGCCTCGGCGGCTTCCTGCTGCAGCAGCAGCGCTGGGGCTGGATCAGCCTGGTGGTGGCCGTGCTCAGCGCCATGGCGCTGCTGCGTCAACGGCGCCAGGCCGCCGCCCCATGACCCTGGGCAGCCGCTGTCACAGCTGATCTCCATCGGGTCTGCCCTGGCGTCAGGCGCCGCCGGCCTGTTGCGGTGCCGTGGTGGCCGGCGGGGTGACGGGCTGACCGGGGGCTGTCAGGGTTGGATCATGGCCGAGGGGCAGCTCCAGGCTGGAAGGCTGCTGGGAGGAATGGTGATGGCGGATCAGCCAGTCACCTGCGGCATCAGGGCCGAACACGAAGGTGAAGCGGGCCCTGGCAACCTGCTCTGCCCTGGCAACGTCGTCTGCTCTGGAAACCGCCTCTGCCGTGGTGGCTGTAGCCGGTTCAGGGACTGCACCGAAGCTGAAGCTGTAGATCCCCATCACCGTCAACTCGTCGCAGGCCGCTGTGGTGTCCCGGGTCATCAGCCTGGCGACAGGGCGATCGGCAAGGAATTGGATGAAGTAGTCGGCGATGGCCCCCCGTCCCCGCCGCGGCAGGTCCGAGCGGGAGGGAAGCAGGTAGGCCTCGGGTGCATAGAGGGCGGCCATGGCCTGAGGATCCCCCTGGGCCAGCCGGCTGACCCAGCGATCCAGCAGGGCATCGACCAGGCCGGCCGCCCTGGCGGGGCAATCCGTATGGTCCCGGGCTCCGGCCGGCAGAGGCAGCAGCGTCAACAGCAGCAACAGACAGGAGAGCAACCGTGGCATGGGCTCGACGGGGCCAGGGGGAGAGGTGGGGGGTGCGGTCCAGGCGGTGGCGGATCAGGCGGCACTGCCGCTCAGGGGCGTGGCGCGATTCTGACGTCCACCACCCGGTACGCAGAGGAGAGAATGGCGACAGCATGGGACCCGTGAGCGCGAGCGCCATGAAGTCATTCCTGATCAAGCTGTTTCCGGCCCTGATTGTGCTGTGCTTCGGGCTCACCCTGTTCATCGTCCTTCTCTATCCACAGCAGGTCACCGCCCTCGCCCACCGAGAGGATCTCGGTGTCATACCCAGCGACCTTTTCGGCGAACTCAAGCTCCAGAAAGACCTCGCCCTGCTGGCGTCCCGGACCTGGTAGTCCAGGCCGCACCGGACGCGTTGCGTGACGACTCGGCTGATATCCCGGGCAGCCGACAGGGGGGAGAGTCAAGGAACCTCTGGATAAGTTTCTAAGTCTCTTGGAAAACACGCTTGTACCAATCGACGAAAGCCAGGGCTGAGGGACTGTCGTCGCGAAAGTACTCCGCACAGATGGCTGTACCGTAGGGCAGGCCGGGCTTTTTCTGCCATGCAAGCCACGTGTGCAGAACAGCTTTCTGGCGATCGACTGCGGGGAACTCGGCGCCACTTTCGGCAGCCGTCGCCGTCGCCCTTTCAGCGACAGGGAGCAAGGCATCGTTGTCTTTGACGAGATCTGCCAGGAATTGCTCCAGAGCACCTTCCCGTTGATTGTCCGGCATCAGCCAAACGCCGACGCGCGCTCTGAACTCCGCTACGTCGTGAACAAAACCTCCGGGCGGAATCTGAGCCGGCAGATCGAGTCCGAACTTTTTGAGTTTGCCGCAAACAGCGTGCCATCGATCTTGTGGTTCCGCATCTGCATCCAGAACGAACCCCACTGACCGATTGTTACTGAAACGAACAGCTGTATCGATGCTTTCAAGTATCCCATTCCTGCCGTTGCGTGGACTTCGTATCTCGGGAGCGTGCGGGGCGAGTTTGCGTCCCTGACGCGGGTCCTTCTCAAGCGGACAGTCGATTCCATGCCGGAGCAAGAGATGCTTGATGACGTGGACATCGTCCGTGCCTTCGACGTGCAGCGTGGAGCGTTCGACAGTCGACATCAGCGGACCTCGATATCCTGCTCCACCGCGATCTTGATCTGATCGCCTCGGAGACATACCGCCTGCTTCAGCGAGGTGTCCACTTTTTGGATGGACATGTCTTCCTTGAGGTCAGGCCTGGAGCTAATCAGCGAACCAAATCCTCGGATACAGTCGTAGCTGTGCGTGGTCGCGAAGATCTGAATGTTCAAGTTTCGCGCCACTTCAACCACGAACTGCCACATCTCTTCCATGATCGTCCAATGCAGGCCTGTATCGATCTCGTCAATCAACAGGAAGCCGTTTGCCGCTCCGACAAAGGACAGCCTGAGCGCCAACAGGCGCCGCATACCGTCGCCATATGTGCCGATTGGTAGTCGGCGACCCCTGTTGCGGAGACCAACGAGAATGCCGCTACCCAACCTGCGGCTCGTCAGGAAATGGATCGAATCGAGCTCGGGTTCGAGGATCCGCATGTCATTGACAATCTCTTCCTCGCGGCCCTCGGCCAAGACCGTGTCCCACATTCTTCCCATGGAGGCCGGATTGAATGAGTCCAACGTCAGAAAGTGAACCGGTGTTCCGTCGGCCCCATTGCGTATCGAGCGATGGTAAGGCTCGAACCGCACGATACCGTCGTCCATGGCGGGCAAGCTCACCTCCCTTCCCGCTCGACCCCCATCAATAGCCAGAACGAGCTCTGGCACAGCTTCTTTGTTTTCGTCTGGATCGAAATATCCCAGCTGTAGCCATCGCTTTCTTCGCCTGTCCCAGTCTTCGCCGACCTCATCCAGTGACTGCACCTTGACCGACAACGTGTACTTGTCGCCGTCGTTGTCCGAAGACAGTTTGAAATGCGTACCGAGGTTAAATTTATGACCGAAGAAAACATGCGACACATCCTCGTCAAGCGGATGGCGGTCGCTCGCTTGCCTAATACCCATCTCACCACGTCGTTGGGCAGATTTATAGAAAATAGCTGGATCGCCTCCGGAAACGAGGAGTTCAATGGCCTCGAGAACCGACGTCTTGCCGCAGTTGTTGCGGCCGACCACGAGGTTCACTCTGGTTAAGTTGGTCAGCCGGTACGACTCGAACGCACGGAACCCGTGAATTGCAAGCGTCTGTAGCATCCCGTTCCTCGTCTGCTGCTGATTAGCCGGTCAGATCAGATGATAGCAAATCACAATTCGTAGCAGCGGGAGCAATCTGGAAGCGCAATGCCAACGCCGCCAGGGTGGGGTTCGCCCCTGCACCCAATACTGCGCGAGGGCGCATTTGTGCTGGGCAAGTGAGGATCACCCCGGTCAGCAGGCCTTGCTGACGAGCCCGCGCCCCTATCGGAGCAGCGAAAGCGCAATTGAATACGTCAGCAACAGACAGGAGAGCAACCGTGGCATGGGCTCGACGGGGCCAGGGGGAGAGGTGGGGGGTGCGGTCCAGGCGGTGGCGGATCAGGCGGCACTGCCGCTCAGGGGCGTGGCGCGATTCTGACGTCCACCACCCGGTACGCAGAGGAGAGAATGGCGACAGCATGGGACCCGTGAGCGCGAGCGCCATGAAGTCATTCCTGATCAAGCTGTTTCCGGCCCTGATTGTGCTGTGCTTCGGGCTCACCCTGTTCATCGTCTCGGCCCGCATCTGGCTGCCGGGAGACATGGCCGCCCCGGCACCCGTCGGTTGATCGAGGTTGCCCCGTGAGCGCTTGTCGCCATCAGGACTCGGCGCAACCGTCCGATTGCACTGCCTGGTACGGCCCACCGCTTCCTCCTGACATCGCTCAGGGCCTCACCCCGGACCTGAGCGCTGGCCTGGGCGAGAAGACCCTGCTGCGCCATGCCCTGGCGGAGGCGGGCTGTGGACCGGAGCTGTGTCAGCGGTTGATGGAGCAGCACTGGAACCGCGCCGACCACCGTCTCTGGTTGCGGGACAACGGCGGTGCAGCGGCGCTGCTGTGGCTCTGCCGCGGCCATCGCCACCCCGATGCCGCCGCCGTGGGCCTGGTGCTGCTGGCCTGGGTGCGAGCGGATCGCAGGCGCCAGGGGCTGGGATCCCACCTGCTGGGCCAGGCCCTGGGCTGGTGCAGGCTGCAGCAGCTGGTGGAGCTGCGCGCCCAGGCCCTCGCCAGCAATCCGGTTGCACAGACATTCTGGCAGGCGAGCGGGGCCCACCTGGTGGCCCATGCCTTCAGCATCCCAGCCTAGGGTCGAGACGCGTGCATCCCCTGGCGGAATCGCCTCCCTGGGGTGGCGAGAGGAGTCCGGTCTCCGGACGGACAGTGCAAACGGGATTGTCCAGGCGATGAAGCAGCTGCAGGAGGATTTGTGGCAGAGCAGCCGCCACAGCGCTGGCATCCTCAACACCATCAGGTGACTGACGAAGACATCCTGATGTCCTGATGCCGGCTTGAGGCGGGCCCTGGCGGCAAGGCACCGAAGCGATCCATCCAGGTGGTTGAGAGGTCAGCCGCGCCGTGCTCCAGCGGGACCGCCGGACTAGGGTCAGGGTCAGTTGCAGCGTCCGGGTTTGGGCCAGTCTGTGCCAGCCCGCTCTCGAACCGGCTCCGCCGGATGGGTTGCCTGTGCCCGGTCACACCCCGCTGCCGGCACGGG
>SRMO01000051.1:646-5795 GCA_004768415.1 Aphanocapsa feldmannii 277cV | reverse complement strand
GGTCGGGGTCGGCGGATTGGAGTGGTCTCCAATGACGGACACGGCACCCAGGCCAGGCATCCACACCACGGATCTCGACCCCGAGCTGCTGGACGCCCCGCTCGAAGTGGACGACCTGCTGGATGACCCTCTCGATGCGGTCGAGGCCATCGATGACGATCGGACCGCCCAGGTGGAGGAAGGGCTGACGTTGCTGGTGGGCAACAGAGACCAGGTGATGCAGGGTCTGCGGATCTTCTGTGAGCACCGCGACAGCCGTTCGATCCCACTGCTGCTGCCGCTGCTGGACTGCCACTGTCCGATCACCCGCATGAGCGCGGTCTATGCCCTGGGCCGCAACCCCGCCGCTGCTGCGGAAGCCACCCTGCTCAGCCTCTTGCACAACGACTGCAATGGCTTTGTGCGCAAGGCCGTGGCCTGGAGCCTGGGCAACTATGCCCACCACATCGTGCTGGAGCCACTGATCCAGGCCCTCACGAACGACATCGCCGCTGTGCGGCTCTGGGCCGCCAGTTCCCTGGCGGACGTGGCCATCAACCGCGACGCCGATGCTGTGCGAGCAGCGCGGGTGTTGCTGGAGACCATGCGTATCGACACGGAAGCCGTGGTGCGCAGCAACAGCGCCTGGAGTCTCAGCCGCTTGCACGATCAGCTGACGGCTGACGGCAGCCTCCGCGACGCCCTGGTGCAGGGCCTCCTGGATGCCATGGTCAATGACCCGGATTCCGGCGTCCGCGACGATGCCCGCACTGCCCTGGAGCAGCTGGAGGATCCGGCGGTGGTCGCCAAGCTCAAGACCCTGCTGGACGAAGGCCTGCTGAGCTGAGACGACCTGCCGGGTCGAGTTGGGCTGATCGGCTCTGCAGCACCTGGGGACGGTTCCGGGGGCACGGCGACCGTCGGCAAGGATGGCGTCCGGAGCGGACCTGAATCCGCCCGCAGGCTACCGGCACAGGTGCGCAAGGCAGCAGCGCGCTTGTTTAAATGATCGGCACAGAAAAGTTCAGACCTCGTTACGATGGGCCGAACTTTCCCAGAGTGTGGCTGCATGCCCCAGCAGACCATTCACTTCCGCATCAGGCCTGACGGCCGGGTCGAAGAACATGTCGAGGGTGTGCTCGGCAGCACCTGTCAACAGCTCACCGCCTCTGTGGAAGCACGGCTCGGCAGCGTGGTCACGGCCACTCCCACTGCCGATCACTACGCTGCAGCCGCTCGCCAGGAAGCACGGCAGGCAGCCTTCATCCACCGTCAGCCCTGACTCGCGATGTCCCATTTCAGCACCGTGAAAACCGAGCTGCGCGATCTGAGCGCCCTCCGAGCAGCTCTCCAGGACATGGGCCACACCCCTGAAGAAGGGACCACCCAGGTGCGTGGCTACCGTGGCCAGACCGTGGAGGCCCAGCTGGCCCTGCGTCAGGACAACGGCTGTGACATCGGTTTCCGCTGGAACGGCAACCACTACGAACTGGTCACCGACCTGCAGCTGTGGAATCAGCAGCAGCCACTGGAGCGCTTCCTCTCCCGGCTCAATCAGCGTTACGCCCTTCACACCATCCTCAGCGCCACCCAGCAGGAGGGGTTCCAGGTGAGCGAGCAGAAGAGCAGCCTTGACGGCACCATCGAGCTGGTGGTCACCCGCTGGAGCCATTGACTGGCGTCACTGACTGGAATCACTGAACAGTCTGCCGAGGCTGTTCAGTGGCCCTGCCCCGGCCGCCACACCCACCAGATCGCCATGTCCACCGATCGGCTCGCCGAACCCAGGGCGATTGATCCCTCCATTGCCTTCGGGGCAGCAGCCCTGGATCCCCGCCAGGAGCACCAGCCCACGGGGATGGAGCCGCTGCTGGGGGGTGTGCTGAAGGACAAGGCGGTGTGGGTGGACGAGTCGGTGTGCATCGGTTGCCGCTACTGCTCCCACGTCTGCGCAAGCACGTTTCTGATCGAACCGGACTATGGTCGCTCCAGGGCCATCCGCCAGGACGGGGACTCCAGCGAGCGGATCCAGGAAGCCATCGACACCTGCCCGGTGGACTGCATCCACTGGGTCGACTACGAGGAGTTGCCCGGCCTTCAGCGCCGGCTGGCCCAGCGGAAGCTGCAGCCCCTCGGCCACCCCAGCCCGCCCAGCGTGCGTCGCAACAGGCCACGTTCACCCGGAGGCCAGCAGCCCTGACCCTGCCATCGCCTGGGCAAGGGGTGGTCCCCACCCGCCGCTTCGGCCGCACCGGGCTGCCCATGCCCGTGCTCTCCCTGGGTGGCATGCGCTACCAGCAGAGCTGGCAGGATCTGGCAGCGGATCAGCTCAGCGAGGGGAGCCAGCGCAAGCTCACCGCCACCCTGGCACGGGCACAGCAGGCAGGACTGCACCATGTGGAGACAGCTCGCCACTACGGCAGCTCGGAACTGCAGCTGGGCAAGGCTTTCCGGGCCCTGGGCGGCAGCCGTGAGCGGATCCTGCAGACCAAGGTTCCCCCCCGTGCCGACCCTGCCGTCTTCGAAGCGGAACTGGAGCGCAGCTTCAGCCTGCTGGGCTGCCAGCGGCTGGACCTGCTCTCCGTCCACGGCATCAACCTGGCCGAACATCTGGAGCAGACGCTGCGGGCGGGGGGCTGCCTGGCGGTGCTGCGGCGCTGGCAGGAGGAGGGGCGCATCGGCCATGTGGGCTTCTCCACCCACGCACCCACCCCGTTGATCGTCGCGGCGATCGAAAGCAACGCCTTCGACTACCTGAACCTGCACTGGTATTTCATCAGGCAGGACAACGACCTCGCCCTTGACGCCGCCCGCCGCCATGACATGGGGGTGTTCCTGATCAGCCCCACCGACAAGGGCGGTCACCTGCACAGTCCTTCAGCGCGGCTGCTGGAGCTGACGGCACCGCTGCATCCGATCGTCTTCAACGATCTCTTCTGCCTCGCCGATCCCCGGGTCCACACCATCAGCGTGGGAGCGGCCTGCCCCTCCGATCTGGATCTGCACCTGGAGGCGGTGGCTCGGCTGGAGCAGGCCGACACACTGATCCAACCCGTGCTGCAACGGCTGCGACAGGCCCAGGAGGAACGGCTGGGGCGGCCCTGGCTGGAGAGCTGGCAGCAGGGACTGCCGGCCTGGCAGGACACACCGGGGCAACTCAATCTGCCCGTGTTGCTGTGGCTCCACAACCTGCTGGAAGCCTGGGATCTGGAGAGCTTCGTGGAGGCCCGTTACGGTCTGCTCGGCAACGGCAGCCACTGGTTTCCCGGCGCCAATGCCAATGGTCTCGGTGCGTCCGTTGGCGAGGACAGGCTGCGGCAGGCCCTGGTGGCAAGCCCCTGGCGGGAGGAGGTGATCGCGATCCTCCACCGGTTGAAGGATCGCTTCGGGGAGCGGTGCAGCCGGCGACTGAGCAGCGACTGACCAGCCCCTGAGCCGTCGGCCAGGCCAGGACTCAGGCCAGGGGCCGCCTGGCCGGCTGGCCCACCTTGCGGGGATAGCGGCCAGGACAGGGGGCGGTGGGGCTCAGGCCCAGCACCGTGCGCAGACCCCGCTCGGCAGGCAATTGCCGCTGCTGCCGGCGCACCAGGGTGGCCCCGAGGAGGGCGGCAGCCCGGCCCAGTCCATCCTCGTCGGCCTGATCCCAGCGGCCGCGGTAGAGCAATGCCTCGCCGCCGGGGGTCAGCAGAGGCACCAGGTATTCGGCCACCACGGGGGCCGGGGCCACGGCCCGGGCCACGGCGAGATCCACCTGGCCGCGCATCCCGACCCGGCGTGCGAAGAGCTCGGCACGCTCACAGTGAACCTGGACACGGGAGCTCAGCCCCAGGCTGTGGGCCATGGCACGGACGGCCTCGCACTTGCGAGCGGCGGAATCCACCAGCTCCAGACGGGCCTGGGGCAGGCTGATGGCCAGGGCCAAGCCCGGAAAGCCACCGCCAGTGCCCACATCGACGATGCGCCGGGGACCCTGACGCCCCTGGGGCTGGGGCAGCAGAGGCCAGAGAGCGTCGTAGATCTGGGCGATCCAGTAGTCGTCAGCCTGCACCAGCCGGGTGAGATTGAGGCGGCGGTTCCAGTGGGCCAGCTGCAGCTGCAGCACCGTGAACTGACGGGCCTGGTCCGCACTGGGCGTCCAGCCCAGCAGCGACCAGATCTGATCGGACGTGAAAGCCATGGTCTCAGCCGGACAGCGGCGAATCCTCCCCGCGGGGAAAGTGTCAATCGATGGCAACGGCTCGGCCGCAGACGCTCCGACAGCAACTGGACAGGACAGCTCCGGATCCTGCCCCCAGCCTGACTGCCGGCGCCAGTGGCGACCGTGCGGTGCTGATTTTGGCGGGGCAGGCTGTCCTGTCGTGCAGAGCCTTCCTAAAATCGCCACACCCTCAGCGCAGTGTTGAAGTCAGTGGCAGGGCGGGCATCCGGCACCTATTACGAGAGGCTGGAAGTGCCGGCCAATGCCAACCAGGTTCAGCTGCGCCAGGCCTATCGCAACCTGTCCAAGCGCTACCACCCGGACACCACCAGCCTGCCTCCAGCCGAGGCGCTGGAGCGGCTTAACGCGGTGAAGCGGGCCTACGGTGTGCTGATCGATCCTGCTGCCAGGCAGCGCTACGACAGTCAGCTGGTGCTGCTGCAAGGCAATCCCGCCCCAGCACTGGATCCAGCCAGGCTCAGCCATAGCCCCGGGGATGGGGTCGAACAACCGCTGGACGTCCGCCGTTCCCTGTCCGGCGGCGAATGGTTCGCCCTCGTGCTGCTGGGCCTCAGCTTCCTTGCCTGCCTGGTGCTGGCCATCGGGCTGGCCTGGGCGCGGGGCAGTGACCTGGTGCAGAGGCTGGGTCTCTGACAGAAAGGCCATCTGCCAACGGGCGGGATGCCCGACTGGAAGCTGAGCTCGGCACCATGAACAGGACACCCCCCAGAGACCCCGTCAGGATGTCTGGGGGAAAAGGCTCAGAACGAGAAGCCCATATTCAAGTTGACAATGTAGTCGTCAACCTGAAGCTCTGCTGTCCGTGCCATCAAGCCGACATTGACATCCCAATCGCCTAGATCCATGCCATAGGACACAGCGAGGTCAAGGGGCACCACATCTTCAGATCCCAACTCTTCCCTGATCCTGGTTGTGGTCAGTCCATAGGTCTGACGACTGTCGGTCGAGGGT
>SRMO01000051.1:0-378 GCA_004768415.1 Aphanocapsa feldmannii 277cV | reverse complement strand
AGGCGATGGGCCGTTGATAGCCGGAGCGGAGGAAGGCGGTCTGGGCACGGCCATCGATAGCGAAGCCCCCGGAGAGCGGTGACCCCAGCAGCGATTCACGCTCATCCAGCACCCCGAAGCCAAGCTCGAGCACCCCGGCAGCGAAGGGAACACCGACATCAAAGGCGGAGTACACCCCCTGGGACTGTTGATCGCTGAGGTCAGACAGGGAGAGACTCAGGCTGGTATCACCAATCCAGACCACAGAGGAAGAGCAGTCACCGCCGTGGGCCAGCAGGTAGGCCTGGTTGAGGGAAGAGTCCCTGAGGCAGGGCCTGATGGCATGGGACAGGACGGCTGAGCCGGACGGCGCTGGTGCCTTGATGCGGTCACTGCCGC
>SRMO01000050.1:176446-178538 GCA_004768415.1 Aphanocapsa feldmannii 277cV | reverse complement strand
CCTTCTTCCCCAAGATCGGTGGCTGTTTCCTTGATGAGCTGTACGATCTTGGCACCACCCATACTGGGGAATTGATGCTTCAACAGCGCGACTGCACCTGACACAAAGGGGGCAGCCTGGGAGGTTCCTTGGCTAGTCTTATAACCACCATCAGCCCAAGCAGAATAGATACCTACACCAGGTGCTGAGATGCAGAAGTCTTTTGCGATTCCACAGTGATTAGAGAACGAGGCGATCTCGTTATCCTGGTCAGTTGCAACAACCGCAAGCCAAGTATCCTTGAGTTCAGTAAAATAAACGGGAAGTCCTGGCAGTATACCAATTTCTTTATACTGCTCATTGCCAGCAGCCCACACAGTAATCATTTCATTCTCAGCGGCATTAGTAAGAGCGTCAAGTATATCTCCATTATAACTTTCATTCAAGTCAGTTATAAGATAATCTTTGTCTAGAGGTTTCGATTCATGAGAACAGATGCTTCTAAAAGTATCAGAAGAACTATAATCACAAGAATCATAATCAAAATAAGTGTGATCAACATAGACGTTTACTCCCCAACTGTGATTCATCACGATAGCTCCTGCTTCGACTGAAGTATTGAATGCATCAGACAAAACATCAGCAGCGGGTGTATAACCGGCATCGATGATTGCATCATAATCCTCTTTAGCCTCAGTCCTTATCAGGCCAGGAGATTGTAGAATTAGAAGATCAGATTCAAAAGCAACGCCATGCATTCTTTTATCATCTTTATTTGCAGCAATCAATCCAGCAACAAAAGTGCCATGACCATGAGGATCATCTAAATCAAATTGATTACCTTCAGAATCGAAAAAGTAAGTCTTTGATTCTTCATGAATCTTGCCATCACCATCAAATTCTGGATGGTTGATATCAATTCCAGTATCAAAAACTGATACCAAAACACCATCGCCGGTGGCTCCAAAACTGTAGCGGTAGGAGGCATTGATAATCTCAAGCCCAGACCTTCTGTTCCTGTTGAACGGCCACACTCCACCAGTTGCCTTGTATTCCTCTGTCTCAAACTTTTTAGGGAGATAAATCTGATCTACAAGATCACCGCCTTCATCAGTGGTATTGATAACAACAGCCTTTGCAAGATCTCCGCCGTCGTCATCTCCATCACTACCACTACCGCCGCCACTGGCGGCTGCAACAACACCACCGATCAAGGCAAGGGCCCCGAGAGCCCACAGTCCAACGGAAGTCTTGCCCTTGGGATCTGCCGATTCAGACTCTACCTGCGCAACAGGCTTAGGAGTAGTTGTGCAGCTATCAACTGTAAGCAAGTCATCAGAGGAGTGTTCCCCAACATCAAGGCATTGCGGATCTGTCTCAGAAGCAACTGCTAGGAGATCAGTAGTGGAGGCAGAACTCACTGATTTGCCGGCGGTTGCCGATACAGAAGGAACTGCAAAGGAAGGGCGAACAGCAGCTAGGCTGAGGAAGCAGAGCAGACTGAACGAAAAACCAACTGGTCGGGAAGACATGAGCGAGTTTCTACTGCTGGCAAGCTATAGTCATGCTAGCATGCATAAATGATCTTTTGATAAAATCGAGAATAAGATTAGATTTCTTAATATAAAATCTTGAAGTCATCAAAATAAATAATGATGCTATCGAAAAAGCTTTGCTGTGACTTGCAATGATACTCCTAGTGTGAGTTTATCCATATTTTCTCAATCAAAACCTATCTTTACTTTGCTTGACGCTCAGCTAAAGTCATGATAAAGGCAAGCCGTGAAAAACTGGTAAAGCAGCCCCAACCAGCACCAGAAGGTTCGCTGGGGCTTGATTCAGCTGAACATGGCAATGGGAGAGTCCCCCAGAGGTCCAATCAGGATCTCTGGGAGAAAAGGCTCAGAACGAGAAGCCCATGTTCAAATTGACAATGTAGTCGTCAACCTGAAGCTCTGTTGTCCGTGCCATCAAGCCGACATTGACATCCCAATCGCCTAGATCCATGCCATAGGACACAGCGAGGTCAAGGGGCACCACATCTTCGGATCCCAACTCTTCCCTGATCCGGGTTGTGGTCAGTCCATAGGTCTGACGACCGTCGGTCGAAGGG
>SRMO01000050.1:174798-175947 GCA_004768415.1 Aphanocapsa feldmannii 277cV | reverse complement strand
CACAGAGGAAGAGCAGTCACCGCCGTGGGCCAGCAGGTAGGCCTGGTTGAGGGAAGAGCCCCCGAGGCAGGGCCTGATGGCATGGGACAGGACCGCTGAGCCAAACAGCGTTGGCGCCTTGATGCGGTCATTGCCTTGACCGAGGGCCAGCAGATAATCGGCCTGGGCATTCCAGCCCTTGCCGAAACCGGATCCGGAATCGATCGAAAGAGCAGACAGGGGAATGTAATAGGGTCTGGCGAAGTCGTCGAGAGCGGCAACCTGCTTGTCGCCAAGGGTGCCAGCCAGGGCCGCGCCCACTGGACCCATCGGAGCGATGTGCGTCTGATTCAGCGGGGCTGCCGCAGCTGTGCGCACGTCACTGCCGACAGCCACCATCATGGTTCCCTGAGGTGACATGGCTTCGCCGAGGTTCAGGAGTCCGTGACCATAGATTTCATCCACGCCTTCTTCCCCAAGATCGGTGGCTGTTTCCTTGATGAGCTGTACGATCTTGGCACCACTCATACTGGGGAATTGATGCTTCAACAGCGCGACTGCACCTGACACAAGGGGGGCAGCATAGGAGGTTCCATCGCCAGCAACATAACCACCATCAGGATAAGCAGAATAGATATCTACACCAGGTGCTGAGATGCAGAAGTCTTCTGCGATTCCACAGTAATTCGAAAACGAGGCGATCTCGTCATGCTGGTTAGTTGCAGCAACCACAAGCCAAGTATCCTCAAGCTCAGAAAAATAAAAGGGAAGTCCTGCTAGTACATCAACTTGGTGATAAGAATAATTGCCAGCCGCAAACACAGTAATCATCTCCTTCTTAGCGGCATTAGTAAGAGCGCCAAGCAAATCTCCACTATACATCTTATCTAAGAAATCTACAAGAAAATATCTGTTTATAGGTTCTTTTTTATAAACATCCTTCTTCGTTTTTTCATCAGTATAATCAAAACTATAGCCATCAATATAAAACCTATCAAGACCCCAACTGTTATTCATCGCGATAGCTCCTGCTTCGACTGAAGTATTCAATGCATCAGACCAATAATCATCAGAGTATGTATAATCGGCATACTGCTTATACGCATCTATGTCCAGATCAGGATGTTGTAGAATCAGAAGATCAGATTTAAAAGCAACGCCATGCATTCC
>SRMO01000050.1:167147-174788 GCA_004768415.1 Aphanocapsa feldmannii 277cV | reverse complement strand
TTTGCAGCAATCAATCCAGCAACAAAAGTGCCATGACCATGAGGATCATCTAAATCAAGTTGATTACCTTCAGAGTCAAAAAAATAAGTCTTTGATTCTTCATGAATCTTACCATCACCATCAAATTCTGGATGGTCGATATCAATTCCAGTATCAAGAACTGATACCAACACACCATCGCCGTTGGCTCCAAAACTGTAGCGGTAGGAGGCATTGATAATCTCAAGCCCAGACCTTACTCCTGTAGAAGAATCCTGACCAGTTACCTTGTATTCATCCGTCTCAAAGTCTCCGCCGTTATCTCCATCCCCATTGTCTCTGCCACCGCCACCACCGCCACTACCGCCGCCACTGGCGGCTGCAACAACACCACCGATCAAGGCAAGGGCCCCGAGAGCCCACAAGCCAACGGAGCTTGCACCGACTGCCGCAGCCCCTGCTGCTCCTCCTGCTGCAGGCGCTGCTACTGCTTGAGCAACCGTCTCGGAAGCAGTGGTGCAGCGCTCAGCTGCAGACAAGTCCTCAGAGGAATGTTCCCCAGCATCAAGGCATTGCGGATCTGTCTCGGCAGCAACTGCCAGGAGCTCGGCAGTGGAGGCGGAACGCACTGATTCGCCAGCGTTTGGCGATGCAGAAGGAACTGCAAAGGAAGGGCGAACAGCAGCCAGGCTGAGGAAGCAGAGGAGGCTGAAAGAAAATCCCACCGAGCGGGAGGACATGAGCGCGGTGCTACTGATGGTAGATCATGGTAATAGCACCGATGCCTTTTCAAAAGCTGAATAAGATCAGGAAGCCTCCGGATCACCCCACATTCTCCGCGTTCTCTCGCTGAGATCCATTGTGTTGCAAGGGCCGACTTGGAGCTTGGCCGGTTTTCCAGCGTTCCCCAGGCAAACTTCTCAACCTCTCCGCCACTGCTGAGATCGATTCCGCCGTTCCGTAGCCTGATGGGGTCTCGGCTTTGCCCAGCTTTGCCTCTGCCCAGTGCCGATACCCCCCTCTCCCAGCATTCCCTGCCCGCCCTGGAGCAATGGTTGAAGGAGAGCGGCTGTCGCCGGGATGCCCGGGACCCCTGCCTCTGGAAGCTGAGCCAGCCCCGTTGGCATGCGGAGCTGTGCCTGGAGGTGGAGGAGATCGAGGTGCGCTGGACCAGTGCGGAGGGCAGCAGTCTGCGGGCCTTTTCCTATGGCCTCAGCCGGGCCGATGTGGAGCGGGCGATCCTGGCCGGCCCCTGATCGGCCTGGGGCCCCCGGGCCGGCTTCGCTCCCGGCACTCCGATCACCGCTCTCAAGTTGCAGCCAGAGCGGTGACGGCAGCCGCCAGTGCCTCGTAGCAGCGGTCCAGCTGGGCGTTGTCGAGGCAGAGCGGTGGCAGCAGGTAGAGCACATGGCCCAGGGGCCGCAGGAACACGCCCTGTTCCAGACAGGCCCGACGCACCTGCTGACCGGCCTGGTTCAGATAGCCGGGCCGGTCCACCTGCAGATCCAGCGCCGCAATGGTGCCGCAGAGCCGCGGGTGCTGCAGGCCGGGAAGCTTCGCCAATGCCCGCAGGCGGGGTCGATGACGGGCCTCGAAATCCCGGTGGGCGGCCTCCGGATGCTCCAGCAGGTCCAGGCTCGCGTTGGCGGCGGCGCAGCCCAGGGGGTTGGCGGTGAAGCTGTGGCCGTGGAACAGGGTGCGGTTGGGCTGGTTGCCCAGAAAATCGCCATAGAGGGCCCCGCTGGCCAGGCTCACCCCCATGGGCAGGAAGCCGGCGGTGAGCCCCTTGGACAGGGCCACCAGATCCGGCCGCAGACCGGCCCGGACGGAGGCACTGACGGCACCGACCCGACCGAAGCCCACCAGCACCTCATCACAGATCAGCAGCGCACCGGCCTGCCGCACCAGCCCCTCCAGCCTCTGCAGAAAGGCCGGCCGCACCATGGCCATGCCACCGGCCCCCTGGACGAGGGGTTCCAGGATCACTGCCGCGGTGGGTTCCTGGGCCAGCAGACGCTCCAGCTCCGTCAGGGCAGCGGCTTCCCGGGCTTCGACGGCCTGATCGCCCAGCCAGGTGGCGGGCCAGGGGGCCCGCGCCACCTCGAACAGCAGCGGCTCGAAGGGTGCGCTGAACAGGCCCCGGGCGCCCACCGCCATGGCCCCGAAGGTGTCGCCGTGGTAGGCCCCCTCGAAGGCCACCACCCGCTGGCGGGGCTCGCCGCGGTTCACCCAGCTCTGCAGGGCCACCTTGAGGCATACCTCCACCGCCGTGGAGCCGTCGTCGGAGAAGAACACCCGCTCCAGCCAGGGCCAGTGCCCCACCAGCCGCTCCGCCAGCCGCTCCGCCGGGCCATGGCTGAAATTGGCGAAGATCACCTGTTCCAGCCGCCGGGCCTGGTCTGCGATGGCCTCCGCCACCAGGGGATGACCGTGGCCATGGAGCGTGACCCACCAGCTGCTGATGGCGTCGATCAGCCGTCGCCCGTCCTCCAGTTCCAGCTCGGCCCCATGGCCGGCCACCACCCGCAGCGGCGGGTCGGCCGTGGCGGGTTGGGTGTAGGGATGCCAGAGGTGGGGATGCCAGCCGGCGGTGGTCTGCGGTGCCATGGGACTTCCGTTCAAGTGCTGCCCCCGTGGGGATGGGCCATGGCCTGGGCGTCCACCAGCCGGTCGAAGCGATCGGCGTCGATGGCGCCGAGGGCCAGGGCGGCCTGGCGCAGGGAGAGCTGCTGTGCGTGGGCGTGGTGGGCGATGGCCGCGGCCCGGTCGTAGCCGATCTCGGGGGCGAGGGCGGTGACCAGCATCAGCGAGCGGTCGCAGAGTTCCCGCAGCCGTTCGCGGTCCACCTCCAGCCCCTCCACCAGATGCTGCCGCAGGGAACGGCAGCAGTCCGTGAGCAGGCGGCCCGCGCGGATCAGGTTGAACCCCATCAGCGGTTTGTAGACATTCATCTGCAGCTGGCCGGCAGCACCGGCCATGGCGGTGACCGCGGCATCCCCCATCAGCTGCAGCGTGGCCATGGCCACGGCCTCGCACTGGGTGGGATTCACCTTGCCCGGCATGATCGAACTGCCGGGCTCGTTCCCGGGCAGCCGCAGCTCGCCCAGACCGGCCCTGGGGCCGGAGCCCAGCAGGCGCATGTCGTTGACGATCCTGTGCAGGGCAGCGGCCAGCAGCCTCTGCTGATCCATCAGTGTCACCAGGCCGTCATGGCTGGCCATCAATGCGAAGCGGTTCCCGCTGACGCTCCAGTCCACACCGGTCCAGCGGGACAGATGGGCCGCCGCCTGCCGGCCATAGCCCGCCGGGCTGTTGAGGCCGGTGCCCACGGCCGTGCCGCCCAGGGGAATGCAGCGCACCTCCGCGAGGGCATGGTGCAGACGGGCAGCGGCACTGCGCAGCTGGGCCGCCCAGCCCCCCACCTCCTGGCCCAGGCTGAGGGGGACGGCATCCTGCAGATGGGTGCGGCCGATCTTCACCAGCCCCCGCCAGGCCTGCGCCTTCCTCTCCAGGGCATCACAGAGCTGCCCCAGCTCGGGCAGGAGCCGCTGCCGCACAAGGGTCCCGGCGGCCAGGTGGAGGGCGGAGGGAAACACGTCGTTGGTGGACTGGGAGCGGTTGACGTGGTCATTGGGATGGACCGGGTCCTTGCTGCCCAGGGCTGCACCGGCCATCTCGCAGGCCCGGTTGGCGATCACCTCGTTGACGTTCATGTTCGTCTGGGTGCCGCTGCCGCTCTGCCAGACATGGAGCGGGAAGTGGCCGTCATGCTGTCCCTGGAGCAGCTCGTCGACAACCCGCACGATCAGGTCGCAGGGACCATCGCCCAGCACACCGAGCTCCCGGTTGGCCAGGGCCGCCGCCTTCTTGATCAGGGCGATGGCGTGGATGATCTCCAGCGGCATGGCCTCGTCGCCGATGGCGAAGCGCAGCCTGGCCCGCTCGGTCTGGGCCCCCCAGTAGCGATCGGCGGGCACCCGCACGCTGCCCATGCTGTCGTGCTCTTCGCGGAAATCCTGGTGCTGCTGCATCACCTGCCTGGTTGCGCGGAGGTGGACACGGGCCTGGCAGGCAGCGGTCGTGCCGCTGACCCCGGGCCGGATCGCCGCGGACTGTGCCTGCCCGGCCGGGGGCAGTGTCGTTGGCTGTACCCATCCTGCGATGGCGGGCCCCGGGGGCCAGTCCCCCGGCCCGGTGCCCCGGCTCAGGCGGCGGGCCAGAGCTGCGACAGGGGCGACCGCTCCCAGAGCCGATCCAGCAAGCGGGGGGTCAGGGGCAGGTCGGCCGGGAGCTGGGCCAGCAGCGGCAGGCCGGTGATCGCCGCCAGGGTGCGCCGGTTGTCGTCATGGGGCGGGCCGTTCAACACCAGCCCCAGCACGGCGATGCGCCGGGCCGCCAGGGCCTCCAGGCTCAGCAGGGTGTGGTTGAGGGTGCCCAGGCCGGTGCGGGTCACCAGCACCGCCGGCAGCCCCCAGTCCCGCAGCAGTTCGATCTGCAGCAGGGAGCGGCTGAGGGGCACCAGCAGCCCCCCGGCCGGCTCCACCACGAGGGGACCCTCCACGGTCGGCAGGGCCAGCCGTTCCCGGCTGATCGCCACCCCCTCCCGGGCAGCGGCGGTGTGGGGCGAGGCGGGCAGCCCCAGGCGATAGGCCTCCGGCAGGAGGCAGCGATCGGGCAGCTGCGCCAGGTGCCGCACGGTGTCCCTGTCGCCGGGCTCCGGGCTGAGGGGCGGCAGGCCACACTGGATCGGCTTCCAGTAGGTGGCACCCAGACCTCGGCTCAACAGTGCCGACACCACCGTCTTGCCCACACCGGTGTCGGTGCCCACCACCACACAGCGGCGTGGCGCAGCCAGGGCCCGGATGGCCTCGCAGAACGGCACAGCAGCGGGTGTGGTCATGGCCCCTGCCCGCTGGCTGGGGCGGGGCGCCGTCGCCCCTGCAGCAGCAGCACCTGCCAGCTGATCGCCACACCCCCCCGGGCTGCCGCGGGCCAGTGGCGCTGCAGTGCCCGCAACTGGCCCGGGCCGAGGGCCGGGTGGCCGCTGGCGGCCAGGCCGAGATCCCGCAGGGCCTGCAGGAACGCCAGTGGGGACGACCAGTGACGGGTGAAGCGGCGACGCTCCAGCCGCCGCAGCAGCAGCACCTGCCCCGCCGTCTTCACCAGCCGCTCGGCCGCGGGAAAGGCCATGGCGGTGCAGGGCACCCCGGCGGCGGCGGCGGCCTGGTGCCACTGGGGAAAGCTGCCTGCCACCGGCAGGGCCAGCAGCAGCGAGCCGCCGGGCGCCAGGGCATCACACCAGTGGCGCAGGTGGTGTTCCGGCCGGGGCAGCCACTGCAGGGCGAAATTGCTGGCCACCAGGGCCGGTGCCCGGGCCAGGGGCGGCAGGCCGCGGCGGAGGTCCCATCGCCGTGTGGGTCGCGGCGCCGCCAGATCCAGCAGCTCATCCACCTGATCCACCACCGTCAGGCCAGGGATCCCCCAGGCATCCAGGGCCTGGGCCAGGCTGCCGCTGCCACCGCCCAGATCGAGACGGGGGCCGGCGGGCAGAGGCACATCTCGTTGCAGCAGGGCCAGGCGCCAGGCCATCGCCCGCTGCAGCAGGGCGCCGCGGTGGTAGCGCTGGGCGGCAGCCTCGAAGGCCAGCCGCACCCGTGCCCCCGAGGGCAGCGGCGCCTGCCGCTGCACCCCTGCCGTGGCTGGCCCGGCAGGCGGGGCGGCAGCTGCCGCGGCAGGCCGTGGCCGGATCATGGCCACTGACTCTCCAACCAGTCGCAGACGGCGGGGATCAACATCGCACTCAGCAGCCCATGGCCACAGCCGGCGATGGCCAGCAGCTCCGCCTGGGGCAAGGCCTCCCACAGGCTGCGTTGTGCCAGGGGATGGACGACGGCATCGTCCTGGGGCTGCACCAGCAGCACCGGCACCTGGCGCGGGAAGGCCGCCGGCAGGGCCTCCAGCCGCTCCAGCAGGGCCAGATCCTCGCTCAACCGCTGGCGACCCTGGCGGTTCAGACCTGCGGATTCCACGCCCGGGGGCAGCATCTCCAGCGGCTGCGGAGCAGCCACGGCCTCGCGGAAGGCGGTGAACAGAGTCTCGTCCTCTTCCGCGGCCAGCAACCCCGCCATGGTCTCGATGGCCTTGCGCACCGGCTGCCCGTCAACGCCCTCGGGAACGAACCTGCCGAAGCTGGCCATCAGAACCACTGCCTCCGCCGCCCTGTAGCGGGCCGGATCGAGTAGGTGGGGACCCATGGAATGAAGCAGCAGCACCCGTCGCCCCCGGGGTGACCAGTCGGGCATGGTGGGTGCCTGCAGGCCATAGCCACGGTTACCGCAGTGCAGGGTCCAGCCCCGTGTGGCGAGGGGCTCCTGCCAGGCGGAAAAACTGTTCGGCCAGCCGGCCCAGCCGTGCATGGCCAGCAGTTGCAGGGGCGTCGTCGTCATGGCTTCAGGCTGTGTGATGGCGGTGCCACGGCCGTGGCTTCCAGGGCCGTCAGCAGGCGGCCCAGATCAGCTTCAGTGTGGCCGCGACGCAGCACCAGCCGCAGCCGGGATTCACCCCGGGGCACCGAGGGTGGCCGGATGGCCCAGGCCAGCAGTCCCTCCTGCCGCAGCGCCTCCTGCAGCTGGAGGGCGGCAGCGGCGCTGCCCAGCTTCAACGCCAGCACGGGACCGTCGCCGGGGGGACGGGGCCAGCCCAGAGCCACCAGCCCATCACGGAGCTCGACACTGCGGCGCAACAGGCTGACGCGCTCGGCCTCCAGGGCCGGCATGCGCTCGAGGGCCGCCAGAGCAGCTGCCGCCAGGGGGGGCGCCAGGGCTGTGCTGTAGCGGTAGCCGCCGCTGAACTGCAGCAGGTAGTCGCCCAGAGGAGCATCGGCCGCGATGCAGGCACCGCCGCTGCCGAAGGCCTTGCCGAAGGTGCCCACCACTGCATGGACCCCCGGCTGGCCATGGGCCAGGCCACGACCCCGGCAGCCCAGCACACCGAGCCCGTGGGCCTCATCGAGGATCAGCAGGGCAGCCGCGGCCTGGCAGCACTGCACCAGGGCGGACAGATCCGGGCTGGTGCCCTCCATGCTGAACAGGCTCTCGCTCAACACCAGCAGACGGCGGCGGGGTGCATCCGCCCGCAGCTGGTCCAGTTGCCGCCCCAGGTCGGTGCAGTCGTTGTGGCGGAAGCGCCGCAGCCGTGCACCGCTGGCGCGCACCCCCAGCAACAGGGAGTGATGGATCAGGCGATCCGCCAGCACCACGCTGTGACGATCGGCCAGGCAGGTCAGCAGCGCCACATTGGCCTGGAAACCGCTGGGGAAGAGCAGCACCTGATCCCGTCCCAGCCAGCGGGCAAGGGCCTGTTCCAGCCGTCGATGCACGGGACGATGGCCACTGATCAGGGCCGCCGCGCCGGCACCCACCCCATCGCGGCCCAGGGCGGCCGCTGCCGCCTCCACCAGGGCCCCGTCCGTGGCCAGACCGAGATAGTCGTTGCTGCTGAAATCGATCAGCGGCCGGGACGGCGGCAGCGGCGGTGATCCAGCCGCTGCCATGGGTTGCAGTCGGGCCCTGCCGGCGGGCTGAAAGTCCAGCAGGCGGCGGCGGCGCTCCAGCGCCAGGCCCGCCAGGGCAGCGTGGACGAACTGCAGGGGGTCGTGGCGGG
>SRMO01000050.1:162790-167037 GCA_004768415.1 Aphanocapsa feldmannii 277cV | reverse complement strand
GGACGGCATGACCGCTCCCCTGTGTCACAGCCCTGAACCCGCCTGGCTCCAGGTGCCGGGGCCGCCGGGCCCGGTTGCTCCCTTGTGGCACAGCGATGGGCCCATAGGATCTGGCCATGAGCAACCGGGAACTGTCCCAGCAAGCGCAGCCACAGTCCGGCATGGGTTCCGCTTCCGGCCTGGCCCTGCTCTCCGACCTGTTCCCCTTCCGACTGGACGACTTCCAGCTGGCGTCCATCGATGCGCTGAACCGGGGCCATTCCGTGGTGGTGAGTGCACCGACGGGCTCCGGCAAGACCCTGATCGGCGAGTACGCCATCCACCGGGCCCTCTCCCACAACCAGCGGGTCTTCTACACCACGCCGCTCAAGGCCCTCTCCAATCAGAAGCTACGGGATTTCCGCCAGCAGTTCGGGGCGGAACGGGTGGGGCTGATGACCGGCGACCTCAGCGTGAACCGCGAGGCGCCGATCGTGGTGATGACCACGGAGATCTTCCGCAACATGCTCTACGCGGAGATCGACGCGGACGAGCGGGAGCAGGACCCCCTGACCGACGTGGAGGCGGTGGTGCTCGATGAATGTCACTACATGAACGACAGCCAGCGGGGCACTGTCTGGGAGGAATCGGTGATCCACTGCCCCGCTTCGGTGCAGCTGGTGGGGCTGTCGGCCACGGTGGCCAATGCCGGGCAGCTGACCGACTGGATCGAGCGGGTCCACGGCCCCTGCACGCTGGTGGTGAGCGACTTCCGCCCCGTGCCGCTGGCGTTCGGCTTCTGCAGCGCCAAGGGACTCCACCCCCTGCTCGACGAGGCGGGCAAGGGGCTCCATCCCAACTGCAGGATCTGGCGTGCCCCCAAGGGCCACAGACGCAGGGGCCGCAGCCCCAGGCCCCCACAGCCGGAACCACCTCCGCTGGGCTTTGTGGTGGGTCAGCTGGTGCAGCGGGACATGCTGCCGGCGATCTATTTCATCTTCAGCCGCAAGGGCTGCGACAGGGGTGTGCGGGAGCTGGGCAATGCCTGCCTGGTGAGTCCCGGGGAGCAGCGGCAGATCCGTGCGCGGCTGGAACGCTTCGTCGCCGAGTCGCCGGAGGCGGTGCGGGACGGCATCCACGCCGACGCCCTGCTGCGTGGCATCGGCGCCCACCACGCCGGTGTGCTGCCGGCCTGGAAGGAGCTGATCGAAGAGCTGTTCCAGACAGGCGTGATCAAGGTGGTCTTCGCCACCGAAACCCTGGCGGCCGGGATCAACATGCCGGCCCGCACCACGGTGATCTCCTCCCTGTCCAAACGCACCGAGAACGGCCATCGCCCGCTGATGGCCAGCGAGTTTCTGCAGATGGCGGGTCGGGCCGGCCGCCGCGGCAAGGACACCCAGGGCTTTGTGGTGACGGTACAGAGCCGTTTCGAAGGGGTACGGGAGGCAGGGCAACTGGCCATCAGCCCACCGGATCCCCTGGTGAGTCAGTTCACCCCCAGCTACGGCATGGTGTTGAACCTGCTGCAGCGCTACGACCTCGACAAGGCGAAGGAACTGGTGGAACGCAGTTTCGGACGCTACCTCGCCAGTCTGGATCTGGAGCATGACCGCCGCCAGATCGCCTCCCTGGAGGCCAGGCTCGCCGACTTCGGCGACTTCGGCAGCGTCGACTGGGAGGCGCTGGACCGCTATGAGCAGGAGCGCAAACGGCTGCGAGACGCACGGCGCCAGCTACGGGCCCTGGAACGTGATGGCGCGCAGCCCCCTGGCGATGGGGACAGTGGCGGCCCGGCCCTGGCTGTGAGCCACCCGGACAGCGAGCAGGGCAACGGCATCCTCCGGCACGACCTGGCCGCTGCCCTGGTCGGGCAGAACCGCCTTGTCCTTGCCTTGGAAGAGGCGCTGACGCAGCATCCGGCCCATCGCTGGCGCGATCGCCGCCAGCTGAGGAAGCAACGCCGTCGCATGGAGGAATTGCGGCAGGAGATCGATGAGCGCCAGCGGATCATGCACCGCCGCTCCAACCATCACTGGGACATCTTCCTGGCGCTGGTCGAGATCCTGCGACACTTCGGCTGCCTGGATGATCTGGAGCCCACCGAGATCGGCCGCACGGTGGCGGCCCTGCGGGGCGACAACGAGCTGTGGCTGGGCCTGGCCCTGATGAGTGGCCACCTCGATGGGCTGGAGCCCGCCGAGCTGGCGGCCGTGCTCGAAGCCATCTCCACCGAGGTGAACCGTCCCGATCTCCGGAGCGACTATGCCGTTCCACCCCAGGTGGAGGAGGCCCTTGGCGACATCCGCGGGCTGCGACGGCAACTGATGCGTCAGCAGCAGCAGCGGGATGTCGTGATGCCCCTCTGGTGGGAGCCGGAACTGACCGGCCTCGTCCACGCCTGGGCCAGGGGGGAACGCTGGAACCAGCTGATCCGCCACACCTCTCTGGATGAAGGTGACGTGGTGCGCCTGTTGCGCCGCACCGTGGACCTGCTGGCCCAGCTGCCCTACTGCCCCGCCATCAGCGATCAGCTGCGCCGTAAGGCACGCAGGGCCATGGCGATGATCAATCGCTTCCCCGTCCAGGAAGCCAGCGACCTGAATCCCGGCCCGGGCCGGACAGATGATGCTGGCACCGCAGTGCACTGACCGGCTCGGGAGAGACCACCAAGCCCATGACTTCCATCCCCACGCGGGAGCCCATCCCGCCGGGGGACATCCGCAAGGATGCTGCCCTGTGCCGTTACCTGAGCCTCGCGCGGTGCGCCAGCAGAAAGCCAGGTCAGCCGCGGATCCACTCCACCACACCGCCGGGCTTGTCGACCAGCTCCACGCCCCGGGCCCTGAGGTCTGCACGGATGCGGTCGGCCTCGGCGAAATCCCTGGCGGCCCTGGCGACCTTGCGGGCGGCGATGGCAGCGGCAATGGCGGCTGTATCCAGGTCTGCGGCGCTGCCACCATGCAGCGTTGTCGTTTCCATCCGGGCTTCCGCATGCAGGCCCAGCACGTCGCTCAGTTCCACCAGGCTGCGCCAGGGCGCCTCCAGTGCCACGACATCGGCATCGATCTGATCGCCCCGCTCCAGACGGTTGGCCAGGGCCCGCAGGGGACGGGCCAGCTCGAACAGCACCGCCAGGGCGCCGGAGGTGTTGAGGTCATTGTCGAGGGCTGCCTCGAAGGCCAGGTGGGCCGACCCATGGCGCGCTGCACCGTTGTGCCAGCCCAGGGCGCTGTGGTGCTTCTCCCCCAGCAGCAGGGCGCTGCGCAGCCCCTTCCAGCCGCTGCTGGCGGCGGCGAGGGCCTCGTCGGTGAAGTCGATGGGCTTGCGGTAGTGCGCCTGCAGCACGAACAGCCGCAGCGTCATCGGCGCCACTCCCCTGTCCAGCAGGGCGCGGATGGTGGTGAAGTTGCCGAGGGATTTCGACATCTTCCGCCCCCCCACATTGACCATGCCGTTGTGCAGCCAGTAGCGGGCCAGGGGCTTGCCGCAGGCCGTCTCCGACTGGGCGATCTCGTTTTCGTGGTGGGGAAAGACGAGGTCCGCACCACCGAGGTGGATGTCGATGGTGTCGCCCAGCTCCTGCCGCACCATGGCTGAACATTCGATGTGCCAGCCGGGGCGACCGGCCCCCCAGGGGGAGGGGTAGGCAGGCTCGCCTGGTTTGCACCCCTTCCAGAGGGCAAAGTCGAAGGGGTGACGCTTGCGCACGTCCGCTTCAGCGCCGGTGCGGCCGCTGGCACCCTGTTCCTGCTCGTCCAGCCGGCGGCCGCTGAGCTTGCCGTAGCCGCTGGCCTTCATCACCGAGAAATAGACATCGCCATCGGCGCAATAGGCGGCACCCCTGGCCTCCAGCTCGCCGATCAGCGCACGAATATGGTCCAGGCAGCGGGTGGCGCGGGGGTAGATGTCGGCCCGTTTGATGTCGAGGGCTTCCATGTCCTCGAAGTAGGCGTCGATGTTCGCCTCGCTCAGCGCATCCATGGAGCACCCCTCCGCCTGGGCACGGCGGATGATCTTGTCGTCGATGTCGGTGAAGTTCTGCACGAAGGTCACCTGGTAGCCCTTCCAGATCAACAGGCGCCGCAGCACGTCCCAGGCGATGTAGCTGCGGGCATGGCCCAGGTGGCAGCGGTCGTAGACCGTCACGCCGCAGCAATAGATCGACACCTTGCCCGGCTCCAGGGGCTCGAACGGGTCATCCCGCCGGGTGAGTGTGTTGTGGAGCTTCAGAGCCATCCGGAACAGGGCGCCAGGCCAGCGGTCGC
>SRMO01000050.1:121283-162714 GCA_004768415.1 Aphanocapsa feldmannii 277cV | reverse complement strand
GCTGCCGACGCCTGCCGCGGCAGCCGCCGGACTCGACACGGCAGCTGCATCCACAGCTGTGATCCCTGCGGCAACGGTCGGGGAGAGTAGCAAGGGACCGCAACGACTTAGCAGACTGGCCTTCAGCAAGGCTCGGTAAGGCATGTCCATGGCCCACGATCGGCGCCAGCGGCTGCGCAGCCGCAGTGTCCACCCCCGCCAGCTGCACCGGCGCATGGCGCCCCTGCTCGCCCTGCCCCTGCTGGTGACCCTGCTCAGCGGATCCCTCTACGGCACGCTCCAGGGGTTCGGCCTGGAGGTGCCGCCGTGGCTGCTGGACTGGCACACCGGTCGCTTCGGGTCCGTGGATCTGAGCCCCTGGTATTCCCTGCTGCTGGGCCTCTGCACCCTCACCAGCCTTGCCAGCGGCCTGCTGCTCTGGTGGTGGCCCGGTCGCCGCCGGCAGAGCTGATGCCACCCGGTCGACCGGCCGCCCTGTGACGGCGGCGGCGGCAGCTATTTCGCCTCCATCCAGTTCGGCCCGTGGCTGGCCTCCACCTGCAGGGGCACCTTCAACTGCACGGCGTCCTGCATCGTCTCCACCACAAGCTGCTGCACCTCCCGGCGTGCCGCCGGATCCACCTCCAGCACCAGTTCGTCGTGCACCTGCAGCAGCAACCGGGCCGGCAGGCCCTCCAGCCTGCGGTGCAACCGAACCATGGCCAGCTTGATGATGTCGGCGCTGGAGCCCTGGATCGGCGCGTTGGCCGCAGCCCGCAGCTGCTGTGCTTCCATGCCCTGTCGACGGGCCTTCCCCAGATCGATGCCGAGGGGATCGTGGCCGAGGTACCGGCCCAGACCCTGGGGCTCGAAGCGGAACAGGCGACGACGCCCCAGCACGGTTTCCACGTACCCCCGGCTGAGGGCCAGGCGTTCCTGCAGTTCCAGGAAGCCGAACACCCGCGGGTAGCGCTCCCGGTAACGGGTCAGAAAACCCTGCGCCTCCTTGGTCGATACGCCTGTCGACCGGGCGAAGCGTTGGGCGCCCATGCCGTAGATCACCCCGAAGTTGATGGTCTTGCCGAGGCGACGCTCCGCCCCAGTGATCTCCTCCTTCTCCAGCAGCAGCCGGGCCGTCAGGGCATGGACATCGTCCCCCCGCCGGTAGGCCTCCACCAGCACCGGCTCGCCACTGAGGTGGGTGAGGATGCGCAGCTCGATCTGGGAGTAATCGGCCGAGATCAGCTCCCAGCCCTGCCGGGGCAGGAAGGCCTTGCGGATCTGGCGACTGAACTCGGTGCGGATCGGGATGTTCTGAAGGTTGGGGTGGGAGCTGGACAGCCGACCGGTGGCCGTGACCGCCTGGTTGAAATCGGTGTGCACCCGGCCCGTTTCCGCTTCCACCAGGGCGGGCAGGGCATCCACATAGGTGCTCTTGAGCTTGCTGAGGGTGCGGTGCTCGAGGATCGGTGGCACCACCGGGTGATCGCCGCTCAGCTTCTCCAGCACCGTGGCATCGGTGCTGTACCCGGTCTTGGTGCGCCGCGATTTGCTGCGATCGAGGCCGAGGTCACCGAACAGCAGCTGGCCGAGCTGCTTGGGGGAAGCCAGGTTGAAGCGGCAGCCGGCCGCCTCCCAGGCCTGCTCCACCAGGCGCTCCAGCTGCCCACCGAGCTGCTCCGACAGCGCTGCCAGGTAGTTGACATCGATGCGGATGCCGGTGGCCTCCATCTCCGCCAGCACCGGCTCGAGCGGCTGTTCGATGGCGGTGAGCACCCTGCCGAGACCCCCGCCGGCAGCCTCCAGATCCGCCCGCAGCAGCGGTGCCAGACGGTGGGTGAGGTGCACGTCCATGGCGCAGTAGGCGGCGGCCGTCGCCACGTCCAGGGCAGCGATGGTCTGGTTCCTGGCCACCAGTTCGCTGTAGCTGGTGGGCCTGAACCCGAAGCGCCGCTGGGCGATTTCATCGAGGCTGTGCCTGCCGCCGGGATCCAGCAGGTAGTCGGCCAGCAACGTGTCGATCACCACGCCGCCGAGGGACAGGCCATGGCGCAGCAGGATCAGCCGGTCGTACTTGGCGTTCTGCAGGCACTTGGGGTGCTCCGCGCTGGCCAGCCAGGCGGCCAGGCGGCCGAGCACCGTCTCCAGGGGCAGCTGACTGCCGCTGTCATGGCCGATCGGGATGTAGGCCAGGGCATCGAGGGCCTCACCCCAGCACACACCGATACCCACCAATGCGGCCCTGAAGGGATTGAGCGCGGTGGTTTCCGTGTCCAGGGCCACGGGACAGGCGGGATTCCGCAGCCCCTCCAGCTGTTCCACCAGCGCCACCAGCTCCTGCTCCGTGCGGATCACCCGGGGCCGCAGCAGCGGCCTGCCGTCCTCCAGCGCCGCGCCGCCGGCGGCTTCTCCAGCTGTCCTGTCAGGAGCGTCAGCGGAATCCGCTGCGGCGACCCCGTCAGCCGCCCCTGGGGCAGGCCCGGCCGAGAAGGCGCTGGCGAAGTCATCCAGTTGCCGCCGCAGGCTGCGCAGCTCCAGCTGCTCCAGGTGACCCGCCAGTGCTGCGGCATCCACCCGGTCCAGCGCCAGGCGAGGCTCCTGGGACAGGGGGACGTCCAGCCTGATCGTCGCCAGCATCCGGGAGCGGTAGGCACTGTCGCGATCGGCGTCCAGCTTCCTGTGCAGCGCTCCCCTGATCCCGGGCAGGGCAGCGTAGATTCCGTCCAGGGTCCCGTGGGCATTCAGCAACCTGATGGCGGTCTTGGCCCCCACCCCCTTCACGCCGGGGATGTTGTCGCTGCTGTCACCGGTGAGAGCCTTCAGGTCCACCACGGTCTCGGGAGCCACGCCGAGCTTGTCGATCACGTTGCAGCGATCCATCAGGGTCGGCCCGTTCTGCTGACGTGCAAAGGGACCGCCACCCATATAGAGGCAGGCAATATCCCGGGCGTCGTCCACCAGCTGGAACAGGTCGCGGTCACCGGAGAGAATGCGCACCCGCCAGCCCGTGGCGGCGGCGCGGTTGGCCACGGTGCCCAGCAGATCATCGGCCTCGAAGCCCGGCGCCGTGCAGACCGGCAGGTTGAGGGCCTCCCGCAGCACCAGCTGCAGGTTCTCCACGTCGGTGTGGAACGCCTCCGGCGCTTCCTCGCGGTTGGCCTTGTAGGCCGGATCGGCCTCATGACGGAAGGTGGGGTCCGCCGTGTCGAAGGTGATCACCACCCCCTGGGGGCCGAGGCTGCTGGTGGTCTCCAGCAAGGCCTTGAGGAAGCCATAGGTGACGCTGGTGGGGATGCCGCCACGGGTGGCCAGACCTGTGCCGTTCTTGTTGAAGGCGTAGTAGCTGCGGAATGCCAGGGAATGGCCGTCCACCAGCAACAGCAGTGGGGCGGCAGCCATGGCATGTCGGAGGAGTCGCGATCCAGGCTGGCACCTCAGCCAGATCGATGGCGGCAGATTGACGGCATGGCGCCGTTGCCTCCTGGCGATGGCTGTGCCTGGCCCCGGCGGCCCCCGGTTCACGGCTCGGCTGGCACTGCGCGAGGGTGTCAGTGGCCCTGCCCCCCTGTCAGCCCATGTCCGAGCCTCTGGAGGTCTTGCGCCGTGATCTCGACGACGACGCCCCCACCAAGCGCATGGTGGCCCTTGCCCGGCTGCGCAAGCTGCCCGCGGAGCAGGCCTTTCCCCTGATCCGCCCCCTGCTTGGCGATCCCCACCCCCAGGTGCGTTCGATGGCCATCTGGGGCATCGGCCTGAAGCCCGGGCCCAGCGCCCTCAGGGATCTGCTCGATGTGCTCGATCGGGAACAGGATACCAATCTTCGTGCCATGGCCGCAGGCGCCCTCGGCCAGCTGGGAGATCCTGGCGCCCTCGGTGTCCTGCAGCGGCTGTTTCTCGAGGAAACCGAGTGGATCGTGCGCTACTCGGCGATCGTGTCCCTGGGCAACATCGCTGATCCCCGCGCTCAGGCGCTGTTGCTCCAGGGGCTGGAGGACGACGATGCCCTGATGCATCAGGCCGCCATCTCCGCCCTCGGGGAGATCGGTGCCATGGCGGCACTGCCCCGGCTGCGACGTTTCTGTGACAGTGACGACTGGCTGCTGCGCCAGCGCCTGGCCCACGCCCTGGCGAGTCTCGGCAGTGCCCCGGATCCGCAGGGGATGGCGCCGGCAGAAGCAGACGCCCTGCGCCAGCAGGCGTACCAGTGTCTGCTGAGCCTGGCGGAGGACGACCACCTCCAGGTGCGGGAGGCTGCCAACCACGGCCTGGGATTGCTGCAGCACTGACTCTGTCCGGCCCGCAACGGCGTCCCTGCACCGCACTGGATCACGGCAGTGATGGGGCGCTGCGGTGCTGCGGTGGGAAACCTGGAATGATGCGGATCCTCTGCCCGCCCGTGCCCACCCGACAGCACCACTCCACCGGGATTCCCCTCCGAGACCGTTCCAGCCGTGGCCCATCGTCCTGTTGCCTATCGCGTGCATCTGCAGCTCCGGGGGGGCCACACCCAGGTGGTGCGCTTTGCCGATCTGGAGCGTTTCCAGGCCTGGTATGGCGGTCCCTTCAGCCGCTCGCCAGGCGGCCAGCTGGTGGAGGTCCCACTGCTGGAGTTCCCCGATGAATTCCTGGTGGTGCGACCGGATGCCGTTGTGGCAGTACGGGTGGAGTCGGAGGATGGGGGCCTGACGGATTGAACGGGGGCCTCGCCGGGGAGGCCCCTTGGCCCCGGTCGGCAGCAGCCATGACGCAGTTGCTGCTGTGGATGCCAGCCACTTGCCATGGCGTCGGCAGCGGCCTTGATAGTTTCAACTGGTGTCAGGCAACACCGTTTGACCCCCTCAGAGCGGCTGGCACTGACATGGGCACTGGCGGTGTCCACCGGAGCTTTTGCCCAGCTGCTGGCGCGTCTCACCAGCCTTCCGGGCGTGGTGGTGTTGCTGCTGGCGGGCATGGTGATGGGTCGCCAGGGCTTCGGCCTGATCGAGCCCCTGGATCTCGGGGCCGGTCTGGAGACAGCCGTGAGCCTGCTGGTGGCGGTCGTGCTCTTCGAAGGCGGCATGACCCTCCGCTTTCCCCATGGCTGGGGGCGCTCCTCTCTGCAGCAACTGGTGGGCGTGGGCCTGCCCCTCACCTGGCTGCTCGGGACCCTTGCAGCCCACAGCTTTGCAGGT
The DNA here is from genome assembly GCA_004768415.1 of Aphanocapsa feldmannii 277cV. Taxonomy (GTDB): domain Bacteria; phylum Cyanobacteriota; class Cyanobacteriia; order PCC-6307; family Cyanobiaceae; genus Aphanocapsa_A; species Aphanocapsa_A feldmannii. The sequence continues at coordinate 157,564 of SRMO01000050.1, read as the reverse complement.
CTCGACTGGAGGATGTCGGGCCTGTATGCGGCGATCGTGGCACCCACCGGTCCCACCGTGGTCACGCCGCTGGTGCGGCACATCCGGCTGCAGCCCGCCCTCGGACGGCTGCTGGAGGGGGAGGGGCTGCTGCGGGAGCCCATTGCGGCAGTTGCCGCGGTGCTGCTGCTGCAGTTCGTGCTGGAGCCCTATGGCACGGGCTGGGCCCTGCTGGTGAGCCTGCTGCAGCGGATCCTGCTCGGCTCCCTGGTGGGTGCCGCCTGTGGCTGGCTGCTGGCGGAACTGCTGCGTCGCCTGCCCCAGGAGCAGGGGGCCAACCTGCGCCTGCAGCTGACCCTGGGCATGTTGCTGCTGGTGGAGGTCCTCTGCGAGTTGTTCGTGGGCACGGCTGTGGGTCTGCCAGCCGCTGTGGTGGCAGGACTGGTGGTAGGGAGCCGTCCCGCGGCTGCCCCCCAGGATCTGGAACTGGCCCTGAGGCAGATGGCGGCCCTGGCCGTCACCCTGCTGTTTCCACTGCTGGCCGCGGACGTCACCCTCTCGGAGCTGAGCCCGTTGGGTGTGGGGGGGGTGACCTGCGTGCTGTCGCTGATGCTGTTGGTGAGGCCCCTGGTGGTGGCCCTGGGTACCCTCGGCAGTGACCTGAATCTGCGCCAGAGGGCTTTCGTCGCCTGGCTCGCCCCACGCGGAATCGTCAGTGCCTCGGCAGCGTCACTGTTCGCCATTCGTCTGGAGCAGGAGGGGGTGCTGGGCGCCGGCCGCCTCCAGGGTCTGGTGTTTCTGACAATCCTGATGACAGTGAGCCTGCAGGGGCTTTCGGCTGGTCCGCTGGCCCGCAGGCTCGGCCTGGTGGAAGCGGAGTCTGCAGACCCTTCTCCAGCAGTGGCCGACGCTTCCGCAGCTGCCTCGCCCCAGGCCGGAACGTTGGTCGGGGATGGCGCGCCGGCCTCGTCAGGCACCTCCACCACCCCTGCAGGGGCCAGCGCTGACCTGCTTGCCGTCGAGCAGGCCGAGATCCGGTCCAGCCACTAGCGCTGTGCTGGCCACCAACGCCGCTCTTCAGTCAATGGCGCCGAGCAGACGGCCGCGGTCCTCCCCCCTCTGGCTCAGCAGTGCCCAGGATGCCATCAGGTCGGGCCCCTGCAGGCTGCCCAGCAGGGCTGCCCGGACACCCTTCATCAGCACGCCCCTGCTGACACCGGCCGCTTTCGCCACCTGCCCCAGCAGGGCCCTGACGGCCGCGTCGTCGAACCGGTCGGGCAACCCCTCCAGCAGCAGCCGCAGGGCAGCTCGGCAGCCTTCGCTTGCCAGGTGATCCCGGGCGGCCTGATCCGGCTCCGGGGTGGTGAGGAAGGGCCGCGCCTGGTCCACGCCGTCCTTCAACAGCGTCAGGGAGGGGCTGATCAGGCCGGTCAAGCGGTCGAGCCAGGCAGGATCCGCAGCAAGCGTGAAACCCGCCTGTCGCCACAGCGGTTCCAGCTGGGCCCGCAGGGCGGTGCTGGACTGGCCATGGAGCACCTGGCCGTTGATCCAGTTCAGCTTGTCCCAGTCGAACCTGGCGCCGGCCCTGTTCACCCGGTCGAAATCGAAGTGCCTGGAGGCCTCGACCAGTGTGAAACGCTCCCCCATGCCCTGTGGTGGCGACCAACCCAGCAGACCCATGTAGTTGCCGATCGCCTCGGCCGTGTAGCCCATGGCCTGGAAATCGGAGATGGAGGTCACGCCATCGCGCTTCGAAAGCTTGCGGCCGTCCCGGTTGAGGATCAGCGGCGTATGGGCGAAGCTGGGCGCCTTCAGCCCCAGGGCCCGATAGAGCAGCAGCTGTTTGGCGGTGTTGGCGATGTGGTCCTCGCCGCGGATCACGTGACTGATGTCCATGAAGGCGTCATCCAGCACCACCACCAGGTTGTAGAGGGGATCACCGATGGAGTCCGCCGGGCAGCGTCTGGCGATCACCATGTCGCCACCGAGATCACGGCCTGACCAGGCCATGGGGCCGCGCACCAGGTCATGCCAGTGGATCTCTTCACTGTCGTCGATGGCGAAGCGCACCACAGCCTCCCGACCCTCCCTCTGGAAGGCCGCCTCCTGATCCGCTGTCAGATGGCGATGCCGGTTGTCATAGCGGGGTGGCTGCCCGGCGGCCTTCCGGGCGTTCCGCATCGCCTCCAGCTCAGCCTCGCTGCAGTAGCAGCGGTAGGCCTTGCCGCTGGCCAGCAGATCAGCGATGGCTTGCCGGTGCAGTGCCCCCCTGGCGCTCTGGACGACGGGCTCCTCATCCCAGTCGATCCCCAGCCAGCGCAGGCCCTCCAGGATGTTTCGCGTGAATTCCGGCTTCGAGCGTTCTTTGTCGGTGTCCTCGATGCGCAGCAGAAACCTGCCCTTGTTGCGCCGTGCATAGAGCCAGTTGAACACGGCCGTGCGGGCCGTGCCGATGTGCAGCGGCCCCGTTGGACTGGGTGCAAGGCGAACCCGGACGGTCAAGGGAGGCTCGACGTTGAGAAGAGAAATGTAGCCGCTGCCCACAGCCCGGTCCCCGGCCGACCAGGCAGGCAGCAGATCAGCGCTGGCCTGTTCTGTGGGCCTGTTGCGGTGGCGATGGCGGCACGGTGCAGGAGCCGCCGCCCTGACGGGGGTGCGGCAGGGCGGCCGGCAGTGGCTGAACGGGACTGACGGGATTCGAACCCGCAACTTCCGCCGTGACAGGGCGGTGCTCTAACCGGTTGAACTACAGTCCCCCACTGGTCGAGGTGGACACTGCGGGGCAGTGATCCCGGCCGTGGTGCCCCCGCACGGGGCGACAGTCAGTATGCGGTTCCGCGGCAGCCTTCGTCAATGCGAAACCCTGCAATGGGAAGCCCTGCCGTCGTGCTGGCTCAGCCCGCAGGCGACCTGGACCGGAATCACCTAGAGATGGGGCAGCCGTCCCATGGCCATGGAGACCCGCGCGTCCCTGCAGGATCGCCCACACCGTTCCCACGGTCGACGCCGTCGGCTGTGGCGCCGTCTCGGTGGTTGGTGTGTGGCAGGTCTGGATGGCCTGCTGCAGCGCTTCGGGCTCTGCCGGCTCTCCCAGATCCCGGAGGACGATGACGCACTGCTCTCGGCCCCCGCTCTCCATGAAGAGTTGAATGCCCCCACCCTTGCCCTGGCGTTGGAGGTGAGACGTCACCTGTCGGAGCGCAAGCTGGCCCTGGCGGAGGGGCGCCAGACACCGAATCAGGTGCTGGCGGCCTCGATCGCCGACGCCCAGATGCTGATGGAGCTTTGTTCCTCGACAGCGGCCGAGGCGGCCCGCTGCGGTCAGAGCGACTACGCCAATTTCTGCAGCCGCGAAGGTGCTCTGGCGGAGTCCGCCCTGATGACGCTGACACGCATTTCCGCCTGGCCCCTGCCCAGCGGTGACGCTGGCGACCTGTCGTCCTCTCCGCTGGAGGATCAAGGCGACTGTGATGGCAGCAGCCCCGGCCGCTGATCTGGTTGGCCGGTTGGCCTGCGCGAGGGCTTCAGGGTCAGCGGGGCGGTGCCACAGCGCTGCCGAGCAAGGCTCCCAGCTGTGCCATCAGTGCCTTGAGACTTGCGGGATTCAGTGGTCGCTGGGGGTTGGTGAGCAGTTCCCGCCCCAGCACCAGACAGCCGAGATGGGCCAGTTGCACCCGCAGGGCAGAAAGCACCTTCTGACCGCTGCCGCCGGAGTGCGTGGAGAGAACCACCGGCTTGCCGTTGAACAGGGCACGGAAATCAGTGCTCCGGCGTGACAGCCAGGCAATGGCGTTGGTCAGGGTCGGGGGAACACCGCCGTTGTACTCCGGCACACAGATCCACAGACCCCTGGCCCCTGCCATCCGTTCTTCCAGGCTGCGCAGGTCGTCACCGGGATCCTCATCATCCCGCCGCGAGGAGTAGAGGGGCAGGGCAAGGGTGGTGAGATCCACCAGTGTGGCCGGGATCACCTGCCGTCGCGCTTCCCCATGCACCGCCTCGGCCAGAGCCAGATTCCGCTGGTGGCTTGCCGTCAGAATCAGCAGCATCGAGAGCTCCCGGCATTGTCATCGGCAGGTCCCCATCCTGGCGAGCTATCCGCAGCGCCGCTGGGGCACCATGGCGTGGTCGCCAGGTCTTTGTCAGGGAGCGCCCATGTGGCGCCCGGCAAGAGCAGGCGGGGGATGCGATCAGGGGCGGAAGCCGGCGGGTTCGATCAGACGAACCTGGTTGCCCCGGGCGGTGAATTCACGCCCCTGATCACTCTGCACAACCACGCGCCCACCAGACTTGACACGGATCACGCGGGCACGAACCCAACCGAGCGCTGCGGACTCGAGGACTTTGACCACATCACCGGGCTGAAGATCCATTCTGTGGAACCTCGGAACAGAGGAACAGGGGGAAGCATCGAACGCGCCGTGGAGGACTTGAACCCCCGACATCCGGTTTTGGAGACCGACGTTCTACCAACTGAACTAACGGCGCAGGAGCCGATGCTCTCCCCTGCCGGAGAGGACTTTAAGCGCCCGCCGGAGCAGGTGCGAGATCCTCAGAGCTGGCGATCGAAGCGCTGCTTGACGCGGGTGGCCTTGCCAACCCGGTCACGCAGGTAGAAAAGCTTCGCACGGCGCACCTTGCCGCGGCGTTCCACCTTGATGGAGGCCACCTGGGGCGAGTGGAGCATGAAGATGCGCTCCACGCCAACACCCTGGAAGATGCGCCGGACGGTGATGGTCTGGTTGATCCCACCGTGGCGCTTGGCGATCACCACGCCCTCGTAGGGCTGGACGCGCTCCTTGCCGCCTTCCTTGATGCGGACACCCACCTTGACAGTATCTCCCACGTAGAGATCGGGAAGATCCGTCTTGAGCTGTTCCCGCTCAAGGGCTTCAATCAGTGCATTGGCGCCCATCGCAGCGGCCGATCGGATCACAGACTTCCAGCTTACCTGAGGCTCTCCCGGTTCTTCTGCCAGCCCCGCCGCAGGCTCTGCCAGGCCAGGGAGCTGCCCGTTGCCAGCATCCAGACCAGTCCCAGACCATTGAGCAGCACCACGAGGGTTTCTCCCCGCTGACCCAGCCATTCCCCTTCATGCAGGGCCATCAGCCAGTGGACCCGGTCCCGCTCCAGACCGAACCAGTCCTTGGCGATCCGGTAGCTCACTCCCGTGACGGCGCTGTTGAGCAGGGGCAGCACCAGCAGCGGACCGATGCGGCCATGCCAGCGCCGCAGCCAGGCAACCCTGTTCATGGCTTGACGGCAGGGTTGGCGGGCCGCGATGCCAGCGATGGCTGGCGCCGTTGCGACCGGTCGAGGCTGGTGGCAGCAGTCATGGATGCCTCTGGTCCCTGTCGGGAGGGTTCCGGTCTTGCCGAACGGACTTGTTAGCCTGGAACGTCATCGGGTTGCCACCGTGAACCTGTTCGCCGATCTGCTCACCAGCACGCAACTGGCGCAGACCGGGCCCAGAATCCAGAAGAGCCCCCACGGCATCGAAATCAAGTCGGCCCGGGAGATCGAGACCATGCGCAAGGCCAGTCGCATCGTGGCCACCGTCTTGCGGGAGATCACCGAGCTGGTGCGGCCAGGCATGACGACTGCAGACCTCGATGGCCATGCGGAAAAGCGCATCCGTGGCATGGGTGCAGTGCCCAGCTTCAAGGGGTACCAAGGGTTCCCCGCCTCCATCTGCGCCAGCCTCAACCATGAGATGGTGCATGGTATTCCGTCCAGAAAGCGTGTGATCCGCGATGGAGACCTGCTGAAGGTGGACACCGGGGCCTGTTTCGACGGTTATCACGGCGACAGCTGCGTCACGATCTGTGTCGGCAATGCCTCCGCCGAGGCCCGCCGCCTCAGCCGCGTTGCCCAGGACTCCCTGATGAAGGGTCTGGCCCGGGTGAAAGCCGGCAACAGCCTGATGGACATCGCCGCAGCTGTGCAGGACCACGTGGAGAGCCATGGCTATGCGGTGGTGGAGCAGTACACAGGCCACGGCGTGGGGCGCAACCTGCACGAAGAACCTTCCGTGTTCAACTACCGCACCAGGGACTTTCCCAACGTCAGGCTGCAGGCCGGGATGACCCTGGCGATCGAGCCGATCCTCAATGCCGGCCGTAAGAACTGCCATACCCTGCGGGACCAGTGGACCGTGGTGAGCGACGATCGTTCCCTCTCCGCCCAGTGGGAGCACACCGTTCTGGTGACCCGGGACGGCTGCGAGATCCTCACGGACCGCGACTTCTGACCCGTCCGTTCAGCGCCACCATCTGACGCCGCACCTGGCCAGCGCCGGGGTCAGGTCCGGCTGCGCCTGACGCCGCAGAGCCACAGATAGGCCCTGGCCAGGATCCAGCGCAGCGGCATCAGCACATAGGTGAGCGGATTGATGCTGACGATCACCAGCGGCAGATTCCAGCGGATCAGGCGCAGGATGCTCTCGGCCACCCAGTCCGGATCCATCACGCCGATGGGATTGAGGGCACTGCGGAAGGGGCCTAGCACCAGACGACGCACGGGGCAGGGGCTGGCGATGGCACGTACATCCAGCAGGGCCCCCAGGGAGCGTTTGGAGATCTCGTAATAGGGGCAGAAGGTGGGGTTCACCTCCGCTTCCGAGGTGTTCACCCAGAGTTCACGCTGTGCCTGCCGCCCGGGGGGCAGTGCCGCGCTCTGGCGCAGAAACAGATCGGTGAGTTCCAGGGCGGAGAGCAGATTCACCTCCAGGGTGCGGCGCAGCGCCTCCCCGTCGCTGGCGCTGTGCAGGTTGACGCCATGGTTGATCACCAGCACATCCACATCCGCCAGGGCCGCTTCAAGGGCAGGTGTGAGCCGGCCTGACCAGGTCAGCGTGGGGATCTCGACAGCCTGATCATGGTCAGCGCCAGCGAGCCGCAGGGGCTGCTGCCGGCGGCTGATGGCCATGGGTCGTGCGCCTCTCCTGTGCAGGGCCAGCAACAGGGCCCGCCCCAGGCTGCCGGAAGCCCCGGTGACGGCGATGCGGCGACCTTCGACCTGCATGCCGGCCTGTGGCTCACCCCTCGAGCCTAGGGATGCGGCGTTGTCCTTTGGCACCAGGCGCAGCAGGTGCTGGCGGGCGTTGATCGTAAACTTCAAGCGGTCTCCACCGGCAGTGGCAGCATGGGTCTGACTGTCCTCGTCGGTTCGGCGGAGCCCTACAGCGGTAAATCAGCCCTGGCCCTCGGGCTCTGTCGCCTGCTCAGGGAGTCCGGTCGATCCGTCCGCCTGGGCAAGCCCCTCGCAACCAGCCTCGAGGGCCCCGACGCCGCCCTCCCCTGCCTCGACGACGACGTTCGCTTCGTGGGCGGGATCATCGGCCTGCCCGCAGCGGCACTGCTCCCCTCCCTGGCATCCCTGGCCGCCCCTCTGGCCGCAGAGCAGCTGGCCCACCGCGATCCCCGGCCCACCTGGCTGCTCGAGGAGTTGGCGGGACGTCTCGACGATGGCTACGACGGCGTCACCGTGCTGGAGGGTGCGGGCTCCATGAGTGAGGGTCGCCTGTTCGGGCTCCACCTGCCCCGCCTGGCCGAGCGCCTTGACGCTTCAGTGCTGCTGGCCCATCCCTGGGAGGGACCACGCAGCGTGGATGCGCTGCTCGATGCCCAGGATCGCCTCGATGGTCGGCTGGCCGGCATCGTGCTCAATGCCGTGGACCCGACCCTGATTCCCGGCCTCGAGGCGAAGGAACTGCCCTCCCTGGAGGCCCTGGCCCTGCCCATCCTCGGGATTCTGCCGCGCAGCCCCCTGCTGCGCAGCGTCACCGTGGCGGAGCTGGCCCATCGTCTCGAGGCCGAAGTGCTCTGCTGCCATGACCGCCTGGATCTGCTGGTGGAGACCCTCTCCATTGGTGCCATGAACGTGAACTCCGCCATGGAGTTCTTCCGCCAGCGACGCAACATGGCCGTGGTCACCGGAGCGGACCGCACGGACATCCAGCTTGCGGCGCTCGAGGCCTCCACCCAGTGCCTGATCCTCACCGGTGCCGGCCGGCCGCTGCCCGAGCTGGTCAGCCGCGCCGAAGAGCTCGAGGTGCCCTTGCTCAAGGTCGGCAGCGATACGCTCACCACCGTGAAAGTGATCGAGCAGGCCATCGGCAACGTGCGGATTCATGAGGGGGTGAAGGCCACCTTTGCGCTCAGGCTGGTGGAGCAGAACTGCGACTTCTCGCCGCTGCTGCAACGATTGCAGCAGACGCCCGCCTGAACGCTGCTACCTTCCCTGCAGCACAGGCCATGCGGTGACGCGATCACTGGATCTCCCCACCCCTGACCAGGTCGACACCCTCGCCCATGAACTGGCGCTGCTCAACAGCACAGCCAAGCGCTGCATCGCCATCCTCGGCTCCCGTCATGTGCCTGTCACCACAGTCCACCTGATCGAACTGCTGGCCAGCTCCCTGGCCCAGGAAGGCCACAACCTGCTCACCTCCGGCGCCCTCGGTACCAATGCCGCCGTGATTCGGGGTGTGCTCAGCGTCAACCCGTCCTGCCTGACGGTGGTGCTCCCCCAGAGCCTCGAGCGTCAGCCACGGGAGTCGCGCAAGCAGCTGGATCAGGTCCTGCACCTGATCGAAAAGCCCGAGCACGACTCCCTCTCACTGACCGAGGCCAGCTCCCTCTGCAACGAGGAGCTGATCAGCCGCTGCGACCAGCTGCTCTGCTTTGCCTTCCACAACAGCGGCACGCTGGTCAGAACCGTCGAGCTGGCCGAGGCCCGGCGCAAGCTGGTCACCCTGCTGTATTTCGACTGAGTTCGCGGTTCTGCCTCGACCTGCCCCGATCATGGGGCACACCTGATCGGCATCACAGCAGCGCTTTTTATGCTGCTGCCATTCCTGCCCCGCACCATGGCGACCACCTTCAGCTTCGATGTGGTTTCGGATTTCGACCGTCAGGAGCTGCTCAATGCCGTTGACCAGACCAGACGTGAGGTGGCCACCCGCTACGACCTCAAGACCAGCGGCACGGAGATCATGCTGGAGGACACCGCGCTGACCATCAGCACCGCCAGCGACATGACCCTGCGGGCGGTGAATGACATCCTCAATCAGAAGGCCATCAAGCGGAATCTGTCCGCCAAGGTGTTCGACGTGCAGACCGCGGAGACCGCCGCCGGCCAGCGTGTGCGCCAGCAGGTGAAGCTGCGTCGGGGAATGAGCCAGGAGCAGGCGAAAATGCTCAGCAAGCGTGTGCGCAACAGCGGTCTCAAGGTTCAGGTGCAGATCCAGGCCGAGGTGCTGCGGGTCAGCAGCAGAAGCAAGGACGACCTTCAGTCCGTGAAGCGCCTGCTCGAAGGACTGGAGATCGATTATCCCCTGCAATTCAGGAACTACCGCTGAGCCATGGCGTGTCGCGCCCGACGTCCGGCAGGCGCAGAATCGCCAGTGGCAATGAACTGGTTCCGAGCGTGCGGCATTGCGACAGGGCTGACGCCAGCACTCATCAACAGGCGCAGGGCGCGGGGGGATCAACCCCACTGGTGCGGGCGTGGATGGCAGCCTGACCGAGATCAGGAAGGCTCGGCCCTGTTGCCTTCATCTGCATCGGCTGGCCGCGCCGGAATAATGCGCACCCCCGGAAGGTTGCCGGGTTGCCCAGGGATTCTGCCGGGCTGTGGCGGGCCAGGTGAGACACGGCCGCAGTCCCGTTGCGCCAGCACACGGGCCTGGCCCTTGCCATCCAGCCGGATGGGCTGGCGCTCGAAGTTGTCGTCGCTCACATCAAAGCTCCGATCACTGCAGCGCAGACGCAGGTGCCGCCGGGTGTAACGCCCATGGGCCCTGCCTTTCCCCTGCAGCAGGGCCGCATTGACACAGTCCTCGCCGGAACCCCAGATGCAGCTGATCGCACCGAACAGGCCGCTGAGAACGTTCTCGGCAATCTGACCGCTTCTGTCGATCTCGAAGCGGAGCACCTCATAGATGCGATCAGTCCAGTCGGGCCCAATCTGAACAGGCCGACTGAAGGTTTCCACGGTGTCCACATGCCAGCTGCCCAGGGTCTGCCCCGGCCGGATCTGGGTGGCGAGTCCCCGGGTGAGGGCTCCGAAGCGATCCTTGGGATAGCCGTGGTGCTGGCGGGAGGTGTGCTCGTAGTCGCCGATTTCGAACAGCAGATTGGCGGTTTCCGTGTAGTCATCCAGGCGCAGCCCGCCGCTGTTGAGCAGCCAACCGAAGAAGATTCCGGTGCGCCAGTCGGCCGCCTGCTCCTCCTGCTTCACCGTCAGCCCCGACCTGGTGCGGAAGGGTCCGCCACCCAGGCTTCTGTTGACATGGTGCCCCCATTCGTGGGCCAGCACCGCCAGGTCCAGCTGCAGCAACTCGGCCGGGGCCTTGCCCCTGGCCAGGCGGGAGTAGCGTCGGAGATCGAGCGCCATGGCGATCTCGGCACTCTCGGGGCAGTAGAAGGCCATGGGGTGTTGCACCTGCTGCACCCTGCAGCCATTTGCCCGGTCTCCCGCGAACAGCAGTCTGGGCTGTGTCAACCACCTGCCCTGCAGTGCCGCCTGGCGCTGCCAGTAATGATTGAGCAGGTCATGGGCCTCGAGCAGGTAGCGGCGCCGCAGACCGGGCCGCTGTGATTCCAGGCGCGTGGCGTCCAGGGCGCGGGCCAGGCCAGGATCCGGTGGCAGCAAGGGTTTGCCGGCGGGTTGAGCCGAAGCCGTACCGAAGGGGGCCAACAGCAGCAACCTCGCCAGCAGCGCAGCAGCGAGGCCCCAGCGAGTCGCCAGCGCCAGCTTGCAGGGCACGCCCTGGCCTGCCTCTGCCGATCCGCCAGCCCCTGCAACCAGTTGCCGAGCCTGCCGACGTCCCGCCCCAGCGCCACGGCGATCTGATTGCTTGGCGACAGTCATTGCAGTGCCGTGATCTGGTTGTCGTCCTGGGGACTGATCGACCTGGGGGCCATTCTGCTGGCCCTGCTGGCGGCGGCCGTGATCATCAGCCGCAACCGTTCCTCCGATTCCGACTAGGACTGCCCATCAACGCAGCAGATGGCCGGGACCAGAACAAGTCCGGGGCACAGGGCCCAGGGGAAGAGATACGGCTGCACTGCCCGGTTCAGGCAATCTCGTCAGGCAATCTCGGCGAAGCTGGAGCGGAAGGCCTCCAGGGTGGTGTCGATATCTTCGTCATCGTGGGCGAGGGACATGAAGCCGGCTTCAAAGGAGCTGGGTGCCAGATAGACACCACGCTCCAGCATGGCGCGATGGAGCCTGGCGAACAGCTCGGCATTGCCCTTCTTCGCCTCTGCGTAGTTGCGCACAGGCCCGTCGCAGAGGAAGAAGCCGAACATGGCACTGATGCTGCCGCCGCAGATGGCCAGGCCCTCGGCCCTGCCGGCCTCGAGGATGCCGGCGATGAGGCGGCTTGTCTTGCTCTCCAGCTGCTCGTAGGTGCCGGGTTGCCTGAGCAGTTCAAGGGTCCTGATGCCGGCGGTCATGGCAAGGGGATTGCCACTGAGGGTGCCCGCCTGATACATCGGACCGGCCGGGGCCACCATCGCCATGATGTCTGCCCGGCCACCGTAGGCACCCACCGGCAGACCGCCACCGATCACCTTGCCCATGGTCGTGACGTCCGGCGTGACGCCGAATTTCTGCTGGGCACCGCCGTAGGCGATGCGGAACCCCGTCATCACCTCGTCGAAGACCAGCAGAGCACCGTTTTCCTTGGTCAGTTCCCGCAGGCCTTCGAGGAATCCGGGATCGGGGGGAATGAAACCGGAGTTGCCCACCACCGGCTCCAGGATCACGCCGGCAATCTCCCCCTTGTTGTCGGCAAACAGGACCTTGACGGCCTCGAGGTCGTTGTAGGGGGCGGTGAGGGTGTTGGCCGTCGTGGAACGGGGCACGCCTGGAGAATCGGGCAGACCGAGGGTGGCCACACCGGAACCGGCCTGGACCAGGAACATGTCTGCATGGCCGTGGTAGCAGCCTTCGAACTTGATCAGCTTGTCGCGACGGGTGAAGGCCCGGACCAGGCGCAGCACCGACATGCAGGCCTCGGTACCCGAGTTCACGAAACGCACCATCTCCACGGAGGGCACTGCTTCGATCACCAACCCGGCCAGTGTGTTCTCCAGTTCACAGGGGGCACCGAAGCTCGTGCCCTTTTCCAGCGCCGCCTGCAGCGCTCCGATCACCTCGGGATGGGCATGGCCACAGATGGCCGGACCCCAGCTGCCGACGTAATCGATGTAGCGATTGCCATCGATGTCCCAGGCGTAGGCGCCCTTCACCCGGTCGAACACGATCGGCTGGCCGCCGACGGACCGGAAGGCACGCACCGGAGAGCTCACGCCACCGGGCATGAGGGCCTGGGCGGCGGCGAAGACGTCTTGGGAGTGGGTCGTGTTGAGCACCAAGGGAGTGTCCGGAACGTCGGTTCAGCGGCAGTTGAGGGTACGCACCTGGGACTGTCGTACCGGGTCACAGTTCACCATCCTGACGCAGCCGCGGCGTTGGGCGACAATGTGACCACCACCGGAACATGGTCGCTGGGCTTGTCCTCGCCCCGCGCAGACCGGTGCATCACGCAGGTCTCGGCAGCAGCGTACAGGGGCTCGTCCAGATAGATGTGATCGATCCGCCAGCCCCTGTCCCGCTCCCAGGCGCGGCTGCGGTAGTCCCACCAGCTCCAGTGGCCCGAATCCTGCTCGAAACGGCGGAACACATCCTTCAGCCCGTCAGCCAGCACGGCTCCGAGGGCATCCCGCTCCGCTGCACTGGCCATGATCCTGCCGCGCAGCCGCTCGGGTGCATGCAGGTCCCGGTCCTCCGGCGCGATGTTGAAATCCCCCACCATGCACAGGGGACCGTCATCCATGGGCCGTGCGGCCAGATAGCGCGCCAGGCAGTGCAGCCAGCCCAGCTTGTAGGCATATTTCGGGGACCCCAGCTCCGCGCCGTTGGGAACGTAGAGATTCAGCACTCTGATGCCGCCGACCCTGGCGCTGATCAGCCGCTTCTGCACACTGAGGCGCTCGGCTTCCTCGTCTTCCAGCAGAGCATCAAAGCCGATGTCCACGTCCTCCAGGGGAAGTGTGCTCAGGATCGCCACGCCGTTGTAAGCCTTCTGGCCCGAGATCACCGCCCCATAGTTCATGGCTGCGAAGGGGGCATGGGGAAACAGAGGGTCGTCCACCTTCGTTTCCTGCAGGCAGAGCACCTCCACCCGTTCCCGCTCCAGCCAGGCCAGCACCTGCGCCAGGCGACTGCGCAGGGAGTTGACGTTCCAGCTGGCAATCCGCATGGTGGCAGTGACGCGGGCAGCAACGCCAGGGATCCGGCTGGGTCACACTCCGCTGATCCTAAGCTTGAAGCAGCTGCCTTGCCGAGCAGCCATCGCTCCGCTGAGCTCCCAGAGCCATGCCCCACACCATGACCGGCCCCCCGCTGCGGGGCGCTCTCCTGCTGTTGGCCTGTCTGAGCCTTGTGCTGCCTGCAGTGGCTCAGACAGGTGAGGCCATCTGGCAGCAGCCAGGCAAGCTCGATCCCACCACCAGCTCAGCGATGGGTGAAGCGGGAGGCTCCAACCCCCTCCTGCTGGAAGGCCTGGACCCCTTCAGCCTGATGAATGCGCTGCGCAAGTTCTCGAACCTTCGGGACCGCACGTCCCCCGGCTCGGCAGTGGATGAGGCCCTGGCCGACTTCGAGTTTGCCAACGATGCAGACGATGCCGTAAGCCAGGGGGCCGCTGACGCTGGGGAGATGCCGCCGGTCAAGCCATGACCCTGGTGGCTCCCGACTGGCCTGACATCCGCCGCCGTTTCGAGCGTGCGCTCGGCAAGGAGCGGTTGGTGCAGCGCCGGGAGCAGCTGCTGGCCTACGACGCCGACGGACTGACCCTGCACCGCCAGGCCCCTGAACTGGTGGTGCTTCCCACCACTGCCGAGGAGGTGCGGCAGGCGGTGGCCCTCTGCCATCGGCTCGGTGTGCCCTTCGTCGCCCGGGGCAGCGGCACCGGCCTCTCCGGTGGGGCCGTGCCGCCGGAGAATGCCGTGGTGATCGCCACATCCCGGATGAGGCGCATTCTTGCGGTGGATCTGGACAACCAGACCATCACGGTTGAACCCGGTGTGGTCAACAGCTGGGTGACCCGGGCCGTGCAGGGCGATGGCTTCTACTTCGCCCCCGACCCCTCCTCCCAGGTGGTCTGCAGCGTCGGCGGCAATGTGGCGGAAAATTCCAGCGGCGTGCATTGTCTCAAGTACGGCGTCACCAGCAGCCACGTGCTCGGACTCGACGTTGTGCTGCCGGACGGCACCACCAGCCGCTTCGGCGGCGCCCTGGCGGAGATGCCCGGTCTCGACCTGCGCGGGTTGTTCATCGGCAGCGAGGGCACCCTGGGCATCGCCACGGCCATCACCCTGCGGTTGCTGCGGGCACCCGAGGCGGTGCGGGTGCTGCTGGCTGAATTCAGCGCCATGGAGGCAGCCGGTGAAGCTGTCAGCGCCATCACCGCCGCCGGCATCCTTCCCGCCGGCATGGAGATCATGGATCGCCTCAGCATCAATGCGGCGGAGGATCTGCTGCGTACCGGCTGCTACGACCGTGATTCCGCCGCCGCGCTGCTGGTCGAACTGGATGGTCAGAACGCCGAGGTGGCTCTGGCCAGCCGCCGTGCTGCCGACCTCTGCCGCGGCTGTGGTGCGGTGCGGCTGCAGCTCGCCGAGACCCGGGCCGAGCGAGAGCGTCTCTGGAAAGGCCGCAAGTCGGCCTTTGCCGCCATGGGCCGTGTCACGCCCGACTACTACGTTCAGGATGGCGTGGTGCCGCGCAGCACCTTGCCCAGGGTGCTGGCAGCCATCGAGGCGCTCAGTGACCGCTCCGGGATTCCCATCGCCAACGTGTTTCATGCAGGGGATGGCAACCTTCATCCCCTGCTGCTCTACGACCGCCGCGAGCCCGGCATCGTCGAGCGGGTGGAGGCCCTCGGCGCAGACATCCTGCGGCTTTGTCTGTCGGTTGGTGGCAGCATCACCGGAGAGCACGGTGTGGGCTCCGACAAGCGGGACTATATGGGGTTGATGTTCAAGCCGGAGGATCTGGACACCATGCAGCTGGTGCGCAGGGCCATCGACCCCCGGCGGCAGGCCAACCCCACCAAGATCTTTCCCACCCCCAGCAGTTGTGCGGAGTCCTCGCGGCTTGGGGCCAGGGCCGTCTCCCTTGCCGATCTCCCCGTGTTCTGAGCGTGGCTGTTCCTCTCGCCTCCCCCACCGACCCGCTGACCCCTGCCGGTGCCGCACCCCCGGCCGTCGAGTCCACCGCTTCCGCAGCAGCAATGGGGCTGTCATCCACAGCGGAGACGAAAGAGGCGCTGGCCCGTCGCTTCCTCGCCGCGATCCCGGACAGCGCCATCGACCCCTGTGTGCACTGCGGCTTCTGCCTCACCTCCTGTGCGAGCTACCGGGTCACGGGCAGCGAGATGGATTCCCCCCGCGGCCGTCTCCACTTGCTGCGCGGCGTGGAGGCAGCCAGCCTCGAGCTGGCCGATGTGGCTGAACATTTCGAAAGCTGTCTCGGTTGCTTCGCCTGTGTGACCGCATGTCCTGCCGGCGTGCGCTACGACCAGGTGATCAGCGCGGTTCGCCCGGCTCTGCGGCAGACGGGTCATCGCTCTCCCTGGCAGCAGGCTTTCCGCCAGGCCCTGTTCAGCCTCCTGCCCTATCCGGATCGCCTGCGTCCCCTGCTGCGTCCCCTGCAGGCCTATGCCGGCGGCCCTCTGCAGCGGCTGGCCCGGCGCACGGGCCTCACGGCGCTGTTCGGCCCCGAGATCGAGGCGATGGAACGCCTGCTTCCGCCGCTGGCCATCGAGGCCTTCCGTGATGGCCTGCCGCCGCTGGTGCCAGCCCAGGGGCAACGCCGCTACAGGGTCGGGCTGGTGCTCGGTTGTGTGCAACGGGTCTTCGATCCGACGGTCAACCATGCGGCCGCCAGGGTGCTGGCCGCCAATGGCATCGAGGTGGTGGTTCCCCCCGGTCAGACCTGCTGCGGCGCCATGACCGCCCACCAGGGAGAGGATGCCCACACCGAGGCCCTCGCCAGGGCCCTGATCGACTGCTTCGCGGCGGCGATCGGGCCAGCTGCTCCCGGCGGTCCGGACCCCCTGGATGCGGTGCTGGTGGCGGCCTCGGGTTGCGGCCACACCCTCAAGCTGTATGACCGGATCCTGGCGAGAGATCCGGTCTGGGCAGAGCGGGCCACGGGTTTCGCCAGCCAGGTCCTGGATGTGCAGGAATTCCTCCACCGGGTGGGTCTGGCAGCCCCTCTGCGGCCGCTGCGTCAGGCGCCACTGCGGGCTGTGTTCCATGACGCCTGTCACATGCTTCACGGCCAGGGCATCGCCGCCCAGCCACGGGAGCTGTTGCAGGAGATTCCTGGACTCAGCCTGGTGGAAGCCACCGATGCCGGTCTCTGTTGCGGCAGTGCCGGTATCTACAACGTGGTGCAACCCCGCGAGGCCGCCGAACTGGGCGCCATGAAGGCCGCTGATCTTGCCAGCAGCGGTGCCGATATCGCCGTCTCGGCCAACATCGGCTGCAGTCTGCAGATCCGTCGCCACATGGGCGACCAGCCCCAGCCCCTGCCGGTCTACCACCCCCTCCAGCTGCTCGACTGGAGCCTGCGGGGTGAAACGCTCCCATCGGCCTGAGGACGCGACGAACCTGATGCCGCTCAGCCGCCTGAGGCTTCGCTCCGCCCTTCCCAGAGCTGGTGGGTCAGGTAGGCGGCGGTGGCAGTGGCCAGGAAGCCGATGCTGTTGCACAGGATCGGCAGTGCATCGTGGGTGCGGGTGAGGATCGGCCCCAGGCCCAGCACCCCGAACAGCATCACCCAAAGGGGCGAGAGCAGCAGCACCCAGGTCCAGGCGATGGTGTCCCCCCGCCTGCGCGGATGAGCGGCGAAACCCACCACCAGGCCACCCAGCAGAGAGATGGCGAGGGTCAGCAGCCACTGCTCCCGTGGCAGTCCGGGCACCACCTGGCAGCCACCCTGTTCAAGGCAGCCCTCCACGCTGTGAACGGCAGTGAGTACGGCGGCGTCTTCACCGTTGTCACGCACGAAGAACTGATTCCCGAAGCGGGTCTGCAGCTCCACCCAGTAGGTGCGCGGCATCAGGGCGAACAGGGCCTCGCCCACATTGAAGTTGAGCAGGTTGCCGCCGCGGGGATCCGCCACCACCAGCAGGCTGGTTTCATCGAGATCCCAGTACTCCTTCACAGCCAGGCCGGGGGTCCGGTCGTACTGGGTCAGCACCCGGATCTTCCAGCCCTGCTCGGCCTCGAATCGCTCCAACTCGGTGTTGAGGCTCTGCCGCTGGGGTTCGGTGAAGACCCTGGCCAGGTCAATGACCGCTGCCTGCCTGCCAGGCAACAGCTCCGGGTTGTCGTAGGCCTGAACCGCCATCGGGACGGGCCCGGCAAGGGTCAGGGCGAGGCTGAGCAGCACACCAACGAGCCAGGCCATGGCAGGGTTTCGAGACCGACCCATTGTTGTGCAGGAGCCTTCCTCACCGTGAGCAGCCCGGCACTGCCCCCCTGGCTTGTGCAACGTCTGCGGGAGCATGGCGGCCGCGTCGACTTCGCCACCTACATGGCCTGGGTGCTCCATGATGCAGACCATGGGGCCTATGGCAGTGGTCACCTGCAGATCGGACCGGCCGGGGACTTCACCACCAGCACCAGCCTCGGCCCCTGTTTCATCGACGGGCTGCTGCCCCAGATCCTGCAGGCGCTGGATTGTCTGGCTGTTGCGCATTCAGGCCCGCTGAGTGTGGTGGAGTGGGGTCCTGGCGAAGGCCACGGAGCTGCTCAGCTGGCCGCTGCCCTGCTG
This sequence comes from Aphanocapsa feldmannii 277cV, assembly GCA_004768415.1. Lineage (GTDB taxonomy): Bacteria > Cyanobacteriota > Cyanobacteriia > PCC-6307 > Cyanobiaceae > Aphanocapsa_A > Aphanocapsa_A feldmannii. Next base: position 139,726 of record SRMO01000050.1, on the reverse strand, counting down.
GAAGCGAGGCCATCCTTGCGGGAGCGGCTGGAGTTGGTGCTGGTGGAACCGAACCCCGGACTGGCCCGGCGTCAGGCGGAGCGCCTGGCCGCGGCTCGGCTCCCCTGGCGTCATGCCTCGACCGAAACATTGCAGCGCGCACCCGTGGTGGGCCTTCACCTGGCCAACGAAGTCCTCGACGCCCTGCCCGTGCGCCGTCTCTGTCGCCGCGACGCAGTGCTGCGCTGGCTGGACGTGGCGCTCTGCGGCTGCGGCAACGACCTTTCCCTGGCATGGGCCGAGGGGAAGCCCCTGACAACAGCCGAACTGGACGCGTTGCGGAGCCTTGGCTCCGACCCCCTGAGCCCCGCCTACGGGGAGGGCTGGACAACGGAGTGGAACGCCGCGGCCGGCGACTGGCTGACCAACGCGGCCGGCTGCCTCGTCAGCGGCTGGCTCTGGCTGATCGACTACGCCCTGGAGGCACGCCGGTATTTCTCTCCCCGGCGGGCCAGCGGCACGCTGATGACCTACTACCGGCAGCAGGCGGGCAGCGACCCCTTCGCACGGCCCGGGCAAAGCGATCTCACCGCCCACCTCTGCCTGGAACTGATCATCCGCCAGGCCAGGGCTGCCGGCTACGAGCCACTGGGGCAGGTCCGCCAGGGGGAGGGCCTGCTGGCTCTGGGGCTGGCGGGCCGTCTTGCAGCCCTCTCCGCCCCTGACGGCCCTGACCTGGCCGAGCGGCTGCGGCGCCGCGAGGCCATGCTGCGCCTGGTGGATCCAGCTGGATTGGGTGATTTCCGCTGGATCCTGCTGGGACTACGGGCCCCCGCCATGGAGCCGGCCATGTTCGCCGCCCCACAGCCCTGAATGGAGCCTTGCCGGCCAACCTTCAGGCCATCAGTTCACTGACCACCTCGCCTACCAGTGCCGTTTCCACCGCGGCGGTGATCTCCACCCGACCAATGGCCCTGGGCAGCACGAAGCGGACCTTGCCGCCACGCACTTTCTTATCCCTCTGAAGACAATCGAGCACTGCGTCGACATCGAGGGATGGCCAGACAAGGGGCAGCCCGCAGGCCTCGATCAACCGTGCCTGCCGCTGTTGCTCGGCGGCGGTCCAGGCCCCCATGCGCTGGGCGATCAGGCCGATGGCATGCATCCCCAGGGCCACCGCTTCGCCATGAAGATAGGTGCCGTAGCCGCTCAGGCTTTCCAAGGCGTGGCCGAGGCTGTGGCCGTAGTTGAGGATGGCCCGCAGGCCCCCCTCCAGCTCATCCGCGGCCACCACCCGTGCTTTTGCGGCAGTGGAGGCCTCCAGCAGCGCCTGGAGCAACTCCGCGCCCACGGCACTGACGCTGTTCAACGGGCCGTGTCGCTCCAGCCGCTCGAACAGGGCCACGTCACTGATCACACCGTATTTGATCACTTCGGCCATGCCGGCACGGAATTCCCGCTGCGGCAGCGTTTCAAGGGTTTCGGGATCGATCAGCACCAGGCGGGGCTGATGAAAGGCGCCGATCAGGTTCTTGCCACCGGGATGGTTGACCCCGGTCTTGCCGCCGATGGAGGCATCCACCATGGCCAGCAGGGTGGTTGGTACCTGCACGACAGCAATCCCGCGCAGCCAGGTGGCAGCGGCAAAACCTGCCATATCCCCCACCACACCGCCGCCCAGAGCCACGATCAGAGACCCCCGCTCGAGCCGCTGCCGGAAGCAGGCGGCGTGGATGGTCGCCAGGCCGGCCATTGTCTTCTGCTCCTCCCCTGCAGCAATGACCAGACACTCGGCATGGAACCCGGCCGTCTTCAGGCTGGCGCTCACCGCTGCTCCATAGGGACCGTCCACGGCGGGATTGGTGACCACAAGCACCTTGGTGCCGCTGCTGATCCCACAGGCCGCAAGGGCATCTCCCAGTTGATGGCGCAGTCCTGCAGCGATGTGGATTTCATAGGGCCTGTCCCGCAGGGCCACGGATATCGTCCGGGCCTGGCGGCCTGCGCTGGTGAGCCTCATCGGGTTGCTCTGCCGGGGCGAAACGTCCACCAGGCATTGTGGCCGCAGCCCAGGCCGATCCTGCAGGGACGGGTCCATCCAGGCGGCCCCTGCCAGGGGGGTGGGGCAGGCGGCCGCTCCGGCCCGGGTGCGACAGCGTCACTGTTCAGACTGTCGCCATGCAGCGGCCAGGGCCGTCCCATGAGCCTGTCACTGAATCCCGAGACCACCGCCCGGACATCCCGGGCCGACACGGTGGCCACCACTGCCCGACAGGTGGGCGTGATCGGTGGCGGGCAGCTGGCCCAGATGATGGCGGCTGCGGCGCCAGGTCTGGGTCTGACGCTGATGGCCCAGACCCCTTCAGCTGAGGATCCCGCCGCCAGCCATGCCCACGGCCTGGTACTGGGGCCGCTGGCTGCCCCGGACAGCGTGCGTGAACTGGCTCGCCAGTGCGAGGTGATCACCTGTGAGAACGAACTGGTCGATCTGCAGACCATGGCCGAGCTGGCCGATGAGGGAGTGCTGTTCCGGCCTGGCCTGGCGGCTCTTAAGGCGCTGGTGGACAAGCGACGGCAGCGGGAACTGCTGGACAGCCTCGATGTCGCGTCGCCCGCCTGGATCGGCCTGAAGGAGGCGTTGCGCAAACCTGCCAGGCTGGCGGCCCTCGGCTTTCCCCTGATGGCGAAGCGGTGCCGGGGTGGCTATGACGGCCGCGGCACGGAGTACATCCCGAACCGGGTTGCCCTGGAGGCCCTGGCCATGGGCGTGGATCCCGGCGAGTGGTACCTGGAGGCCCTTGTTCCTTTCGAGCGGGAACTTGCCGTCGTTGCCGCCCGCTCCAGCCGTGGCGAAGTGCGTTGCTATCCGCTCATGGAGACCCATCAGCACCAGCGGGTCTGTCACTGGGTGCAGTGTCCGGCGCCGGTCCCCCACCCGGTGGAGGCCCGTGCTCGCACCATCATTGCCTCTCTGCTGGAGAGCCTCGACTACGTCGGTGTGCTGGCCATGGAGCTGTTCCTTGCCCCCCAGGGACTGCTCGTCAACGAGATGGCGCCCCGCACCCACAACTCCGGCCATCTCACCATCGAGGCTGCCGGCACCAGTCAATTCGCACAGCACCTGCGCGCCGTCTCCGGGCTGCCCCTGGGCCCCGTCCAGTTGACGGCCCCAGGTGCCCTGATGGTGAACCTGCTGGGCTTCGAATCCCACTGCGGTGATTACCGCCCCCTGCGAGAGGCCATCGCTGACCTGCCGGGGGCCCATCTCCATTGGTACGGCAAGGCCGAGGCCAGACCTGGTCGCAAGATGGGCCATGTGACCTTCCTGTTCAGCGGGGCCAGCACGGAGAGTCGACAGCGGGAACTCCGGCAGCGACTCGCAGCGCTGGAACAGATCTGGCCCCGTCCGGGTGGAGGCCCCTAAGATGCCCCAGGAGCTGCTGTGTTGGCCTTTTGCCCTACACAGTTTTCCGATCTGACTCCCTTTCGATCCGGGAGGCATGTCGCGAAGGCAAAGTAGACCGGTCTCCGAGCCGGAAACGGCGCCCCGCTGTTGCCTCCCATCCTGGTTTCCGCCAGGTCGAAACCTGGGGCAAGGCGGCATAGTGGTTCCAATCCTTTCTCTGCAGCAGCTTGTTTGCAGTGCCCCCAGCTGCTGATGCGTTCCGGCCGTTGGCAAGTAGGGCATCCTGAAAAAAGGCACCTCGAAAAATCAATCAACCTTCCCCTGTGGGTGGCCCGTTGCCATGAAGACATCAATAGTGACAAGGGATTGCGTCGGTCACCAGGACTTGTCAATGAGGAAGCGGCAATTTTTCGGGGTGCCCAAAAGTAAATCAGCCATGAGTGATAACAGACATGGCTGGAAGCATCAGTACTCAGCCCTAGTCCAAAGCGTCGCTCCCCCCTAGTGCAAGACATCTTGAGAAAAGCAAGACCCCATTGTGCCAGAAGGGATCTGAGTTTTTCAGCAAACTCTTAGAGGCAAGGGCCGAGTTGAAGCAATCCAGGGTAGCAACTGTAGAGATTATCAGGAACGTCGATCCACTTCACGATCAAACTCGTCCTAAAAATGTGAGTATCGCACGATGTTGTAAACTTGCACTGATCACCGCCAAAAACAGTTACCTTCGGCGGATCACACTTATTGGCAGCGGGGCTTTGAGCAAATCGCTCAAGGCACGAATCGGCATCCACTATATCCGAAATATTGCAAAGATCGCTCAAATCCTCACAGCAGTAGACACCTCGAATATTTGCATCACCATTCCATTCTCTTTGTTTGTAAGTTTCCAAATGCCATGTGCGGTCCTTCCAACTCATTAGATCGATTTTTGCAACGACCTTGCCATATTCCCAGCATATATTACGTCCTGTGACTTTATTCTTTTTCCATATATTGTCATAATTTTTATATTCAACTTCCAGACATTCGGAGCGGTAGTGCTGCTTTCTAGCGTCTTTATCGCAAGCAGCATGGGCATCCCCAACAAAAACTGTCACGAGTATAACCATGGCCACAGCGGAAACTGGATGAAATGGACTATGCCATTTCATTGACATATCTGCCAATTGCCTGACAGATTCCCATGCAGACTTAAGTATTGAAAACTTGACATATTTTAACTTGCAAATTTTGTCTCGTTGTGATTCTTCACAGCGATTCGATTCGAGAAGGCATTGACTTGGATTGTCCATGTCGATTTATCTAAACTTAGGGCAATTATAGTAAACTCAGCATCTGATCGCAAATCTTGCCGTGAGCTGTCAAGTTAAAAGCTGCAGTCTACCCTTGAATCAGGCTGAATTGGTCATGGGAAGACCTGTCTGGTGGTCATTCCGTGCTTGCCGATGCCGCTCACGCAGCCAGGCTCGCCGCACCACTGTGGCGGCGATTCATCCATCTTCTCCCTCAGAATCCCGATGTCAATGCCCTGATCGACGAAGGTTGGCAGGATCTGCCTGGGTAGCAGTGCCGCAAACTCTGCATCCGCGCATCCGCTGGCGCTCTTCCTGGCTGAGGCGATGTTGCAAGGGTCAACTTGTGGCTTACATCCAGATTTTCCAAAGCTTAGAAAGAAACAGCAAGAAAGAGTCCCTAATTAAAGAGACTCTTTCTTACTGTTAAAATAAATTAACAAAAAGCTTAACTTGGCATCGAGCTATTTTCACAAGGGGCAACCCCCTAACTATCGTCGCCGTAGCAGCATTTCACAGCCGAGTTCGGGATGGATCGGAGTGGTTCTACTGCGCTATGGATACCAAGTAAGAAATCGATCAGCAATTGAACCCTGAGAACTGCATAGGGTCGTAGTCTGGAAAAGCTATTTGTGGTCAAGCCCTCGGTCTATTAGTACTCCTCAGCTTCACCTGTTGCCAGGCTTCTACTTAGAGCCTATCAACGGGTAATCTTCCCGTGACCTTACTGGCTTATGCCATGAGAACACTCATCTTGAGGTGGGCTTCCCACTTAGATGCCTTCAGCGGTTATCCACTCCGCACATGGCTACCCAGCGTTTACCGTTGGCACGATAACTGGTACACCAGAGGTGCGTTCCTCCCGGTCCTCTCGTACTAAGGAGAAATCCTCTCAATGTTCTTACGCGTACACCGGATATGGACCGAACTGTCTCACGACGTTCTGAACCCAGCTCGCGTACCGCTTTAATGGGCGAACAGCCCAACCCTTGGGACCGACTTCAGCCCCAGGTTGCGATGAGCCGACATCGAGGTGCCAAACCTCCCCGTCGATGTGAACTCTTGGGGGAGATCAGCCTGTTATCCCTAGAGTAACTTTTATCCGTTGAGCGACGGCCCTTCCACGCAGAACCGTCGGATCACTAAGGCCGACTTTCGTCCCTGTTCGACTTGTAGGTCTCACAGTCAAGCTCCCTTCTGCCTTTGCACTTGACGGCTGATTTCCAACCAGCCTAAGGGAACCTTTGCACGCCTCCGTTACCTTTTTGGAGGCGACCGCCCCAGTCAAACTGCCCACCAGATACTGTCCACTCCCCGGATAACGGGTGAGCGTTAGAACTCTAGCCTTGAAAGAGTGGTATCTCACCAGTGACTCAGTAGCACCCACAAGCACTACTTCAACGTCTCCCACCTATCCTGCGCATTCAAAGCCCGAGCACAATACCTAGCTACAGTAAAGCTTCATAGGGTCTTTCTGTCCGGGTGTACGTAGTCCGCATCTTCACAGACAATTCTATTTCGCCGAGTCTCTCTCCGAGACAGCTCCCAGATCGTTACGCCTTTCGTGCGGGTCAGAACTTACCTGACAAGGAATTTCGCTACCTTAGGACCGTTATAGTTACGGCCGCCGTTCACCGGGGCTTCAGTCGTCAGCTTTGCTTACGCTAACCAACTTCCTTAACCTTCCGGCACTGGGCAGGCGTCAGCCCCCATACATCGTCTTGCGACTTAGCGGAGACCTGTGTTTTTGGTAAACAGTCGCCTGGGACTCTTCACTGCGACCAGCTCTCGCTGGCACCCCTTCTCCCGAAGTTACGGGGCGATTTTGCCGAGTTCCTTAGAGAGAGTTACCTCGCGCACCTTGGTATTCTCAACCACCCCACCTGTGTCGGTTTTGGGTACAGGCAATTGTTGCTTAACGGAGTGCAGGGCTTTTCTTGGAAGCATGACATCAACCACTTCGCTCCCGTAGGAGCTCGTACTCACATCTCAGCTCAAGGTGTTTTCTCCACCTATCAACGCCTCAAATGCTTGAACCAGAATAACCAATATCTGGCTGGCCTAGCCTTCTCCGTCCCCCTTTCCAAACAACAATCGGTACGGGAATGTTAACCCGTTGTCCATCGACTACGCCTTTCGGCCTCGCCTTAGGTCCTGACTAACCCTCCGCAGACGAGCTTGACGGAGGAAGCCTTGGGGTTTCGGTGCATGGGATTCTTACCCATGTTTTCGCTACTCAAGCCGACATTCTCACTTCCATATAGTCCACGCCCGCTCACGCTGACGCTTCACACCAAATGGAACGCTCCCCTACCATTCATAGAATCCACAGCTTCGGTATACCGCTTAGCCCCGTTCATTTTCGGCGCAGGATCGCTCGACCAGTGAGCTATTACGCACTCCTTTGAGGATGGCTGCTTCTAGGCAAACCTCCTGGTTGTCTGGGCAACCCTACCTCCTTTATCACTTAGCGGTAATTTAAGGACCTTAGCTGGTGGTCTGGGCTGTTTCCCTTTCGACCATGGAGCTTATCCCCCACAGTCTGACTGCCTAGTTTCTCACAGGGTATTCAGAGTTCGTCACGATTTGGTACCGCTCTCGCAGCCCGCACCGAAACGGTGGCTTTACCCCCCTGCTGGAGCACTAAACGCTACGCCTCAACGTATTTCGGGGAGAACCAGCTAGCTCCGGGTTCGATTGGCATTTCACCGCTAACCACAGCTCATCCGCTGATTTTTCAACATCAGTCGGTTCGGACCTCCACTTGGTATCACCCAAGCTTCATCCTGGCCATGGTTAGATCACCCGGGTTCGGGTCTATAAACACTGACAATCGCCCTATTAAGACTCGCTTTCGCTATGGCTCCAGGATTACCCCCTTAACCCGCCAGTGCCTATAAGTCGCCGGCTCATTCTTCAACAGGCACACGGTCACCCTATCAGTAGGGCTTCCATTGCTTGTAGGCTTACGGTTTCATGTTCTGTTTCACTCCCCTCCCGGGGTTCTTTTCACCTTTCCCTCGCGGTACTGTTTCGCTATCGGTCACACAGGAGTACTTAGCCTTACGAGGTGGTCCTCGCAGATTCACACGGAATTTCACGTGCTCCGTGCTACTCGGGATACATCTAGGCCAGCTTAGCTTTCGAGTACGGGACTTTCACCCTCTATGGTGCACCTTTCAAGTGCTTCCTCTAGCCTCGCTGATCCATGTTGATGTCCCACAACCCCAATAGACGAATCTATTGGTTTAGGCTTTTCCCATTTCGCTCGCCGCTACTGAGGGAGTCGTTTTTACTTTCCTTTCCTCCAGCTACTAAGATGTTTCAATTCGCTGGGTTGACTCGTTCCACCCTATAAATTCAGGTGGCCGTGTAAAGGGTTGCCCCATTCGGAAATTCCCGGATCAATGCATGCTTCCAGCTCCCCGAGACTTATCGCAGGTAACCACGTCCTTCATCGCCTCTGTGTGCCAAGGTATCCGCCGTAAGCCCTTTGTAGCTTGACCTTCAACACCAACTGATTTTCATTGTATGCTCTGCCAATGACAGATCATCCAAGAAAATTCCTAAAAAGGAAATTAACAATTGGTGTCTTGGCTCTCAAAACAGAACTTCTTTCTCAGATATAGTATGCTATTTAAGCAGACTTAAAATCGAGAAAGAGTCCATGAGATGCTTTTCCAGACTCACCTATGCAGTTTTCAAGGTTCAAACTGAACTTTTTAAAGTTCAGCATTTTTTCATCTTCTTGTTAAGATAAGAGAAGAAAAAAGGCTGAATTCTTAGATCAGCTGTCGAGGCCACGAAATTATCAAGATGGTTGACTCTTTGCTTTACAGTAAAAAGAATCAGTGGAGGTTAGCGGACTTGAACCGCTGACATCCTGCTTGCAAAGCAGGTGCTCTACCAACTGAGCTAAACCCCCAAATCCTGATGGGCCATCCTGGACTTGAACCAGGGACCTCACCCTTATCAGGGGTGCGCTCTAACCACCTGAGCTAATGGCCCGAGAATCCTTTCAGATTCTTACGTCCATCAACAGTTGGGGTGTGACCTAGACAAAGATTAGAAACCAATCAAAGTAAATTAACTTTGACGAGGTACCGATCGACCATAGAGATGACAGGACTTCGGTTTAGTAGTTGTTACCAAACATCGAAATCAGTTATTGTCTCCCTGTTAGGAGGTGATCCAGCCGCACCTTCCGGTACGGCTACCTTGTTACGACTTCACCCCAGTCATCAGCCCCACCTTCGGCGTCCTCCTCCACAAGGGTTGGAGTAACGACTTCGGGCGTGGCCAACTTCCATGGTGTGACGGGCGGTGTGTACAAGGCCCGGGAACGTATTCACCGCAGTATGCTGACCTGCGATTACTAGCGATTCCTACTTCACGTAGGCGAGTTGCAGCCTACGATCTGAACTGAGCCACGGTTTACGGGATTTGCTAGCTCTCGCGAGTTTGCTGCCCTTTATCCGTAGCATTGTAGTACGTGTGTAGCCCAGGACGTAAGGGGCATGATGACTTGACGTCGTCCACACCTTCCTCCGGTTTGTCACCGGCGGTCTCTCTAGAGTGCCCAACTTAATGCTGGCAACTAAAGACGTGGGTTGCGCTCGTTGCGGGACTTAACCCAACATCTCACGACACGAGCTGACGACAGCCATGCACCACCTGTCACTGCGCTCCCGAAGGCACTCTCCAATTTCTCAGAGATTCGCAGGATGTCAAGCCCTGGTAAGGTTCTTCGCGTTGCATCGAATTAAACCACATACTCCACCGCTTGTGCGGGCCCCCGTCAATTCCTTTGAGTTTCACACTTGCGTGCGTACTCCCCAGGCGGAACACTTAACGCGTTGGCTACGGCACCGAAGGGGTCGATTCCCCCGACACCTAGTGTTCATCGTTTACGGCCAGGACTACAGGGGTATCTAATCCCTTTCGCTCCCCTGGCTTTCGTCCATGAGTGTCAGTGATGGCCCAGCAGAGCGCCTTCGCCACTGGTGTTCTTCCCGATATCTACGCATTTCACCGCTACACCGGGAATTCCCTCTGCCCCTACCACACTCAAGCCCAGCAGTTTCCACCATCATGATGGGGTTAAGCCCCACGATTTAACAACGGACTTGCTAGGCCACCTGCGGACGCTTTACGCCCAATAATTCCGGATAACGCTTGCCACTCCCGTATTACCGCGGCTGCTGGCACGGAATTAGCCGTGGCTTATTCCTCAAGTACCGTCAGATCTTCTTCCTTGAGAAAAGAGGTTTACAGCCCAAAGGCCTTCATCCCTCACGCGGCGTTGCTCCGTCAGGCTTTCGCCCATTGCGGAAAATTCCCCACTGCTGCCTCCCGTAGGAGTCTGGGCCGTGTCTCAGTCCCAGTGTGGCTGATCGTCCTCTCAGACCAGCTACTGATCGATGCCTTGGTGAGCATTTACCCCACCAACTAGCTAATCAGACGCGGGCTCATCCCCAGGCGAAAATTCATTTCAGCTCTCGCCATATGGGGTATTAGCGGCCGTTTCCAACCGTTGTCCCCCTCCTAGGGCCAGATTCCCACGCGTTACTCACCCGTCCGCCACTCACCCGAAGGTGCGTTCGACTTGCATGTGTTAAGCACGCCGCCAGCGTTCATCCTGAGCCAGGATCAAACTCTCCATTTTAGACTGCTCCCTGTTGGCTTTATGCCTCAGAACAGTTTACCTTGAACACAATCATTGAAGTTGTACTCAAGGAGAACTCTATTTCTAGAGCTTCAAGAGTTGAGCTTGTAAAGCAAAATATGCTCTACCAACTCGTCCGGGATGTCTCAGATCCGGCTTGAATCAATTCATACAGTACGGGCTTTAGAATTACTTTAACAAATTAGCTTTGTTAAAGTAATCAAGCTACTGTGAATGATTCGAAAATTGTTTGACGGGACCTCACACCAAAACTGCTTGTACTGTTGACTTGATTGCTTTCTTATGAAAGAATCTGGTCAACGCAGCGTTGGCGTTGGTTCCTAATCTTTTGAGTTGTCCAGGTTCGGCAGTTGATCGAGCCGTTTGGCTCTTCTCAACCACACCCCAATAACCTAACACTCCAACTTCCGGACTCACGGTGAACCCATAGGACTCTTCCCGCACTGTCACAACACCAGCAGGTCTGGGATTCGGGTGGCATCAGTCGTCAACGCCAGCAAAGCTGCCCAGGCCAGGAGGCGACCGGGGTCAGCAGTGTTCGCCCGTGGCAGACCTGATGGCAGCGGCCAGCAGGACCCATCAAGTCCTGGCACGAGCAAGTTGTCGTCCTGCAGCGCAGAGCAGGCTGCAGCTGGCTCGGCAACCCCTCAGAGCAGGGGAAGTGTTTCCAGGGCCTCCGAGATGGCCCCGGCATAGCTGCGGGTGGCACGCAACAGCGTGTTGGGGCGGTGCTGCTCCCACCAGCTGATCAGTTCCGGCCTGGCATTTGCCACCATCACCCCCCACCAGGGGCCACCCAGCATCGAGCTGTCGTTGCCGGAGTCGCCACAGCAGAGCACCTGGTCGGGGCGCAGTCCCAGCATCGTCTGCAGGAAGCCGGCGACGGCCCCCTTGCCCGCGCTGGGGGGAAGAAGGTCGAGCTGAACAGCACTGCTGAACACCACCCGGGCGGTCAGCCCAGCTTCGTTCAGGCGACGCCTTACATCCTCTACGAAGGGAGCGCAGGCCTCCGGCGGCAGCATCTCCCCCAGTTCGTAGCTGAGCTTGTAGGGACTCTGTTCGGCAGCATCCTGCAGTCGCAGGCCGTTCATCCCGCTGAGCAGCCGCTGCAGACGTTGCCGTTCCCAACCCTGCCGCAGGGCGCGATCCCAGGCGGGGATGGCTTCCCCCCGCCAGAGCAGGGAAGATCCCACCCCGGTGGCCCAGGCGTCAGGATCCAGCAACCCCTGCTCCCGCTGCAGCTCGCGGGCAGAGCCGAGACTGCGGCCGGTGCAGTAGCAGAGGCTGACTCGATGCCTCAGAGCCTTTAATTTGACGTTCAGCTCCCCCAGGGCGAGGGGATCACCGACAAGGGTGTGATCCAGATCTGTGACCAGCAGCAGGTCCGTCAAGGGGGAGCATTCAACCCGGGAAGGCCGATCATGGCCCAACATCTCTCCTCAACCAGGCTGGGACGTCTGCGCCCGAACTCGAAGGAGGACAAGATCGTTGAAGCTGCGGAGATGCACTTCGAGCGCACCCTGGTCTCGATGGGTGGGCATCAGGTGGGGTCAGTGGCGGCACTGAAACATCCCAGCAAGGGAGATGCCCTGAACTACGGGGAGATCTTCCTGCGGGACAACGTGCCCGTGATGATCTACCTGCTGGAGACGGGGCGCAACACGATCGTGCGCCACTTCCTCCGGACATCCCTGGATCTGCAGAGCACAAGCCCACAGACCCGCGGTGTCTTCCCCACCAGCTTCGTGGAAGAAGGCGGCAAGCTGCTGGCGGACTACGGCCAGCGTTCCATCGGACGGATCACATCCGTGGATGCCAGCCTCTGGTGGCCGATCCTCTGCTGGTCCTATGTGCATCGGAGCCAGGACTGGGAATTCGGCTGCAGCCAGCAGGTCCAGCGGGGCATCCAGCTGCTGCTGGATCTGGTGATGCAACCCTCCTTCGAGGGCACCCCGGTGCTGTTCGTGCCGGATTGTGGCTTCATGGTTGATCGCCCCATGGATGTCTGGGGTGCTCCGCTGGAAGTGGAGGTGCTGCTCTACGGCAGCCTGAAGAGCTGCGCACTGCTGATGGAGCTGGCCCGGAAGCGGCATTTGGGCAGTCGGCTGCTGGAACAACGGCTCGCAACCACGCGGCAATGGATACACGACCTGCGCTCGTTTCTTCTGAAGCACTACTGGGTCACCAGCAAGACAATCCAGGTGCTGCGCCGCAGGCCGACGGAGCAGTACGGAGAACAGCAGCATCACAATGAATTCAATGTCCAGCCCTATGTCATCCCCGACTGGCTGCAGGACTGGCTGGAAAACCATGGTGGCTACCTGATCGGCAACGTGCGCACCGGGCGGCCGGACTTTCGCTTCTTCAGCCTCGGCAACACCCTGGCATGTCTGTTCGGGTTGCTCACGGCACCGCAGCAGCGGGCCCTCTTCCGTCTGATTCTGCACAACCGGCAGCACCTGATGGCCCAGATGCCCATGCGGATCTGCCACCCGCCGATGGAGGGTCAGGAGTGGTCCATGAAAACCGGCTCCGATCCAAAAAACTGGCCCTGGAGCTATCACAACGGGGGACACTGGCCCAGCTTGCTCTGGTACCTGGCAGCTGCGGTGACAATTCATGAATCCCTTCATCCCAGCGCTGATGTGCTGCTGATGGGAGAAATGAAGGCATTGATGCTGGAGTCCTACTGGTCTCAGCTCAATCAGCTGCCAAAGCAGCAGTGGGCAGAATATTTCGACGGTCCCACCGGTACCTGGGTGGGCCAGCAATCACGCACCTACCAGACCTGGACAATCGTCGGCTTCCTCCTGTTGCATCGCACGCTGCGGGGCAAGGGATTCGAAGCCCTCGACATGGATCTGGCGGGTCGGGGCAAGGGCTCCAACAATGGTCAGCCGGGCAGCAACAACGGGTCGGCAGGTCGACCAGAGCCACAGGGGAAGGGAGATGGGGGCATCTTCTCCGTGCTCTGAGGGCCGGATCGGACTTTCACTGCGCCAGCATCGAGCTCCCACCAACTGAATGAATGGCCAACCAGCAGTCTGGTGGGCATTCTCACGGCATGATCAGAACAGGCCCAGGCTGAGGGACTTGTCAATGGGCAGGGTGGCACCGATGCCCAGGTAGATCGCCATGACAGTGCCGAAGAGAAACACAGCCATGGCGACAGGGCGACGGAAGGGGTTCTGGAACTTGTTGAAGTTCTCGATGAAGGGCACCAGCATCAGACCAAGGGGGACCATGGTCTGGAGGGCAATCCCCAGCAGCTTGTTGGGCACCACCCGGAGGATCTGGAAGACGGGATAGAGGTACCACTCGGGCAGGATTTCCAGGGGTGTCGCGAAGGGGTCCGCGGGGTCACCGACAAGGGCGGGGTCGAGCACCGCAAGACCCACCACGCAGGCGATGGTGCCCAGGATCACCACCGGGAAGATGTAGAGCAGGTCGTTGGGCCAGGCAGGTTCGCCGTAGTAGTTGTGCCCCATGCCCCTGGCCAGCTTGGCGCGCAGGGCTGGATCGCTCAGGTCGGGCTGCTTGAGGATGGACATGACTTGAAGGTTGGTGGTGGGGTCCCTGTTGGCGGGGCTGGCCGTCGCGGGCGGGCGATCAGAGCGGACCGGAGATGCCCTGCTTCCGGATCATCAGGAAGTGCATGAGCATGAAGACGGCCAGCAGCCAGGGGAGCACGAAGGTGTGGAGGCTGTAAAAACGTGTCAGGGTGGCCTGGCCGACGCTCTCGCCACCGCGAAGCAACTCGACCATGAAGTCGCCAACCACGGGGATGGCGGCAGGAACACCCGAGACGATCTTGACGGCCCAGTAACCCACCTGGTCCCAGGGAAGGGAGTAGCCGGTCACCCCGAAGCTGACCGTGATCACGGCCATGGTCACACCCACCACCCAGGTGAGCTCACGGGGGCGCTTGAAGCCACCGGTGAGGTACACACGGAATACGTGCAGGATCATCATCAGCACCATCATGCTGGCGCTCCAGCGGTGCACAGAGCGGATCAGCCAGCCAAAGCTGACGTTGCGCATGAGGAAGTCGACCGAGCTGTAGGCTTCGGCAACCGTCGGCTTGTAATAGAAGGTCATCGCGAAGCCGGTCGCGAACTGGATCAGGAAGCACACCAAGGTGATCCCGCCCAGGCAGTAGAAGATGTTGACGTGGGGGGGGACGTATTTGGAGGAGAAGTCGTCGGCGATCTCTTGGATCTCCAGGCGCTCCTGAAACCAGTCGTAAACCTTCGACATGGATTGAGGCGAAACGGCAATGGGCCCGGCGAGCGGGAGTGGCAATGAGTCTAACGATGGCCCTGTGACCTTGTGGACCAGTGGGCCGGGAACCCGCAAGACTGGGCGCATCCGTTAAACCTGACCAAGGGTGATGCAGAGGCTCCGCCAAAGCTGTTCGGCCTGGTGCCTCGCAACTCTTCTCTGCATTTCGCTGCTGCTGCCACGTGACCTGCCGGCGCTGACCGATGAGCAGACCCTGGTGGTGGATGCCTGGCGCCTGGTCAACCAGAGCTATGTGGACGAAAGCTTCGCCGGGGTTCGCTGGAAGCGACTGCGTCAGAAGGCCCTGGAGAAACCGATCAGCGATCGGGAGGATGCCTATGACGCCATCGACACCATGCTCAGGCCCCTGGGCGACCCTTTCACCCGGCTGCTGAGGCCAGATCAGTTCAGAACACTGCAATCCAGTACCAGGGGGTCGGTCACCGGCGTGGGTCTGCAGCTGGGGATGCCCCAGGGCGACAAGCGCGTCCTGGTGATCGCCCCGCTGGAGGGCAGTCCAGCTGCGGAAGCGGGGATTGAAAGCGGTACCGAAGTGCTGGCGGTGGAGGGGGAACGCGCTGACGAGCTGGGTCTGGAGGGGGTGGCGGCCCGGCTGCGAGGATCAGTGGGGAGTGATGTGCTGGTGGATCTCCAGGCCCCGGATGGCACCCTCCAAGCGTTGCATCTGGAACGGCGGGACATTGATCTGAGGCCCGTGCGCAGTCGCCGCCTGCGCCATGACGGCCACACCTACGGCTACCTTCACCTCACCCAGTTCAGCGAGCAGGTGCCTGCTCTTCTGGCCGAGGCACTCACTGAACTGCAGGACAAGGGCATCGAAGCGCTGGTACTGGACCTGCGCAACAACTCCGGTGGGCTGGTGCAGGCTGGGCTGGAGGTGGCCAATGCCTTTCTCGACGACCAGACCATTGTCGAGATCCATGACCGCAACGGCATTGTGGACAAGCAGCAGTCCCTTGCTGGAGTGCTCTACGAAGGCTCCATGGTGGTGCTGGTCAATGGCGGCACCGCCAGTGCCAGCGAGATCCTGGCCGGGGCGCTCCAGGATGACGGCAGGGCTCCGCTGCTCGGGCAGCAGACCTTCGGAAAGGGCCTGATTCAGACCCTGATTCCCCTGGGCGATGGCAGTGGCCTGGCCGTGACCGTGGCCCGCTATGTGACCCCCTCGGGACGGGACATCCAGAACAGCGGCATTGCCCCTGACCAGAAGCTCACTGCTGGCCCAGGCCTGCTGGACGTGGGCCAGGACGACGATCCCTGGCTGAGCGCAGCAGCCAATCATCTGGCATCCCTGCAGCAGCGGCAGGAGCGAGCGAAGCGGAAAACCGTGGCCATCGGCTTCGCCATGAGCACCGTCGGCTGAAGCGGCGGGCCAACGGCAGGTGGCCAGCAGTGGCTGTCTGTCCAGCCAGGCGCAGCCTGCTCAGCACAGTGGGACGGTCTCTGGAAAGGCGCTTGCACAGGTCCGGAGCGTCGCCAGGCTTGAGGTCCGACGGCAGCACACCGGGGTTCAGCAGACGATGAGTAGAAGGGCGTACCACGATCCGCTGCATGGGGCGATTGTGCTGGATCGTCAGGATCCAGCAGAGGCCCTGGCCATCGATCTGATCGAAACCGCTGCCTTCCAGCGCTTGCGCCGCATCCGCCAGCTGGGGACTGCATTTCTGACCTTTCATGGCGCCGAAGGCAGCCGCTTCACCCACTCCATCGGCGTGCTGTATCTGGCCCGCCAGGCCCTGGACCAATTGAGGCGGGACCATCCCGGGCTGGAGAGCCATCGAGGCGTGCTGTTCGCGGCGGCCCTGCTCCATGACATCGGCCATGGCCCACTCAGCCACTCGGGAGAAGAAATGTATGGCCTGCGCCATGAGGACTGGTCAGGTCGTCTCATCCAGGAGCATCCCCCCCTCCGGGACCTGCTCGAGGCCTACGCTCCGGGCACCGCCCAGGCGGTGGCGAATCTGGTGATGCGGGGGCAGTATTCCAATCGGAGCATCAAGGCGCTGGTGAGCAGTCAGCTGGACTGCGACCGGCTCGACTATCTCCTGCGGGACAGCTATACCACCGGAACGAGCTACGGTCGGCTTGACCTGGAACGCATCCTCGCGGCCTTCATCGTTGCCCCGGACGGCAGCCTTGCAATCCACCCCAAGGGCCTTTCGGCGGTCGAGCACTATCTGGTGGTGCGGCGGCTGATGTACCGCACCGTGTACAACCACCGCCTCAATGTGGTGGGTAACTGGTTGCTGGAACGGATCATCGCGCTGGCTCGGCAACGGCAGTCCGGGCAACTCTGGGCCGACACGGTGATGGCTCACTGGCTCTGGGCACCCGAGCAGCTCGGGATCAGTGATTTCCTCGCCAACGACGACCTGCGTACGGGCTATCACCTGCAGCGCTGGCATCAGGAAGCCGGCGGCGGGCTGGCGGAGCTCTGCGGCCGCTTTCTGGAGCGGCGGCTGCTCAAAGCCACCGACGTGAGCCAGCTGAGCAACACCGACCAGCTGGCGGTCCTGGCCAGGGCCCGGCAGCTGGCGGCCACGGCAGGGCTGGACCCGGAGCTCAGCTGCGGACTGCGCCAGCGTCGCATCAGGGGATATCACCCCTACGCCGGCGGTCTGAGGCTCTGGGATGGCCAGCGGCTGGCAGCTCTCGAACACCACTCCGACCTGGTAGCCACCCTCAGCGAGCCTCAGCAGATGGCCTGGGTGATCCATCCCCGCGAGATCACTGGCGCATTACGCAAGGATCTGAAACAGGACAGGCTCTCAGCACAGATCCCCGCGCCATAGAACCGCGCCTTTCAGAAATGACTTTCGAAGGTCTGACGGCCCAGGCAATCCAGCGTCGGCTGCTGCAGGTTCGAAATCGCAGCCGCTGCGGCATCAGCATCTGGGACCAGCTCAAAGCCACAGCACCAGTTCCACCACTGCCGAACACCGGGGTCAATGGGGCAGTGGGGCTGCAGGGCGACTGTGGTCTGCAGAGACGTAGCAGGGCGAACCATGATGGGAGCGCAGCAGGCTGACTCCGTTCTGCCATGGTCCTGCCGCAAATGCCGCGGTACAAGCACCTAAGGCCACAGTCAGGATCCGTAATCTGGCGCCATGCGGCACACTTCATGCCATGGACCTGCAGCTCCATCAGGCACCTGGGCCAGCCTGGCCCCATCGCATCCGGCTGGGCCATCCTCTGGAGCCTGGAACATTCCCCCACGAGCTGCTGGAAGGGTTACCGGAAGACGTCCCGGTTGGTCCAGTCGAGCTGGATGCCGGTGAGTGGTCGTTGACCCTGACGGACTGGGAAGGTCTGCGCAACCTGCTGAACCAGCGTGGACTGCAGCTGGAACGGGCTCGCTCCAGCAGACCGGAAACCCTTGTCTCTGCTGCGGCCCTGGGCATCAGCACGGCCCTCTGCCTCGTCAACGCCGAGGGCCGCCACGAAACCGTTGACAGACCTAACCCCGTGGTATCTCGTCAGCGTCTGCTGGTCCATCGCGGCACCCTGCGCTCCGGTGATCACATCAGCCATGGCGGCAGCCTGCTGGTCCTCGGCGACGTGAATCCCGGTGCCCATGCCAGGGCGGGCGGCGACATCCTGGTGTGGGGACGCCTGCGGGGCTTTGCCCATGCCGGCGCAGATGGCTGGGGCGAGGCGAGAATCGCCGCACTTCAGCTTCGACCACAGCAGCTTCGCATCGCCGGTCATGTAGCCCTTGGCCCAGAGGGGGCACCGGAAGCAGGCATGGCTGAGGAAGCACACCTGTGCTCAGGGGTGA
>SRMO01000050.1:101869-121065 GCA_004768415.1 Aphanocapsa feldmannii 277cV | reverse complement strand
AACGAACAGACCATCGGAGTCGACACCGCCGGGACAGTGCCCTTAGCCTGCCCACAGACCAGCAGTGTCTGGTTTGCCGGCCTTCAATCGAGAGAAGGAGCACACCAACCTTGGACGACAGCAGCTGCCGCTTCATCCTGATCTGCTCCGGCAAGGGCGGGGTGGGCAAAACCACCCTCACCGCCAACCTGGGGGTTGCTCTGGCCAAGCTGGACTGCAAGACCGCCGTCCTGGATGCAGACTTCGGACTTCGCAATCTGGATCTCATGCTCGGGCTGGAGAACCGGATCGTCTACACGGCCCAGGACCTGCTCTCGGGCAGCTGTCGCCTGGAGCAGGCTCTGGTGAAGCACAAGCAGGAGCCAAGGCTGTCCTTGATGCCGGCAGGCAATCCCCGGATGCTCGAATGGCTGAAGACTGATCATATGAAGGAGATCGCCACACTGCTGGCTCCTCGATTCGACTACGTGCTGATCGACGCGCCCGCAGGCGTGGAAGCTGGTTTCAGGAATGCTGCTGCTGCCGCCGGGGAGGCGATCGTGGTGGCCAACCCCGAGATCTCCTCGGTGCGGGATGCCGACCGCGTGATCGGTCTGCTCAACGCCCGTGGGATCCAGCCCCTTCAACTCGTGCTCAACCGGGTGAGGCCCACAATGGTGGCCCATCAGCAGATGTTGAGCGTGGAAGACGTGCTTGACATTCTCGCCCTGCCCCTGGTGGGCATGGTGTGCGAAGACGAGCAGGTGATCATGTCCGCCAACCGGGGCGAACCTCTCACGCTCAACGACGGTGGTTCCCCGGCGGCAGTCGAATACGCCTGCATCGCCAGGCGGTTGCAAGGCGAGGCGGTACCGCTTCCCGACCTGGACAGCCAGAACCAGGGTCTGCTCAGTCGCCTCGGCCGCCTGATGAACACCAGGATCCTGTGAAGCCATGGCGATTCGTGAACTCCTCGAGCGACTGTTTGGCCGCCAGCCAGCCACGGCAGCCATGGCCAGACAGCGCCTGCGCCTGGTGCTGGCCCACGACCGCAGTGACCTGAACCCGGAACTGGTGGAGCGGATGCGCCGCGAAATTCTTGCTGTGGTCTCCAAATACGTCGAGCTTGAAGACGGTCACGGTGAGGTCAATCTGGAAACGGAAGATCGCACCACTGCCCTGGTGGCAAACCTGCCCATCCGTCGGGTCAGATCCAGTCTCTGAGCTCCATGGCAGCGTGAGGGGTCGGGGTTTTCCGGACCATGGTCATTCGTCAGGGAACCTCTGAATTAGCCGGAATCACGCACCAGCAGGCTTTGACTTCCCTCTCCCCACAAGGTTTTCAAAGGCTAATCAGGAGGAAAAGGGACTTGTTCAGAGGCTCCCTAACAGTGATGATAGTCGCGAAACCAGCGCACGAAGTGCCCCAGACCCTGCTCCAGAGGCGTCTCGGGTTGGAAATTGACAGCAGCTTGCAGCGCGCTCACATCAGCGTAGGTTACTTCCACGTCGCCGGGTTGAAGTGGCAGAAACTCCATGCTTGCCGGTTTGCCGATGTGGTCTTCCAGGATCTCGATGAAGCGCATCAGCTCCACCGGAGTGTGGTTACCGATGTTGAACACGCGCCAGGGGGCATGGCTGGTGGCAGCAGTACGGTCCGCCTCGTCCAGGCTTGGCCTGGGGCTCGGCACGGTGTCAATCAGGCGCACGACGCTTTCGACCACATCATCAATGTAGGTAAAGTCACGGCGGCAGGCGCCGTTGTTGAACACCGGGATGGTCTCCCCAGCCAGAATCTTCTCAGTGAAACTCCAGTAGGCCATGTCTGGCCGACCCCAGGGCCCGTAGACGGTGAAGAAGCGCAGCCCCGTGCAAGGGAGCCCGAAGAGGTGGCTGTAGGCGTGGGCCATCAGTTCGTTGGCCTTCTTGGTGGCTGCATAGAAGCTCACAGGGTGATCCACAGGATCTTCCACCGAAAAGGGAAGTTTGCGGTCAGCACCGTAGACCGAGCTGCTGCTGGCGTAGAGCAGGTGGGGCGTCCGACGCTGCCGGCAACCCTCGAGGAGGTTGCCGAATCCCACCAGATTGCTGTCCACATAAGCGGCCGGATTACGCAGTGAGTAGCGAACCCCAGCCTGGGCGGCAAGGTGCACCACGGGGCCAAAATCGCCTGATGCAAAGAATCCAGCCACAGCGCTTCGGTCCACCAGCTCCAGCTCCTGGAAGCTGAATCCAGCGGTTCCACGTAACTGTGCGACGCGATCGCGCTTCAGCTGGGGTACATAGTAGTCGTTGAGGTTGTCGATGCCGACAACCTGGCAGCCCCGGCCCAGCAGGACCTTGCTGAGGTGATAGCCGATAAAGCCGGCGGCCCCTGTGACGAGAACCCTGGTTGCTGTCATCTCAGTTCTCCTGCTGCTGCCCTTGGAGTGGCCATTGAGCACGGCCAAAATTGTCTTCGAAGCGCACGATATCATCTTCCCCCAAGTAGCTGCCGCTCTGAATTTCGATCAATTGAACAGGAATCTTGCCTGGATTGCTGAGTCGATGTTTGCAGCCGAATGGGATATAGGTACTTTCATTTTCGTGCACAGTCTCAACCACACCATCACGTTCAACCCTGGCGGTGCCATGGACCACCACCCAGTGCTCGGCCCGGTGGTGATGCATTTGCAGTGACAGTGAAGCGCCTGGTTTGACCTCGATTGTTTTCACCTGCCAGCGGTTGCCGTTGGTCACGCTGTTGTAATGGCCCCAGGGTCGGTAGATTCGCCTGTGGGCCTTTGCCTCGGAGGCCTTTTCAGCTTCCAGCCGCCGCACAATGGTCTTGACATCCTGACAATGATCACGCCTGGCCACCAGCACCGCGTCATCAGTTTCAACCACAACCAGGTCTTCAATGCCGATCCCCACCACCAGGCGATACTCGCTGCGCAGATAGGCGTTTCGGCATCCCTGCTGAATCACCCGACCCTGGACGACGTTGCCGTCACAGTTCTTCTCTGCAGTTTCCCAGAGGGCATTCCAGCTGCCCACGTCACTCCAGCCTGCATCCAGGCGCAACACACTGCCCAGGCAAGTCTTTTCCATCACAGCCACATCGATCGCCAGGGCTGGACAGGTGCTGAACGCTTCACAGTCGAGCCGTTGGAAATCCAGATCCCTGGAGGTGAGCGCAAGCGCGGCCCGGGCACCCTGCACAATGTCAGGCGCGAATCGCTCCAGCTCTGCCAGCATCACACTGGCCCTGAACAGGAACATGCCACTGTTCCAGGTGAAATGCCCATCAGCCAGGAATTGTTCTGCTGTGACTCGATCAGGCTTTTCAACGAAGCGACTGATCGGACTGAGGGCTGTGTCCCGGTGTTCCGATGCGATGTAACCGTATCCCGTTTCAGCAGCTGTCGGCACGATCCCGAAGGCCACCAGACGCCCCTGCTCTGCTGCTTCGACGCCCAGACAGACCGTCTGCCTGAACGCTCCTGGCTGCTTGATCACATGGTCTGCCGCCAGCACGAGCAGCAACGGGTCGCTGCCGTCGCGGAGCGCCTGCAGGCAGGCGATGGCAACGGCGGGGGCCGTGTTCCGGCCCACCGGTTCGAGCAGGATCGAAGCGGGCTGAATCCCGATTTGCCGGCACTGCTCGGCAACCACAAAACGATGGTCTTCGTTGCAGATCAGCAGCGGCCTGGCCAGTCCGGGTAGGCCTTCGAGCCGTTGCAGTGTGTCCTGCAGAAGGGTCCCAGCTCCCGCCAGGGCCCAGTACTGCTTGGGATAAGTGGCCCGGGACAGAGGCCAGAGCCTTGTGCCGTTGCCACCACACAGAACAACAGGGCAGACACGCGAGGCTGTCACAGGTGCTGCACAAGTCAACCAGGGGTCACGCTATGGGGTCGGCTGCGTCAGCCCGGTCAGGACGGACGGGCCCGGTGCTGTCCGTGCTTGCCCGCAAGCATCGCTCATTGCCGCCGCGCTACAGCTCCAGCAATCCAGGCGGGGGTGTGATCAGCAGCCAGCCCTCGCTCAGCCTCAGCTCCGGAACGATGCTGTCCACGAAGGGGATGAGGCGGCGCCGCCCATCATGGAGTTCGAGCTCCAGCAGGTCATTGCCGGCATGGTGGAGGTCGCGGACCACCCCGATGGCAGTGCCTTCAGCCGCCAGTCGCGCCTCCAGGCCGAGTAGATCGCAGAGATGGAATTCCCCTTCTGCCAGCGCAGGTCGATCCTCGGCGCTGACCAGCAACATCTGCCGCACCAGCCCTTGCGCCGCCGTGCGATCGAGGATGCCACGCAGTCGCAGGGCGTAGAGGTTCCTACCCGGGAGACGACGTCCATGTTCAAGCACGACGGCACGGATCCGGCCTTGCCGGTCCCGCAGCCAGCGCCGTCCCGGCTCGAGAAACCGTTCAGGAAACTCACTCAGCGGCAACACACGGATTTCCCCCCGCAATCCCTGCGCACCCACCACACACCCCACCTCCAGCCACTGCCGCTCCGCATCGGCAGCATCGGTGTTCCTCCTCAGCTGGTTCGCTTGGTGAGGACGGTCTCCGTCCCGTGGTGCAGGCATGATGTCTCTGAACAGTTGACCAGGCTGGCCGTGCAGGGCGCGTGTGGAGTCGGGAGGACCGGGCTAGGTTGCCTCCCATCCGCTCGCAGATCCCATGATCCTTCCCGGCAGCACTGTTCGGGTTGTCGATGCAAGCTCGATCTATTTCGGCTATCAGGGATTCGTGCAGCGCATCGGCAGCGGCAGGGCTGCCGTGCTCTTTGAAGGCGGCAACTGGGACAGGCTGGTCACACTGCCCCTCGGAAGTCTCCAGGACGCCGCGCTCCGATGAACAAACTGCCGAGCGGCACGCCTCAGTGAATGTGTCTCAACGCTGCCCTGGCGGCCGCCTGCTCCGCCAGTTTGCGGGACGGTCCGCGCCCGTCCCCGAGCGTCCGCCCCGCCAGGCTCACCCGGGCCTCGAACCGTTCGGGATCACCATGGCTGCTGGACCGCTCGCGGCTGATGTACTGGGGCAGGGATCCATACACCCCCTGGCTCCATTCCTGCAGCGCTGATTTCCAGTTGTCCCGCTGAGGATCTGCAAGCATTGCCTGGCAATGGGGTGCCCAGAAGGGTCCCAGCCACTGCTTCAGCAGCGGCCCAGCGGGCACATCGCAGTGGCGACAGGCCAGTTCGAGCGCCCCGATCAGTGCCTCGGTTGCTGCCGCCAGCAGGCCGGGCCGAGCACTGGGATCAGCAAGGGCCTGGGGCCCGATGCGCATCAGCTGCCAGAGTCCCAACGACTCGCCCAGCTGACCCAGCAGCCGGTCACTGACAAGCTGTGCGCGGATCGACGACAGCTGCCCGACGCTCAGTCCGGGATGCTTGTCCAGCAGATAGTCGGAGGCGACCAGTCTGAGCACGGCATCACCGAAGAATTCCAGCTGTTCATAGTTCCGCGGCCGCTGGCATGGGGCTGCCCGGGATGCAGTCGGCATCCAGGAGGCATGGGTGAGGGCAGCATCCAGCCATTGCCAGAGCGGTTGATCCACCCCGCTTTGCTCCAGCCGATCGGCCACCGTCGCGAACTCCAGGACTGACACCAGCTCCAGCACATGGCCCCGCCGGGCGTCCCGTGCCGAGTCATGGGTGGCAGTCATGGCCGGTTCACCGCTGGGGCCATTGAACGCCCCCACCACTGACCCTGTCGGCCGGGATCGGCAAGAGAAGAAGAAGAGAAGGACGTAAGCCGGGTTCTGTTCCCTTGCGGGGGTGAACATCTCTCTGGGATCGTCGTTGCCGACAACCTCTAGCGGCGCTGTTGCAGCGGAGCTGGTGCCATGGCCAACCGTTGCTCCTGGGCCTTGCTCCCGGCCGGGGTTTACCGAGCCAGCACCTCTCGATGCTGCTGGTGCGCTCTTACCGCACCTTTGCACCCTTACCTGTGCCCGGGCGAACCCATGGGGCCATCGGCGGTGTGTTTCTGTGGCACTGTCCTCACGGTCGCCCGCACTGGTCATTAACCAGCAGGCCTGGCCATTGGGGAGCCCGGACTTTCCTCAGACGACCCCGTAGGGCCATCCGCGTTCACCTCGCCTTCTCTTCCCGCTCAGTGTACCGAGGGGAGTCTGGCCTGGCCCATGCCCATGGTCGGACAGGCCTGCGGCAGCTCGGTAAGTTAGGCGATAAGGGGCTGTAGCTCAGCTGGATAGAGCAGGGCTTTCCTAAAGCCAAGGTCGTGGGTTCGAGTCCCGCCAGCCCCGTCAACCCAACCCTCTCCGGGGGGTGGCCCCCGGCCTCCAGCCACCTCACACTCAGCGTCGCTGATGGCCTGTTTGCGGGCATCGATGCTGCCTTCCATGCTCCCAAGGCCATGGCTGATGGGATCTCACTCAGTTGAACCAACGGTCAGTGGGTTCCCTGGTTTCCGCTACATTGCCTCGCTTAGGCCCTGTCTGATTAGGTGAGCATGCCTGTGCCCCCCGAAGAGCCATGCCAGTGTGCAGATTGTCAGCGCTTCTATCGCGCCCATGATCGTCTGATTCGAGAAAATCCAACCCTGCGGCAACAGCAGGAGATGAGTTGGGCGGCCATTCAGTCGTTTCGTACCCTGGCTGGCCGCGTGCTGGAGGAACTGCAGAAGAAGCAGGGTGATCAGCCCCGCAATGGCGAGAGCGATGCAACAGCGACGCTAGGAGATGACGACGCAGAGCGCATGGTGGCAGAGCTGGAGAACATCAATGCGCACCTCTTTTCTATCGAAGTGCTGCTTGAACGCGTGTTCGACGTGAAGTTACCTGAGCAAGTGGAAGATACCTTCAAGGAAGTTGCCGGCGAGCTTGCACCAGACCCTCTCAATCCGGATCGGTTAAGACTCAACCGCCTGCTTCACCAAACACCAGATCTGCCGAACTGATCATCGCGTAGAGCCAGATTGCCAGCTTACATGTTGTCAGCTCACATGGCAGCGTGTGTCTGACCCTTGGACAGATCCAGCTGCTCGGTTGAGCTGACTTTACAGCTGATGTTGATTGGGAAGGGCTGGGCTTTCCAGATCTGGTCACAGTATTCCTGGATCGAGCGGTCCGAAGAAAAGAAGCCGGTCCGGGCAGTGTTCAGTACGGACATACGATTCCAGTTGCGGCGATCAGTCCAAGCCTTGCTCACTTCATCCTGGACCTGCAGATAGCTGGCGAAGTCGGCAAACACGAAGAAGGAATCGTGGCTACGCAGGTTGTCCAGCAAGGGCTGGAAGAGATCCCAGTCGCCACTGCTGAAATGGCCCTGTTCCACCAGCTTCAGTGCCTGAGAAAGCAGAGGATCCTGGTCTGCCACTTCCCAGGGCCGATAGCCCGAATAGCGCAGAGCAGCAATCTGCTCGGTGGTTTTACCAAAGAGGAAGAAGTTCTCCGCTCCCACGGCATCGCGGATCTCTACATTGGCTCCGTCCAGGGTGCCGATTGTGAGAGCGCCATTCATGGCGAACTTCATGTTGCCGGTACCGGAGGCCTCCTTGCCGGCAGTGGAGATCTGTTCCGACAGATCCGTGCCTGGATAGACCCGCTGACCCAGCTTCACGTTGTAGTCCGGCAGGAAGACCACGCGCAGGCGACCATCCATATCTGGATCCGAATTGATCGTCTCAGCGATTCCGTTCAGGAAGCGAATGATCAGCTTGGCCATGTAATAGCCCGGCGCCGCCTTGCCACCGAAGACCACCGTGCGGGGCGCCATGCCAGTGGCCATGCCCTCCTTGATGCGCAAGTACTGGACGATGACCTGCAGCGCGTTGAGGTGTTGTCTCTTGTACTCATGGATGCGCTTCACCTGCACGTCAAACATTGACGCTGGATCCACCAGGATGCCTGTGTGATTGTGGATGTAGCCCGCCAGCTGCCGCTTCACCTCCAGCTTGGCCTGCTGCCAGCGGTCCAGAAAGCCCTGGTCTTCAGAGAAGTCCTCCAGCCGCCGCAGCTGATCCAGATGGCGAATCCAGCCATCCCCGATGCTTTCGTCGAGCAGATTCCGCAGCACTGGATTGGCGAGGCCGAGCCAGCGTCGCGGAGTGACGCCGTTGGTGACGTTGGTGAACTTGTCCGGCCAGAGCTCGGCGAACTCAGGCATCAGGCTGGTCTTGACCAGTTCGCTGTGGAGGGCTGCCACCCCGTTCACGTGGTGCGAGCCAACGGTGGCAAGGTGGGCCATTCGCACTGACTTATGCCCCTCCTCATCGATGATCGAGAGGGACGCCAGTACCCTTTCGTCGCCGGGATACTTCAGCCGCACCTGCTGCAGGAAGCGGCGATTGATCTCGTAGATCAACTCGAGGTGCCTCGGTAGAAGCGAGGCAAACAGGGGCAGGCCCCACTTCTCGAGGGCTTCCGGCAGCAGGGTGTGGTTTGTGTAGGCGAAGGAGCGGCTGGTGATGTCCCAGGCGGCATCCCAGGTCAGCTGGCGCTCGTCGATCAGCAGGCGCATCAGTTCGGCCACGGCGATGGCCGGATGGGTGTCGTTGAGCTGCACGGCCCAGTGTTGGGGGAAATCCTCCACGGCCAGCCCCCGCAGGTCCAGGGAACGGAGCATGTCCTGGAGGGAGCAGCTCACGAAGAAATGCTGCTGCTTCAGGCGCAGCCGGCGCCCCTCATCGGTGCCGTCGTTGGGATAGAGCACCTTGGAGAGGGTTTCCGAGGCCACCTTCTCTTCCACGGCGCCGTAGTAGTCACCGATATTGAAGGCGTAGAAATCGAACGATTCGGTGGCGTCGGCACGCCAGAGGCGCAGCCGACCACAGGTGTTCACCCGGAAGCCCAGCACGGGTACGTCATGGGGCACACCGATGGCATGCTCTGCCGGAATCCAGCGCACACGGTAGGTTCCCCTGTCGTCGGTGTAGCTCTCGGTCCGCCCGCCGAACCCCACGAAGCAAGCCTGGTCGGGGTAGGGCAGCTCCCAGGGCCAGCCCGCCTTGAGCCACTTGTCCGTGATTTCCACCTGCCAGCCATCGCGGATCAGCTGATCGAAAATGCCGAACTCGTAGCGGATGCCATAGCCGATGGCCGGGATTTCCAGCGTGGCCAGTGATTCCATGTAGCAGGCCGCCAGGCGGCCCAGCCCCCCATTGCCGAGGCCCGGTTCCTCTTCCACTTCGAGGATGTCGTTGAGGTCGCCGATGCCGAACTGCTCGAGTGCGGTGGAGGCAGCCTCCTCGATGCCAAGCATCAGCAGGTTGTTGCCCAGCTGGGGACCCAGCAGGAATTCGGCGGTAAGGTAGGCCACCGATTTCGCCGGTGTGTCCCGCAGAGCTTCCTTTCCGGCCAAGTAGCGGGTCATCAGCCGATCGCGCACGGCGAAGCTGAGCGCCATGTAGAGGTCGTGCTTGCTGGCGCTGGGTGCGAGCTTGCCGAGCGTGAAGAAGAGATGCTCAGTCATGCCGTCGTACAACGCGTTGGCCTGCAGGCCACCCCGTTCGGGATCGGCGAAACAGCCTGGTGTCGGCAGACGGAATTCGGACGGGCTGAGGTTGGACATGGCCGGCTCTGCTGCGGGGAAGGGAGGCCTCAGCCACAGGCAGGGCCAGGCCTTGAAGCAAGGCTCTGGGCCGAAGCTAGGAGTGGCCGGTGGGACAGGGAAGTAAGTAGTACCAAATCTTCCGGCTGTGTCAGGGCTTGACCATCTGCTCAGCCTCGAGGCGCTCCATTAAGACTGAAGTGGTTGCGGACCCGTGACATTCCATGGGACCAGATCTGCTGTCGCCACCTGTGGACACAGACACGTGCGGCAATAGGGTTTGACGATTCCGAGCAGGGTCGGGACCCGGCTCGTCGTCACGCCAGTGCCCATGCCTTTTCCAAATCTGCTGCTCGAAGTGGGCAGCCACGAACTTGAAGCGGCGGAAACGCTCATCGCCATTGCCCGCTTCATGATCATCTTCGTGGCGGCACGTTTCCTGGCCGAACTGCTGGTGCGGGTGCAGCTGCCCACCATCCTCGGAGAGCTGGTGGCCGGGGTGATCATCGGTGCCTCCGGCCTGCATCTTGTCCTGTCACCCGAGGTTCAGAGCAACCTCAACAACGGTCTGATCAACCTGATCAGTGACCTCACCTCCGTTCCCCCACCGGAGGTCAGCCACCTCTATGTCGACTCCTTCACCAATCTGCAGAGCTGGGCCACGCTGGGCCTCTATGCCCTGCTTTTCCTGACGGGCCTCGAAAGCGATCTGGAGCAGCTGATCGCTGTTGGCAGCCAGGCCTTCAGCGTTGCCGTGGTGGGTGTGGTGCTGCCGTTTGTCGGCGGCACCCTGGGGCTGATGGCCTTCTTCCATGTGGGTACCATCCCAGCAATTTTTGCCGGGGCCGCCATGACTGCCACCAGCATCGGCATCACTGCCAAGGTGTTCGGCGAGCTCAATTTCCTCAAGACACGCGAGGGACAGACGGTGATCGGAGCAGCCGTGCTGGATGACATCCTCGGCATTGTCATCCTGGCGGTTGTGGTGGCGCTGTCCGCCGGAGGTTCCCTGGAGGTTTTCCCGATCATCAGGCTGCTGGTGGCGGCTGCCATCTTCGTGGGTGTTTCGCTGTTCCTGAGCAAGACCGGCGCCCCGATTTTCGACTGGGTGATCGATCGCCTCAAGGCCCCGGGTGATGTGGTGGTGATGGCCTTCATCGTCATGGGGGGCTGTTGTTTCGCGGCGACGGCCATGGGACTGGAAGCCGCCCTGGGCGCCTTCGCCGGCGGCCTGATCCTCAGCACCTCGAAATACATCCATCGCCTGCAGGAGGCGGTCGAGCCCATCGTGGCTCTGTTTGCCACCATCTTCTTCGTGCTGATCGGCACCGCCATGGATCTGTCGGTGCTGAATCCCTTCAACCCAGGCAATCGGGAGGGGTTGATCATGGCCGCATTCCTGGTAGTGGTGGCCATCGTCGGCAAGGTGGCCACGGGTTGGTGCTACCTCAGCAAGGAAAAGACCAATCGGCTGGTGGTCGGTCTGGGGATGATGCCCCGCGGCGAGGTGGGTCTGATTTTCCTGGGCCTCGGGTCCAGCTCCGGCGTACTGAGCCCGCCGCTCGAGGCAGCGATTCTGCTGATGGTGATCGGAACGACCTTCCTGGCGCCCATTCTGCTGCGGCTGGCGCTCACTGATCAGGATGTCCTGCCGGCGGAAGGCGCCACCTGACCTCTTCCCGCCTCTTCAGCATCCCCTGGCTGCTGTGCCCATGGGCTGCAGGTGTCAGAGGGTGAGCTGCGGAGTGAGCCGACCCCCCGATCTTTCCCAGGGCTTCCATGGCCTACGACCAGCTGATCGCACCGACCCGAGGCGAGGCAATCCGCTTCGAGGACGGCAGGCCCATCGTCCCGGATCATCCGATCATCCCCTTCATCCGTGGAGATGGCACCGGTGTGGACATCTGGCCTGCCACGAGGCTGGTGCTGGATGCGGCCGTGAAGCAGGCCTACGCTGGCCGGCGCAGCATCGAATGGTTCAAGGTCTATGCCGGCGACGAGGCCTGTGAGCGCTATGGCCTCTACCAGTACCTGCCGGAAGACACCCTGGCAGCGATCCGTCACCATGGGGTGGCCATCAAGGGCCCATTGACCACACCTGTGGGCGGAGGGATCCGCTCCCTCAACGTGGCATTGCGGCAGATCTTCGATCTCTACTGCTGTGTTCGGCCCTGCCGGTATTATTTCGGTACCCCCAGTCCCCACAAACATCCAGAAGATCTCGATGTTGTGGTCTATCGGGAAAACACCGAGGACATCTACCTCGGTGTGGAGTGGGCAGCCGACGATCCCACCGGCAGGGCATTGCTGGATTATCTCAACGACACGGTGATTCCAGCCAATGGCAAACTGGGCGGCAAACGGATCCGGCCAGGCTCAGCTCTCGGCATCAAACCCGTCAGCGAAGTGGGAACCAAGCGGCATGTGCGCCGTGCCATTGAGCACGCCCTGCGGCTGCAAGGCAACAAGCGACATGTCACCCTGGTACACAAAGGGAACATCATGAAATTTACTGAGGGGGCATTCCGCGACTGGGGCTACGAACTCGCCACTTCTGAATTTCGTGATGTCTGCATCACCGAGCGGGAGAGCTGGGTGCTCGAGAATCTGGAGCGAAATCCCCAGCTTTCCAGTGAAGATAATGCCCGCAGAATTGATCCTGGTTACGATAGTCTCACAGCTAAAAGGCAGCAGACCATCATTGCCGAGGTGGAGAGGGTTACGGCTGCCATTGGTTCAAGCCATGGCAACGGTCAGTGGCGCTCGATGGTGCTCGTGGACGATCGCATTGCCGACAGCATCTTCCAGCAGATCCAGACCCGGCCGGCTGATTACTCCATCCTGGTCACGCTGAACCTCAATGGTGACTACATCTCAGACGCTGCTGCCGCCATGGTGGGTGGCCTGGGGATGGCACCCGGAGCCAATATCGGCGATCAGGCTGCCATCTTCGAAGCCACCCACGGCACCGCACCGAAGCATGCGGGGCTGGATCGTATCAACCCCGGCTCCGTCATCCTCAGCGGCATGATGATGCTGGAATTCCTCGGTTGGTTCGAGGCTGCTCAGCTGATCAGCCAAGGCATCAGCGGAGCGATCGCCAACCACCAGGTCACCTACGACCTGGCGCGATTGATGGAGCCACCGGTGGACGTGCCGTTGAAATGCTCTGAATTCGCCCAGGCCATTGTCCGGAACTTTCCCGCCACAGGTCCATGACCACCGCCCTGCGGGCAGCCTGGAACCGATCGACGCAGTTGCCGTCCGGGGCAGCCGCGATCCCTGCAGCCGCCCATACCACGACGAACGCCTCGACGCTGCTGGGGTACCGTTCATAATCGAGCCATCAACCTCCCGGGACCAGGCGGCGCACCCCGTGCCATGGAGACAATCCTGAGGTTGGTCCTTGTCCCTGTTCTGTTGCTGCTGCTGGCCTTCTTCGTGGCAGCTGAACTGGCTTTGGTGCGACTGCGTCCCACCCTGGTGGAAGCGCTCAAGCAACGTCACCGTCGTGCTGCCCTTGTGGTGCAGAGGCTGCAGCGTCAGATGCAGCGGGTCCTGGTCACCACGCAGCTGGGCAGCTGCCTCTGCCTGCTGGCCCTGGGCTGGAGCAGCCATAGCCTGGCGGTCCTGCTGGTACCCGGCGAGCAGGTGGTCTGGAGCGACCTGACGATTTTCCTGCTGCTGGCATTGCTGGCCACCCTGCTGGGGGGGCTGCTGCCCAAGGCACTGGTGCTGCACCGCACCGAAACCGCCGCGCTCAGGCTCAGTCCCCTGCTGGCGGTGGTGCTGCAACTGCTGGCGCCCCTGCTGGCACTGGTGGAGCGTCTCAGCGTGCTGCTGCTGGGCCGCTTCGGACTCCCCCGCGACTGGCTGGAGCTGGCGCCGGCCTTTTCTGCAGAGGAGCTGGAAACCCTGATCGAAACAGACAAGGTCACGGGCCTGGCACCGGATGAACGGCAGATCCTGGAGGGAGCCTTCTCCCTGCGCGATACCCGTGTGCGCGAGGTGATGGTGCCACGCAACGGCATGGTCACCCTCCCTCGCAACATCGACTTCCAGGGCTTCATGCAGGCAGTGGACAACAGCAACCACGCCCGTTTCCCCGTCATTGACGACTCCCTCGACAACGTCTGCGGACTGCTGGATCTCCGCCGCCTGGCCACCCCCATCGCCCGGTCTCTGCTGACACCGCCATCAGCGATGGCCCCTTACATCGAACCGATCACCCGCATTCTCGAAACTGCCAGCCTGGCGGAGCTGCTGCAGGTGATCCGCAACGGCCAGCCGCTGCTGCTGGTGGTGGATGAGCACGGGGGAACCGAAGGGCTGGTGACGCTCTCGGATCTCACAGGAGAGATCGTCGGTGAGGACGATCCCGCTGAAGATGACCAGAGTCCTGACATCCTTGTGCTGGAGCAGGGGCGCTGGATCGTGGCCGGTGATGCGGAGATCGTCGAGGTGAACCGTCAGCTGGGGCTCGAGCTGCCTGAATCCGACGACCACCACACCCTGGCAGGATTCCTGCTCGAGACACTGCAGCACATTCCCAGCCCGGGTGAAAGCCTGCACTGGCAGGGGATTCAATGCGTGGTGCTGAGCATGGCGGGACCGAGGATCGTGCAGGTGGAAATGCTGGACCGCCATGCAGGGCGCGAATCAGCCGACCTGAGCTGATCCGGTGCCGTCTTCTCTGCATCGCACTGGATCAAGGCTGTGGCGGATTGGCAAGCCGGGACCGATGGGATGGCGCATAATTCCGCCAGCGGGATGTCCAGCGGATGCAGTGCAGCTCGGAACCCGCCCAGACAGCTGCTTCTCCTGCCTGCACTCCTCCGAGAATCGGCGTGATCGGCGTCGGCAACATGGGCTGGCACCATGCTCGCGTGCTCAGCCTGCTGAAGGATGCGGAGTTGGTGGGTATCGCCGATCCCGATGGGGCCCGTGCAGCCCTGGCCATCGAGCAATTCGGCTGCTGTGGTTTTTCCAACTACCACGATATGCTCCAGCACGTGGACGCTGTCTGCATTGCTGTGCCCACCCTGCTGCACCATCGGGTAGGCCTGGACTGTCTTCGTGCCGGCTTGCATGTGCTGATCGAGAAGCCTATCGCTGCCAGTCAGGAGGAGGCTGCAGACCTGATTCAAGCGGCGGAACAGGCCCAGCGGCTGCTTCAGGTGGGCCATATCGAACGCTTCAACCCTGCCTTTCGGGAGCTGGTCAAGGTGGTGGCCAACGAGGATGTGGTGGTGCTCGAGGGGCGTCGTCACAGCCCCAATGCCGAACGGGCCAACGATGTCTCCGTGGTGTTGGATCTGATGATCCACGACATCGATCTTGTGCTGGAGCTGGTGGGTGCTCCCGTGGTGCGCATGGCTGCCGCGGGGGGGCGCAGTGCCGCAGGCCCCCTGGACTACGTCAACGCCACCCTGGGCTTTGCCAATGGCGTGGTGGCAAGCTTGACCGCCAGCAAGATGAGCCATCGCAAGATCCGCAGTCTCAGCGCCCACTGCAAGCAGGCTTTGGTGGAGACGGACTTCCTCGACCGCAGCCTGCGCATCCACCGTCAGGCGCATCAATCCTACAGCGCCGACCATGGTGAATTGCTCTACCGCCAGGACGGATTCATCGAAGAGGTGAGCACCACCGCAATCGAACCGCTCTATGCTGAACTGGAGCACTTCATCCTCTGTATCCAGGGTAAGGAAGACTCGGCAGTGGACGGACTGCAGGCATCCCGTGCCCTCAAGCTCGCCGACCTGATCGAGCAGGCCGTCGATCACCCCGACCACCGCATGGATCTCCACGAAGCGATTTGAGCCCCTTGCGCCTCACCTTCCTGGCCTCGCCCGCCACAGCTGCTGTGCCAGGTGAGGCGATGTCGCCAGTTCCGGTGATGCCTGCTGCCAGAAAGACAGAAAAACTCCGGACCGAGCCGGAGCTCATGGCAGCAGGCCCGCGTGTGTGATCAGCGAAAACCCACCGAGGCCTGCCAGACGAAGGCCAGGAGGAGGAAAAACAGAGGAATGAGAGGCAGGATATCCACCATCGGACCGAAGGCCTGGTACGCCTCCGGGAGCTGGGACAGCAAGCCGGGCGAAAGCATCACCATGGAGTTCTGAGCAGGTTGGGGAGCTTGGGAGCGTTGTGGTGGGCAACTGACTGGAGCCATCAGGGAAGCTACCACGTGTCGGCAGCTGGAGATGCTGGATCCCACGGGGTGAAATCCTCCGAAAACGTTCCCGCCGTGATCGCCTTTGTCATGGCACGGGTGAAGCGGATCAGGTGGGTCACGTTGTGCAGGCTCAGGAGGATCTGACCCAGCAACTCCTGGCTGCGGATCAAATGGTGGAGATAGGCCCTGGTGTGGTGTCTGCAGGCGAAGCAGGGGCAGCTGGCATCCAGAGGTGTGTGGTCATGGCGCAGCCGCGCGTTCCTGATGTTCCAGGATTCACCACCCACCAGCGCAGTGCCATGGCGGCCGAGGCGGGTGGGGATCACGCAGTCGAACAGATCCATGCCGTTGGCCACAGCATGGGCCATCTCCGGCAGGCTGCCCACGCCCATCAGATAGCGGGGCCTGTGGTCCGGCAGCAGGGGCGTGACGGAGCGCACGATGCGTTGGATCTCCTCGCTGGGTTCACCCACGCTCACGCCACCGATGGCATAGCCGGGCAGATCCATGGCGCTGACGAAGCTGGCCGAGCGCAGCCGCAGATCATCGTGGACACCACCCTGGACAATGCCGAACAGGGCCTGGTCATCACGTCGATGGGCCTTGATGCAGCGCTCCAGCCAGCGATGGGTCCGCTCCGTTGCCTCCTTGACCTGCCCATAGCTGGCGGCGTGCGGCGGGCATTGGTCGAAAGCCATCACCACATCGGCCCCGAGGGCATTCTGGATCGTGATGGCTCGCTCCGGCGTGATTTCGATCATGGCGCCATCCCGAGGTGAGCGGAAGGTGACGCCGGACTCCTCGATGCGGTTGATGGCACCGAGACTGAAGACCTGGTAACCGCCGGAATCCGTCAGGATCGGTCGATCCCAGCCCATGAAGCGGTGCAGGCCTCCGGCCTCGGCGATGATCGATTCACCGGGCTGCAGATGCAGGTGATAGGTGTTGGCCAGCACCATCTGGGCGTCGCAGGCATGCAGCTGTTCCACCGTGAGTCCCTTCACAGTGGCAAGGGTGCCGACCGGCATGAAGCGAGGGGTCTCCACCGCCCCATGGCAGGTCTGAAAGCGACCGATGCGTGCCCTCGTTCGTGGACAGCGCTGAAGAATGTCGAACGTGAAGGCCATCACCGGAACCTAGGAACGTTCTGGAAAACCGGCAGCGACCGGGAAGTCGGCCTTGCAGTGCAATGGATCCCGGCGAGAGAAGCCGAAAAATGGGGAGCCATCCAGAGCTTTCCTGGAATCACCAAGTCGGCTCGCCACCGGCTTCATCGCCCCCCTTACCCTTTGCTGTGAAAGGGCAAGG
Source organism: Aphanocapsa feldmannii 277cV (assembly GCA_004768415.1). GTDB lineage: Bacteria > Cyanobacteriota > Cyanobacteriia > PCC-6307 > Cyanobiaceae > Aphanocapsa_A > Aphanocapsa_A feldmannii. The sequence goes on along the minus strand of SRMO01000050.1, from coordinate 104,104 downwards.
TCTGGACAGGGATCATGGGGGTCGGCCCACGATGTCGCCGGGATCGTGGCCTGCATCCGGGCACGCCAGCGGGCCGACGACATCCGGTGAGCACACGATGGGCCACCGCGTCATATGGGTAAAACTGCCCTGATGGCAGCGACAAGATCTGCCCGTTCCGCACGCGACACAACCGTGCCGGAGTAACGGCACCGCGCTGTCGGATGTCCCGCCCCATGCCGTGCTCACCTCCGCCAGGTGTATTCGCCTGCCGCTGGATCATGGTGCCGTCCCTCCCGCCCGGAGTCGTTCATGAACCGACGGCAATTCCTCGCGACATCGGCCGCAACGCTCCTGCTCCCGCCGATCGCACGGGCCAGACCCGCCCTGCGACTGCAGGCCGGCCCCGTCATCGCGCATATCCTGCCCGAAGGCGACGCCCTCACGCCCTTGCTCGGGTTCAACGGATCAAGTCCGGGCCCGGAAATCCGCGCCAGGCAGGGTGACCGGCTATCCATTTCCTTCAAGAACGGCTCGGGCCTGCGCTCCACCATCCACTGGCACGGCATCCATATCGACAACGCGATGGATGGGGTCCCGGAGCTGACGCAGGCGCCGGTGGAACCGGGCGACACCTTCGGCTACGCCTTCGCTGTCCCGGATGCCGGGACTTACTGGTACCACGCCCACCATCGATCCTGGGAGCAGGTCGCCAGGGGATTGTACGGCCCCCTGATTGTCGAGGAGCGGAAGCCGCCCAGGGTAGACCGTGACATCACGGTCGTTCTCGACGACTGGAGCCTCGCCCCGAACGGCGAATTGCACGACAGTTTCGGCAACCGGCACGACTTCTCCCATGCCGGGCGGATGGGCAACGTCGCCCGGGCGCTGTTCTCGGGGGAAACGCTCCGTCAGGGCGACCGGGTTCGCCTGCGGCTGATCAATGCGGCAACCGCCAGGATGTTCCCGGTCAAGATCGCGGGAGGCAGCGGCAAGGTCGTGGCCCATGACGGCATGCCACTCGCCGAACCAGCACCGCTCGGAGCGACGCCCCTGATGCTTGCGCCTGCCCAGCGCACCGACATCGTTCTCGATGTCACCGGGCCGGTCTCATTCGCCCTTTACACCGCTCAAGGTTACCACGGGCTCGGAACGATCGCCGTGCAGGGGTCGAACCCGGCACCGATCCAGACCCCGATCGCGCCCTTGCCACCGGCCCGTGTTCAGACGCCGGACTCGGACGGCGCAACTCATCTGGATCTGGTCATGCAGGGCGGCGCCATGGGCGGCCGGCACGGCGGCAGCGACTTCTGGGCCTTCAACGACCGGTCGGGGATCCACGATGCACCGTGGCGCCGGTTTGCACGCGGCGAAACGGCCCGGATAGCGCTGCACAACGACACATCCTTCCCGCACGGCATTCACCTGCACGGCCACCATTTCCACGAGATCAGGGAAGACGGCGCCCTCGGCCACTACCGTGACACGACCCTGGTCGATCCGCACGGGACCCGGGACATCCTCTGTGTGTTCGACAATCCCGGCAGATGGCTCCTGCACTGCCACACGCTGGGGCATCAGGCCTCAGGTATGAAGACATGGGTGGAGGTGGCATGAAAAGCTTCCTCGCATCGCTTCCGGTCCTGCTTCCGGCGGGGGCACTCATCGCCCATGAGCTCGACGGCCGGGACACCGGTAACGGGCAGGTTCTGCACAAGCAACACTGTGCCCCTATGGAAACTCTGGAAAACCGGCACAAGCCACAAGTGGGCCCTTGCAACGCAATGGATCTCAGCAAGCGCAAAGACAGGATCAGGGATTATCCAGAGTTTCCCTATCAAAAGGTTGCCTGGGGAGACTCTGGATAACCTTATTTCATGAACTTCGCCGAGAGGCACAGCAAGGCTTTTCGGCGCCGCCATGTTTCATTCTGGCGTTTGCCCGAGCTTCCCCCAGGGCTTGAGCCATGCCCAGGACCCAGCACACTGGAGTGCATGATGGGCGCCCCAGGATCACGGCGCAGCTCCGGGGATGGCGGCGCGACCTGGCTGGTGCCTGGCTCTTCTACACCCGGCTACCGGCCCTGCCTGGCCTGAAGCCGAGCTTTCAGCGCATCGCCCGCTTTGCGCCCCCGATCGGCCTGGTGCTCGGCGGGATCGCAGCCCTGCTCTGGGCGCTGACCAGCTCCCTGCCGGACCTCTCGCGGATTCTGCTCCTGCTGGCGATGGACATCGCTCTGACAGGCGGTCTGCATCT
>SRMO01000050.1:97735-101796 GCA_004768415.1 Aphanocapsa feldmannii 277cV | reverse complement strand
CGGGCTCAGCGCGGGCCCGCGCAAGCTGGATGCCATGGCTGACAGCCGGGCAGGGGCCCTGGGGGTGATCACCCTGGTGACGCTTCTGTTGCTGCGGGCTGCGGCATTGCTGTGGATCGCCGCCCGCTGGTCCCCATTGGTGCCCCCCTGCCTCCTTGCTGCCGGCTTCTGGGGACGCTGGGCAGCCCTGCTGGCCACAGACACGCTGGTGCCGCTGCGCCCAGGGGGCGGTGGTGCCAGCCACCGACGCTACTGGCAGGGCCTGTGGTGGGAATCGCTCCCATCGCTGCTTGCTCTGACGCTCGGCGCTGCCTTGTGGGGCCTGACGGGATGGTCCGGATCGGTGTTGCTTGCCAGCCTGTTGGCAGGGCTGCCGGGTGCCTGGCTGACCAGCCGCTGCATCGGTCATGCCCTTGGCGGCCAGACAGGTGACAGCCTGGGGGCCACCGTGGAGTGGACCCAGGTGTGCGTGCTCTGGCTGCTGGGCCTGCTGGCTCAGCTGTCTGGAGGTCTCGCCTGAGCAGCCTGGCCTGTTCCTGGCAGTTTGCAGCCCACGAAGGGTAGCTGCAGCAGGAAGGCGTTGCCCTGATCCGGCAGATCGCCGCTCGGGTTCAATTCAGCCAGTTCGGGCAGGGAACACCAGCGCAGATCTCCCCCCAGCTGCCGGGCCAGATCCCGCCCCAGGGCAAGCCCCAGGCCGCTGCCTTCGCGCCCGCTGCTGCTCGATCCCCGCATGCCCCTCGCAAAGATGCGTTCCTGCTCAGCTGTGGCAATCGGCTTTCCCCCATCCCAGACGGCCAGTTGCAGCACATCGTCCGTCGCCTGGCAGACCAGGCCGACGGCACTGCCGGGGGGGCTGTAGCGGAAGGCATTCTCCAGGAGATTGGCCAGTACCTCACAGACGGCATCCACATCGCCGCACCAGGGGGGCAGATCGGCCAGATCCCCCGGTCCATGCCAGGGCCTGCCCTGGGCCTCGCAGTTGGCTGCTGCACGCTGAATCAGTGGCAGGAGGCGCTCGGCCAGGGGCTGCTCTTCGGCCCGTGCAGGCAGGGGGGGCAGCAGCAGCGCCTGCCCCTCGCCCAGCTGTTCCAGGAGCTGGGTGGCTGCGGGCAGGGTGTCGAGGGCGTCCACATAGCGATTGAGTTGCTCACCTTCCTCCAGCAGGCCTTCCACCAGGCCACGCCGAGCATCGTCCCCATCCATGCGGCGCAGCAGCAGTTGCCCGAACGTCCGCAGTGCCGCCACCGGATTGCGCATCTGGTGCGCCAGTACTGCCAGTTGTTCCTGCTGCCGCTGACGCTGCCGCTCCATCCCTTCCAGCTCCCGCTGCAGATGGAGAATCTGAAGATCGAGAGCCCTCGCCTGGGCGAGACATTCGGCGGCGGCCTGGAGCCGGGCAGCAAGCTCAGCGGACCAGGGCAGCTGCTCTGTCTCCACCAGCAATGCCCCCAGCAGCAAGCCGCCGTGGCGCAATGGAAGCCAGCGGCGGCCCTGCTCGGGCAGCTGCACGTCGGCGTCCTCCGGGGCCGGGGGCAGGACCATCGCCCCCGACGGCCAGGCGGCCACACAGCTCAGGGAAGGGGTGGTGTCACCGACCCCCATGGTCAGATAGAGCATGAGGCGCCTGAGGCCCTGCGTGGCCGCAAACTGATCCAGCTGCCGAATGGCAAGAGCGCGGAAATGGGCGGATATGTCGGGGGTCACGCCGGCTACAGTGCGAAAAAGAACACAGAGCGAGAGCAATCACTTGCGCCTTCAGGGAAGAAACATTTAAGGTTTTGGTATCGGCCAGCACTTTCGGCAGCGGTCACTTCAGGCTGACCCCACGGGCGACGACCACAGGGCTCATGCCTGGGCGGCGCCTATCGCCACTGGAACGACGGTTGTGCGGCACTGCCTTTGAGCACCGCCGTCAACCTATTCCATCGTGGTCCCTTGATCGGGATCGGGGCCTACCAGGCTGATGGACTGCCCAGAGCTCCGGCCCATCCGCACTGGAGTTCTCCCGGTGATGGACGTCCCACCCCTTTCCGTTGCGGCTTGTCGCAGCGGTCGTTCCCGCTCTAACCCGCCCACCATCCGGGCAACCCATCCATGTCCAAGAAACGCAAGCGGGTCAGCCGTCGCCGCCTCGTCGGCCAGCGCGTCCTGACCTACGTGCCCACCTTCAACCTCGACACCGGCGACTACAAGCCTGTGACAGCGGCTCGCCGCTTCATCGCCCGCAAGGTGCTGGTTCCGCCTGCCCTCATCCATGTGCGCCGCAACGAGCACACCACCGACAAATACTTCTGGGGCGAGAAGGGCCTGTTCAGTGCCCAGTACGCCGAAGAGAACCACTTTCTGTTCCCCTCCCTCAAGCAGATCGTCGAGAATGTCGGTGAAGAGATCATCTATGCCGGCCTTGAAGGCACCCATGACGACTGGGAAGAAATGGAGGAGTACGAGTACGCCTTCGTCTGATCCGCCAGAGGGACCGTTCAGTGCCTCCTGGAGGGTCGGTCTGTTCAGCGCCTGTGCCCACACCATCGATGCCCTAGCCCCACTGCGCTGCTGGCTGCCGTCGGTGGGCCGGGTTCAGTGGCCAGGATCCACCGCGGTCAGAACCAGCACCCGTTCCAGAAAGCCACGGATCGGCCCCAGAGCAGCCGTGGGAATGGTGTGCTCTGCGGGGTAGCGCAGCAGCTCCACCGCCCCACCCGCCTCCCTGGCCAGTTCCAGCAGGCGCTGGCTGGCCAGCGGCGGAACAACCGCATCACCATCTCCATGGATCAGCAACAGGGGCGGTGGCGGTGCGGCAAACGCAAGGTGCTGATGGGGGTAGCCACTGCAGGCCACCACTCCCGCCAGGGGCAGGGCCCTGGCCAGTTCCATCGCCATGGCAGCACCCTGGGAGAAACCCAGCACCGCGGTGCTCTTCCAGGGACGCTCCTCGGCCAGCGCCCGCAGCCGCGCTGTCAGCGCGTCCACGGCAGCGCCTGCACCAGGCCAGCCCGGCGCATCGATGTCATACCACTGGCGACCGCCTGGGATGCTGGGATGGGCTTCGGGGGCCCCCAGGGCCACCACGTCTCCCATGCCCCGCATCAGTACCTCACCGAGGTCGAGCAGGTCATGGGCGTCAGCCCCCCAGCCGTGGAGGAGAACCAGCCTGCCCGGTGCGGTGGGGTCACCGCCGTGCAGGGTCACCGCCAGTTGAGTGTCCCCAGGCATGGATGGTGAACCGCATGGTTGGATCCTTAGCATGACCCGCTGCCCTCTGTTGCAGCCATGGCCCCCACCGCCCTGTTGAGTGTGTCCGACAAGGCCGGGCTGGTGCCCCTGGCCAGAGGCCTGCAGGAGCAGCATGGCTTCGATCTGCTCTCCAGCGGCGGCACCGCCGGGGTCCTGGAGGACGCGGGCCTGCAGACCGTAAAGGTGGCAGACCACACCGGTACCCCTGAAATCCTGGGCGGACGGGTCAAGACCCTCCACCCACGCGTGCACGGCGGCATCCTGGCGGATCGGGGCAAGGCAGATCACCAGGCCGAGCTGGCAGCCCGGAACATCTCCCCCATCGACGTGGTGGTGGTGAACCTCTATCCCTTCCAGGCCACGGTGGCTGCTCCTGGCGTGAGCTGGGAGGAGGCGATCGAAACAATCGACATCGGCGGCCCAGCCATGGTGCGTGCCGCGGCCAAGAACAGCGCACACGTCAGTGTGCTGACCAGTCCGGCCCAATACGACGGATTCCTGGCCGCCCTGGCCGCTGGAGCGGTGAATGAGGGGTTGCGTCGCAGCCTGGCCCTGGCTGCTTTTCGCCACACGGCCGACTATGACCGGGCCATCAGCGATTGGCTGGCCAACCAACTGGAGGGTGTCTCCCCGTTGTCCCTCGCCCTGCCCCACCGCCAGACCCTCCGCTATGGCGAGAACCCCCACCAGCGGGCCTGCTGGTATTCCGACACCATCCGCGGCTGGGGAGCTGCACAGCAAGTGCAGGGCAAGGCGCTCAGCTTCAACAACCTGATCGACCTCGACGCAGCCCTGGCCAGCCTGCGCCTGTTTCCGCAGGACCA
>SRMO01000050.1:88578-97642 GCA_004768415.1 Aphanocapsa feldmannii 277cV | reverse complement strand
TGGCCACGACGGTGCTTCGGCCCTGCGCCGGGCCATTGACGCCGACGCCATCTCAGCCTTCGGCGGCGTCGTGGCCGTGAACCACCCGGTGGATGAGGCAGCCGCCTTGCAGCTCACCTCCCTGTTTCTGGAATGTGTGGTGGCTCCGGCCTTCACTGACCGCGCCCGTGAACTGCTTGCAACCCGGCAGAAGCTGCGGCTGCTGGAGCTCAGCCCCGCCGCCATCTCCGCCGCCGAGGGCAGGCGGTACCGCACTGTGCTGGGTGGCCTGTTGGCGCAGGACAGTGACGACGAGCCCGACGACACTCACAACTGGCGCTGCGTGACAGAGGTCCAGCCAGACGAGGACCAGATGGAGGACCTGCGCTTCGCCTGGCGGGTGGTGCGCCATGTGCGCTCCAATGCCATTGTCGTCGCCTGCGATGGGCAGAGTCTGGGGATCGGGGCGGGACAGATGAACCGTGTCGGTTCGGCGCGTATCGCCCTGGAGGCGGCTGGCGAGCAGGCCAGGGGAGCCGTGCTCGCCAGCGATGGCTTCTTCCCCTTCGCCGATACGGTTGAGCTGGCAGCTGGCTATGGCATCAGAGCCGTGATTCAGCCCGGCGGCAGCAGGCGTGATGCCGATTCCATTGCAGCCTGCAATGCCCTTGGCCTGGCGATGGTCTGTACGGGGCGTCGCCATTTCCTGCATTGAGGCTACTGGCCGGCAAACGACGTTTTCCCAGCCAATGGGTGCCTGCAGATCTCCAGTGGGCTCACCAATGGGTAAGTTCGAGCCAGGCGACTCCACCCCTCCCGATGCCTGAGGCCTTGGCTTTCACTCTCAATTTCATTCATCCGCTGTTGATGTGGGTGCTGCTGGCCGTCAGTGGCTATGCCCTGTTCCTGGGCATCAAGGTGAAAAAGGCCCGCACCACAGACGATCCCGAACTGCGCAAGGCCGTGATCAAGGGCAAATATGCCCAGCGTCACTTCCTGGCGGGTTCCACAGTGCTGGTGGTGATGGTGCTGGGCGCCTTCGGTGGCATGGCGGTGACCTACCTCAACAACGGCAAGCTGTTCGTTGCACCCCACCTGCTGGCGGGGTCCTCCATGGTCTGCATGATCGCCCTGGCCGCTTCTCTCACGCCGCTGATGCTGCAGGGCAATCTGTTCGCCCGCAAGGCCCACGTGGGGTTGAACATGGCCACCATCACCCTGTTTCTGTGGCAGGCGGTCAGCGGCATGGACATCCTCAACCGCATCTGGACCAGTGCCCACTGAGTGGGATCGGTCCCGTGGTCCCCGGCACGGGGGTTGGCCCGCCGGACAGGCCGGGAAGCAATGGCGGGGCCGGAGTTGTTGATCGGATCGATCCTGACCCTCAGCATCTGTGGCCCGGTCTGGGAGGCAGTGCCAGCTGGTTGATGCGATGGAAGTCCTGCTGGACCTTCCAGGTCAGGCGTCGCGAGATCCGGCGCACGATCTGGCGCAGCAGATGGTCACCACTTCCAGCCAGCAGCGGCTCAGGCAGGAGCGTGACGAGCCCTGGCAGGCGAACCCAGATGCTGAGGTCCAGCAGCCACTCCACCCGGGTGACGGCCATCCCCTCGGGTTCTGTCGTCCGCTGGGCATCGTTGCAGAGACGTAGAACGGCCTGGAAGTTGACGTCATAGGCATCGCTGCTTGCCGAGGGAACGGCAATGGTGGCGATGCGGAAGACATTTGCATCCGCCGGCTGCAGCGCCAGGCCGATGGTGGGTTCCAGTTCGAAGCCGAGGTTGCCGAAGCGGCCGAGGGTGAGGGCATAGCCATTGCGACCGAGGCCGCGAACCTCCATGGGGGCGGCACAGCGGCGGAACCAGCTGGCGTGGTCATCGAGGTAGACGCCAACCTGCTCCGGGGTGGCGTACATCTCCATCACGTCAGCGAAGCGGCTGCGATAGCGACGCACCTGTCGATCCGCGCTGAAGACCTGGCGAGGCTGAGGATCCTCCATGGCCAGCAGACCCTCCAGGTCGGTTGGCAGCGGCTGGGCCGGGCTGAGCTGAAGCTGCTCCGCGGGCTCCGGAGACACAGGACGGGGAACCGTGGCGGACAAGGTCTGAAGGCTGTTGGCTGAGGCAACAGGGAAACCGGCAGGGCCCTGCTGAGAGATGAAACAGATGGAAAAGCCAGTCAGATCAAGTCACCGACGACAGGACTTGCAGATCATCCGATTCCGTTGGCAATCTCGAACAGGGCCTTGATGGTCTCCTCCACGACCCGGTCGGGCGTGGAGGCACCGGAGGTGATGCCGACGGTGATCTCGCCCTCCGGCAGGAAAGGCTCCTGCAGCGTGAGGCCCTGGCCGAGGGGCTTGTGCTCGATGGCATTGCCGGGGCCGATGCGTTCCGGTGCATCGATGTGCACCGAGGGGATACCGCGGCTGACGGCGATCTCCTGCAGGTGGGTGGTGTTGGAGGAGTTGTAGCCACCGATGACCACCATCAGGTCGAGCTTTTCCTCCACCAGGGAAAACATGGCATCCTGGCGCTCCTGGGTGGCGTCACAGATGGTGTTGAAGGCAAGGAAATGGTCGTTGATGGCTGCGGGACCGAAACGACGCATCAGCGTCTGCTCGAACAGCTTGCCGATGGCCTCGGTCTCCGTCTTGAGCATGGTGGTCTGGTTCGCCACACCGAGCCGCTGCAGATCCTGGTCAGGGTCGAACCTTTCCGAGCAGGCATTGGCGAAGCGGGTCATGAAGGCTTCGCGGTCCCCCCCGTTGAGGATGTAGTTGCAGACGATCTGGGCCTCCTCCAGGTCCAGCACCACCAGATAGGTGCCCGCGAAGGAGCTGGTGGCAAGGGTTTCCTCGTGCTTGACCTTGCCATGAATGATTGAGGTGAAGTGTCCCTTCTTGTGACGTTCCACGGTGTTCCACACCTTGGACACCCAGGGACAGGTGGTATCCACGATGTTGCAGCTGCGTTCGTTCAGCAACTGCATCTCTTCGACCGTCGCACCGAACGCGGGCAGAATCACCACATCACCGCTATCCACGGCGGAGAAGTCCTTCACCCCATCGGACACGGGGATGAACAGCACCCCCATCTGCCGCAGGTGGCGATTCACAGAGGGGTTGTGAATGATCTCGTTGGTGATCCAGATCCGCTCGGTGGGGAAGTGACGCCGGGTCTCGTAGGCCATGGCCACGGCCCGCTCCACGCCCCAGCAGAAGCCGAAGGCCTCGGCCAGGCGGATGGTGAGGCGCCCTTCCCGCAGCCGGTAATCGTTGGCCCGGATCTCCTGGATCAGGCTGCTCTGGTAGGCGTTCTCAAGGATTCCCGCCACCTCCTCGGCACGCCCGAAGCCACGGCGGTTGTAGTTGTCGGAGTGGTGCAGTGACCGCTTGAAGGCCCTGGTATCGAGGATGTCTGCCACAGCGGAACCTGCCTGTGCAGTGAGTGTATGAGGGTCCGGCGGTCGATGGCTGGGCAAGCAAGCGTGCAGGTTGCTTGTGTGAAGGGGCAGGACAGGCCGGGAAGCGCGGTGCCGAGCTGTGTGGAGCAGCTGCCGGGCTGTCGTGACAGACCGGGCGCCGCCCAGGGGATGGGAGCTGGCAAGACGTGATGAAAAAGGCTCCGGCGATTGCCGGAGCCCCATGGAATCTGAGCCGATGTGACGTGGTCCGGACCGGAGTGGTCTGGACCGGAATGGATCGACTCAGGCCTTGGAGGCGAAGTCCGGGTAGGCCTCCATGCCGTGCTCGCCGATGTCGAGACCACTCATCTCTTCCTCATCGGACACGCGCAGGCCACCTTCAATCGTCGAAACGATCATCCAGGCGATGTAGGAGAGCACCACGGCGCCGATGGCATAGGCCACCACACCAACGATCTGGAAGCCGAGTTGGTTGAAGCCACCGCCCATCAGCAGACCGATGTCCTTGCCGAAGATACCCACGGCCAGCGTTCCCCAGATGCCACAGGTTCCGTGGACGGAGAAAGCGCCGACGGGGTCGTCAATACCGATGGAGTCCAGCATTCCCACGGAAATCACAACCAGGATGCCGGCGATGAAGCCGGCCACCCAGGCACACCACATGGGAAGCACATCACAACCGGCCGTGATGGAGACCAGACCGGCCAGGATGCCGTTGATGGTCATGGTCAGGTCAGGCTTGCCGGAGATGATCTGGGAGTAGACCGTGGCGGCGATACCACCACCGGCAGCGGCAAGGGTGGTGGTCACGGCGATGTAGGGAACGTTCTCGCTCATGGCCAGCTCGGAACCGGGGTTGAAGCCGTACCAACCGATCCAGAGGATGAGGCAGCCGAGCGTGGCGATCGCCATGTTGTGCCCTGGAACGGCGGCGGGCTGGCCGTCGACGAACTTGCCCTTGCGGGCGCCGAGCAGAGCAGCACCGACCAGACCGGCCCAGGCGCCGACGGAGTGGACGAGGGTGGAACCGGCGAAATCAAGGAAGCCGAGAGAATCCAACCAGCCACCGTTCCACTTCCAGCTTCCCAGCCAGGGATAGACGAAAGCCGTGAGCAGCAGCGCGAAGATGACGAAGGCGCCGAACTTGATGCGCTCGGCCACGAGACCGGAGACGATTGTGGCAGCAGTACCGGCGAAGGCCGCCTGGAAGAGGAAGTCGACGGTTGGAACCAAACCACCCTCGCTCACCATTTCAGCGGTGACGGTGGGATCGAAGAAGAGACCTTCGAAGTAGAACCATCCAGCCAGTACGGGATTGCCATACATGACCGAATAGCCGATCAGCCAGTAGCCGGAGACCGCCAGGCAGAAGACGATCAGATTTTTGGCAAGGATGTTGACGGCGTTCTTCTGACGGCACATTCCGGCTTCAACCATGGCGAAGCCGGCGTTCATGAAGATCACCAGAACGGCTGCCACCAGCAGCCAGAGATTGTTGGCGAGGAAAGCTGCATTCAGTTCAGGCAGATCCTCAGCACGGGCGGCAAGGTTGAACACCCCGAGGCCCAACAGCGCCAGAGGGGCGCATGCCAGCCAGGCCAGGCGGGTGGAAGAAGCCTTGGCGACACCAGCCAGCAGCTGGGAGGCGCCGTTGAGAAGACTCTTCTCCGCCAGCCGCTGGGCCGCGGTTCCCCGCGGGCGTGGCATTGCAAGCGTCATGAAGAAAAGGGCACGTGCAGAAGCAAACTGACGCACAAGGACGGCAGTTTCAACACAGGCTTGTCGCTCTATCCCATAGAGCTTGTATCCGTTGATACAGAAACTCTCATTTTGCAGTAAAGCAATGGTGAAGACAGGTTCATATGACTTGCCCTGTGCCCCGTTCCCTCGCCCCGGGCGCCGCCCGGCGCTTGTCCGGCAAGCAGGGGATACGGCACAGGACAACGCAGTGACTGATGACTGGATCAGGGTCGGGGCTGTCGCTCCAGCACCGCTACAGGACCGCACCAGTCCACCCCGTCGATCCTGTAGTCGAAACAGGTGGCCAGCATCTCCACACCGGCAGCACGGGCTGCGCGAAACAGCTGGCCATAGCGGGGATCGGCGGTATCGCCCGGGGCGAAGCGGTCGCAGTCGGCCCGGCTGACACAGAAGATCAGCACGCCCCGCGCGCCGCCCCTGACCACCTCGATCAGTTCCTCGAGGTGCTTCTGGCCGCGCTCGGTCACGGTGTCAGGGAAGAGAGCGACGGATCCCTCCGTCCAGGTGGTGTTCTTGATCTCGATGTAGGTGCTCGGCCCATCGCCCCGCTCCAGCAGCAGGTCGATGCGGCTGCGGTTGCCCTTGCCGTAGGCCACCTCCCGCCGCAGCCGGTCGTAGCTCCCCAGTGGCTCAGCAAGGCGGCCCTGGGTGATGGCGGTCTGCAACAGTCGGTTGGGCAACGCCGTGTTGATGCCCACCCAGCAGTGGCCACCCCGGGCAGAGGGCACCTGGATCTGCTCCCAGGTCCAGGCCAGCTTGCGACTGGGGCTGGGGGCATGGCGGAGGCGCACCACCGCTCCCAGCTGGCAGACTCCTGTCATCGGCCCCGTGTTGGGGCAGTGGGCGGTGACCAGCGTGCCGCCGGCCAGTTCCACATCGGCCAGAAAACGCTTGTAGCGCCGCCGCAGCACCCCCTCCACCAGCGGCTCGAAGCCAAGCACGGTGGTCTCCTGATCAGGCGACATCGGAACGATCAGCTCAGGACACCATCCTCCCGGCCAGGGCTGAGCAGATGCGGGGGAAGGCAACAGAATCCGCGCCGATGGCCCCAGCGAGGCCAGCCCGTGCCAAGTGGCGACACGCCCTGGAGCAGAATCCTGTCGAACACGCACCAATCGCTCGGACGGATCGCAGCGGTGGTGGCCCTGGCCACCGTGCTGAGCAAAGTGGCCGGCCTGCTGCGGCAGCAGGGAATCGCCGCAGCCTTCGGCGTCGGTGCGGCCTACGACGCCTTCAGCTATGCCTATGTGGTGCCGGGATTCCTGTTGATCCTGCTGGGGGGCATCAATGGACCGCTCCACAGTGCCATGGTCGCGGTGCTGTCCAGGCGGCAACCGAGCGAGGCCTGCCGCCTGCTGGAGAACATCCGTGGTCTGGTGGGCATCGCCCTGTCAGCACTGACCCTGCTGCTGCTGCTGCTGGCGGGCCCGGTGATCGATCTGCTGGCACCCGGCCTGGTGGCCAGCGGTGATGTCGCCGTGCGCCAGATCGCGATCCAGCAGCTGCGGCTGATGGCACCGATGGGGTTGCTCTCGGGGCTGATCGGCCTGGGCTTCGGCGCCCTGAATGCCCGGGACAGTTTCTGGCTCCCAGCGATCAGCCCCCTGCTCTCCAGCCTCACCGTGCTGCTGGGCCTTGGCCTGCTCCGGGGTTGGCTCGGTCCCGCCATCGGCACGACGGAACAGGCCGCCACGGGTGGGCTGGTCCTGGCGGCCGCCACCCTGGTGGGTGCGCTGCTGCAGTGGCTGGTTCAGCTGCCGGCATTGCGAAGCCGGGGCCTGGCTGGCTTGGGCTGGCGCTACCACTGGCGCGATCCGGGGGTGCGGGAGGTGATGGCTGTGATGGCGCCGGCCACCCTCTCGGCGGGGATGTTGCAGATCAATGTGCTGGTGGACCTCTTCTTCGCCTCCTGGATTCCCGGTGCCGCTGCCGGATTGGGCTATGCAGGTCTGCTGGTGCAGGCTCCCCTCGGGATCCTCTCCAACATGATCCTGGTGCCGTTGTTGCCACTGCTCTCGCGCCTGACGGCTCGCGATCAGCGCGAGGCCTTCCTGCAGCGCAGTCGCCAGGGACTGATGCTCAGTGCCGCCGGCATGCTGCCGCTGGGGGCCCTGCTGATGCTGCTGGCCCGACCGCTGGTGGAGGTGGTGTATGCCCGCGGCGCCTTCGACGACGACGCCACCACCCTGGTGAGCCGCCTGCTGATCGCCTATGGACTCGGCATGGCTGCCTATCTGGGGCGGGATGTGGCAGTGCGCATCTTCTACGCCCTCGGTGATGGTCGGACACCCTTCCGCATCAGTATCTGGGGGATCGCCCTCAACGCTCTGCTCGACTGGCTTCTGACAGGGGCACCAGTGCCCTCGGGGCCACTCCTGGGGGGCGGCTTCGGTGCCGCCGGGCTGGTGCTGGCCACTGCGGGGGTCAACGTCATCGCCCTGCTGGCCCTGCTGCTGGCGTTGCAGCGGAAGCTGGGGACCTTGCCCTGGCGCCGCTGGGCAGCAGACCTGGGCAGGCTGCTGCTCGCCACAGCTGTCGCCAGCCTGCTGACAGCCGGCCTGGACAGCCTGGAAATCTGGCCCGGTGGCTTGCTCGGTAACCTTGCCCGCCTGCTGGTCTGCGGTGGCGTGGGGCTGCTGGGCTATGGCCTGGTGGCGACGGCCCTGGGGGTACCGGAAGTCACCCAGCTGCTGGCAAGACTCAGCGGAAAGCTGGGGTGGCAGGGGCGCTGAGGCGCTGCCTCAGGGCTCGGGATCAGGCCTGGGGAGAGAGATCCACCTGCTTGACATCCCGTATCTTCACGCGCAGCTCCAGCTTGTCGCCCACCATCTCCAGCCCCTCCACCGAAAAGATGTTGGCTTCGATGCCAAAGCTCCTGAAGGCGGTCTCGAGTTCATGCATCACCGCCTTCTCCACCTGCGCCTCATGGTCCACCACGCGACCAATCAGACGTTCACCGAGCTTGCCGACGCGCTGGCGCATCACGTCGCGACTGTTAGTGATCTCGATGACCAACATGATCCGACCAGAGATTGCGGCCAAACCTTATCGGCAAAGCTCTGCGGCAATGTCTTTCAGCTCGGCCATCTGCGATGACGGCAACAGAACTGCCAGGCTGACACTGTGCTTGCCGTCGCCGACCGGCACCTTCAGCGCCCCTGCGGCCTGACTGGCCGCGGCGGCTGGGCCCTGGTCCAGCAGGGCAGCCAGGCTCTCGGCAAGGGGAGCTGCCAGCTGAGCATCCCCCAGGTAGAGATGCCAGCGGCAGATCCGGAGGTAGACGCGGTCCGCAAGGGCCTCCCGCAGCCTCAGCAGGTCGGCGGCAGGCAAGGTCATGGCACCCGGGCGACTCAGCTCTTTCTAGCCGGGACCCGCAGCCGCAGCACGATCAGCAGATGCAGCAGCAGGGCGAGCGACCAGGCAGCGGTGAACAGGCCCAGATGGTGCCAACGGGGTTGCAGCTGCTGGGCAAACCAGAGTCCGGAGTTGCAGGCGGCGAAGAGGGACGTATGCAGCGCCAGGTTGATGCGCCGCTCCAGATCCCGGTAACGGGGATTGCCTGGATCCGGCTCCTCGTTGATGCGCAGGGGCATGGCCAGCGGCGGCGGCGGCCCCCATCCTGCAGTGCGGGGGGAGTGACAGCCTCGGCACCGTCAGGCATGGCCCGGCCCGACGTCCCCCTGGCTGCCATTGATGGCGTTGTCGCTCGCGGCAGTGGCACAAACGACGGGGATCAGGACCTGCTGCTTGACGCCGGGCCGGTCGGTTGCGCAAGATCTTGACCATAGGCGCCCGTAGCTCAGCGGATTAGAGCATCTGACTACGGATCAGAGGGTCGGGAGTTCGAATCTCTCCGGGCGCGTTCCATCTGCATTTGGTCTTCGGGCTGCATGCCATG
>SRMO01000050.1:72142-88462 GCA_004768415.1 Aphanocapsa feldmannii 277cV | reverse complement strand
GGTGACGGGGCAGGCACGCTCTGGCAAGCAGGTGGTGCACGCCTGCCTCTGCTTCCTACGATCGAGCCATTGCCATTGCCAACAGGGCCGTCGTGACCCAGACCCTCAGCCGCCCGCTGGCCAGCAGTGACCCTCTGCTTGCCGAACTGATCGGTCGAGAGTGCCAACGCCAGCAGGATCACATCGAACTGATCGCCAGCGAAAACTTCGCCTCCAGGGCCGTGATGGAGGCCCAGGGTTCAGTGCTCACCAACAAATATGCCGAGGGCCTGCCCCACAAGCGCTACTACGGCGGCTGTGAACACGTGGATGCCATCGAGGAGCTGGCCATCGAGCGAGCCAGGCGGCTGTTTGGCGCAGCCTGGGCCAATGTGCAGCCCCACAGCGGTGCCCAGGCCAACTTTGCCGTGCTCCTGGCGCTGCTCCAGCCCGGTGACACGATCCTGGGGATGGATCTCTCTCACGGCGGTCACCTGAGCCACGGCTCCCCTGTGAACGTGTCCGGCAAGTGGTTCAACGCCGTTCACTACGGCGTCAGCAGAGACACCGAGTTGCTGGACTATGCCCGGGTCCGCGCGCTGGCGCTGGAGCACAGGCCCAGATTGATCATCTGCGGCTACTCGGCCTATCCGCGCAGCCTCGACTTCGCCGCCTTCCGGGCCATCGCCAACGAGGTGAACGCCTATCTGCTGGCCGACATCGCCCACATCGCCGGCCTGGTGGCCAGCGGTGAGCACCCCAGCCCACTGCCCCACTGCCACGTGGTGACCACCACCACCCACAAGACCCTGCGGGGGCCCCGGGGTGGCCTGATCCTCTGCAACGACGCCGTGTTCGCGAGGCAGTTCGACAAGGCTGTCTTCCCCGGCAGCCAGGGGGGGCCTCTCGAGCACGTCATCGCCGCCAAGGCCGCCGCCCTGGGAGAAGCGTTGGATCCCTCCTTCAGGGCCTACTGCATTCAGGTGAAGGCCAACGCCAGGGCCCTCGCGGGCAGGCTGATGGAACGGGGTCTGCGGGTGGTCTCCGGCGGTACCGATAACCACCTGCTGCTGCTGGACCTGCGGCCGCTGGGTCTGACCGGAAAGGTGGCCGACCTGCTGGTGAGTGACATCAACATCACGGCGAACAAGAACAGCGTGCCCTTCGATCCCGAATCCCCCTTCGTCACCAGTGGCCTGCGCCTCGGTACCGCGGCGATGACCACCCGGGGCTTCGACGAGGCCGCCTTCAGCGACGTGGCCGACCTGATCGTCGACCGCCTCGCGGCCCCCGAGGACGACACCTTGCTGCATCGCTGTCGGGAACGGGTGGCTGCCCTCTGCACCCGCTTCCCGCTGTCTGGCAAGGCCCCGCTCGGGGCTGCCCTGGGCTGAGGCGCTGTCAGGCAGCGGGTTCCCCATGCCGTTGCCTGACGCCGCCGCCAGAATCAGGTGGCCCGGCAGGATCCGCAGCGCCACCTGGTCCTGGACTGCATCGGAGTCATCCTGCGGAGCGCCCCTCGGTGACGGCCACCCAGCGGCGCAACGCGACAGAGTCGGCATGCTGTCACGTCAGCCGCCACCATGGCCCAGCCGCCATCCCCGCTCGCCAGCCAGGCCGGCCCGCCACGGGAGGGCGCCGAAATTCTCTGCATCGGCAGCGAGCTGCTGCTGGGCAGCATCCTCAACAGCAATGCCCGCTGGATCGCGGAGCAGCTCGCTGCCCTGGGGGTGCCCCACTTCCGACAGACCGTGGTGGGCGACAACCAGGCCCGGCTGGCCCGCTGTCTGCGGGAGGCCAGTGAGCGTTGCCGGCTGCTGATCTGCAGCGGCGGTCTCGGCCCCACCCCGGACGACCTGACCACGGAAACCATTGCCCACACCTTCGGCAGCCCGTTGCAGGAGCGTCCCGAACTACTGCAGACCATCGAGGCCCGCCACCGCCGCGGGGCGATGCTGCCCGGCAGCCGTAAACAGGCCCTGCTGCCACGGGACGCCACTGTGCTGCCGAACCCCAGCGGCACGGCCCCCGGCCTGATCTGGGAAGCGGTTCCAGGTTTCACCCTGATGACCTTCCCGGGTGTGCCCGCTGAACTGCGGGCCATGTGGCAGGCGACAGCTGTGCCCTGGATTCGTCGAGCGGGGCTGAGTCAGGGAGTGTTTGCCAGTCGCACGCTGAAATTCTGGGGCGCCAGTGAACCAGCCCTGGCTGCAGCGGTGGCCCCCTGGCTGCAACGCTCCAATCCCACCCTGGCCCCCTATGCCGGTGTGGGAGAAGTCAAGCTGCGGCTCAGCGTCCGGGCTGCCAGCAGGGAGGAAGCGGAGCACCGCCTGCTGGCCGATGAAGTCCCCTTGCGCAACCTGCCGGATTTCCCCTGTTACGGCAGCGACGATGAGACCCTGGCCTCCGCCGTGCTCGGCCTGCTGATCAGGACCGGACAGACCGTGGCGGTGGCGGAGTCCTGTACCGGCGGTGGCCTGGGCGCGGCGCTGACGGTCCTGCCGGGCAGCTCTGCAGCTGTGCTCGGCGGGGTGATCGCTTATGGGGACCGCATCAAGCGGGAGCAGCTCGGTGTCTCCCAGGCCCTGCTGGAGGCCCATGGCGCCGTCAGCGATGCGGTGGCCCGGGCCATGGCCGAAGGCGTGCGGCAGCGACTGGGCAGCGACTGGGGGATTGCGGTCACGGGCATTGCCGGACCGGGTGGTGCCAGTGACCGGAAACCGGTGGGCCTGGTGCACGTCGCTGTGGCGGGTCCCGCGGTGACCTACGGGCAGCATCGGCGTTTCCTGGCCGAACGGGGCCGCAACTGGATCCGGCAGCTGGCGGTGGGGGAGGCCCTGGATCAGCTGCGCCGGGCACTGCTGGAGGCCTGAGCGCGGTGGCGACGGAGACCGACAGGGCAAATCCCCGGTTGTCCAGAGGTTGCCTAGGGTGAAGCGTGGCGCAGACAACCCACGCATGAGTGCCGCGACCCTCTACGACAAGATCTGGGACCTCCATCGCGTCACCGAGCTGCCAGGCGGTCAGACCCAGCTCTTCATCGGCCTTCACCTGATCCACGAGGTCACCAGCCCCCAGGCTTTCGCCATGCTTGATGAGCAAGGCCTGAGTGTGCGCCACCCCGAGCGCACTGTGGCCACGGTGGACCACATTGTGCCTACCACCTCCCAGGTACGGCCCTTCGCCGATCCCCTGGCGGAGCAGATGCTCAGCACGCTGGAGGGAAATTGCGCCAGACACGGCATCATGCTGCACGGCATCGGCAGCGGCCATCAGGGCATCGTTCACGTGATTGCCCCTGAACTGGGCCTGACCCAGCCGGGCATGACCATCGCCTGTGGCGATTCCCACACCTCCACCCATGGCGCCTACGGAGCCATTGCCTTCGGCATCGGTACCAGCCAGGTGCGGGACGTTCTGGCCAGCCAGAGCCTGGCCATGGGCAAACTCAGGGTGAGGCGTATCCGCCTGGAAGGTGAGCGGCAGCAGGGGGTCTTCGCCAAGGACGTGATCCTGCATGTGATCCGCAGGCTGGGTGTGAAGGGTGGCGTGGGCTACGCCTATGAATTTGCCGGCAGCTGCATCGATGCCATGTCGATGGAGGAGCGCATGACCCTCTGCAACATGGCGATCGAGGGTGGGGCCCGCTGCGGTTACGTCAACCCCGACCAGACCACCTTCGACGATCTGCGGGGTCGCCCCGGAGCCCCCAGCGGCGAGGCCTGGGACAGAGCGGTGACCTGGTGGAGAAGCCTGGCCAGCGGCAGGGATGCCCAGTTCGATGACGAAGTGGTGTTCGATGCTGCCGCCATCGCTCCCACGATCACCTGGGGCATCACCCCAGGTCAGGGCATCGGCATCGACGAGGCCATTCCACTGGCCAGTGACCTCCCAGCCGAGGACCGCCCCCTGGCGGAGCAGGCCTACACCTACATGAATCTCCAGCCAGGTGTCCCCATTGCCGGCACCAGGGTGGACGTCTGCTTCATCGGCAGTTGCACCAACGGTCAGCTCAGCGACCTCCGGGATGCCGCTGCCGTGGCCAGGGGACGCCATGTGGCTCCAGGGATCAAGGCCTTCGTGGTGCCGGGCTCGGAGCAGGTGGCCATGGCGGCCGAAGCCGCCGGCCTGGATGCTGTGTTCAGGCAGGCAGGCTTCGAATGGCGCCAGCCGGGTTGTTCCATGTGTCTGGCCATGAACCCCGATCGTCTGGAGGGGCGCCAGATCAGCGCCAGTTCCAGCAATCGCAACTTCAAGGGTCGCCAGGGTTCCGCCAGCGGCCGCACCCTGCTGATGAGTCCGGCCATGGTGGCAGCCGCCGCCATCGAGGGTGCCGTCACCGATGTGCGCAGCCTGCTGCGCTGAACCTGCACCCACCCATCCCCCATCCCGTCCCGGCGCGCCATGGCCAACCAGATCAGACGCATCGAACGCCGTGCAATCGCCCTCGAAGGAAATGACATCGACACCGATCGGATCATTCCGGCCCGTTTCCTCAAGTGCGTCACGTTCGAGGGCCTGGGGGCGTGGGCTTTCGCTGATGACCGGACGGCCCTCGCTGGTTGCCACCCGTTCGACCAGGACCACCACCAGGGGGCAGGGCTGCTGGTGGTGAACCGCAATTTCGGCTGCGGTTCCAGCCGCGAACATGCACCACAGTCGCTGGGGCGCTGGGGCATCCAGGCGCTGATCGGCGAGAGCTTTGCAGAGATCTTCTCCGGCAACTGTCTGGCCCTCGGTCTGCCCTGCTGCACGACGGACAGCGAGACCATCTCCGCCCTGCAGCGGGCGGTTGCGGCCAATCCCGCTGCCGACTACCACCTGGACGTGGAGGCACTGACCATCACTGGCCCAGGCGGCAGCTGGCCGCTGACCATGCCTGCCGCAGCGCACCGTATGTTGACCAGCGGCCAGTGGGATGTCACCGGCCAGTTGACCGCCCGGGACGCCGCTCTCCGGTCCACCGCCACACGGCTGCCATACCTGACAGGGTTCACGTGCTGATCCGGGGTCTGGCCTTGGCCCCGTGTGTCAGCACCTGGCTGGGTTCACACCGATGCTCCCTCCGGCCTCTCCCCGGCCCTTGCCCTCACGGTCAGCGGGGAGAATCCTGCTCCATTGACGGCAGAGGTTCATAGGGCACGAAGGGAATCCCGGGGCCTTTCCAGTCGAAGTCCCGCAGGGTGAAGCTCACCCCCCCCAGTTCCCGGTCCGGCGAGTAGTACAGACCGGCTTCATAGGTGCGCCGTGACCAACCCAGCTTGATCAGGGCATCGGAAAGCTTGCCGTAACGCTCCGAGTCAGCATCGACGTTGTAGATGCCGTCGAAGCTGAGCACCACTGGCCCGACAAGCTGCTGCTCGAGGCTGAAGCCGACGGCCTCGGGATCGGCTACGCGATCAAAGGCGAAGGGACTGGCGCCGGAGAGACTGATGACACGACCGAAGAGGCCGAATCTGGTGTAGTCGAGCCAGCGCTTGCTGAAGTGTCCCGATGTGAGCTCGAACCCGGCCTGGGTGGTCCAGCTGCTCTGGCCTGTGCCGTCACCATAGGAACTGACATCGCTGGCGTTCACGAAGATGGCTCGCAGGCCTGGTGTGATCGCTACCGGTGAGAAGCGGTGGGCCTCCAGGAGATCCGGAAGCGGATCACCGGCCAGCAACGGCAGGGTTGATCGCAGTGAGAACCGAGCGGTGGAACGCCACTTCCTGGCGATGTCGTTCTCATGCTCGAAATAGCTGGCCTCGATCCACTGGGTGCCAGCACGCCAGAACAGGCGGTTGGTCAACGACCCGAGCGCGGGAATGGCTCTGTTCTGCTCCAGATAACCGCCATAGCTCAGGTACACGGTCTGCTCGCCGAGGGAACCATTCCAGACCCGGTCGCGATAAGCCGCAGCCAGCACCACATCCACAGGTCCCACCAGACCGGTCTCGAAGCGCGCGAGCCAGCGGGCCTTGGCGCGGCTGGCAAAGGGAACACGACCTGCCTGCAGACTGCTGAAATCACCCCTGACCTGCAGGTGACTGCCGAGGAGCGGTGCGGTGAGGCGAGCCTCGAGGCCAAAGTAGTCGCCAGCGGCGGCATCCTGTTCAACGTCATCGGCGGCCAGCGACTGATGCATCGGGGGATACACACCTGTCGTTCCCGACCCCATGCGGGCCAGGATCACCTGGGGTCTGAGGCTCAGGCGGACGTCGTCAAGGAAGACCACTGTTCCGGCCTTGTACTCGAGATAGCTTCCATCGCGATCGTACCGATCATTCTTGAGAGACCAGCGGCCCTGTCCGGCTTCCTTTCTGGCCACAATCTCCGCAGGAAAGGGCAGTGGCAGGCGGGAATCCAGCAGTGCCCGTGTGGCCCTCGAGCTGATCAGGCTGGAACCATCCGGTTGGCGGCGGCTGACCACATCGGTGGCCTCGATCAGGTTCTGGGGTGGGGTGAGTGGGTCATTGGTGAAGACAGCCCGATCGGCACGCCAGCCATTGGCTTCCAGGCGGATGCGGTTGGCCTGGAAACGGACCCGCGTGATGCTGCCTTCAATGGTCTCCTGGCGCTTCGTCAGCTCCGCCAGCCGGGTGGTGGCACCCAGAACAAGATTGAATTGCAGCTCGTCCTGGGTTGGCCGATCGTCTTCCAGCTCGTTTTCCAGCTCGTCAGCGACGACGGCGGCCTTGAAACTGAAGCCCTCGCGCTGCTGCAAATCCGTCACCCGCTGGTCCGGCGGACTGGTCGCAGTGATCGGGAAAGGTGTCACTGCGACCTCACTGCCAGTAACGACCTCCTGCTCAGGCACGCCCTGGGGAGAACCCCCACTGGCGAGGTCCGTCAGCACCGCATCCAGCGGTCTGCGGGTCTGCCGCAGACCACGGTCGGGGTCAGGGCAGCCGACGGGAGGCACCAGCGGAGCCCTGGCTGCTGGGCGCGGATCACTGCCGAAGCGGTAGCGGAAGCCCAGCAGATAGGCGTTGCTGCCCTCCTTGGTGCCGGCATAGAGGCCGAACGCACCGGAACGATGATGAATGCGCCCCACCACCGACCAACGGGGCGAGAACAGCCATTCCAGCTCGAAACCCAGGTAGTTGAGAAAGCGTGAGTGGTTCTTCCGGTGGGTCTTCTCGTAGGAGGAGACCTCGGAATTGAGGCTGACGCCGTCAATGAACTGAATGCTGAGACGGGGGTGCAACCATGCCCTCACGCCCACACCAGCCACCAGTTCGGCGAAACTCTGGGCTGGCACATCCGCATAGGGTGTGGCCTGGTTGTGTCGGCCGCCAGCTTGGCGCTGGGCGACATGGCCCATCCCCATCAGGTCCAGCTCGAAGGCCAGGGGTCCCGCGTCGATCAGGCGTTTCTGGAGTCCGAAACCGCTGAGCCACTCCAGACGCAGATCACCCCCGAGCGTGAAGGCCTCGCCGAAGAGGGCATCGGTCATCTGGCCATTCCAGAAGGTGGCGGCCCAGGGATAGGGATGGGGGTTGTCTTCGGGTCGGCCGATGGGCGGGCAGCTGATCCGCTCCATGTCCTGCCAGGACACGCGATCGGGTTGAACAGCAGCGGCAGCCGGGTTGAAACCCTGCCGTGTGCTGGTCGAATCGAGGATGCCGTAGACATCGACCAGCTCACCGGTCTGTTCGATCAGGTTGAAGCGCAGGCTGGAGGCCTGGAAATACTGCCCTCCACGGCTGAAACGGACGCCCCCCTGCGCGTTCAGACGTCGCTGAAACACCGAGTAGACGAGGCGCTCCGCCCTGAGCACGCCGCCATTGATGGACGTTATGACGTTGCCCTCTGCGACGAGGATGCCCCGTTCGGTATCAAAATCCTGGCGGTCGGCCTGAACAGTGATCGGGATTCCGCCTGTCGGCAGCCCGAACAGGTCTGAAGCCTGCCCGGTGGCCCTGGCGGAGGGTTCCGAGCCAGTCCCGGCAGCGATCAGGGCAGCGGCTGGTGTGGTGTGTACCAGCTCGCCGGAATCGCCTTGTCGGGATGCTTCTGCAGCCGCACTGACCTGGACCGAGCCCATGCTGACCAGGACTGACAACAGGGCAGTAAGGCGAAGGCGAGCCATCGCAGCTCAACAGCGGGCGAAATCCTGACACTGCGGCCGCAGACAAAAAGCAACCCCTGGCCGTCTGAGAAGGCGGCCAGGGGTCAATCCTTCAGCTCCCTGGGAAACACTGTCAGGACCGCACCCGGTGAGGCGGTCACTCTTCGAGGTCCTTGCGGCTTGGGGTACGGCTGGGGTCGCTTGCCAGGAAGCCGAACACGAACAGGCCAATGAAGAAGAAGACAGTGGCGTAGACCGTGACTTTGAGGGCGAGCATGGGGAGCGCGGGCGGGAGCGGGCGGGAGCGGGCGGTGGCCGAAGGCACTGACGACGCTCTGACAGCTCATCCTATGGGCCCCGAGGCGACGCTCTGCAAGGTTTGCAACCTCTCCGCAGTATCCGGGGCGTGGGCCCTGCCTATCTCCGGGCACACTCCCGATCGGGGTGATCGCTCCAGGTCCCGCTCGTGGAGCTCACTTCAAAGCCCCGTCAGGAATGCTTGCCGCCTGCTGGGGTGCACGTTGTCGCTGGTCAGGATGTTCCGTCAGCCCCTGACTGCCGGCAGGGCCAGCCAATCGCTCAGTCCTCATGGTCATCAAAGGGATCCGTGAGCCGTTGGGAAGGCGGCCCGAAGGCCTGGTAGATGCCGAAGCCTGTCAGCCCCAGCAGGGCCAGCAGCAATGCGATGGCAACGGAGAGGGCTGGGGAGATGGTTTCCATCACAAGCTGCGAATCAGAGTCGCCGCGGTCAGGGAGGCCGTTAGGCTAAGTTGCCAACCACAGAGGCCGAAGGGAGGCTCCGATGCCCCAACGCACCCCGCTGGGAGACCTGCTGCGTCCGTTGAATTCCGAGTACGGCAAGGTTGTTCCGGGCTGGGGCACCACTCCCTTGATGGGCTTCTTCATGGCCCTTTTCCTGGTGTTCCTGCTGGTGATTCTGCAGCTCTACAACCGCTCGCTGATCTTGAACGGAATCAGCGTTGACTGGAGCAGCTTCGGCTGACCCGATCCACGTTGGTGTGACCATTGCGAGGGAGCCCATCCAATGAACATCTTTGGTGTTGGCCTTCCCGAGATGGCAGTGATTGCCGCTGTGGGCCTGCTGGTGTTCGGCCCCAAGAAGCTGCCTGAAATCGGACGCAGTCTGGGAAAGACGCTCAAGGGCCTGCAGTCGGCGTCCAGACAGTTTGAACAGGAGTTCAGCAAGGCCATTGATGCCGATGCTGCTCCGGGCCCGGGGCAGGACACGTCCCAGGCCTCCAGTGGCGAGGACAACGCAGCGGCGCCGGACGCTTGAGCACAGCCGATGGCAATGGCTGAGCGCATAGCTGTGCCTGCGCTTCAGCC
Organism: Aphanocapsa feldmannii 277cV; assembly: GCA_004768415.1. Lineage (GTDB taxonomy): Bacteria > Cyanobacteriota > Cyanobacteriia > PCC-6307 > Cyanobiaceae > Aphanocapsa_A > Aphanocapsa_A feldmannii. The sequence goes on along the minus strand of SRMO01000050.1, from coordinate 79,086 downwards.
AGGGGATCTCCGGCTGGTGGCTGGCCTTGGCAATCCTGGTGAGACCTACCGCAGGACCCGCCACAACGTGGGTTTCATGGCCCTGGAGCTGGTGGCAGCTGCGGCCAGTGCCGGTTTCAGGAACCAGAAGAGACTGCACGGGCTGATGGCGGAAGTTGGCAGCAGCCGTGAGCGGCTGCGGTTGCTGATGCCCCAGACCTATATGAATGACTGTGGCCACTCGATCAGGGCCGGCCTCGACTGGTATGGCCTGCAGGCGCATCAGCTGCTCGTGCTGGTGGATGACATGGACATCCCCCTGGGCCATCTGCGTGCCCGCGCCTGCGGCAGTGCCGGGGGGCACAACGGCCTGCGCAGCATCATCAAGCATCTTGGCCACCAGCACTTCGCGCGGCTACGGATCGGCATTGGTGCCCCCAGCCGGAACCCGGCCGACCGCAAGGCCCGGACAGTGGGCCATGTGCTCGGCAGTTTCAATCGTGAGGAGGAGGCCGTGGTGCAGGAGGTGCTGCAGGAAGTTGTGGAAGGGATCGGTTTGATCCAGCGCCACGGGCTGGCAGTTGCTATGAATCGCCTCAATGCTTTTCGGGCCACCAATCCGGCTGGCTGATGACCATGGCTCGACTGCCCACCACCGCGGCCCGGCTCAGGGTGCTGCGCCAGAGCTTCAGTGAAGGGTTGCTGGAGGGGGAGGTGTGGGCCGGTGGCTTCGAATGGCGCTTTCAATGGCGTTTCGGCCCGGGCCAGCTCAGCGTTGAGCCCTCCCTCGGCCGGGCGCTGATCCAGGACGCCCTGCTCCGCTACCTGATCAGGACCGACTACCAGCTCGAGCCTGGCGGGGACTACAGCTTCACGGTACGGGCCCGCATCTGAGCTGGCGTCGGGGCCCCGACCAGACCTGTTGCCCTGACGGGTCGTTTGCTGTGCCGCGCCACCCCTGGTGGGCGACCCTCACGCCTGGTTCTCCTGGGGAATGGCCCAGCGCAAGGGGCGCCGCAGCCAGCGCTCCAGCAACACCAGGGCCGCCAGATCATCAAGGGCGCGCGGCGGTACCCGCAGACCTTCCGGGATCCAGGCGCGCCAGTTCCGGGGCGGGAATAATCGCCAGTAGCGCTGACGAGCCTCCTGGCTGCTGCCGTCCTCGTTGACCACCATCACCCGCTCCGAGCCAATCCAGTCACTCAGTTGTTCACGCCAGTGCCGGGAACCGGTGCCATTGCCCAGCACGATCAGCAGGTCCCCATGGTGGGCCTGCCACTGGCGCAGCCGAGCCCAGATCTCAGGCGGCGGCGCGATGATCGCCTCGACAACACTGCTCGCCTCGGTATCGGCGCGCACCAGTCCACACTTCGACCGACCGGGGTCCAGACCCACCAGCACGATCATGGTGCATCGCCCGTCTCGGGCCGATCGACCCAGCGCAGGCTGAGGATCACGGGATTGGCCGTGCGTGCATCGTCACGGGCCACCACCTCGATCACGGCCCGATCCCAGCGTTGCCCCTGGGCCAGCTCCTCGGACAGGGTTGCCATAGCGTTGCGATCCAGCTGGATGGCTTCCTCCAGGGCACCCTGGCTCTGCAGCTCGCTGCGGGCTGATGCCACCAGCAGGTTGAGCGCTTCACGCACGCCGTCAGCGCTGCGATCGCTGGCCTCAATCACCATGGTAGCAAGCACCTGGTCCCTGCGGACGACGAGGCGATTGGGCCGCAGATCGATGAAGGCCAGCACCCGCTGCTCACCCATCAGCACATTGGCGGCGGAGCGCACGATCACCACCAGATCATCCTGGGTCTGCAGGGCATTGCGTAGCTTCTCGACCTCGCTGATCGGCACCTGAAGCAGCTGCCGACTGGGATCTTCGTCGGGCAGGACCCGGGCATAGACCGTGCGGTTGGCCTGGTTGAGCAGCTGCTCGATGCTCCTCTCGATCTTGCTGCCGTCTTGACGCACCAGACGGGCCACGGCCAGGGGTGCTGCGGTGGTGATGGCCACCTCACCGCGGCGGAACGCCAGCACACTGCTCTGCAGTCGCTGCAAGGCCTCCTGCTGGCGGTCAATCTGCCGCTGCAGCACGTCCAGCTCGGAGAGCAGCTGGCTGCGGGAACTGCTCAGGCTTTCAACGGATGCATCGAGGTTGGCAGTCCGGTCTTCGAGCTCACGGGATCGTTGCTGTGCAGCCTCCAGGTCCTTGCGGTTGCTGCGCAGGCTGGCCTCGATCTTGCCGAGCTCGAACAGGCCGCGTCGCCATTGACGGTTGACGCCAATCAGCAAACCGAAGCTGAGGGCGGAAATCAGGCTACCGGTGGCGACGGTGATCAGCACTGCAGTGCGTTTCGGTCTCAGGCCTAACAGGCGCAGGCGGGCGCGGCCCACCTTCGAACCGAGGTGGTCCCCCAGCGTGGCAAGCACGCCACCCAGCACCAGCAGGGCAAAGATCAGCAGCCAACCTGACAGGGTGCCCTCCCCAGATGCGCTCAGTATCGGTTGAAGCGGTGCTAGCTGAGCTCACTGGGGGGCGGCACCTGAGCCCCATCCCTGCAGCCAGGCTGCTCGACGGCTTGCTGGCGATGCCTCAGCTGAAGCGCTTGGACAAGGCCACCGGATCAAACACGGTGATCTTCTTGCGGTCGATCTGCAGCATCCCTTCACAGCGCAGGTCCCCCAGCAGGCGGGTGATGGTCACCCGGGTGGAGCCGATGGCTTCCGCAATGGCCTGGTGGGACAGACGCAGATCGATGGTGATGCCCTGCTCGGAGGGAACACCGAAGTCACGGCACAACACCAGCAGGAAACTCACCAGCCGTGAGGACATGTCGCGGTGCGTGAGGGTCTCGATCATGGTTTCCGTCTGCAGCACGCGGGAGGAGAGGCCCTGCAGCAGCAGCAGACCAACGCGGGAATCCTGCTCGATGGCCTGGCGCACGGAGACGGCCGGGGCAGAGATCATCTCCACCCGCGTGAAGGCAACGGAGTGGTAAAAGCGGTCGGAGCGGTGGCCTGTCAGCAGAGACAGCACACCGAAGAGACTGTTCTCCCGCAGCAGTGCCACGGTAATCTCCTCACCGGATTCATAGACGCGGGAGAGGCGCACCGCACCGCGACGCAGCAGATAGACGCGCTCGGCGGGATCGCCCGGGAAGAAGATGGTCTTGCCGCGCTCGATCAGGTCGACGGAGCTTCCGGTCAGACCACGCATCACATTCTGCAGTGCAGTGGGCGTGGGCGTCTGCACCCTGCCAGTGGCGCTGGGCTGTTGCTGAGCCAAATTGGTGAAACCTGCGCCCATGGAAACCGGAGGTGACACTGGATAGCGTGTGAAGCCACGGTTGAACACAGAGACCATCGCATTTGTCCCAGGTTGGCCGGACGCTACGGATGTGTATACCCCACCTCAGGTAGCGAGCTAGACCAATTCGAATGTTGCGTGGCAAACATTTTCCTCACTGCCCGCGGCAGGAGACGCCTACCGGCAGGGCTGGTGCCCGGAGGCTTGATCGGTGCAACGCTGACGCTACATTCAGCGCCCTGCTGCGGGCCGAGGCCATGACTGGGACCCCGATGGTCAGCGTCTTTCCAAGCCAGCGGGGCAACGGTGACGCCCATGACAGCGGTGATGCCCATCAACCCGTGCGCGAGCCGCGCAGCCTGCCCGGCCTACAGCCCCACGTGCTGGCCCAGCCGCAGGGGTTGTTGCAGGTGAACACCGCCCCCTTCCGTGGGTCGTTCGGTGGCGTGCTGAGCCACGCCATCCGCAGTGCCGGCATGGGCTGCCGTGTGATGGTGAGCCAGTTCCTCAGAGGCGGTGTGAACCAGGGACCTGACCATGCTGTCCGTCTCTGTGGTGGCCTGGAGTGGATGCGACCCGCCCTGGTCGGCAGCCTGCATGGCCCCAGCAATGACCCGGAGGCACGCGCCGCCGTGCAGGAGCTCTGGGCCACCAGCCGAACCCGGCTGATGGCCGGCTCCATGGAACTGATGGTGCTGGATGAGCTTGGACTTGCGGTTCAGTACGGTCTGATCGACGAGGCGGAGGCTGTCACCGCACTGGAGCAGAGGTCCTCCCGAACCGACCTGATCCTCACCGGTCCATCCATGCCGGCATCTTTCGTGGCCATGGCTGATCAGGTCACGGAACTGCGGCATAGCCGCTGACCAGGCCACCGGCCCGGATCGGCCCCATCACAGGCCCTGTCCCCCTCGCCGCAGACGCCCCATGCTCAAGAGCGACCGCTGGATCCACGACCAGGCTGTAGGCGGCATGATCGAGCCCTTTCAGCCTTCTCTGGTGCGACACCTGGATGGGGAGAAGCGGGAGAAACCGGTGCTCAGCTTCGGATGTTCCTCCTACGGCTATGACCTGCGGCTGTCAGCCAGGGAGTTCCTGATCTTCCGGCATGTGCCGGGCACGATCATGAACCCCAAACGCTTCAACCCTGCCAACCTGGAGCCCACGGCACTGCACCGGGACGCCGATGGTGCGTACTTCATCCTGCCGGCCCATTCCTATGGTCTGGGGGTGGCGCTCGAAAGGTTGCGCGTGCCGCGCTCCATCACGGTGATCTGCCTGGGCAAGAGCACCTATGCCCGTCTGGGAATCATTGTCAACACCACCCCTGCCGAAGCCAGCTGGGAGGGACACCTCACGCTGGAATTCAGCAACTCCTCCGGCGCAGACTGTCGCATCTACGCCAACGAAGGAATCTGCCAGCTGCTGTTCTTCGAGGGAGATCCCTGCGAGATCACCTACGGCGACCGTGCTGGCAAGTACCAGCACCAGCCCGAGCGCGTCACCCTTGCCCGTATCTGAATGACGGACAATGGCGGCAGCGACGTCACCGGCGCCGGCGACCAGCAGGTCCGGGACAGCCTGCCCAGGGTGAAGCTGCAGGGGCACAGCCCGGATCCCGAAGCCTTCATGGCCTACGTGGCACGGGTCAGCAATCCCGCCAACCAGGACAACCCCGACCACGCCCGATTGCTGGGCTACTGCATCAGACATCGCCACTGGAGCGTATTCGAGCACGCCTCCATGACGCTGGAGATCACCACCACGCTCGACATCGCCACCCAGATCCTGCGCCACCGCAGCTTCTGCTTCCAGCAGCTGTCCCGTCGCTACGCCGGCAGCAGCGAAGCCCCTGTCCAGGTGCAGCTGCCACAACTGCGCACCCCCCACCCGAAGAACCGCCAGGCTTCACTCGACAGCCTCAATCCTGCCGTCAGGAACCGCTGGCTCGAGCGCCTCGAAGCCCATTTCGCGGTGGCCACGGCGCTCTATCAGGACATGCTCAGCGATGGCATCGCCAGGGAATGTGCCCGGGCCGTGTTGCCGCAGGCCACGGTCACCACGCTCTACATGACCGGCAACTGTCGCAGCTGGATCCACTACATTGCCCTGCGCAGTGGCCATGGCACCCAGCTGGAACACCAGCAAGTGGCTGAGCGGGCCAGGGCAGTGTTCCGCGACCTCTTCCCCAGCTGCGCCGCGGCCCTCGACGCCATCCACTGGGCTGTCTGAGGCGCTCACGTCGCCCTGGCGTGGACGTCCAGCGGCTGCACTATCCAGCGGTGGCCGGGATGGTACCCAGCAGCTGGCCCATGGCGCGTACGATCCGGCGGTTTTCCCCACCGCGGCACAGGGCCAGTCGCAGCCAATGCTCATCGAGACCCACGAAGCTGCGGCAATCCCGCAGCACAATCCTTTGTCGCTCAAGGCCCAGGCGCAACGGCAGCAGTGAGCGCTCACCCCGCAGCAGCAGATAGTTTGCAGCGGAAGGCAGGGCCGTGATGCCGGCAAGGGCGTTGAGCTGCTGCTGCAGGGGCGACAGCTCCCGGGCCACCCAGCGATGCACCCGCCGCTGCCAGCGCTGATCGGCCAGCAGGGTCGGAGCCACTGCGGCGGCAAGCCCATTCACCGGCCAGGGGTCTCGCCAACCCTGCCAGCGCTGCAACCGGGCCGGATCCCCGAGGGCATAGCCCAGACGCAGACCTGCCATGGCGAACTGCTTGGTGAGGCTGCGGATCACCACCAGGTTGGGGTGTGCTGGGAGCAGGGGAATCAGCGAGTGTGCCTCGCCATTGGGCACCAGGGGCAGAAACGCCTCATCGACGATCACCAGGTCATGGTGCCGCAGCAACCGTTGCAGGGGTGTGCGCCCCCACAGCTGACTGGTGGGGTTGTGGGGGTTGGTGATCCACAGCGCTGTGCCGCCTGATCTGCCATGGCTCCCGCCCGCTGCTGCAGCAGCCCCCTGCGGATCCTCCAGCCAGCGGCGGGGCAGACCCGGTGCCAGGGCGGAGACCGGATCCAGTGGCCCTGGCACGGACCAGTGGAGCCGTAGGGGCAGGGTCGTGAACGGGGCATCCCAGCAGGCGAGGGCGCGGGGATAGTCGAGAAATCCCGGCACCGGCAGCAGGGAGCGCCACGCCGCTGCATCCCTGGCTGCCCAGGTGAACAGCTCGGCGGCACCGTTGCCGGGCAGCACCTGCTCAGCATCCAGACCATGGTGTTGGGCGATGGCCTGCCGCAGTGCCAGGTAGCCGCGGTCGGGGTAGGGGAACACGGCACTGCCGAGGGCACGGTGCAGGGCGCGGCGCAGGGATGGAGGTGGGCCGAAGGGCACCAGGGAGGCACTGGCATCCAGCACTTGCCCGGGATGACAGTCCAGGCGAGCGGCCAACTGCTGCAGGTTGCCGCCATGACGGACGGCTTCGTCGAAGCGCTCCAAGGGTTGCCCCACGGTGGATCCACTGTGATGCTTGTCTGAAGCGATGGGATCGGAGATTTACCCCCCAGCAGTGGCAGCCGTTGCCAGCTGGGGGATATGGACCTGAATGGTCTTGCCTGCCAGGAGGTGGCGAAGCGTCAAGGAACGGCGTTGACTCGGATTCAGAAGCGCAGGCTGGCGCCCAGTTCGATGCTGTGGTCCGGGTCCTCCTGGT
>SRMO01000050.1:69121-71967 GCA_004768415.1 Aphanocapsa feldmannii 277cV | reverse complement strand
GAGGATGCCCCACTGCTGACCCATGGAGAGGCTGTAGCCGATCTCGCCGCTGATCTCCACAGGTAGGCTGTCGCCATCGCTCTGAGCTGAGACCAGTGCCGGAGTGGGCAGCTTCATGGTGTGCCCATCCAGGAAGGAATCGCCGTTCTCCGCCGCACCCCACTGGCTGGTCAGCGCCAGGTTCAGCCCCGTGCCGTTCGTGGCCGGGCTGTAGTCGAGCCGGGCCTTGGCACCCCATTGCTCGAGCTCTGCCGCCGAGGTCAGGTGGTTGCCGCGCAGCTCCAGGTTGAACCGTTCATCGCCGTAGCGCAGGCCGAGCACCACCTCGCCCGCAGCGCCTGTGGGACCATCGCCGCTGTCATAGCGGCCATGGAGCTGTGCGAAGGGCTCCACACCACTGGCAAACGGACGTGACAGCTCCAGACCCAGCCGGAAGCGGCCGATCGACGCCTCCGCACCGTCGAGGGATCCGTCGCCCTCTGCCGAGAGGCTCAGGAAACCGGCATCGCTGCTGAGCGCCAGATCCATGGCGCTGCCCACCTGGGACAGGGACCTGCGCAGGCCCAGGGAGAGGAGGCGCATGTGGAGATCGCCCTGGTCGGCATCGCCATCCACATGCTCACGCTCGTTCTCCACATCCCCGAAGCCGATACCGCCGATGGCCCAGAGCTCCAGGTTGCTGCTCAGCTGGCCATGGAGATAGGGATAGATGGCGGTGAGGTTGGAGGAGAGCTGGCCCTCACCGGTGGCGGTGGCATCCTCGTCGAAGCTGTAGTCCACTTCACCCTGGACCTGAGATAGGGAGAGGCCAGCCAGCCACTGCTCAGCGAAGACGCGATCGGCGCCGAGGTAATAGAGCTGCCACTCACCGTCGAAGTCGCTGGTCTCTGTTCCGCCCCTGGCCCACTGCAGGTCCGTGCCGGCCCACAGGGTCCATGGTCGGCTGACCTCTGCAACCGCGCCGCGGCCACAACCCAGCCCCCAGTCAGCCGGGTGGAGTGAATGGGGCTGGCCCCGGAACAGCTCCAGAAGATCATCAAAAGTCTTGTCCATGCTGTCCTCGTCCCACTGACCGACGTGGGGGACGCCGCGCAGGCCCGTGGCGGCCAGATCCGTGTTCCAGCGCTCCCCCTGCCAGCTGTCGCTGGCGATGAGGTGATCGCTGTTGTCGCCATAGCTGCCACTCTCGCTATCAGGGCCAGCCGCGGAACTGAGGCAGACACTGCCGGAGGACCCAGTGCCGCTGTCGAATCGCTCACCGATCATGTCCGTCACACTGCCCAGCACTACCCGGCCCTTGCCGGACAGGGCAGCACGGATCGCGATTTCTTCCGCTGCGGAGGTGACCACGGTCACCAGGAAGGATGCAGGATCCGATATCCGATTTCCGCTTGCCGCCCTGACGGTGATCGTCGCCTCGCCTTCGCGGACCGGTGTCACCATCACCATGGAACTGCCAGGTGATGCGGGTTCGACCGATGCCACGGTTGGGTCGCTGGAAGCAAAGTGCCACGTAATATCACCAGCGTTGACATGGGTCATGGGGAAGGCATCGCGACCGTCCCTGCTGTCATCCCCACCGCCGACGTAGAGCGTGAGCGGTTCCAGAGTGCCGGTGGCCGTGAGCAAGGGTGTTGACGCCGCCGTCGTGTTTGTGTTGCCACACTGCGGCAGGTCAACATCGATCTTCACACTTGACGGTAGGCTCCTTGGTAGACAGATTAAACTATTACCAAGTATCTCGAGTGTATTTAGACTAGAGAGTCCAGCGAAGATATCTTCCGGTAGGCTGCTCAGATTATTATAATCCAGAGTGAGAATTTTTAGATTAGAGAGCTCATCAAAGATATCTTCTGGTAGGTGAGCTAGGTCATTGTAACTCAGAAAGAGATTTTTTAGATTAGAGAGCTCATCAAAGATATCTTCTGGTAGATTGCTTAAGTTATTGAAACTTAGATAGATATTTTGTAGATTAGAAAGCCCAGCAAAGTCACCTGAATTTAATGAAGTGATTCCTTTAAAGGAAAGAGTACAAGTTTTCCCATTAGAACTCAATGCGTTCTTGCGTTCACAGATATTCTGAACGTACACACTCAAGTTTGCTGTGATAGCGCCATAGCCGCCGCCGCTGGCGCTGTGGGACAGCGTCACGGTGTCATCGACATCCTGCTCCACGCTCACCTCCACTATCTGTGATGTGTTCCAGTTTACAGCGGAGAAGTTGAGGGTATTCTGGTTACCACTAGCGGTAGCATCGGTATCCACGGTCACGCCAGAGTCTGCGCTGACCGTCACCGTCACCGCGGCGGTGGGTGCACCGGCGAGCGCCACCGTGTAGCTGCTGGTTCCACCTCCGACCAACGTCAGGCTTTCTGGTGTGAGAACCAAAGCGGGTGCTTTGTCATCATCGATGACCGTCACCACCAAATCCCCGACAACAAAATCATAATCACCGCCGCTGACGCTGTGGGACAACGTCACGGTGTCATCGAACACATCATCATCTTGCTCCGCGCTTACCTCCACCGTCTGTGGTGTGCTCCAGTTTGTGGTGGAGAAGCTGAGGGTGTTCTGATTGCCGTTGGTGGCGGCATCGGTATCCAGCGTCATGCCAGAGCCAGAGTTGAGGCTGACCGTCACCGCGGCAGTGGGCTCGCTGGTAAGTGCCACCGTGTAGCCGCCGCTTCCACCTTCGACTACCGTCAATGAGGACGGCGCGAGCGTCAAGAGATTGCCACATCGCGGCAGATCAGCAGGACTGACCGTCGCACTTAACGGTAGGCTCCTCGGTAAACAGATTAAACTATTGCCACTCAGATCGATATATGCTAGATTAGAGATCCCAT
>SRMO01000050.1:68458-69111 GCA_004768415.1 Aphanocapsa feldmannii 277cV | reverse complement strand
TTCCGGCAGGCTGCTTAAATCATTGCCATTCAGACCGATATATACTAGATCAGAGAGTTCATCAAAGATATCTTCCGGCAGGCTGCTTAGCTCATTATTAGCCAGAGAGATAACTTGTAGATCAGAGAGACCGTCAAAGATATCTTCCGACAGGCTGCTTAGCTCATTGTCATACAGATAGAGTCTTTTTAAATCAGAAAGCCCATCAAAGATATCTTCCGACAGGCTGCTTAGCTCATTGCTATACAGCGAGAGTGTGTCTAGATTAGAAAGTCTAGTGAAGATATCTTCTGGCAGATTACTTAGATTATTATCATTCAGATAGAGATATTTTAGATTAGAAAGTCCATCGAAAATATCTTCCGGCAAGTTGTTTAGGTCATTTTTATGCAGATGGATAAGTTGTAGATTAGAAAGCTCGTCAAAGACATCTTCCGGCAGACTGCTTAGGTTATTGTTATTCAGTGAGAGTGTGTGTAGATTAGAGAGTTCATCGAAGATATCTTCCGGCAAGCTGCTTAGATTATTCTGATGCAGATAGAGATATTGTAGATTAGAGAGCTCATTAAAGTCATCTGGGTTTAGTGAAGTAATTCCTTTAGAGGAAAGATTGCAAACTGTTTTATTAGAATTTAATGCATTCAAGCGTCTAC
>SRMO01000050.1:50630-68084 GCA_004768415.1 Aphanocapsa feldmannii 277cV | reverse complement strand
GTGACAGTCACACTCAAGTTTGCTGTAACAGAACCATAGTCGCCGCCGCTGGTGCTGTGGGACAACGTCACGGTGTCATCAACCGCGTCACTGTCCTGCTCCGCGTTCACCTCCACCGTCTGTGGTGTGTTCCAGTTAGCAGTGGTGAAGCTGAGGCTGTTCTGGTTGCCGTTGGTGTCGGCATCGGTATCCAGCGTCACACCCGCGCCCGGGGTGATCGTCACCGTCACCGCGGCGGTGGGTGCGCTGGCGAGCGCCACCGTGTAGCTGGCGCCACCACCTTCGGCGACGGTCAGTGGGGACGGTGTGAGCACCAGAGTGGCTGTTTCATCATCGGTAACGGTCAGACTCAAGTTTACCGTCACCGAGCCGTAGTCGCCGCCACTGGCGCTGTGGGATAACACCACGGTGTCATCGACCGCGTCGCTGTCCTGTTCGGCGCTCACCTCCACCGTCTGTGGTGTGTTCCAGTTGGCAGTCGTGAAGCTGAGGGTGTTCTGGTTACCGTTGGTGTCGGCATCGGTATCCAGCGTCACACCCGCACCCGGGTTGACTGTCACCGTCACCGCGGCGGTGGGTGCGCTGGCGAGCGCCACCGTGTAGTTGGCGCTCTCACCTTCGGCCACTGTCAGGCCTTCTGGTGTGAGTACCAAAGCAGCTGTTTCATCGTCGGTGACGGTCACACTCAGGTTTGCCGTCACCGAGCCGTAGTCACTGCCACTGACAGTGTGGGATAGCGTCACAGTGTCATTGACTGCGTCACTGTCCTGCCCCGCACTCACCTGCACCGTCTGTGGTGTGTTCCAGTTGGCGGTGGTGAAGCTGAGGCTGTTCTGGTTACCATTCGTGTCGGCATCGGTATCCAGCGTCACGCCCGCGCCCGGGTTGACCGTCACCGTCACCACGGCGGCGGGTGCACCAGCGAGCGCCACCGTATAGCTGGCGCTCTCACCTTCGGCCACTGTCAGGCTTTCTGGTGTGAGCACCAAAGCGGGCGCTTGGTCATCATCGGTGACGGTCACACTTAAGTTTGCCGTCACTGAACCATAGTTGCCGCCGCTGGCGCTATGAGCCAGCGTCACGGTGTCATCGACTGCGTCATCGTCTTGCCTCGCGTTCACTTTCACTGTCTGTGGTGTGCTCCAGTTGTCAGTGGTGAAGCTGAGGCTGTTCTGGTTACCATTCGTGTCGGCATCGGTATCCACCGTCACGCCTGAGCCTGGGCTGACCGTCACCGTCACCGCGGTACTGGGCTCCCTGGCGAGCTCCACTGTGTAGCTGGCGCTACCAGCTTCGGTCAGGGCCAGGCTTGCTGGTGTGAGCACCAGGAGAGTGTCACACTGCGGTAGACCAATGTCGACTATCACACTTAACGATAGGCTACTCGGCAAACAGATTAAACTATTGTTACCAAATATATAGAGTCTGTCTAGATTAGAGAGCCCATCGAAGATATTTTTTGACAAGCTGCTTAGGTTATTGTCATGCAGCGTGAGTGTGTTTAGCTCAGAGAGCTCATCGAAAATATCTTCCGGCAGGCTATTTAAGTTATTGTTACCCAGATAGAGTTTATCTAGAGCAGAAAGCCCATCGAAGACATCTTCCGGCAGGCTGCTTAGGTTATTGTTCTTCAGATAGAGTGTGTCTAGAGCAAAAAGCCTAGCGAAGATATTTTCTGGTAGCCTGGTTAGATTATTGTGACTCAGATAAAGATCTTCTAGCATAGAGAGCCCATTGAAAATATCTTCTGGTAGCTTGGTTAAATTATTACGACTCAGATAAAGATCTTCTAGCATAGAGAGCCCATCGAAAATATCTTCTGGTAGCCTGGTTAGACTATTACGACTCAGATAAAGACCTTCTAGCATAGAGAGCCCATCGAAAATATCTTCTGGCAAGCTGCTTAGATCGTTGTCATGCAGATCAAGATATTGTAGATTAGAGAGCTCATCAAAAATATCTTTTGGCAGATTTTTTAGATCATTATTTGTCAGTGAAAGTGTATTTAGATCAGAGAGTCTATCAAAGATATTTTCCGGAAAGCTGCTTAGATTATTGTTATTAAGATAGAGATATTCTAGATTAGAGAGCCCATCAAAATCATCTGAGTTTAATGAAGTAATTCCTTTAGAGGAAAGATCGCAAACTATCCCATCGGAATTCAATGCATCCAGGCGTTCACAGATGTTCTGAAAGCTCCTTTTGGGCCTGAGCCTGCGCAGGGGTCTGGCCCGGTCTGGCCGCTTGCCCGGCCGGCCAGCGCCATCGATCTGGCGCTCAGCAGCGAGGTTCCTCGATGGTGCGGAGGCCTCGATCGGAGTCTGAGAGTAAGCACTTGGAGAGAGGATGAGGAGCGTAGCCAGCGGTGGAGCGGCCCAGGCCAGGGAAGATGTCCAGGTATTGCAGGCCTGGTGAAGGAAGTTGATGCGGCGTGTCCAGAAGGAAGACGGCACTGAAGTCCGAGATTGCTATTAGAAATTATACAGCTGGCATGGGCTGAATGATCTGAAGGGAAGCTCATCGCTTCAGGTGTCCATCACCAGGCCCAACAAGCCCTAGACCAGGCCACCCCGCACCCTGCATACAGTTGGAATCGGGAGCAGCTGCAGTGCTGCAGGCCAATGAAAATGAAGACATGAAGCTGTCATAGGTAGAGATGGTCCGGCGGGATGCGGCCCACCCGTCGGCAGGGCGGGAAGAGGCAAGCGGGGAGATGAAGCGACGGCACCATATAGTATAGACTCATGGCTGATAATTTAGAAAAACTCTGGAAAACTGGTGCAAGCCCCAAGTCGGCCCTTGCAGCGCAATCGATCTCGGCGAGAGAATGCGGAGAATCCGAGGTTTTCCAGAGGTTCTCCTAGTTATACTGGGTTATGGCGATAATATTACCGGTCGTTGTCAGAATCGAACTCCAATCACGTCTACATCTTAGCGACTTTTTCCTGTCTACTGGATACCATTTTCAAATTTCTTTGCCATAGTGTCCCCTTGTCATCCCCCAGCAGGCTCAGGCTTGCTTCAGTGGTGGTAGAGGTGGCCAGGCCTCATACCCTGGTGTGGCGGGTGCATGGGCAAGGCCATTGCCAAGATCATCAATCCTCAATGGATCAGTGCTTGAGGCAAAACCACTGAAGCCTTGAGAATCAGCTTGAGCAAGCAGGTGGTTTCAATGCCTTGCGCCTCCTCTGTAAGCCAGGACCTTCTCTTCTCTCCAGACCCATCTTAGACAGCCTCTGAAAGGACTACGTAGGGCTTCCTGAAAAGTCAGATCCGTTAAGCCAGAAGAGATGTGGCTTTTCGAGCTGCTCTTCAGTGGGCAAGATACGGTTGGTACTAACCAGAAAGTTGTCCTCTTGCCTTGCCAGTAGAATACATCTTGAGAATAGGGAGATCCATTGTTTCAGAAGGGATATGGGCTTTTCAGCAAGCTCCTGGTTACAGGGTCCAACCCATCCCTTTCAATTCAGTGAGGGACGGGCATTACCATGTTGTGCAACAGGCTGCTGCACAGTTCGCCAACTGTTCTTCCTTCATGGATTGCTCGGTGGCGGAGCTGTGCGTACAGCTCTTGGTCGACATGCACTTCTACATGCACTGGGCCCGCCTCGGAGCTGCCGGTGTATGCATCGATCGCCATGGTACAGCTCGCCGTCGGAGGGGGTGATCACTCCTTAGCGCGCCTTTGTCGAGAGGGCGGCTTAGGTAAGCTTTTGTAACAGTCGGCGCCCAGCGCTTCCCCGACACCCCCAGTGCTGCCAGTCGTTCCTCAAGGATAAGTGTTTGCGCTCATGCATAACACAGACACTTCATCTATGGAGAGGTTAGCACATCACCAGCTGAGGAGGTCCCCATGGCCACGAAGACCCTGCGTGAGATCAATCGGGAATCCATAGGCTGGATGCTGATCATTGGCTTTCTGGCCATCATCTTGACCTGCACTCTGCCGCTGCTGCCGTTCATGTTCGGCTGATGCCCGGGCTAAATCCAGTTCCCCGATGGCAAGGAGCTCTCTCCTACGGGCCATGAGGAGTTCGCAGACAAACATCGCAGCGGCTGCCTTGTCCCCAGCAGTTGTGTGACTGGACGTGCTGATACGCCGCCAGGTGGGCTCCTGAGCTGGCCTGCCGGTGACCCTTTGGGAGCAGTTGTGGCGATTGCCTACTGGTCTGCTGCCCTGCTTCATGCCAGCACCTCCCCGGGCTCGAGCAGATTGCCCAGGCGGCTCAGGCAGCAGGCCATCACATGTAGGCCAAACACGGCCAGCACGTTGCCTGACCCCTGGATCCTGAGTTCCCGTAGACAGCTGAACTGTCTGGTCCAGCCAGAGGCCTTCTCGATTCCCTGGGGCATGGATCGGCGTGACGCCCCGCCTCAGGAGGTTGGCAATGGCCAATGGCCCAGACAACCCCGACCCCCCTTGGTTTCCTGTCTCGAGCGCGAATATTGCTTGATCAGTCACACAGAGGTTCCTTGCCTGTGCTGTCAGCATGGGGGCGTAGGGCCGGGCTCAACCTGCCTGGCTGACGTGGAGAGCCCGGGGGGGTGGAAAGGCCGTGATGCCAATGGACACCTCAATCGCCGCTGCGCGCGAGCTGCTCAAGCAGGTCTTCGGTTATGAGGGGTTCCGCCCCGGCCAGGAAGCGGTGATCGGGACGCTGCTGGCGGGGCGCAACGTACTCACGGTGATGCCGACAGGATCGGGGAAGTCCCTGTGCTTTCAGCTGCCGGCACTGCTGCTGGAGGGTCTCACTGTGGTGGTGTCGCCACTGGTGGCGTTGATGCAGGACCAGGTGGCTGCCCTGCGGCTGGCAGGTGTCGCGGCGGACAGCATCAACTCCGCCAACGACCGGGCAGCAAACGTGGCGGCCTGGCGTCGGGCCGTGTCAGGACAGACCCGGCTGCTCTACATGGCGCCGGAGCGTTTGATGACCGAGCCCATGCTGGCGCAGCTGGCCCGGCTGCCCGTGCGCTTGTTTGCCATTGATGAGGCCCATTGCATCTCCCAGTGGGGTCCGTCCTTCCGGCCGGACTATGGGGATCTGGGCAGATTGCCGCAGCACTTTCCCGGGGTGCCGATCGCCGCGTTGACGGCGACAGCCGATGTGGTGACCCGTGAGGACATCGCTGAACAGTTGTTCGGCGGTGCAGTGGAGTCCTTCGTGCTCGGTTTCGACCGCCCGAACATCAGGTTGTCGGTGGCGCAGAAACAAGACTGGAAACGCCAGTTGCGTGATTTTGTCGCCCGCCATGCCGGCGAGAGCGGCATCGTCTACTGCCTCTCGCGCAGGAAGACGGAGGAAGCTGCCGACCTGCTGGCCAAAGAGGGAGTGCGGGCGTTGCCTTATCACGCGGGCATGGGGAAGCAGGAACGGGAGGCGCACCAGAACAGCTTCATGACCGATCCGGGCGTGGTGATTGTTGCCACCATCGCCTTCGGTATGGGAATCGACAAGGCAGATGTGCGGTATGTGCTGCACACCGACCTGCCAGGCAGCGTGGAGGCCTACTACCAGGAGATCGGACGGGCGGGACGGGATGGCGCGCCGGCGCAGGCCCACATGCTCTATGGCCTGGCCGACATCCGCATGCGACGGCAGTTCATCGAGGCTGAGGCCGCGGCTGCCGACCGCAAGCGCCGCGAGCACAAACGTCTTGATGCCCTCCTGGGTTACTGCGAGGCGCCGTCCTGCCGCCGTGTGGCCCTACTCGATTACTTCGGGGAGCGCAGCGGGCCCTGCGGCAACTGCGACCTCTGCGTCGACCCGGTGGAACGTCTCGATGGCACGGAAGAGGCGGGCAAGGTCCTGTCAGCAGTCCGTCGTACAGGGGAGCGGTTCGGCGCCGCACACGTGATCGACATCCTGCGCGGTACCGAAACCGACAAGGTCCTGCTGGCTGGCCATCAGCGGCTTCCCACCTTCGGGGTCGGCGCCGGGCTCAGCAAGAAAGTGTGGCACTCCCTGATCCGCCAGATGGTCGCAACGGGATTCCTGCAGCTGGATATCGCCGGTTTCGGTGGCCTGGCGATCGCCGACAAGGGCCGTGAGCTGCTGCGGGGCGAGCGCAGATTCCACTACCGCAAAGACACTCTGGCCAGGACAGCCTCAAGCCCATCGCGGCAGGATCGCCGGCCGGCCGGGCAAGGGGATCAGGAACCCGAGCAGCCGCTCGATGTCAAGCAGACAGTGCTGCTCGATGCACTCAAGGCACTGCGGCTGCGCCTGGCCAGGGAGCGCGGCGTGCCGGCCTACATCGTGTTTCACGACCGCACGCTGATCGATATGGCGCGGCGCTGCCCCCGCAGCGAGGAGGCCTTTGCCGCGCTGAACGGGGTCGGTGCGGCAAAGCTTCAGCAGTTCGCGGCACCCTTCCTGGCTGCCATCAATGAGACGCTTGCACAAGAGCAGTGAATAGTGAATTAGGAACTCTGAAAAATCCCGCATTCCCCGCGCTCTCTCGCCGGGATTCATTGCGTTGTGAGGACAAACCTGTAGCTTGTGCCGGTTGTTCTGAATCATGGCTTGGCAGGTGCTCTGATACAAGACAAAAACCACCTCCTACAAGTTGCAGTAGCTGGTTTGGCCAGCACTGGAAGAGCTTAGATAAAATACCCCTAGCCAGTTCAAACAGATAGTTTGCTAATGGAGAACAACGATCAAAAGGTGAAAGTAGTCATCAGCGATGCACCGAAGACACCTTCGTCTTCGTCTATAGAGTTTTCAGATTCAATATCGCTAATCCAGAACAGACCTGGCGTGATGGTGATGTTGTCCGTGGCAGCGATAGAGTAGGACAATTCACCACCGAGAGATGAATCCTGGGCGGTTAAGATATTTTTGATTTCAGAGGCTGTGACATGGGCATACTCACCGAAGGCAAAATTGAGAGAACTGTCTTCCATCAAGGCATCACTCAGCACAAATCCGGTGTACCAGTTGGCAGTCTTGCCAAGAGTATCGCCATCAGCTTTCTTATAGACGCCGACGCCCCAGCCTGTGGATATAGAGAAGTTGTCGGTGAAGCTGTAGACACCGCTGAGGCTGATGGCATTGCCGGATTGTGCTTGCTCCTGCAAGGTCACGACACTATCGCCAAAGGTGCCACCCTGGAGTCCCTTCAGATGGCTGTAGCCGAAGCCAACGCTCCAGACATTATCAGCAGAGGCATAACTGAGTGTCACGCCGTTCATGCTGTTGGATCTTTCCCCACCGATTCCGGAGCTAGAACTCGGGTCATTGCCGTCTGCAGCGATGTACACATACGAGACATCCAGCGGCAAGCCAGGAAGTGTGGTATCAAAGCCAATTCCTGTACCAGCGATGATGCTGTTGGTTTCCACCTGGCCCGCATAGGTCAGATAGTCGACCTGAAAATCACTGGGATAGCTTGCGAACCAGGGCAGCACATCATCCGTGCGCATCTTGGGGCCGAGGGTCACCGTCGTATCCACACCCCCAAACTCCAATGGGAACGTGTAGTAGAGGCGGTCGATGGCGATGTCGTCATCGGATTCGGTAAAGGCTGTCTCATAGGCCGTGACACCAGTGTTGAACCAGGAATCGACGACGTTGCCCGAACGCAGTACAGTCATCAGCCGGTCGTCACCGGTGAAGCTGGTTTTGAGTTCAAGCATCAGGTCGTAGGCCATGAAGGTGCCCTCTTCATCGTCAGACTTGTTCGTCTCCTTGCCGAAATTGGCTGTAGCCAGGGTCCACTTGCTGTAGCCCTCCAGCTTGGTGGTGGTGGAGAACATGGTGGCTTGGTTCTCAGCAGCCATGACCTCGAAAACGTCCATGCGGGCGGACATTATGGCCATCTCGCTCTCGAATGCCTCGGCCAGGGGGCCGACCTCGACGCCGGCATCGATGCAGGCACTCACCAGGGCGGCCGCCTCGAAGCGCGTCACCGGCAGGTTGCCGCGGAAGGCATCCACTGCCGCGCAGTCGGCGGTGTGGGCCAGCTCGGCCAAGGCACCGTAAGCCCAGTCGGACGGATAGACGTCGGAGAACTGGGCGTCGGCGCTGTTGACGAGTTCGGCTTCGAGCGCCGTCATGCGGTCTACATACTGCTGACCCACATAGGCGTCAACGGCTCCAAGGTGCAGTTCGCCGGCGGTGGCGACCACAGGGGCAGCGAGGCCGAGCACTGCTGGCGCAACCAGCAGCTTGCTGAAGAGGTTCACGTGGTTTCCTCACACAGAGAAAAGGAACCCGAAGGTGTCATAACTTTAAAGTCTAACCTCTCATCTCGCCGGATCCAGCTGCACGATCTGATGGCCTACAAGCACACCGTCGATCAGCAGCGCGCTGAGGGGCTGGAAAACCTGGTGGCCCAGGCGCAAGACCTGGACATGGGTTATTGAGGTGAATCCGTTCACCGTCGTCTACGACGCCTGCGTTCTCTACCCAGCTCCCCTGCGCGATCTGCTGATGTCGATTGCGCTGACAGATCTCTATCGAGCCCATTGGAGCAATCAGACCAGCGAAACAGTGCCGAGGTGGACTGCACTGGATCTGGCGGCGCTTTGCCTCGCCAGCCCTGGCTGTGATATTGAGACGCGTCAGGCTGCAGTGCTCGTTCAGCGCCCAGCCCCGCAGAAGAGAATCCTTCTGAGACAAGACATGGGGCACGTCGACACGGATCGCGATCTCCCAGGCGAATGCTCCTGCCATGTGAGAAGGACCGCCCCAGGGTCTGGCACGGCCTGCCAGGCCCGCTCAGCTGCTGGCGACCCAGAAGCCGGTGCCAGTGAGAATCTTGAGCAGATTTTCAGTTGTGATCAAGAAGCCGGTGGACGGATTTGAACCGACGACCTGTCGCTTACGAAGCGAATGCTCTTCCGCTGAGCTACACCGGCATCGCTGCCAGTCTATGCCCACGCTTTCAGGCCTTCCACCAGAGGACAGACCAGCCCATCAGGGGCCACACGACAGGGCCGTAGGCAACAGCCATCGAGGTATCTGCCAGGAGGTGTAGCCCGCCACCCGGCGCAGGCACTCACCCGAACACGTCCACCCCAACGTTCCGCTCCGAGTCAATGCCCAACGCCCCATGCCCACTTCAACTGCGACCGGTCCTGATCATTGGCGGCACCCACGGCAACGAGCGCACCGGACCCTGGATCATCGGGCGCTGCAAAGCTGATCCCCTGCTGCTCGGGCCGGCTGCCCCGCCCGTTGACCATGTCATTGGCAACCCCGCTGCCGTCGCTCGGAACCGGAGATACCTCGAGCGCGACCTCAACCGCTGCTTCACGCCGGAACTGCTGGAGGATCCAACCGACAGCAGCGTCGAGGTGCGTCGTGCCCGGACGCTGCTGGAACGGCTGGGCCCAGCTGGCGCGGAGCCCCACCAGCTGGTGATCGATCTGCACACCACCACCGCATCCATGGGTGCTTGTCTGGTGCTGGGCGGGAGGAGGCCGACGGATCTGGCTCTGGCGGCCTGCGCTCAGCAGCAGTGCGGACTGCCGATTTACATCTATGAGAGTGACCCTTGCGAGACAGGCTTCCTGGTGAATGGCTGGCCCTGTGCCGTCACGATCGAGGTTGGACCCGTGGCCCAGGGGATCGTTGACCCGCTGGTCGCGGAGCAGACACTGGAGACCCTGCGGGTGGTGCTGGCCTGCGCCACATCCATTGCCAATGGCTCCCGCAAGGCTCCCGAGCGGGTTCTGGTGCATGGGCACATCACAGGCCTCGATCTGCCGAAGGACGCTCAGGGCAACCCCATCGCCTCCATTCACCCGGAGCGAGCCCGGCGCGACTGGCAGGCCATCGGGCCGGGAGCCCCACTCTTCCTGGGTGCTGATGACGTGGTGTATCGCTACTCGGGAGCTGAGGTCGTGTACCCAGTGTTCATCAATGAAGCCGCCTACGGAGAGAAAGGCATCGCCATGAATCTGGCCCGCCGGGAGACGTTGACCATCCAGCCGGAATGGCTGGATGCCGTGCGCAAGCTCATGCTGCAGGGGGCATGATGACCATGGCACGCGCTCGAGTCACCCTTGCAGACTGCGACCCCAGCAGAAGTCTGGGCTATGGCATCGACATCTTGCACAGTGATGCCACACTGACCTCCACTTGACATGCGATGGAGACAGACGTAAGAATAGGTTATAGAGCTCTCCTGACCTCAGTTTTATTTTATGGCAATGTCTGGCCGCATCAGGACTCCGCAGTGGTTTGTCCCTGGAGATATTGATGGCTTTGTAGCACTGGGCTTCAATCTGCTGCTCAATTTTTTGGTTGTAATCTCTCTGATGAAGGGAGTGCTGGGTTACTCGGAAGAACTGATCTACAGAAATGTCCTGCCCGGCATGGCAGTTGGCCTATTAATTGGCAACTCCTACTATGCCTGGCAGTGTTACACGACAGCAAGACGTCAAGGTCGTGATGACATGACAGCGCTTCCCTATGGCGTGAATTCTGTCTCGATCATTGCCTTCGTTTTCATCGCGATGCTCCCAGCAAAACTGGCGGCCCTTGACCAGGGTTTCAGTGAAGCAGCCGCCAACCAGCTTTCCTATCATGTTGGCCTGGTAGCTTGTCTTGGTTCTGGCGTGATTGAAGCCGGTGGTGCCTCTGCTGCCGCAGTTTTGAGGAGATTCCTGCCCAGAGCTTGTCTGCTGGCGAGTTTGTCAGGAATTGGATTGGGATATCTTGCACTCACGTATCTGACCCAGGTCTATGCCTATCCAGTAGTCGGTTTAGGCACCTTGGCAATGATCCTGGTGAACTACTACGGAGGCCTGAAGCTGCCGCTTCCCCCAGGCCTGGTCACACTGGTCCTGGGCATTGTTCTGGCCTGGGCTCAAGGTCTGATCCAGCTTGATCCGAGTGGCTGGCAGCAGGGCTTCAGTCAGCTTGGCTTTTACCCACCGACAGTCCAGTTCTCCGCAATTTGGCACAATCTTGACCAGATTATACCTTACCTTGGTGTTGTCATTCCAATGGGAATGTTCAATCTTTTTGGCTCAATGCAGTGTATTGAAAGTGCTGAAGCTGCAGGCGACAAATATGCTACAATGCCGTCTCTTGTTGTCAATGGTATTGGTTCTCTTGCTTCTGCTTTATTTGGCTCGCCTGTGCCAACGACATTATTTATTGGTCACCCAGGCTGGAAGGATATTGGCTCAAGGGTCGGCTATTCCTGGCTGACTGGTGTGATCTTTTGCCTCATTACCTTTTTCGGCCTCTTTGGTCTCATTTCCGAAATCATTCCACCCCAGGTTGCCATTGCGTTTTTAGTGTATATTGGTATCACAATTACTGCTCAGGCATTTGAGACTACCGCGCAACGCTATACTCCTGCAGTGGTCATGGGAATTTTGCCAGGGATTGCAGGTTGGGGAACTTTGCTGCTCAATGCAGGGTTGCAGATTGGAGCAGCACCGACTGGCGAGACTCCCTTCAGCCAGGAAACCCTCGCAGCTTTGCATCAGAATTACGTTTGGGCTGGCGGATTATTTGCCCTTGATCAAGGACAAATTTTCACCTCTGTTTTGCTGTCTGCGTTGATGGTCTACATCATCGACAAACGCTACCTCGCTGCAGCCCTATGCTCTACACTAGCTGCTGTGTTGAGTTTTTCAGGTGCAATTCATGCCTGGATGCTGACTCCAACTGGGCCGTCTCTGCAACTCGGTTTCGGCAGCGGTGGCAGTTGGTCTGCAGGTTATGCCGTGATGACTGCAGTGCTGATTGCTGCCCACTTCTGCAAGCCGGACAGCAGAGGCCCGGACTGAAAACGCAGCTCCAGACACTGCTCAAGCCGGCCACTGCCCGCCGTTGATGGCTTCCCCGGATGTGCTCCGAGAAGTGGCCACAGGTGGCTTAACATCTGGTCACCACAAGCTGGCCTTCGGGCCCTCGCCCCGCCATGGCGAGCCCTGCCATCGCCACACTTCAGGACGCCTACCGGCAATGCCGGGATGTGGGCATGCGCCTGAGCCGCCAGCGGCGCCTTGTGCTGGAACTGTTGTGGCGAGAAAAGGAGCATCTCAGTGCCCGCGACATCTTCGAGCGCCTGAACAGCGATGGGCGCAGCATCGGCCACACCTCCGTCTACCAGAACCTCGAGGCCCTGCAGAGCGCGGGCATCATCGAATGCATCGAGCGTGCCAGCGGCAGGCTCTATGGCTATCGCAGCGATCCCCACAGCCACCTGATCTGCGAGGCCAGCGGCAGCATCCTGGACCTGGATGTTGTCCTGCCGGAGGCTTTGCTGCTGCGCATCGAGGCCGAGACGGGCTACTGCATCACCGGCTATACCCTCCAGCTCAGCGGCACTCCCTCTGCTGCCAGATCACCGATCAGCGGCCGGCCAGCAGAATCCCGGGGAATGGCCATGGGGAATGCTGGGGGGGAGGATGACGCCAGGCAGGGCAACCACCTGCCAGTCCAGGGCGACCTTTAACAGCAGGCGAACGTCAAGGGGGGGGAGCTCGACTGCGCCCTGCCCCGCAGGAGGTGATCAGAACGGACTTGCCAGCGGGGGAAATGGCGCTGCAACAGTCCTCCTTCCCGCTGCGATGACGACAGTGTCGCAACGACGGTCAAGGGAATGGCCTGGCCGGACAGCGGCAGATAGCCTGGATGAAATGCAGCCACCGGTTGGCCAAGCGTGCCTCGCCCACTGTGACGCCGGAGCGCAGCCGCCGTGCTCTGGTGCTGTTCTTCAGCGCTCCCCTGCAGCGTGAGCCACTGGAGCACTGCCTGAGCGAAGGATCGTTCGAATGTGTGGATAGCACCGGTTTGGGTTCCCGCAGGCCGGATCTTGTGATCTGGAGTCGTGAGACTGGTGCCCCAGCTGAATCCCTGCTCCGCGAAGCGTCCCTGCTTGACCAGCGCTGGTACCCCATTCCCCTGCTGGCGCTGCTGCCGGCAGGTCTGGGGTTGGCGCAGGAACGCCTGGAGGATCTTCCCTGCGCCGGCGTGCTGCAGTCGGTGAAACTGCAACCGCAGCGGTTCCGTCACGCCGTCCAGGTGCTCCTGGATGGTGGCCGCATCTTTGACGTACTCCGTGACGATCCCCAGGTCCAAGAGCCTTCTCGCGGCTTTGCAGCCTTTTTCCTACGCAATCTCGAGGACATCACCCGCTCCCTGGCCCACCTGCGGCGACAACTGGGGCGAGGCGACCTGGGCCCCTGGTCCCGTCGACTGCTGGAAGGACGCGAGCGGGAACTGATCCTGGTGCGGCGCCTGCTCCTATGGCTCTGGGCACCCCTGGCCATGGCCTTCGGCTTCGAGGAGCGCGACAACCTGCCGCGCAGGCATCCTGCAGCCGCTGCCAGCCCAGCCCTGGCCGGCGAGACCGTCCGCTCCACCGAACTCACCCTTCGATCCCGCACTGCTGAAGGGATCTGGGATGCCATCAGCAGTCGCTTGCGGCTGGCCACGGAAGCCCAGGGCCTGGAAAAGGGTGAGGCCTTGTTAGCCCTGCAGGCCTTCCGCCCTCAGCAACGCCAGGATCTGCTGCTCACCCTGCTGGTGGAGCTGGAGCGGGCGCTTCTGCAGCTGCGTCAAGTCCCCCTCAGCCCAGACACCATCGAGGAACGCTGGGATCGGATCGAGCAGACGCTGCTGCAACAGGTGCTCATGGAACTGACAGGTCCTTACACCCAGCTGCAGGGTGGCGGCCAAGCACTCCCTGTGCGGGATCGACTGAAGCTCCCCGCCGACCTGCCCAGGCATGCCCGGGGCCTGCTGTTGCCCCTGCTTCGGACGCTGGTCTCGGCTGAACCGGTTCTCGTCGAAGGCGCTCTGGTGGCACCGGATCAACCCAGGGCCCTGTTTCACCTCGAGCTGCTGCTCAGCGACTGGCTGCTCGGCATGGCGATCGTGGTCGCCGAGGTGGTGATCGAGTCCTGCAGCAGCTGGCCGGAGCTCCGGCGCGTGATGCTGGATCCCGAATACCTGCCGACGCGCAACCTCGAGCGGCTGCGCAATCAGATCAACACGAGGACCCGCTTGATCAATCTGTTCGTCGAGCCCGTGCGGATCTATGAAAGCCGCAGGGAGTTGCTGCTCCTGGGTGTCGATGGCGTGGAGCGCAGGCAACTGCTGGAACCACGGGACGCGGAACTGGAACGGATGGGTCCGCTGCAGCGCCTGGTCACCCTCGCCCTGGAAGCGCGTGATGCCCTGGGCCCACAACTACGCCAGGCCGTCGAGCGCATCGGCAGGGCCCTGGTGCTGCTGCTCACCCAGGTGATCGGCCGCGCCATCGGTCTTATCGGCAAGGGCATCCTCATCGGCCTGGGGCGCAGCATGAAGAGCTGAAGCGAGCAGTCCCGCGGCTGTCGAATCACCTCGTATCACGGTCCACCAGGCAGATCCGTAAAGAACTGGTAATTCATTCGACAGCAGCCTTGGCAGAGGCCAGCGTGGATCTGGTCACTCCAGCAGAGTGACCCCTTTCAACGAGAGCGCAGATCATGTGCAGTCAACAGCGGACGGCGGTCGCGCGCCGGCTTTTCGAATTCGCGATCGATCATCCCTTTGACCAGTTGCCTGAGGACCTCATCGCGGAACTGCGCGGGCTTGATCTGGCCGACACAACGCTGCTCACCAGCCACGCCATCGAGCTGATGCGTTGGCATCATCAACTGCAGTACAGGGATCTACAGCGCCAGGTGCGCCATGTGATGGAGCTGGGTGATGAGGAGCTCGACAGCTTCGAGAAGCGCACGGCACGGGAACTCACTGACCGGCTGATGGATATCCACGATCGGGAGACGATGACCCGCCAGCTGGCGGAAACCCTGCGCAAACTGGAGAGCAACGTCTGCACTCTGGCCTGAGCAGGTTCTGAGCAAGCCCGGATCTTCATTCCCGTCATCAGCTCCTGCCCAGGCTTTCAGGGCTCGCCGGTGATCACAGGGCAGGTTGTTCCGGAGTGTGTTCAGGGAAGCTCTGGAGCAGCCTTTGCAACGCGAGGCCCACCTCGACACTCCCGACATGGCTTTCTGATCACCGGCTGTCTGCGCGATGTCGATGGACCAGTGGTTTTCTGACGCGTCGCGCTCATCAACACCCGATGGCGGCACAATGGGTGGCGTCGCTGAGCTGCTCTTGCCACAACATCCCATGCGTGTGCTGGTGTCGACCCTGCTGGTGCTGGTTCTGGCCCTATGGGCCTTGGCGGTTCCTGGGTCCGCCTGGGCAGACCGCGACCGCAACAGCTTCGACGGCAACATCTTTGCCCTCTATGCGGGAGATGGAGCTCTGGTACCGCCACGCAACGACCTTGGCGAGACCCTGGAACAGCACCGTGCCGCAGTGCTGGCCTTCTATCTGGATGACAGCGCCGACTGCAAACGGTTTGCCTCCGTGCTGTCCCAGTTGCGCAGCGAGTTCGGTGGCGTGATGGAGTTGATTGCCGTCAGCACCGACAGTCTGGTGCCGGCCAGTGAGGCGGCAGCCGACCAGCCTGACCATTACTGGCGTGGCCGGATTCCCCAGGTGGTGGTGCTGGATGGGCAGGGCCACGTCGTGCTTGACGAGGAGGGCCAGGTGCCCCTCGAAACCATCGAGCAGAGCCTCGTGAAAATCACCGGGCTGGAGATTCCGGCAGCGCTGTTGAACCGGCGCACGGAATCACGTGAAGTCAACGAAATCAACATGGAGGTCACCCGCCCGAGTTGATACAGCTGGCTGGGCTGCAGCGGCACGGCATAGCGGATCCATCCCAGCAGCGCTGATGTCCGCGCGTCACACCACTGGCTTCCTAACTTACGGAAAACGCCCTGCGAGAGCGTCCTCCCGGTTGTCACCCTGGCCACCCTTGCCAGGAACCTCGCAATCCGGCATCGCGAGACGTCGCAACCCACGCCATGCCCGCCCTGTCCTGTTCCCTTCCCTCCCTGATCGGCTGGGTGGTTGCTGCCACTGCCACGGGCCTGGCGGTGATGGAACTGCGACACCGGTTGCGACCCAGAAGTCCGCTGCTGCTGGAACCCGGACCATGGCAGGTGGAAGGGTCGGCCGATCGGATCCTGTTGAGCGGTCGGCCCACCATCCGCAATCCCCATAACCGGATGGAGGTGTTCGTGCCTGCGTTCCAGGCGCACCCCACCCTGCTGTCCATGGAATCGGTTGGCGGCATCACCTTGCGGGTGCTGGTGGATCCGGACCATCCCGACGCCCAGGCCCGCAGCGATGGCTATTGGTTCTCCTACATCGTCAAAGCAGGCAGGCAGACTGCCGCCCGCATCACCATCGAGATCAGCGGCCCCCATCTCGATGCACTCCAGGCGGCCTGGGTGGAGATGCGCTGGACGGCTTACGGCCCGTTCGGTCGCCAGTGCCAGCGCCATGGCGTGGTGATCCCACTCAACCGTGGGGCGGTTCCCCGGCCCCAGGCTTGGAGAGCGTGTGACGGCTGTCATCTGCTGCCCGTCCCCACCCATCTGCTCGGCTGGCTGGACGACCCCATGGCCGTGCTGCGGGACTATGCGCTGCCCCATCTGCACAGCGGCGACATCATCACCATCGGTGAAACACCGCTGGCGGTGATGCAGGGGCGCTACCGCCATCCAGCCATGGTGCGACCCGGCGCTCTGGCCCGCCTGCTCTGCAGAGTGTTCCATCCAACCAGCAGCCTGGCGACAGCCTGCGGCCTGCAGAGCCTGATTGACCTGGTGGGCCCCACACGCGTCTCGTTCGCATGGATCGGCGGCATCCTGTTGCGGCTGGTGGGCCAGCGGGGTGGTTTCTACCGCCTCGCCGGCGAGCAGGCCAGGCTCATCGATGACCTCACCGGTACCCTGCCCCCCTACGACCAGACGATTGTGCTTGGACCGGCCGATCCCCAGGCACAGGTTGACAACCTGGCCGCCTGCCTGGGACACCCCGTAGCCGTTGTGGATGTGAATGATCTCGGCCGTGTGAAGCTGCTTGCCTCCAGCAGGGGCTGTGACGATGCCTTGCTGCGTCGTGCCCTTGCCACCAACCCCGCTGGGAATGCCGATGAAGGCACCCCGATCGTGATCGTGCGCCCCACCCCGGCGGGAGGTGGTTAGACGCGCCGCAGCCGGGTCACTCCAGCCGGTTCTGCCGCCACTGCCCATCCCGGCGGGACAACGCTTCCCCTGCGGAGCACTGTCGAGCGGCAGGCCAGGTGTGCTGTCCCCTGGGGCAGGCCGCGGCTGATCTTTGCCGTTGCAACTACACTCGGACTGAGGCTCTCCAGCTGCATGGCCCCCGCCAACGGCTCCATGGAATCGGGGCATCACCTCAGGGGAGCTGTGGTGTTGCCACTCACGCTGGCAGATGCCGCGGCCCTTGAGAACCGGCTGCGGGACCTGCCACCGAGCAACCTGCAGCAGCTGATTCTCGCCGGCTCCACCGAGGGGTTGCTGCGGCGTTTTCTACCTGGCCAGCGCCACGCTCCCATTGCCATGGGTGTACGCCACAGCAACCGGCTCCAGGCGGTGGTCATTGCCCTGCC
>SRMO01000050.1:5783-50582 GCA_004768415.1 Aphanocapsa feldmannii 277cV | reverse complement strand
AATCAATCGAGCTGCTGCTGGAAACTCCAGCGGCTGCAGATCTGCAGCCGGAGCACCACCCTCCCCCGCAGTGAATTGCTGGAAGTCCTGGTGCGTGGTGCCATCGGCCAGGCTCCCCAGGCCCGCAGCTGGTTTGTCCGGGCCAGCCTGGATGACAACGTCACCCTCAGCGCCCTGCGAGGGGCCGGCTTCCAGGCCCTGCTGGGCCAGCGCATCTACCGGCTGGCGCCGGCGGAGCCGGTAGATGTCATGCCTCAGCTGGGCTCCGGTCTGACCTGGAGCCAGCTCAAGCCCAGGGAGGGTGCTGCGCTGCGGGTGCTGGAGAACGCTGCCAGCCCGATTCAGCTGCGACAGTTGCTCGATCGCAGTGTGGACGATCTGCTGGAGGAAACCCGCTCCGGCCTGGTGGTGTTGGACGAGGTGCGGGGGCAGCTGGCGGCAGCCCTGCGCTGGGTGCAACCCGGCGCAGGGGCTCCCCTGCGCATCGACGTGACGGTCCATCCCGGCTACCACGTGCTGTACAGCCAGGGCCTCAGCCAGTTGCTTCACCGCCTGCTGCGACAGCGGCCCCTACCCCTGCCGGGCGCCGGGCCGATCCCGGAGCGCCTGCAGCTGCGTTGTTGTGATGGAAACAAGGACAGGGAGCAGTGGCTGCTCTCACTTGGTGCCAGCGCCGTCCACGACGAGCTACTGCTTGCTCGCAGCATCTGGCGTCGCCAGGACCGACGACCCGCCAGCCGCCTGGGCGCCGAAGGCCTGGCCAGGGTGCTGGAGCAGCTGGCCCCGCGCCGGACTCCCATACCCGACGGAGCTTGGCGCTGCAGGAGGCAGGATCACTGAAATGAGCGCTCGGCCCTGCTCGGCCCTTGGCCTGGATGTGGGAAGGCGGCGGATCGGTCTGGCGGGTTGCGATCCCCTCGGCCTGACAGTCACTCCCCTGGGTGCCGTGGCCAGAGGGCTGTTTCAGCGAGATCTGAGTCTGTTGGAGCCCCTGATCGCCACACGTCGCGTGCAGGTGCTGGTGGTGGGACTGCCGCTGCGGGCCGATGGTTCAGAGGGGTCTCAGTGCCGTCATGCCCGCCGCTACGGCGAACGGCTGGCACGACACGTGAGCTTGCCCCTGGTGTTGGTGGACGAGCGCTGCAGCAGCTGGGCCGCGGCTCAGCAACCGGGTCTGGCAGGGGATCGCACAGGCCGACTTGACAGTGCCGCAGCTGCACTGATCCTCGCCCAGTGGCTCAGTGACGGCCCCGATCCGGTCCTGGTGGCGGCCCCCACCCCCAGCGCGGCTGAGTGAGAGGCGTGATGCTGAGTTGAGATGATTGACCTCCATGGGTAACGCCCCGAAGGCCGGCTGCGACGATTCCCTATCACACCCTGCGCCGACCCTGAGTGTCAAGGATGCGGATGGGCGCGAGCTGCTCTGTTTCCTTGAGCAGCTCGTCCCTGTCGCAGGTGAGGACTTCGGGCTGCTGAGCCCCGTCGACACGCCGGTCTGCCTCTTTCACCTGCCGGAAGAGGGAGGCGAGCCCGAACTGATCGACGACCCGGAAAGCCTGCCCCAGGTCCTGAGCATCGCGGATGTGGTGCTGAGGGAGCACTATCTCTGCCTGGTGCGGTCCGCGGTGACCCTGACCGTGAGCGGTGAACTGGAACAGGGCGATGCCGAAGAGCCTGATGATGCGTCATTCCCAGGTGACGATGACGATGAGGATGGCGAGACCTACGAGCAGCTGGTCACCTTCATGAGCGACAGCAAGGAATATGGCCTTTATATCCCCCTGGATCCCTTCTTCGTGCTGGCCAGGCTGGAACGGGATAATGCAACCCTGGTGGAGGGTGACGACTTCGAGCGACTGCAGCCGCTGGTCGAGAAGGAGCTGGAGGCACTGGAGGGGAACGGGTGAGTGGGAGGCTTGCGCTGCGCGGTGTCCTGCAACCCGACTGGGTGGTACGTGGCACCGTGGTGACCCTGCCCATTGCGCGGCTTCGGGCCATGGGGATCAGAGGCGTCGTGCTGGATGTTGATCGGACCCTGCTTCCCAGACGCTGCCGGCTGCTCCCCGATCCGGTTCGCCAGTGGGTGCGCAGCGCTGCAGTTGTGATGCGGCTGCATCTTCTCAGCAACAACCTCGACCAGGACCGGATCCGCTGGGTGGGCAAGGAACTGGGGATCCCCGGCACGGCGTTTGCAAGGAAGCCCCGCCGCGGCAAGCTGCGCAGTGTGCTGGCGACCATGGATCTGCCACCGCATCAGGTTGCGATGGTGGGGGATCGCATCCTGACCGATGTGGTGGCGGGCAATCGACTGGGCCTCTGGACAGTGCTGGTCAGGTCGATCACCTGTGACGGGGACATCTGCCCCCACGATCGCCTGCAGCGTCTTGAAAAAATGATCTCGACCGGCCTCGGGGCCGACCTGCGCGAATCTCTGCCGCAGCAGCTGCACAGCCTGTGAACGAAGCCCGTCGACGGACCCTTGGACCCCTGGTCATCAAGGTGGGCACGAGTGTGCTGCGGGGCCATGGTGACCGCGACACCAAAGCTGTGATTCGCGACCTGGCCGCCAGCATCTGCCGGCAACAGGCCAACCGTTGCCGGGTTGTGCTGGTGAGCAGCGGGGCAGTGGGGCTGGGCAGTGCCAGGCTGGGGTTCGCGGAGCGGCCCAGGGACCTCGTCACCCTGCAGGCAAGCGCAGCCGTGGGCCAGGGCCAGCTGATGAAGCTCTATGACGCCGCCTTCGAGGCCCATGGCCAGCGCGTTGCCCAGGTGCTCCTGACCAGGGCGGATCTGGTGTCCAGGCGCCGCTACCGCAATGCCTCGGGCACCCTGCACCGGCTGCTGGAGCTGGGTGTCGTACCGATCATCAATGAGAACGATGCCCTCGCCGTCGATGAATTGCGCTTCGGTGACAACGACACCCTCTCTGCACTGGTGGCGACAGTGGTTGCTGCCAGCGAGCTGGTGCTGCTCACCGACATCGATCGACTCTACTCTGCCGATCCGCGCCGGGACAGCAGCGCCGAGCCGATCAGCGAGGTGCGCAGCCGCCGGGAGCTGGATGCCCTGCAGGGAACCGCCGAAGGCAGTGGTCACTGGGGGACCGGTGGCATGACCACAAAGCTTGCCGCTGCCCGCATCGCCACCCGTGCCGGCATCACCGTGCGCCTGGCCGATGGCCGCGCCGGGGCGGTGCTGGACCATCTGCTGGAAGGCAACCAGACCGGCACCTCCTTCCTGCCGGACGCCCTGCCGGTGCCGGAACGCAAACGCTGGCTGACCCATGGGGTATTGCCCCGCGGCAGCCTCCGGCTGGACGCCGGTGCCGTTGATGCCATCAGCTGCCGTGGTGCCTCCCTGCTGGCTGTGGGCATCCGATCGGTGGAAGGCAGCTTCGAGTCGGAGGAGGTGGTGCGTCTCTGCCACCTGGATGGACGGGAGTTTGCCCGTGGCGTCTCCCGTCACGGCAGCAGTGTGGTCAACAGCATCAAGGGCTGCCGTTCCGCCGTGGTGGACCAGCGCCTGGGGGACAGCGGCTGTGCCTGCGTGGTCCATCGGGACGACCTGGTGGTGCTGGACGGCGGTTGACGTCTGCCTTTGCCCCCGGCAGGAGGCGACACCTACGATCACCGCGCCAGCCGCTGATGGGAGTCGGCCGATGCGCTTCAGCGAACTGCTGCGACAACTGTCCAGCGCCGACCCATGCTGTGCCCGTTGGCTCGCTGCCGATCCCGAGCTGGGTGGTGCGGGGGCACTGCATCGCGCCGGCCAGGGCCAGCTCTCATTCCTCGAGCCCGGCAACAGGATGGTTCGACACCTGGACCGCTGCCAGGCCGCCGCTCTGCTCCTGCCCAGGAACCCCGCCCTGCAACAGCAGGTCCAGCGACGGAACATTGCCTGGGCGGCGCTCGCCGATCCTCGCCTCGGCTTTGCTGAGGCACTCGAGCTGCTCTGTCCCGAACCGATTGCACAACCCGGCATCGACCCTGCCGCCCACATCCATCCCTCCGCTCGCCTGGGAGGGGGGGTGAGCATCGCCGCCGGTGCAAGTATCGGCGCCGGCTGTCGACTCGCCGAGGGTGTCGTGGTCCATCCCGGCGTGGTGCTCTATGACGATGTGACGGTTGGGGCAGACAGTGTCCTCCATGCCAATGCGGTGATTCACCGCCGCAGCCAACTTGGCAGGTGCTGCGTGATCGGCTCCAACACCGTCCTCGGTTCGGAAGGGTTCGGCTTCATCCCCACGGCCGGAGGCTGGCGCAAGATGCCCCAGACCGGCTGTGTGGTGTTGGAGGACGGGGTGGAGGTGGGCTGCAACAGTGCCATTGACCGCCCTGCCGTCGGCGAGACCCGCATCGGTGCCGGCACCAAGATCGACAACCTGGTGCAGATCGCCCATGGGGTGGAGGTGGGCCGGGGCTGCGCCTTCGCTGCCCAGGTGGGTGTGGCCGGTGGTGCGGTGATCGGCAACGGCGTGATCCTGGCCGGTCAGGTGGGCGTCAACAACCGCACCAGGGTGGGAGACGGGGTGATTGCCAGCTCCAAAACAGGTATCCAGACCGACGTGGAGCCTGGCCAGATGGTGAGCGGCTTTCCTGTGATGCCCCACAAGGCCTGGCTGCGCAGCATGGCTGCCCTCACCGGGCTGCCCCGGCTGAACCGAGCTGTACGGCGCCTGGAACGACGGCTGGAGCAGGACACGGTCCGCTGAGCCCCCTGAAGGAATCTGGTCGGTGCAGCCTGCGCTGATAGTTTCCGGGTCTGCCGAGCTGGTTTTTTGCACCATGCCCAGCTATCGCATCACCCTGTTGCCGGGAGATGGCATCGGCCCGGAGATCACTGCAGTGGCCCGCAGCCTGCTGGAGGCGGTTGGTCCGCACCATGGCATCAGCTTCGACGTCTGCGAAGCGCCCGTGGGCGGTGCCGGCCATGACGCCGAGGGGGATCCCCTGCCAACCGAGACCCTGAAGCGCTGCCGTGACGCTGATGCCGTGCTGCTGGCTGCCATTGGCGGCTACGAGTACGACAACTTGCCGCAGCGACAGCGCCCTGAGAGCGGTCTGCTGCGTCTGCGGGCCGGCATGGACCTGTTCGCCAACCTGCGGCCCGTGCGGATCCTGCCGGTGCTGGTGGAGGCGAGCAGCCTGAAGCGCTCGCTGATCGAAGCTGTGGATCTGGTGGTGGTGCGTGAGCTCACCGGCGGGATCTATTTCGGTGAGCCCAGGGGCCGCATCACCACACCAGCGGGCGAGCGGGGGTTCAACACCATGACCTACTCCGACCAGGAAGTGGACCGCATCGCCGCGGTGGGCTTCCGGCTTGCCGCGGAACGGGCCGGCCGCCTCTGCTCTGTGGACAAGGCCAACGTGCTGGAGGTGTCCCAGCTCTGGCGCGAGCGGGTGAACACCATGGCAGCAGCCCACCCGGACGTGGCGGTGAGTCACATGTACGTGGACAACGCCGCCATGCAACTGCTGCGCAACCCACGCCAGTTCGACGTGCTGCTGACCGGCAATCTTTTCGGCGACATCCTCAGCGACGCGGCTGCAATGCTCAGCGGCAGCATCGGCATGCTCCCCTCCGCCTCCCTGGGCAGCGACGGTCCCGGACTGTTCGAACCCATCCATGGCTCCGCCCCGGACATCGCCGGCAAGGACCTGGCCAACCCGCTGGCCATGGTGCTCTCTGCGGCGATGATGCTGCGGGTGGGCCTGGGGCAGGAGGAGGCAGCCACCGATCTGGAGAGAGCGGTGGAGCAGGTGCTGCTGGCAGGCTTTCGCACCGCTGACCTGATGGCCGAGGGCTGTACCCAGCTGGGCTGCAAGGCCATGGGCGAGCAGCTGCTCGTCGCTCTGGAGGGGGTGTGGCAGGCCTGATGAACACCGCCAGGGAATGGGGTGCGGCCTGAAGGGTGGCAGCACAGCCTGGCTGCAGCACTCGCCTGGGGGAGGCCGGGCCCCCGGTCCGATCCCGGATCAGACCGGGACACTAGCCAAGAAGGGTCGTCACCCTGCAAACTGACCCATCGCCCAACCCCTCTGCAGCAACAAGATGTCCAAGCGGCACCCGATCGTCGCAGTGACCGGTTCTTCCGGCGCCGGCACCAGCACAGTGAAGCGTGCCTTCGAGCGCATC
Organism: Aphanocapsa feldmannii 277cV; assembly: GCA_004768415.1. Lineage (GTDB taxonomy): Bacteria > Cyanobacteriota > Cyanobacteriia > PCC-6307 > Cyanobiaceae > Aphanocapsa_A > Aphanocapsa_A feldmannii. The sequence continues at coordinate 44,447 of SRMO01000050.1, read as the reverse complement.
TTCCGCAGGGAAGGCATTACTCCAGCGGTGATTGAAGGCGACAGCTACCACCGCTTCGACCGCGTCGCCATGAAGGCCAAGATGGCCGAGGCGGTGGCGGCCGGCCAGAACTTCTCCCATTTCGGTCCCGAGGCCAACATCTTCGACAAACTGCAGACCACCTTCGCCGAGTACGGCGAGAGTGGCGCCGGTGAGCGTCGTTACTACCTGCACAGCCCGGAGGAGTCTGCAGAACACAACACCCGCCTTGGCACCAATCTCGATCCCGGCGAATTCACGCCCTGGGAGCCTCTTCCCGCCAACACCGATCTGCTCTTTTACGAAGGTCTGCACGGTGGTGTGAAGGGGCAGGGCTACAATGTGGCCAGCCTGGTGGACCTGCTGATCGGCGTGGTGCCCATCACCAATCTGGAGTGGATCCAGAAGATCCATCGCGACAATTCCGAGCGGGGCTATTCTGCGGAGACGATTGTTGACACAATCCTACGCCGGATGCCCGATTACATCAACCATGTCTGCCCGCAATTCAGTCAGACCCACATCAACTTCCAGCGTGTTCCCACTGTAGACACATCAAATCCCTTCATCTGCCGTGACATCCCCACACCAGACGAGAGCTTTGTGATCATCCACTTTCGTCGTGGTGTGCGAGAGATGTTTAACGTCGATTTCACCTACCTGCTCAAGATGATTGATGGCTCCTTCATGTCCAGCCCCACCAGCCTCGTGGTAGGTGGCGGCAAGATGGGCTTCGCCATGGAGTTGATCCTGACACCAATCATCCACCGCATGATTGAAGAGAAGCAAAACTGAGAGCAGCTTGACTCGGGGCTCTCTCGTCAGCCTGACCAACCGGGGTGCCGACCATGCCGATGGCGCCTGCCACCGACAGCGCACCACTGGCTGTCTGCTTCGCGCTGCTTGGCGCTTGCGTGGGCAGTTTCCTCAACCTGGTGGCGTGGCGCCTGCCACGTCGGCAGTCCGTCATCCTGCCCGGCAGCCACTGCATCCGCTGCGGTCAGGGGTTGGCCTGGTTCGACAACATCCCTCTGCTGGGTTGGTTGCTGCTGGCAGGCCGATGCCGCTACTGCGGCGCAGGGATCAGCAGCCGCTACCCCCTGGTGGAACTGCTCTGTGCAGGCCTCTGGGTGTTGCAGCTGCAAACCCATCGGGGCAGCTGGGCCGCTCTGCTTGCAGGGCTGTTGTTCAGCGGTCAACTGCTGGTGCTGACCCTGATCGACATGGACACCATGTGGCTACCGGAGCCCCTCTGCCGCTGGGGGTTGCTGGCTGGCCTGCTGCTGACACCCATTCTGGCTGCGCTGGAGGGAGGCGACCCCCTGCGGCAGACCATGGGGCACGGGTTCGCAGCCCTGATGGGGCTCCTCTGCCTCGAAGCGGTCAGTGGCCTGGGCCAGCTGGCCCTTGGCGTTCCCGCCCTGGGGCTGGGGGACGCCAAGCTGGCGGCGATGCTCGGGGCCTGGCTTGGCGGCCGCGGCCTTGCCAGCGCTGTGCTGCTTGCCGTGTTCAGCGCCGCCCTGGTGGGGGTGGTGGGTCGTCTCAGCGGTCGATTGGCAGCGTACCAACCCTTCCCCTTCGGTCCCTTTCTGGCGTTAGCAGGGATGGTGCTCTGGTGTGGCGGTGAGACCCTGGCCAACGGCCTGCTGGGATTGGTCCTAGCGGGACTGATCTGATCCGGCCGGAAGCGGCCAGGCAGCCGGCAGGATGATCCGCAGGGCTCTGCAGCCAGCGACACAGCCTGATCGGCGCTCAGCCTGAAGCGCGCAGACCGACACCCCCGCAACAACTGCAGGACATCTGTGAGGCCTTTAATGGGGGCACTTGCCGAGGCCCTGATGTCGCTGCTCGACTGGTTCGCCGATCGCCGCAAGGCAGCACCGGTCATTCGCGTCACCCAGGACAACGATGATGCCGATGGCCTGTGGAGCAAATGCCCGCAGTGTGGGCAGATGAGCTACACCAAGGACCTGCGCGCCAACGCCAGTGTCTGCCTCAACTGCGCTTATCACTTCCGCATTGACAGTGATGAGCGGATCCGTCTGCTGGTGGACCCAGGCAGTTTCCGGCCCAGCGATGATGATCTCCGTCCCACCGACCCGCTCGGCTTCAAGGACCGCAAGACCTACAGCGATCGCATCCGCGACAGCCAGCAGAACACCGGTCTGCGCGATGCAGTGGTCACCGGCCGGGCCAGCATCGAGGGCATGGCCCTGGGCCTGGGTGTGATGGACTTCCGCTTCATGGGGGGAAGCATGGGTTCTGTGGTGGGGGAGAAGCTGACCCGCATGATCGAGGCCTCCACCAAGGCATGCCAGCCGGTGGTGATCGTCTGCGCTTCCGGTGGAGCCCGCATGCAGGAGGGTCTGCTCAGCCTCATGCAGATGGCCAAGATCTCAGGTGCACTGCAACGTCACAGGGCGGCCAGGCTGCTGTACATGCCCCTCCTGACCCACCCCACCACGGGCGGCGTTACCGCGAGCTTCGCCATGCTCGGTGACCTGATCCTTGCGGAGCCCCGCGCGCTGATCGGCTTCGCTGGCCAGCGGGTGATCGAGCAGACACTGCGGGAAAAGCTACCGGAAGGCTTCCAGACGGCTGAGTACCTGCAGGAACACGGTTTTGTCGATTGCATCATCCCACGCACCCGCATGAAGGAGACCATCGCCACCTTCCTGCGTCTCCATGGGGTCAGGACAGCCAGGCTTGCCGTCTGAGCCGAGCAGACAGATGGTTGTCGATAGGGGCACCGCCACCCCCTCTCCTGTCGGTCAGGGTTTGTCCGGAGCGTGCAGCGGCGTTTTCCCCTGAGCCCCCTGAGCCACTGCCTCGACCCTCCATTCAGCCTTGCTCGCCCATCAGTGGCCGCCAGGGCTGCAACGCCAGGGCGGCATCGAGCTCACGGCCGCTGTCCAGCGCCCTTGCCAGCAGTGGTGCCAGTACCACAGCCTGGGCAAAGGGGCCACTGAAACCGCTGAACACCCACACTCCCGGACGCCGGGGCATGGAACCCACCAAGGGTCGCCCGTCCAGGGTGAAGCTCACGGGTCCCTGGCGCAGCCTGGCCATCGCCAGCTGCTTCGGCCCCCATTCTGCAAGCAACAGTTCGCCCACGCGGGCGAGACGCCGCCGTTCCTGGGCCGGATCGGGTGGCTGCAGTGGCGTGGGCTCCAGTCCCAGTGAACTGGTCTGCCCCAGGCGAACCCCGGCGCTGCAGGGTGCCAGGCCAGGGTCGAGGATTACGGCATCGGCGGGGCGGGGGGTTTCCCTGGGGCCTGACCAGGCCGCCGTCCGCTGGGCCAGAGAGCTGGTCTCCAATTGGCGGCGCAACGTCCTGAGCGCCATCACCAGCGGGCCTCGCCAGCGGTCTGCCAATGGCAGGTCGAGGGCACCGGCCCAGCTGTGGCGAAGCTGGGGAAGCCAGGTGGATGGCAACAGTTCAGGGATCGAGGCACCCTGGCAGAGCACGACGTGGCGACAGGACAGCAGGGTGCCGTCCGTGCAGCGGAGTTGCACCGGTGTTGTGCCAGGCCCTGCGGACACTGGCATCAGCTGGCACACTCGGCCCTGCAGGCGATGAACGCGCAGCCGCCGCAGGGCCCGCCGCAGGCCGAGCGACCAGCGCTCGAGCGCCACCCGGGCGTAGGGAAGCAGCAGGGCACCGGACTGTTGCCTGGGCCGGAGGCGGGGCTCCAGGGCCCGCAGTGCCTCGGCCTCGATCCAGGTTCCCTCGGGCCCGTGGGGCAGCAGGGTGGTGAGGTGGGACGCAGCCAATGGCCCTTCCCCCACGTCCGGCAGCAGGGCCAGCGAGCAGGATTCCACGCCCAGGTCCCCATGCCGCAGGCTGAGGGCCTGCCAAGTCCGCAATGCCCCGGCCTGCAGCTCACCCAATGCCCCGGCAGGGCCGCTCCACCAGGGCACGCCGGCATAGCTGAAGGCTGTGGCTGTGAGGACTCCCGGTGCCTCGATCAGTTGAACAGCAGCCCCCCGTTCCGCCAGCGCAAGGGCAACCAGAGATCCCGTGAGACCTGCACCCACAACGGTGACGTCGGCAAAGCGAGCTGGGGTGACGTCAGACACGCAGGAGAGATCCCCACAATGAAACCGGCACAATGCAACCGGACAGATCAAGACAGGGGATGGCGATCAGGTCAGCAGGGTGAAGGATGTCACCACCTTGCTCAGCAGCGTGTGGATGCGATCCCAGCGGCGCTGGTCGGTGCCGACGGCAAAGGTGTAGAGCTGGCCGCGGTCCACCACCACCGTGGCCAGTTCGTGGCGGTCATGGCCGGCCAGGCGCACGTGATAGTCGAAGTCGTAGAAGGTACGGCCGTCGCTCTGCCGCTGCCTGGCGTCCACCAGCTCAGCGGTGCGGCCGCTGCCCTCGGGCGCAATGGCGCGGCGACGCAGCAGCTCCCCCACCTCCGCCGGGCTCCCCAGGGACGTGAGGCTGCGATCGGGATCCACGGCGGAGGTCACCAGGCTGAGGGTCTCGTCGCTGTTGATCAGGTCGTGGAAGACCCGTTCAGGACCACCGGGCACCTTCACTTCGGTCCAGCCGGAGGGGTAGAGGAAGGCATAGCGACCGTTTGGGCTCTGGTAGCCATTGAGGCCGGTGGTGGCTCCACAGCCCACCAGCAGCAGCACCAGCAGTGCTGCCAGGGTGGGCCTGAGCAGGGCAGACATGACATCGCGGTGAGTGGTCTCCATTGTTGCCGGCGGCATGCGCTCCCCGGGGAGTGCCCGACCATGCTCCTTGAATGCCTTCGAGTTCCTGCCCCGGGGCACGCGTGAGCAGCTTTACCCGACCGCTGGCACGATTGATCGAACAGTTCGAGCGCCTGCCGGGGATCGGCCCACGCACTGCCCAGCGCCTGGCGCTGCATCTGCTGCGACAACCGGACGACCAGGTCCGGGGGTTCGCTGATGCCCTCCTCAACGCCAAGCGCCAGGTGGGCCAATGTCAGCAATGCTTCCACCTATCGGCGGAGCCGATCTGCGAGATCTGTCGCAACCCGGAACGCCTGAGCAATCAGCTCTGCATCGTGGCGGATTCCCGCGACCTGCTGGCGATGGAGCGCAGCCGGGAATTCAGGGGTCTGTATCACGTGCTGGGGGGCCTGATCTCACCGATGGACGGCATCGGGCCAGAGGCGCTTCAGATCCAGTCACTGCTGGAACGGGTCACAGAACGAAGCCCCACCGAAGTGATTCTGGCGCTGACGCCCAGTGTGGAAGGTGATACCACCAGTCTCTACCTGGCGCGGCTGTTGAAACCCTTCTGCAGGGTGACCCGCATCGCCTACGGACTGCCGGTTGGCAGTGAGCTGGAATTCGTGGACGACATCACCCTGGCCCGGGCCCTGGAAGGGCGTCGGCCGGTGGCGTGACAGGGAGCAGCAGCGCAGAGGCAGGTCTGGCTGTGGGCAACAGCTCCGCCTAGCCTCAGCCCCACTGCCCAGGCGTCAGCCGATGGCCACGCGTTACACCGCGATTCCGCCCAGGGAGCCTCTGCCCGCATGGCTGCGCCGGCCCGTGGGCAATGTCTCCGCCATCGAGCGGGTGCAGCGAACCATGCGGGCAGGGCAGCTGCACACCATCTGTGAGGAAGGGCGCTGTCCCAACCGCGCCGAGTGCTATGCCGCCGGCACAGCGACCTTTCTGCTGGGTGGGCCGATCTGTACGCGTAGCTGTGCCTTCTGCCAGGTGGCGAAGGGCCAGGCACCCCAACCCCTGGATCGCTCTGAAGCCGAGCGGGTGGCCGACGCGGTGGAGAGCCTCGGTCTCCGCTATGTGGTGCTCACCGCCGTCGCCCGCGACGACCTCACAGACCATGGCGCGAGCCATTTCGTCGACACCATGGTGGCCATCCGGCGGCGTGATCCGCTGATTGCCATCGAAGTGCTTACCCCCGACTTCTGGGGTGGCCAGCTGGACCCGCTTGATGCCGCTGATGCACAGCGAGGGCGGTTGCAAACCGTGCTGACGGCCTCGCCCGCCTGTTTCAACCACAATCTTGAAACAGTGCGGCGGCTGCAGGGTGAAGTGCGTCGTGGTGCAAAGTACGACCGCTCCCTCAAGCTGCTGGGCCTCAGCAAGACACTTGCGCCCGGCATTCCAACCAAGTCCGGTCTGATGCTCGGCCTCGGCGAAGCAGAGGAGGAAGTGGTGGAGACCCTGCGGGATCTGCGCGCCGTGGGCTGCGATCGCGTCACCCTTGGCCAGTATCTGCGCCCGTCCCTGGATCACCTGCCGGTGGCGCGCTACTGGCAGCCTGAAGCCTTCACACGACTCGGCGCCATGGCCCGGCAGCTGGGCTTCAGCAATGTGCGCTGCGGCCCCCTTGTGCGCAGCTCCTATCACGCAGATGCTTGACAGCCTCCCCAGGGGAGGCTCCAGCCAACCCCGCATTTCTGGCGAGAACAATCAATTCGATGGGCTGGCTGACCTGGATGAGACCTATGAACGGTGCAGCGCATTGCCAAGTTCCAGAATCTGCTGTCGTAGCTGCCCGTTCTCTGCGCGAAGGCATTCGATTTGCTCCAACGTATCTAACGGCGGTGTTTCTCCCGCCTGTGCGAGTGTCCCTAAGATCGCCTCCCAGCTCCAGCAGCTGACCTTCCGAGCCTTGCCCTTGCGAATCAACTCGCCGCAATGTGACCGGGCAAGCGTGTAGTTACCAAACCGCTGCAAGGCGCCCTCCTTTGTCCAGCTCCGACCAGCCACAAGGGAAGATTGTTCAGGCAGTCGCAGCAGAGGCTGAAGCTCCCCGAGCAGATCTGTGGAGGCTCGAAAGTGAGCGGCAAGGGCTCGCGTCTCCACAGCCTCAAGGTTGGCCATCTCGCCAATCAGTCCATCGAGCTTCTGAACGACATCACCGATTCCCATGTCAACTTCTCCTACTTAGAGGCATTGTAATCATCCCGCCAGTCTTCGCCAATGTCGTCTCCCATTGAGCCACCGCGTGTGGCTCCAATGGCCATTGGCTGCTTGGTGTCCACCGGCAAGGGTAGGCCTTTGCCAGAGAACCACTTGCGCACAAAGGCCAACAGCTGCTTAAGAATGGGAATGCCCGGCAGCCCGCGCTCAGGGATATCAGCCAGAAGCCGGGTCAGGCCAGCTTCAAGTTCACTGTAGCGAGCCAACTCATCCCGGACCTCTTGCATACTTCCAAGAATGCGTGCCTTCTCTCCCTTGGTCAGCTTGAGGGTTTCCAGGGTCTGATCAAGCTGTCGCTGTTTCTCCTCTGCAAGCTGCTGGAGCCGGCCCCGAGCCCGTTCGGCCCTGACAAGGCGGAACTTCAGCTCCCCATGGCGACGGATCAGCTGACTGCGGGAACGGTTCAGTCGACCAGCGTTGTCCCGGAGTCGTCCGTACTCCGACTCGGCATCGGTCCGTGCCAGCCCTTCCAGGGTGCTGGGATAGTCGGTGATGGTGAACCGGAATCCCTTGAACTGAAGCGTGGCCTCGTCCCTGGCCTGCTGAAGAGTCAGTGCATCGTCCTGTGTCGCGGATTCGGTTCGGGGAGGCTCCAGGGACATCGGTTCCATCGGCTGAGTGGTGTCATTCTCCCAGAGAATTCCCTTCACACCCCCCGACCAGCCTCGAGGCAGTCCTCGGCTTGCTGGGGATTCAACCCTGCCGCCCTGGTGGTGGCCACCAGGCGGTTCAGCGCACTGACGAAGGCTTTGGCCGATGCCACCACCACATCGGTGTCGGCACCATAGCCGGAGTAAAGACGGCCACCATGGCGCAGCCGGATCGAGACCTCCCCCATCGAATCGATGCCGGCGGTGACGGACTTGACACTGAATTCCACGAGCTCGTTGGGAACGGCGGCGAGGTGGTTCAGGGCCTGGCAGACCGCATCCACCGGCCCGGTGCCGATGGCGGCAGCGGTGTGATCCTCCCCATCGATGTTCCTCAGGGTGACGGTGGCGGTGGGATGCATGTTGGTGCCGCAGCTCACCTGCACCAGCTCGAGGCTGAAGGTGGCCTCCACCTGCTGACTCTGGTCACTGACAATCGCTTCCAGGTCGCGGTCGGTGATGTCGCGTTTGCGATCGGCCAACTCCTTGAAGCGGGCGAAGGCCGCGTTGAGATCCTCGTTGGAGAGGTTGTAACCCAGCGCTTCCAGGCGACTGCGGAAGGCCCTGCGGCCGGAGAGCTTGCCCAGGCTGATGCGGTTATCCATCAGCCCGACGGTACGGGCATCCATGATCTCGTAGGTGAGCCGGTTCTTCAGAACACCGTCCTGGTGGATGCCGGATTCGTGGGCAAAGGCATTGGCCCCCACGATCGCCTTGTTCGGCTGCACTGACATGCCAGTGAGATTCGAAACGAGCCGGGAGGTCTTGTGGATCTCCTCGGTGCGGATTGCTGTGAGGGGATCGGGACACTCGAGCGGTCTCCCCAGGAAGAGGTTGAAGTACTGGCGACGCACATGCATGGCCATCACCAGCTCCTCGAGGGCCGCATTGCCGGCCCGCTCGCCGATGCCGTTGATGGTGCACTCCAGCTGACGGGCACCGTTCTTGACCGCCTCCAGGAAGTTGGCCACAGCCAGTCCCAGGTCATTGTGACCGTGGACGGAGATCACTGCCTGATCGATGCTCGGCACGTTGGCATCGATGGCGGCAATCAGGGCGCCGAACTCTGCCGGGGTGGTATAGCCGACCGTGTCAGGGATGTTGATGGTGGTGGCACCGGCGGCGATGGCTGCCTCGATCACGGGATAGAGGAATTCAGGATCACTGCGACCGGCGTCCTCACAGGAGAACTCCACATCCGCACAGAATGAACAGGCATAGGCCACCATCTCTGGAACGATCTCCAGGACTTCTTTGCGGCTCTTGCGCAGCTTGTGCCTGAGGTGAATGTCACTGGTGGCGATGAAGGTGTGGATGCGGCTCCTGGCGGCAGGTGCGATGGCCTCGGCGCATGCCTTGATGTCCGCCCTGGCGGCACGGGCCAGGCCGCAGATGGTGGGACCATCCTGGCTGCCCACGCTGCGGGCGATCCGCTGCACCGCTTCGAAATCGCCTGGGCTGGCGAAGGGAAAGCCCGCCTCGATGATGTCGACCCCCAGACGTGAGAGCTGCTGGGCGATGGTCAGCTTCTCCTCGAGATTGAGGCTCGCCCCGGGGGACTGCTCACCGTCCCGCAGGGTGGTGTCAAAGATCAGCACCCGGCCCGGGTCCTTGGCCCGGGGACCGCTGGTGCTGGATTGGGCAGTGGAGTCGCTCATCACGGAACCGTTCCGTCCAAACAATCTAAAAAGTGGTGGGCTGTCTCATCCACAGGGCGATGGCACCGGGGCCAGCCTGACGAACCCTGGCTGAACGGCATTGACGGTGTCGCAGGCCTGGGGGCTGGGGGCAGATCCGGCGGTCCGGGCGGGGAGCAGGCCCTGGCCCTCAGCCACGGGAAAAGGCTGAGGCATGAAGGGTTTCAACTTTCTCGATCCCGTGGCGCAGGTCGTTGAGATCGATGAACCGGTCCGCGGCATTGCGCAGATCCCGCGCCACCATTCCCTCCGTGTGGACCAGGGTCAGCCTCAGCCCCCGACTGCGCAGCGACTCGAGCAACCGCTCCAGATGCCGGCTGCCGGACAGCAGGACCACTTCATCGCTGCGGCCGGCCACGGACAGCAGATCCAGGCAGATCTCCACTTCCAGGTTGGCCCCGGAAAAGTGGCGCTGATCATTCTCATCGGTGTATTCCCGCACCAGCTTCGTGCGCACGGTGAAACCGATGGATGTGAGGGCATCGCGGAAGGGTCGCTGATCCTGGGGTTCCCTGATCGATGCGTACCAGAAGGCCGCCACCATGGTGGTTGCCGGTTGCTCGTCGAAGTGGCTGAGCAGACGGCGGGGGTCGAAGAACCAACCGATCTTCTGCTGGGCGTGGAACATGGACGCGCCATCCACGGCAAGTGCGACGCGGTGGAGACCGGAGGAATCCATGGGCGCTGTTCAAGCGGGCAGGAGAGAAGAGCCGCAGCTCAAGGCCACCGTATCGGGTGGTCCAGCAGAAGGCGGCCGGATTCCGCGTAAGGTGCTGGCCACCCAGAGGTTCCCAAGTGACTGCAGGTCGTCTGGCGCTGGTGCTGCATGGGCACCTGCCATTCGTCCGTTCCCTCCGACCGGGATCGCTGGAAGAGGACTGGTTTCACCAGGCGCTGCTGGAGTGCTATCTGCCGCTGCTGGCCATGCTGCAGGGGCTGGCCAGCAGCGAGGATGTGCAGCCCAGGCTGACCATGAGCCTCTCGCCAACGCTGCTGGCGATGCTTGATGACCCGCTCCTGCAGGAGCGGTTTCCCGCCTGGCTGGCGTTGCGCCTGCACCTGTTGGAAGGGGCCCCCTCGGCCTGTGCTGCGGCCGTGAACCACCTGGGTGAACGGATCGAGGCCATGGCGGACTTCTGGGAAAGCCTCGATCGCCGTCCCGTCCTGGCCTTCGCCGCCCTGCAGCAGGCCGGGGTGCTGGACCTGATCACCTGCAGCGCAACCCATGGCTACCTCCCCCTGTTGCGGGAACCGCATCAGTCGGTGCGGGGTCAGCTTCACACTGCAGTGGTGGCCCATGGGCGCCAGCTGGGTTGCCGACCGCAGGGCATCTGGTTACCTGAGTGCGCCTATTTCGAAGGTCTCGACGCGGAGCTGGCTGCCGTGGGGCTGCGCTATGCCGTCCTCGACGGCCACGGCTTGCTCCATGCCCTGCCGCGACCGCGCTACGGGGTGTATGCCCCCATCTGTTCGCCAGGTGCCGTCGCCTTCTTCGCCCGCGACAGCGCCTCCACCCTCCCCGTCTGGTCGGCACGTGACGGCTATCCCGGCCATGGTGACTACCGGGAGTTCCATCGCGATCTGGGCTGGGACATGCCCCTGGAGGACCTGCAGGAGGTCGGCATCGACGACGCCCGCCCCCTTGGGTTGAAGTTGCACCGCGTGACCGACAGCGCCTGTGGTCTGGCCGAGAAGGAGCCTTACGACCCCTCCAGGGCCACAGCCCGTGCCGACGAGCATGGCCGGAACTTTGTCGCGGACCGCCTGACCCAGGCCGAGCGACTGGCCCGGGCCATGCACCGGGACCCACTGATCGTGGCCCCCTTCGACGCCGAACTGTTCGGCCATTGGTGGTTCGAAGGGCCCCGCTTCCTGGAAGCTGTCTTCCGCGCCGGCGCCAGCGAAGGTCTGACCTTCACCACCCTGCGCCAGTGCCTCGAGGGACAGCCCCGACTGCAGGTGTGTCGGCCGGCGCCATCCAGCTGGGGCCAGGGTGGCTTCCACACCTACTGGCTGAGCGAGAGCAACGCATGGATGACCGCCGAGTGGGACAGGGCGGGGAGGGCCATGCTGACGCTGATGGATCGGTTCGGCGAGGGGCAGGGGCAACGCCGTCTGCTGCAACAGGCGGCGCGGGAACTGCTGCTGGCCCAGAGCTCGGACTGGAGCTTTATCCTCAGGGCAGGCACCACGACAGACCTGGCACGGCAACGGCTGGACCGCCATCTCAGTCGCTTCTGGCGCATCCGCGATCATCTGGAAGGTCTGCAGAACCTTCCCCCCGGCTGGCTGCACACTGTCGAACACGAAGATAACGTTTTCCCTGACATCGATCTCAGCCCTTGGCAGCCGTCACCTTCCAGGATCAGCTGACCGCGACGGGTCTGCCCCCGCTGAGGCGGGGCGGGCTGCGGGTGCTGCAGCTCAATCTCGGGCGCCTCTGCAATATGCGCTGCAGCCACTGCCATGTGGATGCGGGACCGGACCGGGGCGACACCCAGATGTCCGACGAGGTGGTCGATGCCTGCATCATTGCGATGGACAGGCTCTGCCCCGAGGTGCTGGATCTCACCGGAGGGGCCCCGGAAATGCACCTCCGCTTCCGCGATCTCGTCGAGGAGGCCCACCGGCGTGGGTTGCGGATCATTGACCGCTGCAATCTCACGATCCTGCTGGTGCCGGCCTACGCGGGCCTGCCGGAATGGCTGGCAGCACACCAGGTGGAGATCGTGGCGAGCCTGCCCCACTGGCAAAAGCCTCGCACCGACAGCCAGCGTGGCGAAGGCACCTGGGAGATGTCCATCGCTGCCCTGCGACACCTCAATGGGGCGGGCTACGGCCTGGGGGATCCCCGCCGTCAGCTGACGCTGATGACCAATCCCGACGGCGACCGCCTGCAACCACTCTGCTCGGTGGTGGTGGAACAGTGGAAGCAGGGCTTGCTGGAGCAGGAGGGTGTGCACTTCGATCGGCTGATCGGCCTCACCAACATGCCCATCGCCCGCTTCAAGCGATGGCTCGATCAGGAGGGGCGCTACAGCAGCTACATGGAGACCCTGGTGCGGGGTTTCAACCCCGGGGCGATCTGCGGGCTGATGTGCCGCGATACGCTCTCTGTGGCGGCCGATGGCAGCATCTACGACTGCGACTTCAATCAGATGCTGGGCATGGCGATGGAGGGTCTGTCCATCGCTTCGGTCGAGCCGGAGGATCTGGAGCGGCGCCTGATCCAGACGGCGGACCATTGCTATGGCTGTACGGCGGGGCAGGGCAGCTCATGCAGCGGCAGCACCAGCAGCTGAGGCGCGACGACAGACGTGGCCCGGCCAGGAACAGGTCTCGCCAGGCAAGTTGTCCACCCCCAGCGGGTCAGGGGGCGCTGCTGTCGGCAGCAGCGCCGGGACTGCAGCCGCTCAGATCTGGAGCAAGGTGAATGGCTCGCTGCCACTGCTCAGCCCAGGGGTATCCCCGGTCGGGGGAAATGGGGGGTCGGCCTCCCGCTGCTCAAGCGTCAGGGGGTCCGGGATATCCCCCGCTCGGGGGGACACGGATGTCCCGTCTCCATTGCCCGCATCGGCGCTGCTGACCACCACCAGATCGATCTGGTGCCGCAGTGCATCGACTTTCTGAATCTCCACCTCCACACTGTCACCCAGCAGGTAGCTGCGGCGATTCTTGCGGCCCAGCAGCCGGTGCTGGCGGGAGCGGTACTCGTACCAGTCGTCCTTCAGGGAGCTCACGTGCACTAACCCCTCCACCTGGGTGGGGGGTAGCTCCACGAAGAAGCCGTAGCTCTGCACGCCGCTGATCACGCCGCTGCGGGTCTGACCGATCAGTGCCTCGGCGTGGCGAGCCTGGCTCAGATGAATGCGATCACGCTGCACCTCGATGGCGATGCGGCTGCGGGCGGTCATGCGGTTGGCGAGTCCTGTCCGCAGGGCTTCCTTGAAGGGCGCCAGCTGTGCGGGGGTCAGCAAGGGCCACTCCACCTTCCCATGGCAGCCATCGGCGGCAATATCGATGCGGGTCTTCTGACGCACCGAGGGACGGTCCTTGCCATCCGCCAGCAGCGTGGTGAGCAGCTGCTGATTGAACAGGTCGGTGTAGTGCAGACCTGGCACACACCAGGGGGCATAGGCTTCAGCCTCTCCAGCCAGGCTGTTGGGACCGGCCTTGGTGCTGTGGACCATGGGCCTGGCGATCATGCGCAACTGCTGATGCAGGGCCTGGCCCCGTTCGCTGGTCGCGAAAGCAGCAGCCAGGGCTGCCGGCGCCGGAGCGTTGCCATCGGCCCCCAGCTCCAGGGGCACGTCCATGCCCGCTGCGACCTTGACCACCTCATTGAGATCAGCGGGCGACGGCGGCTCGTGGTTGAGAAACAGGGCTGGCAGTGCCAGGGCGGCGCAATGGCGACCGAGGGCCCTGCCCGCCAGCAGGACGGCTTCGCGCACCGCAGTCATGGGCTGCTCCACAGCGGCGGCCGCGAGCCACCCTTGCCAATGCTCCTCAGGCCCGAGGCATTGCAGATCACCGAGCGCCTCCAGTTCGGGCTGAGGTAGCGCCAGTTCCAGGGAGCCGCCAGCGAGACGCCGCAGTCGCACCTGGGCCAGCAGGGCCAGCAGGGACTTCAGCAGGGGCAGATGGCCCTTGAGGCTTGTCAGCCCGTCCGGCACCGTCCTGGTGTCGTCCGTGCCACTGGCCAGGGCGGCAAGGGCCCTGTCACTGACCTCCAGATCAGGGGTGATGCGGGTGCGACAGAAGCGGTAGTGCCGCAGCACGCCATCGCTGTCGAGATCCAGGGCCACCGAGAGGGCCTCCTGGCTCTTGCCCGGACTGAAGCCAGCGGCCCTGGTGAGGGCGGGCGACAGCAGTGGCTGCCACTGATCGCCCGTACAGATGGCCAAGGCGTGCTTCCGCAGCCAACGATCCAGGTTCCCGTCGAACGGCAGGCGTTCGGCGACGGTCTGGCTGTGGACCCACAGCCGCTGACCACCCTCGATGGCCTCCAGGGAGAGGGCCGGCAACTGGGGCGCATTGTTGCAGTGCCAGCCGCTGAACAGCAGCGTGGGCAGAGACGTGAGGTTTTCCCGCACCTTCAGCCCAGGAGCCTTGAGGTTGGTGCGGGGCGGCGAGCCCCTGCGGGTCATGCCGTGGCGAGTGAGCAGCAGCTCGAGGTCGGCTTTCTTTCCTCCGGCGATGGAGAGGCAGCGGGCCACATGTCCCTCGGCGGCGCGCTGGGCGACGGGATAGCGATCGACTTCGATCTCGACCACCTCCTTCTCCTTGCCGAGGTGCTTGCCATCCGCCTCCGGAAGGCGCAGGGGGGTCAGCAGGGTTGGATTGGCCCGCTCGAGAATGCACACCACGGACCCTTCAGGGGAGCGGCGGCGGCCTCCCTCCCGGGTGATACGCACCAGCACACGATCGCCGTTCCAGGCGTGGTTGAGCTGGTGGTCCCGGATGTAGATGTCCTCTCCACCGGCTTCCCGCAGGGCGAAGCAGAAGCCCTTGCTGGAGCAGCGCAGGCAGGCCTCGATCAGGTTGTCAGGGCGGTTGTGGATCAGGCCGGCCTCGCCGTTGCTGACCAGACCGAGCCTGGTGAGGGCAGCAAGGGCAATGTCGAGGCAGCCCTTGTCTTCTTCACTGGTGAGGCTGAGCTTCTTCTGGAGCTGAGGCAGTGACACCGCCTTTTCTGGATGGAGCTGGCTTAGCAGCTCGCCAACCGAGAATTTCATCAGGTGGGGGTTGAAGGGGCACCGACACCGTGGTGCGGGCACCGGGACAGGCCACGGCCAGCTGACCTCAGGGGTCCCAGCACTGGGCTGTGGCGGCGGAACTCAGGCGCCAAGGGAGGAGTTGCCGCCTTCCGATCTTAGGCCTTGATGGAAAAGGCACGGTCGGCAACGGAACTGAACCGGGCTGACCCCGGCCAGCGCGTCGACAATGATTCAGTTCCCTCTGGCTTGCGCTCGGGGCGCCAGCAGCAGGCGGGCTCCGATCCAGACAAAGCCCACTGCTGCGACCAGCTTCAGCCATGGTGCGGGAATCACCGCGGCAAGGGATCCGCCAGCTGCGGCTCCCAGCAGGCTCGCCAGCACAAGGGCGGTGGCGCTGCCGAAGAACACCATCACGGGGCGGTCACTGGTACCACTGATGGCGACGGTGGCGAGCTGGGTCTTGTCCCCCAGTTCGGCCACGAACACCGTCACGAAGCTGGAACCCAGCAGAGCCAGACCGCCCTGGCCCTGGGCGGAGAGCGCCGCGCCAGCCAATGTTTCCGCCCCAGGGTCGAACCACAGGGCAGTGAAGCTGTCCCAACCGATCCACACCGCCAGGATCAGCATCAGGACCCCGGCCATGCGCTCCAGCCGCTCCGGATCGAGCCTGCGGGACAGCCAGCGGCCCAGCAACACGCCCATCAGACTGGAACAGATCAGCGCCGCGGCTGCCCCGGCGAAGACCAGCAGTGGCTGGCCGGACTGCGCCGACAGCATCAGGGTGGCCAGTTGCGTCTTGTCCCCCAGCTCGGCGAGGAACACGGTGGTGAAAGATGTGGCCAGCACGCCCACCAGGCTCGACGTCGCTGCATCCTTTTTGTCAGCCTGTGGAGCCTGAGCGTCAGTGACGGAAGCCAGGCCGGCCTGCCGGGCGGATGGGGCAGTGTGCCGAGTGTCTGGGAGGGGCATGGTGGCGGGGAACCGGCGTCAGGGCTGGCGCACGGCTCTGTTGAAGCGCCGCATCTCGGTACTGCGCACACCGTATTCGGAGCGGATCTGCTGACGGCAGCAGTCGATGGCGAAGCCATCCACATTGCCGATCACGCCGAACAACCGCCCCAGGTTGGAGACACGGCAGAAGTCGGGACGCACGTCATAGATGCTGCAACTGCGCTGGCCGTGGTCGTAATGCCTGCACCAGCCGTCCTCGGCGACCATGGAGCGATACAGGACCTGTTGTGCCTCGTCCAGCACCTGAAGGGCCTCCTCGCGCTCCCCAGGGTCGAGGTGGCAACAGGCACCGCAGCCCTGGATGCAGGTCCAGCGTTCGCCTCGACTCATCGACGGGAGAGGATCAAGGGGGCTGGAGGGCAGGTTGCCACGGCGCCATGACGGCGCGTAACAGGCTGCAGCTGCAGACCAGCGCAGGCGAAGGACCCCATAGGATGGCACCCATCGCACCTCAGCTGGACTTCCGTGGGCATCGACATCAACCTGGTCGCCGGTTTCGTGTCCCTTGGCCTGATCTTCCTTGCAGGTCCTGCTGTCATCTTCATCATCTTCGCCCGTCGCGGTTCCCTCTGAAACATCAGCCCCCTGGTGCAAGTGCGGCTCCAGAGCAAAGGATCCACCGCACACATGCTCCTTGTGGCCTGATCCGACCTCTTGCCTTTCAGAAGACGCCACAACCCTGGCAGGCCATGCAACGGGGATGGGGTCGCACACCCCCTGCCGATGATCCGGCTCATGCCACCAGACCAAGGGCCACTGCGGCGTCGCGGGCCAGGCCATCCAGATAGCGTCGCTGATCAGCCGTTCCGTCGGCCAGCCCGATGCCTTGCAAGTCGGCATGGGCACCGTCGGGGCCAAGGGACAGACTGAGATCCTGGCCCGCTTCATTGCGTAGGTCGATGCGATTCCCCGGTCCCTGGCGGCACCAGTAGCGGCGCTCACCACGCCGGATCATCACCTCTTCAGCGGCACAAGGGCGCCAGCTCACCAGCACCAGCTGCAGTGTCTCTTCTCCCTGCCAGCTGTTCAGTTCCAGATGGAATGCCACATCCACCAGCGGTGGCAGCGGCTGGTCTCCCCAGTTCCAGCCGATGGCCCGCAGGGTTGTCCCGCCCTGCTCCAGCCTGAGAGCCAGATGTCCACCGCCCAGGGCCCTGCGCTGACGCACCCGGCATGACCTGGCCCAGAACAGGGGTGCCTCCATGCCTGTACCGAAGGGCCCCAGGCGCCGCTGTGCAACGAGGAAGGCCCGATCGAGGTCCGCCAGCCGCACGCAGGCATCCGGACAGATGCGCGGGGTGCTGCTGGCCTGGTCCTCCAGCCAGCGCCGGGCAAGCCCCTCAAGCCGTTCCTGCAGGGCAGCCACACGATCGGCTGCCACCGTGAAGCCCCCGGCAGCCGGGTGCCCCCCGAAGCGCATCAGCAGATCTGCACAGGCCTGCAGTGCCTGATCCACGGCAAACCCCCTGGGAGCGCGCACAGAGGCACGGAAGCAGCCATTGCCTTCTCCAGCCAGGAGAGCCACCGGACGCCAGTGGCGTTCCACCAACCGTGCCGCCACGATGCCGATGACGCCATGGTGCCAATGGTTCTGCGCCAGCAGCAGGAAGGGCGGCTGTGCCGCCCCATCCGCTTCCAGCAGGGCCTCGGCCTCGGCGGTGATGGCATCACAGAGCTCACGACGCTGGCGGTTCAGCACCTCACAGCTGTCGGCCAGCTGCAGGGCCCGATCAGCTTGATCCGTGGTCAGCAGCTCCACCACCAGAGCGGGATCCCCCAGCCGCCCGACGGCGTTGATGCGTGGGGCGATGCGGAACGCGATGTCCGTGCTCTCCAGGGGCCGCTCCTGCAGGCCGGCACAGTCCATCAGGGCCCGCAGTCCCGGCAGGGGGGAGCGGTGCAACCGCCGCAGACCATCCATCAGCCAGCGGCGGTTGACGCCACTGAGGGGGGCCATGTCGGCGACGGTGCCGATGCAGAACAAATCAAGGCTGGCGGAGAGGGCCTCGTCAGCCTGCAGGCTGGCGCAGAGGCTGCGGGCCAGCACGTAGGCAAGTCCGACCCCTGCGAGGACGCGGTAGGGTGATCCCTGCGGTGTCAGTGCTGGGTGGATCAGGGCCAGCAGCGGTGGCTGTTGGGGGGGAAGGGTATGGTGATCGGTCACGATCACGTCCACGCCGAGGGCGGCGGCACGTTCCAGGGCCGCGCTGGCACTGACACCGTTGTCGACGGTGACCAGCAGGGACACCCCTGCTGCGGCGAGACGTTCCACCATGGCCACATTCAGTCCGTAGCCGTCATCCATGCGGCTGGGGATGGCCCCACGGACCAGGGCACCGAGCCGCCTGAGGCAGCCCACCAGCAGTGCCGTGCTGGTCATCCCGTCGGCGTCGTAATCGCCACAGACAGCCAGGGCCTCGCCTCCCTGGCAGGCACGCACGAGCCGGTCCCGGGCAGGGATCAGATCGGGGAAATGAGCGGTCGGATCAGGGGCCGGCGGGGGATCCAACAGTGCCTGGATCTGCTCGCCATCGCGGAAGCCGCGTCGCCGCAGCATGGCCAGCAGCGGCAGGGGCAGACCTGTGGCCACGGCGAGGTCCGGGTCCGGCAGCAGGCCCATGGGCAGAGCCCAGTGCTGCTGGAGCGCAGCCTGGCGGACATGGCGTGAAGGGAGCGGCAAGGCGCCAGCCTGGGGGAAAGGAGAGGGTGCCGGCAGTGACGCTGGCCCGGTAGCCCCACCTTTCAACGTTCCACCCGGCAAAGCCTTGTCTGCGGGACAGGGCAGGCTGTGTCCTCCGTCCCCGTGTCAACCTCATGCCCCTGCAGGCCCTGTTCTGGGATGTGGACGGTACCCTGGCCGAAACCGAGCGGGATGGTCACCGACCGGCCTTCAATGCCGCCTTCGCCGAGGCCGGTGTTCCCTGGCACTGGGATGAAGCCACCTACAGACAGCTGCTGCGGGTGGCCGGCGGTCGCGAGCGGATGCGGGCCTGGGCCAGTCAGCAGCCCAGCCCTCCCCAGGCCTTTCTGGCGGATGGGACGAGCTTCCTGGAAGGACTGCAACGCCTGAAGCAGCAGCACTACCGCCAACGCCTGGCAGCCGGGCTGATCCAGCCCCGCCCCGGCGTGCTGCGCCTGATGGGGGAGGCCCACGAACGTGGCCTGCGCCAATGGATCGTCACCACCAGTGGCCGTGACGCCGTGGAGGCCCTGCTGAGCACGAGCCTGTGGCAGGCGGCCCACTGGTTGGAGCAATGGGTCTGCGGCGAGGACGTGGCGCGCAAGAAACCGGATCCGGAAGCCTATCGGCAGGCGCTGCGGCGCAGCGGACTTGCCAACGGCAGCGTGGTGGCGCTGGAGGACTCCCGCAACGGCTGGTGTGCCGCCCGCAGAGCCCACCTGCGCTGCCTGGTGACCCTGTCCAGCAGCTCATGGGATGACGACCGCAGCGGGATCACACCACTGTGGGACGGCCTCGGCGAACCGCAACAACCAGCGCGACAGCTGCGGGGAGGTGCGGCGGCCCTGCCGATGGTCACCCTCTCCTATCTGGAGGGCCTGCCGGATTGACCGGACCGCGGCAGGATCGGACCGGACCGTGCCTGTGAACGACTGGCCTATCAACGCACCCGCTTCGAGGTTGCCCAGCAGTCCCTGGCCAGCAATCTGTTCGGTTGGCTGGCTGACAGCTGGCGGGTCAAAGCCGCCAGCCTGCTGGCTCTGCTGGTCGGCTTCGCCTTCGGTCAGCAGAGCGCGAACCTACTGGCCCAGCTGGTGTCGCTCAACAGCCTCACCACCTTCCTGCTGGTCTGCGCTGTGGAGACCCTGGTGCGGCTGAGAACGGCGCTGGCCGGCAATCCAGGCCTGCGACTGGCGGTGCGCCTGCTCGACAACCTGCGCATCGGCCTGGTCTTCGCCCTTGTGCTGGAAGCCTTCAAGCTCGGCTCCTGAGCCAGGGCACCACAGCCGACAACCCGGCACATCCGGCAAAGGCCCAATCGTGCTTCGCGTTGCAGGTGGCGATCATGCCTGTCAGCTGCTGGCAGGGCAGGCTTTGTGCTGTCCCGCTCCGGGTCCTTGCAGCGCCAGCCGATGTCTCACCCTGCCCTTGAGAGCACCACAGCCAGTGCCAGTGGCGGCCAGCCGCTGGTGCCGTCGGCGCTGACCCTGGAGCGGGTGCTTCAGGATGGCCATGTGGCCGATCAGCTCTGGTGCCGCCTGGCCCGACGGCAGGATTGGTGTGCCCTGCTGAAGCTGCCGCCGGAGCCAGAGGCGGTGGCGTGCTGGGGGCAGCAGCAACTGAGCTGGCTGGGGTCGAAGCAGCTGATCCAGCAGCTCAGGACCATCCCCCACCATCCCAGCACCCTGTGGGGGCTCTGGCTGCCCCTGCAGCTACGCCTGGAGCGGCAGCGACGGATGAACGGCGGGGCGGCCCTGCTGGGCCTGGCCGGGGTCCCTGGCATGGGCAAGACCACCCTCAGTCGGGCCTTGCTGGCCTTTGCCGCCCAGCGGGGGCTGCGCACCGTGGTGGCCTCGATTGATGACTACTACCTGCCCCTGCAGCAACGGCAGGCAGCCATGGCAGGCAATCCCTATGGCATCGATCGCGGACCACCGGGCAGCCATGATCTGGTCCTGCTGCGCCGTGGGCTGGAGCGCTACCGCCAAGGGGGTGTGCTGCAGCTGCCCCGCTTCGACAAGACCCTGGAAGGAGGCCGCGGCGACCGTGTCTGCGTTGCTGCGATGGCAGGAGATCTGCTGCTGCTGGAGGGGTGGATGGTCGGTGCCCGGCCCTTCGCTGTCAGCAGCGCCCATCCCTGGCCTGGCGCCACCGCGGCAGAGCGCCGCTGGTGCGAGCGTTGTGGTCGGGCGTTGATGGGCTACAGGGATTGCTGGCAGCAGCTGGATGGGCTCGTGCTGGTGCTGCCGCAGCGCTGGCGCCAGGCCCTGCGCTGGCGCCTGCAGGCCGAAGCCAGACAGCGGCGCGGTGGTGGTGGTGCCATGGATGGGGCTGCCATCGCCGCGCTGATGCAGGGCTTCTGGGGTTCGCTGCCCCCCGCCCTTGCCATCAGACCATTGCTGGACGGACGCGGAGCGGAAGCCTGCCAGGTTTCCCTCCAAGGGGTTCCAGCAGCCCCACACAGCGCTGCAGCGCTGCAGCCCCCGGTGGTGATGACGGCGCTGCTGGATGGGCGTCGCCGCATTGTCCAGGTGGGGTCGGTGGCGGCGGCACTGTGGCCTGGGGACGCCCCCTGAGGGGTCAGCTTTCCTCCCCTTCGCCCTCGGCATCGCCAACGGGGTAGATGAAGCCCTGGGCACGGCCACTCAGCACGGCCTTGCCCAGGGACATGGCGCGCTCTGCAGCGAATCTGGCCTTGCGGTTCCAGTGCGCACGGCGCTGGTTCCGCTTCTGATTGGATGTCTTTTTCTTGGGAACCGCCATGGAGCAGGGCAACCGCCAGTGGTCGATTCTCAGCTGTCGTGCTGCCCTGCGTCAAACCCGGGCTGGCTAGAGTCCGATCGTCGGTGAGGCGGGCCAGGTGGTTGAGCCAGCTGAGGCGGGTCAGTCAGACCTGGTCAGGAGCTCTGAGGTTGCGGTGCTGCTGCAGCCGCGGGACGGCCATGGGAGGCCTGCCGGGCAGCACGGTCAACCCCTGCTCACTGCCCAGGTTCAGTCCCGGCACGATGCATCCCTGAGCTACAGCGGCCTGGTCAGGGCCGTCGGGGAAGGCAGAGTCAGGGAGCTGCAGTGGAGCCCGGGCAGCAAGCGGGTGCAGGCCACCTTTGAGGACGGCAGTCGCCAGATCTTCGCGGTCTTCGAGGAGAATCAGAGCCTGCTGCAGGCCGCCGAAGCTGCCGATGTCCCCTACGACGTGGTGGACAGCTCTCAGCGGACGGCGGCGACAGGCCTGCTCGGCAACCTGTTGATGGTGCTGCTGATCCTGTTCGGGCTGTCCTTCGTGCTGCGGCGCTCCGCCAGGGTGGCCAACAGGGCCATGGGGTTCGGCCGCAGCCAGCCCCGCCTCAGGGACCAGGGAGAAGTGACCGTTCGCCTCGAGGATGTGGCGGGCATCAACGAAGCCAAGGAAGCGCTGCAGGAGGTGGTGACCTTCCTGAAGGAACCGGAGCGGTTCACGGCCGTGGGCGCCAGGATCCCCAAGGGTGTGCTGCTGGTGGGGCCCCCCGGCACCGGCAAGACCCTCCTGGCAAAGGCCATTGCCGGGGAGGCGGGGGTGCCGTTCTTCTCCATGTCGGCTTCGGAATTCGTCGAAATGTTCGTGGGCGTGGGAGCCAGCCGCGTGCGCGATCTGTTCAGGAAGGCCAAGGCCAAGGCCCCCTGCATCGTCTTCATCGACGAAATCGATGCGGTGGGGCGCCAGCGCGGTGCCGGCATCGGTGGCGGCAACGATGAGCGGGAACAGACCCTCAACCAGCTGCTCACCGAGATGGATGGCTTCGATGAGAACGCAGGGGTGATCCTGCTGGCAGCCACCAACAGGGCCGATGTGCTGGATCTGGCCCTGCTGCGACCGGGTCGCTTCGACCGGCAGATTGCCGTTGAACTGCCCGATCGCCGTGGCCGCGAAGCAATCCTGAGCGTGCATGCCCGCAGCCGCCCCATCAGCCCTGAGGTGTCCCTGGCCCAGTGGGCCAAGCGCACGCCGGGTTTCTCCGGCGCTGACCTGGCCAACCTGCTGAACGAGGCGGCAATCCTCACGGCCCGGCGCCAGGACAGCGCCATCGATGACAGCCACCTCGATGACGCCCTGGAGCGGGTGACGATGGGGCTGAGGGCCGCTCCGCTGCAGGACAGCGCCAAGAAACGGCTGATTGGCTACCACGAGGTGGGCCATGCCCTGCTCACCACGCTGCTGGAGCATGCCGATGAACTCGACAAAGTGACGCTGCTGCCCCGCTCAGGCGGTGTCGGTGGCTTTGCCCGCATGACCCCCAATGAGGAGGTGCTCGATTCGGGCCTGGTGACCCGGGCCTGGTTGCGGGACCGCATGGTGGTGGCCATGGGCGGTCGTGCTGCAGAGCTGGTGGTGTTCGGCCCGCAGGAGATCACCCAGGGCGCCAGCAGCGACATCCGGATGGTGACCGGCATCGCAAGGGAAATGGTGGCCCGTTACGGCCTGTCCGAGCTGGGCCCCCTGGCCCTGGAGCGGGACGGTGGTGAGGTGTTCCTTGGCAGGGACCTGCTGTTGCAACGGCCCGCCTACTCGGAACGCACCTGTCAGGCCATCGATGCCCAGGTGCAGTCCCTGGCCAAGCAGTCCCTGGCACAGGCCTGCGACCTGCTTGCAGCAAGGCGACCGCTTCTGGATGCCCTGACCGACGAACTGATCGAGGCGGAAACCATTGAAGGTGCCCGCTTCCGGGCTGTGGTGGCAGCCTTCGATCAGGCAAACAGTGGTGACAGCAAAGCTGTGGCAGCGACCGCCCCGGTCTGAGTCCGGCAGCGCCGCGGGCCGAGACTGCGACCAATGGCCGCGGGGCACAGCCGGCAGCAGGGGGTTGCCCGAAAGACCGAGGCCTGAGCCTGCCCAGATCAACCGCCGGCAACAGCGGGAACAATGGAGACCTCGTCACCGTCCCTGAGGGCAGTGGTCTGGTTATCCAGGAAACGGATGTCTTCGCTGTTCACATAAATGTTGAGAAAACGGCGCAGCTTTCCGGTGTCGTCACAGAGGCGGGCCTTGAGCCCGGGAAATCTGCCCTCGAGGCCCTCGATCAGGGCGTTGACATCACCTGCTTCGAGGGCCACGCAGGCCTCGTTGGCGGTGAATTTCTGCAAGGGAGTTGGAATCAGAACCTGAACAGCCACGGAGGTCGAGGATGGAGGGTGCAAGGGGAGCGAGATCAGCAGATCTCAGCGCAAACGTGGGGTGCGATCAGCCGGCGCCACCGTTCAAGGATGCGTGCTGCAGCATCTGAACCTGCTCCCAGGCAGTGTCGAAGCTTGCCAGCTGAGCATCGATCAGATGGGGCTCGCCCACCACGCCGGTGACGGCTTCGGTGGTCTTGAGGCCATTGCCCGTGATGTAGGCAACAGTGCGCTCCGATGGCTCGATCCTGCCGGCCATGACCAGTTTCCTGAGCACGGCAATGGTTGTGCCACCGGCGGTCTCTGTGAAGACACCTTCATGTTCCGCCAGCAACTGGATCCCTTCGACGATCTCCTGGTCATTGACGGCGGTGATGGTGCCACCGGTTTCGCGGGCGATGTCGAGGGCATAGGGGCCGTCGGCGGGGTTGCCGATGGCGATCGACTTGGCAATGGTGTCCGGCTTCACCGGTGAGATGAAGTCGCGGCCCGCCTCGAAAGCCTGGGCGATGGGGGAGCAGCCCTCGGCCTGGGCGCCACTGAAGCGCACCGGCCTCTCCTCCACCAGGCCGGTCTTGATGAACTCGTTGAAGCCCTTGCGGATCTTGGTGAAGAGGGATCCGGAGGCCAGGGGGGCGACGATGTGATCAGGCAGCTGCCAGCCGAGCTGCTCGATGACCTCATAGCCGAGGGTCTTGGATCCCTCGGCGTAGTAAGGGCGCAGATTGATGTTCACGAAGCCCCAGCCATGGGTGTTGGCCACTTCGGAGCAGAGCCGGTTGACCTGGTCATAGTTGCCCCGCACCGCCATCAGCGTGGGCTTGTAGACCAGCGTGCCCAGCACCTTGCCGGCTTCCAGATCGGAGGGAATGAACACGCAACACTTGAGGCCCGCATGGGCGGCGATGGCCGCGGTGGAGTTGGCCAGGTTGCCGGTGGAGGCGCAGCTGACCGTGCTGAACCCCAGCTCACGGGCGCGGGTGAGGGCCACCGACACCACCCGGTCCTTGAAGGACAGGGTGGGCATGTTGACGCCGTCGTTCTTGATATAGAGCGCTTCGAGGCCAAGATAGCGGGCCAGACGATCGGCCTTCAGCAGGGGTGTGAAGCCGGTGCCGACGTCAACCGGGTCCCCGACCACCGGCAGAAAGTCGCGATAGCGCCAGATCGAGGCAGGCCCTGCTTCAATCTGGCGGCGGCTGACCCGACGGCGGATCTCGTCGTAGTCGTAGGACACCTCGAGCGGCCCGAAGCAGACGTCCTCACAGACGTGCTTTGCACCCGGTGGGTAGCCTTGGCCGCACTCGCGGCAGCGCAGGCCGGTGAAAGTGGCGCCGGTGTCGAGGACACTTGACGCGATGGTCGCGGTCACGGCCTGTGGATCGGGTCGGCATCAAAGCTAACAGCGGCGAACGGACGGCTCCTGCGTTCTCCACCGTCCAGCCTGCTGTTCAGCCGTTGCCCTCCCCAGCAGCATCCTTACGCTCCGGCCATGGTCTCTGCCGCAGCCGTGGACGGTTCGACACCCCTGCTTGCCACCGCCAGAAGGAGATGGTGTCTGTGGGGGCTGGTGATCCTCGGCCTCGCCCTGGTGCTGCTTCCCCTGGCGGCCCGGGCCTGGGTGGAGTGGCAATGGTTTGCCCAGTTCAGGCTCACTGCAGTGCTCTGGCGCCGTTGGCAGGTGCAGTTGCTCAGCCTCCTGGGCGGTCTGGCCCTGTCAGCACTGCTCTGCCATTGGCAGCATCTGCTGCTGTGCCGCGGCCTGACGGGATCGGGCGCTTCGGCCACCCGGTCCCGGCGGCGGCACCTGCCACAGGGGACCGAGCCTCCGGCCAGGCAGACGGCGAGAGCAGAGATCCCCAGGGCTGAGGCCGACGGGACCGGCTCGCGACCGCAACAGCCGGGCGTGAACCCGGCCGCCGGAGAGGCATCCCGCATGTGGGCCCTCGCCCCCCGCATGTATGTGTCCGCCCTGGTTCTGCTGGCCCTGGTGGCACTGGGCAGCCTCCGGCAGATGCTGACCCTGGCGTGGATGCTGTTGCACCAACCCCTCAGCGTCGATCGGCTGGAGGGACTCAGTCTGTTCTGGCGTCACTGGCCACCTTCGCCCCTTCAACTCGTCCTGCTGGCCGCCCTGCTGACGCTGATGCTGCTGCTGCCACGCTTCGGCAGCCGGCTGGTGTTGGCCACCACGGGCATCGGTGCCGCCATCAGTCTGAGCCGCAGCTGGGCCCTGTGGCTGCGTGCAAGCCACGCTGTGCCGTTCGCTCAGCAGGATCCCCTGCTGGGGGCAGACCTGAGTTACAGCGTGTTGGTGTACCCGGCCCAGCTGCGGCTGTTGCAGATCCTGCTGCTGCTCGGTTGTGCCGCCCTGGCCTCCGGGCTGTGGGCCGTACTCGCCGACGGCAAGGCCCGCAACGAGCTGCGCCACCCCGGACCGACCCTGGGGCAGCGCCGCTTGCTGCGCCCGATGGCAGGCGCGGTGCTGCTGATCCTGGCGGGCTGCTGGTGGCTGAGCAGAACCCAGCTGATGCTCAACAGCCGCGGCGTCTTCCATGGCGCCGGCTGGCTGGAGGTGCATCTGAACCTGCCCCTGCGCAGCATCACGGCCCTGATGATCCTGGCCATGGCCCTGGCTTTGCTGATTCCCATACCGGAGGGCTGGCGCCAGGGACGGCGCCGCAGCTTCAGCAGCGCCAGCGGTTCGGTGCTGCTGCTGCCCATCCTGTTGGAGCTGTTTGCTCCCCCGCTGCTGCGCACCCTGGTGCTGCGGCCCAGGGAACTGCAACTGCAGCTGCCCTATCTGGAGCGGAGCATCGCCGCCACACGGCGTGCCTTCGGGCTGGATCGGATCCTCGACATTCACCGCATGCCACCGAAGGCCCTGAAGCGGGCCGATGTGGAGGCCGGGGCCGAGACCCTCGCCAACCTGAGGCTGTGGGATGACAAGCCACTGCTGGCCACCAATGGGCAGCTGCAGCAGCTGCGGGTCTACTACCGCTTCTCGGAACCGATGGTGGACCGCTATCGCCTGCGGGAGGACGCCGGCGGAGGGCGTCAACAGGTGTTCATCGCAGCACGGGAACTGGAGCAATCGGCCCTGCCCGAGGCCAACCAGAGCTGGCTCAACCGCCATCTGGTGTTCACCCATGGCCAGGGTTTCACCGTGTCTCCAGTGAATGCGTTCGGGCCGGATCGGTTGCCCTGGTATTTCGTCAGTGATCTGGGCAGCGTCGAGACGCGCCGGGGCAATGCCGCCCTGGGTATTGACGATGCCAGTGTGCGGCGGGTGTTCCCCCTGGGCAACCAGAGCCTCTACTTCGGCTCGCGTCCTTCCCCCTATGCCCTGGCACCGAGTGCCATCGAGGAATTCGACTACCCGGAAGGCAGCGACAACGTCTATTCCCATTACCGGGGCCGGGCGGGCATCCGTCTCGACACGCCCCTGGCAAGGCTGGCAGCGGCCCTCTACCTGCGGGAGCTCAAGCTGCTGGTGCGGGGTTCGCTCACCGACGACACCCAGCTGCTGCTGCGCCGGGAGGTGCGCGAACGGCTGACGGCGCTGGCGCCGTTCCTGCGCTTCGAGAGTGATCCCTATCTGGTCAACGTGCGCTTGCGGGACGACGCCGTGTTCTCCAGCCGACAGCACCAGTTCTGGCTGGTGGATGGCTTCACGTCGAGTCCGAGCTATCCCTACAGCAGCCCCCTGCCGGGGGAGCCTGAAATCAGCTATTTCCGCAACCCCGTGAAGGCAGTGGTGGATGCCTACAACGGTGCCCTGCGCATCTATGTCAGCGACCAGTCCGATCCGATTCTCGCCACCTGGCGACGGGTGTTTCCTGATCTGTTCGCGCCGCTGGAAGCCATGCCCGCCCCCCTGCGCGAGCACATCCGCTACCCCCAGCGCCAGTTCCGGGTGGTGGTGGAGCAGCTCAAACGCTTTCACGTCACCGACCCCCGCATCTTCTACAGCGGTGATGCGATCTGGGAGCTTCCCACGGAGACCTACGGGGGTGAACAGATCGCCGTGGAGCCCTACTACGTGAACATGCGCCTGAGTGGTGAACCGGGGCCCGAATTTCTGCTGTTGCAGCCGCTCACCCCGCTCAACCGTCCGAATCTTGTGGCCTGGCTGGCCGCCCGCAACGACGATGACGTCTATGGCGAGCTGGTCAACTACCTCTATCCGACGGAGAGCAATGTCTACGGTCCCCAGCAGGTACAGGCCCTGATCAATCAGGTGCCGGAGATCTCCAGGCAGTTCAGCCTCTGGGATCGCGCCGGCTCGGAGGTCATCCAGGGGAATCTGCTGCTGGTTCCGCTGGGGGAGGCCATGCTCTACGTGGAACCCATCTATCTCAAGGCCAGTGCCGGTGGCCTGCCTACCCTGATCCGTGTGGTCGTCAGTGATGGACGGCGGATCGCCATGGAGCCGAGCCTGGAGGAGGCCATCGACAGCTTGCTGCAGCGGCCCCCGGCGGCGCTGACACCGGCCGGCGATGGTGCGGTCACACCGCCCCAGTCTCCCCGGGACGGCAGCCTGGCCGGCAGCGAAGCGCAATGAGCCGGCAGCCGCACATGGCTGGATCCAGGCCAGTGGGAGAGGCCATGCCAGCACGGTGGCCGAGGGGCTCCGGACGTTCCACACTCGGCACAACAGCACTGACTGGTGTTGCCGGCACGCCGCTGCGGAGGGTCCATCCCCAGGCATCGAGGCCCACGTCGTCGCCAGGGGCAGGAGGCGCAGATCTGGCTGCATCCGCTCACGGCGTTGCTGCTGCTGGTGGTCGCTGCCGCCATCGGCTACCGCCTGGCGGAACCTCGCTATGGCTGGGGCGATGCCTTCTGGATGGTGCTGGTCACGCTCACCACCGTGGGCTACGGGGAGGTGCATCCCCTCGGTCCGGGGGGCAGGATCGTCACCACCCTGCTGCTGCTGGGGGGCATTGCCGTGGTGCAGCTGCTGATCCAGCGGTTCATCCAGCTGAGCAACAGCGGCTATTTCCGTCGCCTGCGTCGCCGCAGTGACCAGATCATGATCGACCGGTTCTGCGACCACGTGATCCTCTGCGGTTATGGACGGATGGGCCAGGAGATCGCTGCCCGCATCGGCGAGGGGGACGTGCCGCTGGTGGTGGTTGACAGTGATCCGAAACGGAATGCCCTGGCGGCGGACCATGGCTTGTTCGGTATCTGTGGGGACGCCAGCCTCGATGAGGTTCTGCTCAAGGCAGGGATCGAGAGGGCCCGCAGCCTGGTGGCTGTGCTGGGCAGCAATGCCGACAATCTCTATGTGGTACTGAGTGCCAGGGCGATTGCCGCCCATGTCAGGGTGATTGTCCGCACCGACAGCCAGGAGGCTGCCAGCAAGCTGCGTCGGGCCGGGGCCGACGAGGTGGTGTCTCCCTACGTCGCTGGGGGACGCACCATTGCCAACAAGGCACTGCACCCCGAAGCAGCCAGTTTCATGGAACTGCTGGCGGGCACCGAGTATCGGATTGAATCCATCCAGCTGAGCCACAGCCAGGCAGCGTTCGACAAGCTTCCCGGTCAGACCCTGGCCGATCTGAATCTGGGCTTCCGCAGCGGTGTGCTGGTGCTGGCCATCCGCTCCGCCCAGGGGGTGCAGGCCAATCCCGGCGGCCAGGCCACGCTGTCCCCCGGCGACCAGCTGATCCTGCTGGGGTCCCAACGTCAGCGCCAGGCGGCCGAGCGGGTTCTGGGACTCGCGGCGGAAAGCATTGAAGTACTGCTGGATCCAGCGGTGGAGCCCCAGAAGGAGGACCATGACGCAACCCGGGCTGCTGGTCTGCGTTGATCCTGACGGGCAGTGCAACAGCTGGTCTCCGGGCCCGGCGCTCCGGTCCGCGGGTTCGCCGTGGTCTCGCCGGGCCGGCAGCAAACCTCCACCAGCCGAGTAGGCTCTCTGCGGTTCTCCCGCGCTAACGGACAGGCTGGCCGGCCCTGGTGGTCCGGAAGCGAACCGGTCGGAACGGCGCCCTGCCGCTCTGGCAGAGCTAGCCGTTGGCAGCAGACCTCCTTTGCCCGCGGCATCCATGGACTGGACCGACAGTCGTTACTACCGGGTGGCGACGGATGGCAGCTTCCGCCTCGATCGGCAGGATCCGTCCTTCAATGGGGAATTGCTGGACAAGGGGTCAGCCCAGGTGTTTTTGCAGCAGGGGGTCAAACACCTGCAGGAACTCCAGGATGTGCTCTACGCCGATGGCCGCCATGGCCTGCTGGTGGTGTTCCAGGCCACCGATGCCGCCGGCAAGGACAGCACCATCAAACATGTGATGAGTGGTGTCAATCCCCAGGGTGTTGAGGTCACCAGCTTCAAACATCCATCAACGAAGGAGAGCAGGCACCATTGGCTCTGGCGCTACGGCATGCGGGTGCCAGCGCGGGGCTTCATCGGCATCTTCAATCGCTCCTATTACGAAGAGGTGCTGGTGGTAAAGGTGCATGACCTGGTGCGTTATCAGAACCTGCCGCCCAATCTGGTCGGGAAGGACTTCTGGGAGCGACGCTATGTGGACATCAACGCCTTTGAGCGCCACCTGGCCAACAATGGCATCCGTGTGGTGAAGTTCTTCCTCAATATCTCCAAGGAAGAGCAGCGCAAACGCTTCCTCAAGCGACTCAATGAACGCTCGAAGAACTGGAAATTCTCCGAGGCAGACCTGGGGGAACGGGAACACTGGGATAACTACCAGAAGGCCTTTGAGCTGATGCTGCGGAAGACTGCTACGACGGCAGCGCCCTGGTATTGCGTGCCGATGAACAGCAAATGGTTTGGCCGGCTGGTGGTGGTGAAGATTCTGATCGAGGAGCTGAAGGCGATGAAATTGGCTTATCCCACCCTCGGCACCGCACAGCTGGCGGCGCTGGAGAAGGGGCGCCATGCCCTGGAGGGCTGAGGGTACGGCTCCGCGGTCGACAGGACTGCCGTGATCGCTGATAACTTGCCGCTGTTGCCTGACCTGGAATGCCACATCAGCCCGACTACAGCAGCTACAGCGTCGCGCAGCGGGTCAAGGCCCTTGTACGCGGTCTCAACGGTGACAAACGCTGGAATGAGGCACTGGCCAGAGCTGCAGATGGGGAGATGATGCTGGATCTGCTGGTGCAGTGTTCCGACAGAATCGGTCTGGGGTTGAGCCGTCGCGAGCTGGCGGAGACGCCACCCCTGCGCGACTGGATCTGGTTCAAGAACAACGATCCTCTGTTCACCGTGGGCGACAAGCTGCCTCGCCATCAGCAGGATGCCCGGCAACGACCCAGGGACCGTGATTAGTTAGGCAGACTCTGGAAAACCTGCGCAAGCACTAAGTTGCCCGCTGCATCGCAATGGACCCCAGCAAAGGAATATGGAGAATGAGGGGTTACCAGAGTTTCCTTAACCAAGATCAATTGGAGCCCAAGCAAATGTGGCATTGAATCTACGACACCAAATTAAAACCGAACCATAGTCTGTTATCTTAAGCTCAGAAGGAACGGCATAACTCTGTGTACCTTTAGGTGACTTGAGGCGATCTAATATTGTGTAACTGTTAGGCTTAATTGAGTAATAAGGAGCTTCACTATTCAGCAACGGCATATTTGAATTACCTAAAATTACATAAAGATCTGGACCGCGATTAACTTTAAAATCATCACTAAAAATGATCTTTGTTTGGTCACCACTTCGATCGAGAAACACTGTGCCGGCGACATCTGATTCAGCAGGAAGAAACCTGCTCACAGGCTGTTCAGCGGCTGGTTGTGCAGTGCTTGGAGGTGCTAGTTCTGAACTGCAGGCTAGCACTGAACTGCAGAGAGCAGCTGCAATGAGGAAATGGCGCATCGATTTTAGCGGGCTCTTGCCAATTCTAGCTGAAGAAGCTCAAGCCCGTCTTCTCCATTTATGAAACCGTTGCAGAAGCTTCAAAGCCAGCTGAGGAGAGTGGGACTTCTTCCATGCACCAGAAGCGTATTTGCTTGCTTCTGAAAAGGTTGGATAGGCATGAATTGTGCCAAGAATTTTGTTAAGCCCAAGGTTCCACTTCATCGCAAGAACAAATTCAGCCAAAAGCTCTCCAGCATGCTGGCCAACAACAGTGACGCCTAGAATCTTGTCTTTGCCTACTGGTGTGAGAATTTTCACAAAACCTCGTTCTGCACTTTCAACGATGGCGCGATCAAGCTCATCCAGGGGAAATCGGGTCACCTCAAAAGCTATTCCTTGCTGAACAGCCTCGCTTTCAGTAATGCCAACAACAGCAACTTCAGGGTCCGTGAAGGTAACGCGAGGAATCACTTTGTAGTCTGCCTTGAAAGCCCTAAAACTGCCAAACAGCGCATTGACAGCGGCGTACCAAGCCTGATGTGCAGCAGTATGGGTGAACTGATAAGGGCCAGCCACGTCACCTGCAGCAAGAATGTTGGGGTAGTTTGTCCTGAGGTAGTCGTCCGTGTTGATGGTTGTTCCGGTGGAAATGCCCAGCTCCTCAAGGCCGTAGCCCTGCAATCTCGCGTGGCGGCCCAAGGCACTGAGCACAGCATCACAGCGAAGCTGCTTTTGCTCACCCTCGTGCTCAACCAGCACCTGACCTTGCCCAAAGCCACAAACTTTGCAGTTGGTCAGGAGTTGGACACCGTCAGCAACAAGTGCCTCCCGAACCATTGCCGCCACCTCCGGGTCCTCTTTTCTTAGGAGCCGGTTACCACGTTGTACCTGAGTAACAGACAGACCAAGTTGAGCCATAGCCTGGGCAAGTTCACAGGCAATCGGTCCGCCTCCAAGCACCACCAGGATGGGATTATCTACGGGACAGTGCCTGAGATAGGACCAGATCGTCTCGCTTGTGAGCAGTTTGATCTGATCGCGGCCAGGAAGATCAGGGATCCAGGGGGATGCCCCAGTGGCCAGCACGATGGCCCGCGCTGTCAGTTGCTGTGTGCTTGCATCATGATGGCGGATCGAAACAGTCCAGGGATCGGTCAGCTTCGCGTGACCCTGTAGAACCTCCACGCCCAGCTGTTCGTAGCGATCGATGCTGTCGTGTGGGGCAATGGCTTTCACCTTGCCTTCGACTCGCTCAAGCACCT
The DNA here is from genome assembly GCA_004768415.1 of Aphanocapsa feldmannii 277cV. Classification (GTDB taxonomy): domain Bacteria; phylum Cyanobacteriota; class Cyanobacteriia; order PCC-6307; family Cyanobiaceae; genus Aphanocapsa_A; species Aphanocapsa_A feldmannii. The sequence continues at coordinate 11,494 of SRMO01000050.1, read as the reverse complement.
GCCGAATCGAGAGCTTCGGCTCCACAGGCGCAAGTCCATAGCGGTCGGCCTGCCGCATCCGTGCGGCGAGGCGAGCCGTGGTGATCAATGCTTTGCTGGGAACACAGCCAGTGTTCAGGCAATCTCCGCCCATTTCACCAGCCTCGATCAGGGTAACTCTGGCTTTAACAGTTGCGGCGATATAGGAGGTTACAAGGCCAGCAGCACCAGCACCGATAACTATCAGGTTGCGATCAAAACGGTGAGGCTTGCGCCAACGCCTGTATAGCCGCCAAGTTTGCCATCTCCCGATTGCCGCCTTGGCGATCCAGGGGAACACAGCCAGCAGTAACAGTGAAAGTATGATTGGGGGAGAAAGGATTCCATCAAGGCCCCTAAGCTTAGCGAGTTGTGTGCCGGCGTTGACATAAACGAGGGTGCCAGGAAGCATCCCGAGCTGGCTGGTCAGATAAAAAGTCGCTGCCCTCATCGGAGTCAGCGCCATCAGTATATTGATTACAAAAAAGGGGAAAACTGGTACCAGTCTTAGGCTGAGTAGATAGAGGACTCCGTCGCGCTTGAAGCCTTGTTCAATTGGTTCGAGCTGACGCCCAAAGCGCCGTTTTACAACATCATGAAGGAGGTAGCGGGCCACAAGGAATCCAAGCAACGCACCGAGACTCGATGCAAAGGACGTCAGCAAGGTTCCCAAGCCCAGGCCGAAGATTGCGCCACCTGCGAGGGTCAGCACCGCGGCACCAGGGATCAGCAGCCCTGTCGCCATGGTGTAGATCACAAGGTAGAGCAGGGCGGCAGTAATAGGAGACTGCTGGCGCCAGTCAACCAGTGCCTGATGGCTGGCTCGCAATTTTTCGAGGGTTAGAACGTCCTGCAGACCAAGCCCAAAAAATGCAGCGACAAGGCCAAGCAGCAGCGCGACGAGTAACAGTCGATTGATCTGTTTCCTATCCATCTGTAGTCAATGCCAGTTGAATGATTGCTTGGAAGCGTCAGCTGATGGACAGCGAGAGAATTGGCTGCTGCCGAGTGACTTGAAAGAGCTGCATGGGCCGAGAGATGAATTGAGCGTTGGAGCTGCCGAGGGGTGCTTGAAGCGCTTGTCCACCAACAGGTTAACAGGAAAATCAAGCATCTGCAAGCATCTGGTAGAAGAGTTAAGGAATTTCCCGATTTTTGCTGGACAACTTCAGATTAAATTCTGAATAACCAGCAAAACGGTATTACACTTTGCAACAAAAAATTAATTTTATAGTCTGAGTGTCAGTGTTATTGGTTGCGCAAAATTTTGCAAAGAAGCTCTGGCCACCTAGTAAAGCATGCCTTGATTAACCAGAACTTCCCTGGTATTGGAAAGACCAATAAACCATTTTCCGGCCTGCATCGAGCCTTTGTTAGCCATTGCCAGTGACTTGATAGTCAGGCATCCCTTCTGACGGGGTGGATCCGAGTCTTCCAGCAAACTCATGAGGTTCCGGACTGTCGGGCTCACGGGCCGGGGCACCGCTCCCCACAATGACCTTGAGCAAGGTGAAGCTGGTCCACGGACCGACTTCACCTTGCTCAAGGCTCTCTCGCCCTCTCAATCAGGACGACCGGAGGACACTCAGGCTGCGCCGGCGTTCTGGGGCACACCCCGCAGGGTGAGATTGATGCGGCCGCGGCCGTCAATTTCCCGCACCCGCACGGTCACGCTGTCACCGACCTGCACAACGTCCTCCACCTTCTCCACGCGGGCCTCTGTGAGCTGGGAGATGTGGATCATGCCTTCCTTGCCGGGAAGAATCTCGACGAAGGCACCGATCGGAATGATGCGGGTGACGGCCCCGCTGAACACCTCGCCCTCATTGACCCTGCGCGTCAGCCCATCGATGATCCGCTGGGCCTCAGCGGCGGCGGAACCATCATGGCTGGCGATGGTGACCGTGCCATCGTCGGAGATGTCGATCTTGGTGTTGGTCTCCTCGGTGATTTTCTTGATCTGACGACCACCGGGACCGATCACCATCCCGATCATGTCAGCGGGAATCCTGAGGCTGATCAGGCGGGGAGCGTGGGGAGACATCTGCTCACGGGGCTTGTCGATCGCCTCCAGCATCTTCGCGAGGATGTGCAGACGGGCGGGGCGTGCCTGGTTGACAGCATCGGCCACGGTCTTCATGTCGAGACCGGTGATCTTCATGTCCATCTGCAGGGCGGTGATGCCCTTCTCTGTGCCTGCCACCTTGAAGTCCATGTCACCGAGGAAATCCTCGATGCCCTGGATGTCGGTGAGCACACGCACCTCTTTGCCCTCCCGGATCAGACCCATGGCTGCGCCGGCTACCGGAGCTTTGATCGGCACACCGGCATCCATCAGAGCGAGGGTGCTGCCGCAGACGGAAGCCATGGAGGTGGAGCCATTGGAACTCAGCACCTCGGAGACCACGCGGATCACATAAGGAAAGCCTTCCCTCACCGGCAGCACAGGAGTGATGGCCCGTTCCGCCAGGGCACCATGGCCGATCTCACGCCGGCCAGGGGACCGCATCGGGCGTGTCTCGCCGACAGAAAAGGGTGGAAAGTTGTAGTGGTGGAGGTAGGTCTTCTCCTTGTTCGGGTTGAGGTCGTCGATCTCCTGGGCATCACCGGGGGTACCGAGGGTGGTCGTCGACAGCACCTGGGTCAGCCCACGCTGGAACAGGCCTGAGCCATGCACCCGGTTGGGCAGCACACCGGCGGCAGCAGCAATGGGTCGCACCTGGTCCAGGCTGCGGCCGTCCACCCGCTGGCCTTGCTCGATGATCTGAGCACGCATCAGCTTTCTGGTCAGGGCCTTGTACTCATTGCCCAGGACCTTGCCGTTGGCGCCGACTGCCAGCTTGACCTTGTCGTCGTCCTTGAGGCCGTCGACGGTCTTGATCAGCTTTGCCTTGATCTCATCCAGACGGGCGTCACGCTCCTCCTTGTTCTGCTCGAACTTGCCAAGGACGGCGCCGATGGCCTCTCCGCACTGCTTCTCCAGGTAACTGGAGACGGTGTCGTCCATTGGGGGAGCATTGGGGATCACCTGCTCGACGCCCAGCTCCTTGAGGATGTCCTGCTGTGCCTTGATCAGTTCGCCCACGGCCTCATAGCCGAAGTCGATCGCCTCGATGATGTCATCCTCGGGTAGCTGGCTGGCACCGGCCTCCACCATCACCACCCCCTGGGGCGTGCCGGCCACCACCAGGTCGAGATCGCTGCGCTCGATCTCGCGGAAGCTTGGATTGAGCACGAAGTCGTCGCCCAGCAGACCCACCCTGACGGCGCCCATGGGGCCCTGGAAGGGCAGCCTGGCCAGCAGTGCGGCCATGGAGGCACCGGTCACCGCCAGCACATCCGGTGGGACCCGTTCATCCAGGGACTGGCAGGTGGCAACGATCTGCAGGTCATCCCGCAACCAGTTCGGGAACAGTGGCCGCATGGGGCGGTCGATCAGACGGCTGGTGAGGATGGCCCGCTCGGTGGGGCGGCCCTCGCGACGGAAAAAGCTGCCGGGGATGCGACCAGCGGCATACATCCGCTCCTCGTAGTCGCAGATCAGGGGAAGAAAGTCAATGCCCTCGCGCCCGCCGGAGCGGGTCGCCGTCACCAGCACCGCGGTATCACCACAGGCCATCAGCACGGAACCGCCTGCCTGCGGGGCGAAGCGGTTGATCGTCAGACGGATTTCCCTGCCATCGAAGAAGATTGTCTTGATGTCACCTTGCACGCGCGTGTTGTCCTTCTGATACCCCCTCATCCTGCCATCCAACCCCGCGTGGTGACGTGACCCTCGTCCAGTTGCAGCAGCCTGGGGGTGGTGATGGCCAGACGCAGCAATCCTCCCGCCAGCCGCGCCCTGCCAGGCCTCGATGCTATGGGCCCAGCCCTGCTGATCTAGCTTTGCCGCCGCGCGGCACAGCCTTCTACCAGGAAGACTTCACCACACCGGGCAGCAGACCCTTGTGGGCACGCTCCCGCAGCTGATTACGGCAGAGGCCGAAGTCACGCATGACACCGCGGGGTTTGCCGGTGGCCCAGCATCGGTTGCGCTGACGGCTGGGGGCGCTGTTGCGGGGCAGGGCCTGGATCCTGTGCTGGATGAGCAGTTTCGCCATCGGGTCGCGCTCTGCGTTGAACGCGGCCAGCAGACCCTTCCGCTTGGCAGCGAAACGCTCCACCATCCTCTTGCGCTTCACATCCCGCGCGATCATCGATTTCTTGGCCATTGCCGCTCAGCATCCGGGTTCCATCGATCCAGCGTAGAAGATCAGCCATTCCGCTGGATGGGGGGACAGGCGGTGGTACTCAAGCAGGGCGGTGGTTCGTGGCCGGCCTCTGTGGCTGCTGACCATGGGGTCCGGCCACTGCCGCGAGGATGTCAGGGCTCAGCTGTGGAAGTGCTCGTGGGGCATGTCGCGGTAGGGCTGCACGCCCACTTCGGGTGGCTGGCTCTTCTGCTCCTCGGTGGGATTGCCGATGGCATGGGCCAGGGCTTCGCCCACCCAGTGCTGGAACCTGCGAGCCTTGCCGAGGACGTTGAGGACCATGGGAGACCTCCGGATCATGGTGCTGCTCCCATGATGTGATGCCCCATGACAACAGTGCCGCAAGAGCTCCCTTTGCCTTCACATTCCCGTGTCGATTCGTGGCCTGTGGGGTCCGGCCTGCAGGGCTGTCGCAAGCCAATGGCACGACTCCACTGCACGACCAACCCGGTCGGCCGCCGGCCAGTGTTGTCAGATGCATTGATCCAGGCAGTGCGATGGGTCCGGTGGCCTCAGCCGTCAGCCCCCTGGGATGTCCGGACAGTCATTAGCCCATGTCCGAGCGATTGCGGCGCACAGCCGCCACCAGGGCAATCACACAGCCGGGAAGGCTGACCGCAAGAATGGCCCCGGTGGCACCCACCCCCAGGTCGGGATCGCCGTAGGCCAGTTCGAACACACTGCCGGTAGCGGCAATGCCGAGCAGGCAGGAGAGGGCCAGCAGCAGGCCGGCCAGGGGGTTCATCGACATGGCTTCAGCGGATGGCGTGGACGGCGTCCGCAGGAAAACCATGCTCCTGCAGTTCGCTGCTGAGGGCCTCCGTGTCGGTGACGCGATCCACGAAGAGCACCCCCTTGAGGTGGTCCATCTCGTGCTGGATACAGCGGCCCAGCAGGCCATCGGCTTTGATCCGCCGGCGACGCCCGGCCTCGTCCTGATAGGTCACCTCCACCAGGGTGGGGCGCACCACATTCAGATAGACACCGGGGATGCTGAGGCAGCCCTCCTCGCAGCTGTCCACGGCAGCGCCCTCGGCGATGATCGTCGGGTTGATCAGCACCATCGGTGCCGCCTTGGGAGTCTCCGGATCGAGGTCGATCACGATCACCTGTTTGTTCACCCCCACCTGGGGAGCCGCCAGGCCGATGCCCTTGGCGGTATACATGCTGCGCAGCATGTCGCGGCAGAGGTCACGGATCCGGTCATCGACACGATCCACCCGGGCGGCAGGCAGGCGCAGCTCCGTGTCGCCGAGGGTGCGGATGGCGTAGCGAGGTCGATCCACCGGTTCCTTGGGGACGGCCACGGAGGTGCGCAGCTTCGTGGCCTGTCGCGCGAGGCTGGCGAAGCTGCCTGCCATGGGCTCCCGGAATCCGAATGAAGCCATTCTAAAGCCGTTCCCGCTTCGACCCCCTCTGCCAGCGTGAATACCCCACCAGCCC
>SRMO01000050.1:683-5685 GCA_004768415.1 Aphanocapsa feldmannii 277cV | reverse complement strand
GGCGGGGCCGGCGCTGACGCGTCCCCTGCCGGCCAGCGCAGTGGTGGCGCGCTCCGTCACGCTCAAGGAGCCAAGGCTCGACGACGGCCGGCTGTTCTGGCTGGAGCAGCGTCCCCGTGAGAAGGGGCGCACCACCCTGATGCTGCGGGATGGCGGCGGCAGTCGGGAGGTCACCCCCGGGGGCTGGGATCTACGCACCCGGCTTCATGAATACGGTGGCGGCGCCTATGTGGTGAAGGGTGATCGGCTGGTGCTGGTCAACGACCGGGACCGTTCGCTCTGGCTCTGGTCCCTGAACGGCCGTCACACCCCGCGTCGGCTCCATGGCCCGGTGGCGGTGGCCATCGGCGATGGCTGTGTCGATACCCGGCGGGATCGCTGGATCGGCGTCCTGGAGAGCGAGGAGGGGGATGGGCTGATCAGCCTGGATCTGCAGCGCCAGGACCAGCCGCCACGGCTGCTGCGCCAGCAGGCGGACTTCTGTGGTTCTCCGGCGCTGTCGCCCGATGGCCACTGGCTGGCCTGGGTGGAGTGGAACCTGCCTGCCATGCCCTGGGAGAGCAGCACTCTCTGGCTGGCACGGTTCGATGCCAGGGGCGGCCTGACTGCACCCCGCGTCATCGGCGGCGGTCCCGATCTCTCCGTGTTTCAGCCCCTGTGGCGCGACGACGGATCCCTGCTGGTGGCAGAGGACGGCAGCGGTCACTGGAACCTGCAGCTGCTGCAGCGGGATCAGCTGGCGCGGACCGATCCCCGTTGGCGGCCTCTGTTTCCGGTCGCCGCCGAATTTGCCATGCCCCAGTGGCTGGCGGGCATGGCCACCACGGCCATGAGCGGCCGGGGTCTGGTGGCCGCCTGCTGCAGTGATGGCGCCTGGCAGCTGGGCCGTCTGGAAGCACTGGATGGTCCTTCGCCCCGCTGGTATCCCATTCCGCTGCCCTTCACCGACCTGGCCGGCCTGCAGGCGGAGGGGGACCGGGCTGTCTGCGTGGCCGCGGGGCCGCTGCACGGCACAGGGGTGCTGGAGGTGGATCTGCGCAGCGGCAACTGGAGCCATGAACCTGTGGCCGAGCCTTGCCTCAGCAGTGCCGAGATCAGTGTGCCCTCGCCCCTCTGGTTCAGCGGCCACCGGGACCAGCGCACCCATGCCTGGCTCTATCCGCCTGCCGGTGGCTGGGGTACCGGGGTGCCGCTGCTGCTGCGCAGCCACGGCGGTCCCACCGCCATGGCCCGCTGCGGCCTCGACCTCGCTATCCAGTTCTGGACCAGCCGCGGCTGGGCCGTGGTGGATGTCAACTACGGCGGCTCGGTGGGTTTCGGGCGCGCCTATCGTCAGCGCCTGGATGGCAACTGGGGGATCACTGATGTGGCCGACTGCGTCGCCGCCGCCCAGGTACTGATCGAACGCGGCTGGCTGGACCCCCGTCGGGTGGCCATCGAAGGAGGCAGTGCCGGTGGGTTCACCACCCTGGCCTGTCTCTGCTTCAGCAATGTCTTCCGTGCTGGTGCCTGCCGCTATGGCGTGAGTGATCTCTCCGCCCTGGCCCGGGACACCCACCGCTTCGAGCGGCGCTATCTCGATGGACTGGTGGGGCCATGGCCGGCGGCGGAAGCGCTCTATCGCCAGCGTTCACCACTGTTCAACGTCGAGGGTTTCAGCTGCCCCCTGGTGTTCTTCCAGGGGCTGCAGGACAGGGTGGTGCCACCTGCCCAGACCGACGCCATGGCGGCAGCGCTGCAGGCCAGGGGGATTCCGGTGGAGGTGCATCGCTACGCGGAAGAGGGCCATGGCTTCCGCAATGGGGACGTGCAGATCGATGTGCTCCAGACAACCGAGGCCTTCTTTCGCCACCATCTCGGCCTGGACGATCGACAACAGGCTGGGGCGGCGCAGACCGCTACCGGCGAGGGGCAGTGAGCGGGAGGGTGGTGCTCAGCTGTCGGCCCGCAGAAAAGCCGCGTCGGCCGTCGTTCAGCGAAGGTTCTCGATCTGACAGCTTGCTCTATCCAGTCTATCAGGAACCCGCCTAGAACCTCAGCTCGAGATCAGCCTTGAAGCCATGGTCGGCAGTGCCATCGCCATAGCGGCCGTTGTAAGCCACGCCAAGGACAGCAGCGTTGAAAATGCTGGCCTCCAGGCCGAGCTCGGTGACCAGGGCATCCTCTTGAATCGGGGCACCCATCACCCTGTCTGCGGTGCTGTTCGGCGTTCCAAGCGGCGATGAAGGGGTTCTGTCACCAAAGGCATGACGCCAACCCACCATGGCGTGCACTTGGGCCATGTCATACAGCTCGATGGCACTGCGTACACCAAGCGTTGTGAAGGTGGTGCGGCTGGCGTCGGACAATGCCGTCAGGGTTGCCTCCTCGCCACCGGTTTCCCTGAAGTCGTCCGTATGGAGACTGATGGAGGACAGGCCTGCAAAGGGCTCCAGCATCAGGTTGCCGGTCTGGATCTGCTGTGCCGCCTCAGTGAAGAACTGCCAGCTCCGGGCGTCATAGCTGGCCGACAGCTGCTCGGAAAAAGTATCGATGCGGACCGAGCGGCTGGTGTCGATGGCATGGCCGCTGTAGATCGTTCCGAAGCTGAGGCTGGAAGCGCCTGATTCAGCACCGCCATACATACCGAGGGACCATGTGTCCACCAACGCAGAGGAGAACCGTGCAGGCTGGTCCACACCGGTCCGGCCATAGCCGCCGAGAACACCGAAGCGCCAGTGTTCGCTCAGCTCATGATCGATGCCCAGCAGGATGCCGTCCGGGTTCACCTCGACCAGCGACGCATTGGACGTGGCATCGATCGCGCCGGAGGAGTTGTAGCCGGTGACCCACAAGCCGCTCTGGTCATCGACAAGGGACGAGAGATCGGCAAAGCCGGCGGTCGTTGTGTGTGGGCCGGGATGACTGGCAGTCTCACTGATGCGACGGTTAATGGCCGCAACTGTCGTCTGGCCAGCATCCACCAGCGCCCCCTTGAGGGACGCATGGACTTCACCGGAGAGGTCATCCAGGGCGGCCCGCAATCCTTCCGTGGTGGTCTGGTTCAAAAGAGCCAGTTCGAGCTGTGTGTGGCTTTGATGGTGGCCACTCGGCTCAGTGTTGGCGGTGCTGGTGCTGGTCTGAAGAGAGCTGAGGATGCCGCTTCGGGCGGTCGAACGGCCTATGTTTCGGTTGTTGCCTGCGTATCTGTGGAAGCGGCCACACACTGCCCGTTGGTTGGCTGTTCTGGCATAATGGCAAAAGCCAACGCCCTTCCGTCTGGAAGATAACGTCACAGCCTTATCACTATAGTTGAGTTCATTATCCATAAACAATGTGTCAACCACTTCGAAGAATCTTCCTTTTACACCGTCATCAGCTGTGAGAATTACATAGCGACCTGAATAATCAGCTTTAGAACTACTTACTCTTACCTTTCCACCACGAAGGTAGGCTGTGCCATTGACAACAAGTCTGTCATTTTTGATGCCATTTTTTATAGTTGGTTCAATTGTGACATTATAATCACTGTTACGCACGCTCACGAAGTTACCATTAAGTATGGTTGATTGTACACCACTGTCATCGCCAGGTGAAAAAATACCCCAATTGATGAACGAATTACCTTGGCCTAGAATTATGAGTTTACCGGAGTTAAACAACGCACCTGGCTTGTTTTTGAAGGTGTTTTTACCACCACCTAAATCGATGAGACCAGGCATTGTTAACTGACCAGAATTGATGATTGTTTCATCGCCATCTCCCGCGCGTAGGTCAGCACCTCTGTAGTTTATATCGTTATCTTGATATATTCCTCCTCCATAAATTGTTGTTTTACCATTAATCACCAATGTATTATTCCTGCCACCTACAAGTTGTATAGCATTGCCATTAGCTGCACTGATGAATGAATCGTCTAAATAAATATTGATATTGCCATTATGAGAAGTAGCAGAGATCGCCTCAGTGGCTTTACCTCTGACAATAATATTTTGTTTTGAGTTAATCATGATATTACCATTCTCAGAAATTGCATGAATCCCATCACTTCCATCATCCCAGCTATTACCAGACGTATCAATAGACGAATTCTGGACAATCTTGATATCACCATTACCGACAGCTTTTGCAAAGATTGCAGGACTGTCGTTGCCACTAGTTTCAATATCAGAATTTATTTCAATTCTGATATTTCCACCGCCATCTGCATTTGCAAGAATCCCCCCGCTATTAGTTCCTGATGTGTTAATATTTGAATTTATTAACAGATCAATATTTCCATTGCGACTAGCAGTTGCCTGAATTGCTGTACTGCTAACACCAGTTGTGAGAATACCACCTGTCGTTGAAATATTAACATCAGCATTTCCATAGGCAAGAATTCCATAGCTACCTTCATTCATAGAAGTTATCTCGAAGTTACCTGTATCAAGATTGATATTTATGTCGTCATCTGTAGACGTGAATTTGATCGCTCCAGTGCCTTGGGGTGGCTCGATATCGTTGGACAAATCCTTTATAATAAGACTGGTATAGGTGCCATCTCCACCATCGACAGCCACACCTGCCGACAGATCACCACGGCAGGTCACCGTTGTTCCGCTGGTGGTACACTGGGGCTGTGGTGCCACCGACTGCGCCTGCACGGCAAGCCCGCTACAGGCAACCATCGCGCCTGCAGCAGCCCACAACAACGACTTTCGCACTCTACCGGAACGGGAAACAGCCATGCCAGTTTCAGGATCATGGTCGTGTCGATCGATCGTGCTGCTGATGGCGGAACACTGATGCTGCCTGAAAGCCTGGTCATCCGAAAGCATCTTGCGGCGTGGCTGAGGATTCATGCGGCTGGCCAGCGATGAGCAACAATCCTAACATGCCGACTGCTTATGCAATGACGATGGATAATATTAGAAAACCTCTGAACAAGTCCCTTTCGCCTTGATGAACCTTTGAAAAACCTTATGGGGAGAGGGACGTCAAAGTCTGCTGGTGCGTGATTCTGGCTAATTCAGAGCTTTCT
>SRMO01000050.1:0-615 GCA_004768415.1 Aphanocapsa feldmannii 277cV | reverse complement strand
TCTAAGTTTTCTTTATGACCACTAAGAGCTTGCTGAAAAACTCAGACCCATTGTGCCAGAAGGAATCTAATCTTGTCAGGCGCTTACCGGTGGACAAGGAATCATCGATTTTGACCAGAAATTGACATCTGACTTCCACAGATAGGCCTACTTGAAAAAGGCCAGATCTATTGTGCGAAAAGGGATCTGAGTTTTTCAGCAAGCTCCTAAGGAACCTCTGGAAAACTGGTGCTAGGCAGGATGTCGGTCTTGCAGCGCAATTGATCTTGGCAAGATAACGTGGAGAATGCGAGTTTTTCCAGAACTTCCCTATGATTCAGCACAACAAACCCTGACGCTTCTCAGAACATACTGTTAAGATATATAAAAGTTTGGTCTAGAAACCTACCATTCACCTAGCAGCAACAATGCTAAATTCAAATTTTCAGAATCATGAAGTTGCCCATGAGGCTCGCAGTGATGCTGACGCTACTGGCGGTTACGGGTGGACCTGTGCTTGCATCATGCGAAAAAAACAAGCGAATTCACCCCAAAAAGGTTCCGTGCATGGAAGGCGGTTACAAGAATAAGGGCAATTCATTCTGGAATCCGCGTTGGGAGGCCTGGGCACGCAAT
>SRMO01000005.1 GCA_004768415.1 Aphanocapsa feldmannii 277cV | reverse complement strand
TGCCCAACACGATTGAGCCCTGGAAACTCCTGCCGGCATTGGCGGCGAGTTGCCTGGGATCTTCATGGTTGTCGCCTGGGAAGAGAAAGGCGCTGATGCCATTCACTGGCTGGCCATCCAACAGCTTGCAGCCTTGATAAGGCCCTTTGCGGAGCTGAACGACACTGACGACAACCGCGGCCAGGCCGGGCCAGCGGCAGCGCTTGCGGGCTGCGTAGATGGTGCCGCCATGGCTGCAGATCCAGCGCAGGCCGGTGCTGCGCGTGTCCCCCTGGGCAATGGTGTTGGTGGCGATCAGGCCGAGGCAGCCACCCTGGCGCAGCCAGGTGAAGCAGCGGCGGAAGAAATGGGCCACCAGGTCGGCATTGCCGTGGCTCTGCGGGTGGATCTGCTTGAACCAATCAAGGATGCCGTCGGGGCTTCCTTCGGCGATGGTGTTCTTGCCTGCAAAGGGTGGGTTGCCAACGAACACATCAAAGCCCGGTTCCGGTCGTCCGAACACATCCGGAAAGGCCAGTTGCCAGTGCAAGGACTGGATCCCTTTGTCACCATCACGAAGCCGTTCCAGCGGCTCTGCCAGAACGTCTTCGAGAGACTCAGCCGAGCTGCACTGCAATGTGACTTCCAGATAATCCTGCTTCAGCTGTTCGCGATCCTTCGGCTTCTTGCCGTTGAAGAACGCCGCCACCAGCAGATCACCCACCGTGTGCAGATAGGCCGTGCTGGCGTTCCACTCCTCCAGGGCCTGGCGCTTCTGAACGTCGTCGGCATCACTGCGGCTGTCGGCATGGAAGAGCGCGAAGCTCTTTGCTTCCTGCTGCTTCACCTCCTCGAGGTAGTTGATCTGAAGTTCCCGCTGCAGGCTGGCGCCCTTCAACGCCGCTTCAATCTCGCTGCGCTCCATGCCCACCAGCGAATCGCCGCACTTCAGGGCGTGATCCACAAAGGTGAATGGAGCGTCCTTGCTCAAGCTCACCAACCAGAGGCTGAGGTGAGCCAGGTTCACCGCGAAGGGATTCTTATCCACCCCATACAGACAACTCTGAGCGATCAACCGGCGGGCGTAGATCAGCGGTTCTTCGCCCAGGGCATGGCCACCAGGCTTCAGCGCTGCAGGCAACCCTTCACGGGCCCAGGCCTGCTCCAGCAACTCGGCCAGATAACGGCAGCTCTCCACCAGGAAGGCACCCGATCCCATGGCCGGATCGCAGATCTTCAGGTCGAGGATCTGGGCTGCTGTGGGCTTGTGATCACAGCGCTCCATCCAGGGACGCAGCGCCTCTTCCACGATCGGCCGTGTGAGTGAGCGCGGGGTGTAGTGGCTGCCGCTGCGGCGTCGTTCCTCCGTGGGCTGGAACACCAAGCTGCCTGCAGCTTGCGGGCCATCGAATAGCTCCCTGTTGATCCGCGGAGCCAGGGCCTCCACCAGCGCGTCTTCGGTGTCGGCTGTCTTCAGGGCAGTAGCGGACTTGGGGGGGAGCAAAGTGCCGGCTTCGTCTTCAAGCCACTCCTTGCGCTTCGCGCCAGGCATCTCCAGCAGGGCATCCAGGTCCACCGCTGTGGTGATCTGCTTCTTGGCACCTTGAGGTTTGCTCTTCAGGCCGATGCAGCGGCCGGGAATCCGGCGCACGGCATAGCCCATGATCCCCTCGTAGACCGAGCCGATCTGCTCCACATCCAGGGCCCGGTAGCTGATCCGCTCGCCGTGCACGATCAGCAGGTTGCGCAGCACCGCCAGCACCACGCCGTCGCTAATCCAGGGGGTCTCCAGCCATGGGTAGACATCGGGATCAAACAGCTGGCCGTGGCGAGCCGGCAGGTAGTCGACTGTGGGGCCCCCGCCATCGAACACCAACCGGCAGAGGCTCATCAGCCCCGCCCAGGCACCGAAGCGCTGCTCCATCGTGTCCGGGTATTCACTCTCGTCCTGCTGCAGCTGCTCGAAGATCGCGCTCAGCTTGTAGTTCTGCTCGTACACCGCATCGCTGGGCATCAGGGCTTCGTCTTCGGCGTAGAGCAGGAACACCAGCCGCATCAGCATGGTGATCAGCCCGCCATAGAGCTGTTGGGCGTCCCGCTCAGGTAGATCCCCAAGCAGTGGGTTGTCCTGCTGTTGGCTCAGTTCATCGGCCTGCTGGAAGCCCCGCAGCAGATCCCAGAGCGCTGCCAATACCTGATCGGCCAGAGCATTGCTGACCACCGCCTGGAAGCTGCGGCTCTTCCTGAGCACGTCACTGAGGCGGTAGCCATCGGGATCGAGGAACATATGGCTCTGACCAAGCAACAGATCCAGGCCCGAGAGCATCAGCCGGCCGCTCACTTCGGCCAGTTCGGTCAACCGGAAGGTGAGATGGCCTGAACTTTCACCCTTGGGAGCCACCACCAGCCGCAGCTGGCTGCCGTTGAACAACAAACCGGCCTCTACCCCTGTCTCCCGCAGCAGCCGCTCCAGCCGTTCCTGCGCCGATGCCCGCCAGAGGTGCTCGCCATCACTCACCTTCTGATCGAAGGCCGCAGCCATCGGCAGCTCCATCACCAGCAGCTGGGCGCCATCGCCGCTCACGGCAGGCACAACTCCGGTGGGGGTCAAAGTGTCGCCGAGTTCAGGCAGTTCCTTGGTATGGGCCTGGATCGCCTTAGAGCTGCGATCCAGTTGGTCGACATCCCAGCCCAGGTGATCCGTGAGCAGGTCCAGCAGGGAACGGAAACCCCGCTCGGTGTCGCTATCGCCTGGGTCAGCGGTTTCATCGAGTGGTTCCAGTGCCGCGCGGTAGCGCTCCTGCCGCTCGATCAGTTCACTGCCGCTGCGCGTCAGCACCCAGCCGGCGTCCTGCATCGCCGCCGGTGCCACCACCAGACCCACCGGTTGCAGGTAGCCGAGCCACTCCTGGTGGGCTTTCAGCTCGGGATCGATCGCAGGAGAACGACGTGCCATGGCTATCCGCTGATCGGCCAGAGGTAAACAAGTCCGGCCGGCTCCAATCGATGGGTCACCACCCGATAGCTGTCAGTGATCCGCTGCGGTTCGCTGCTGAGTTCAGATTCGATCGTCTCCAACCGCCGTTCCCAGTGCCGTTGATCCGCCGACAGCTGCCGGCGTTCCTGGCTGGAGAGCTTGGCCAGGTCCAGCGCCGGCACATCGACCTGTTCCTCCAGGCCAGGGATCAGGCCAATGGGCCCAGCTTCGGCGGCCTTTTTATCGAGCTTGGCCAGCTCCCGGGTGCGTTGCTTGATCGTGGCATTGATCCGCTTGCGCTGGCCGCGAAGCACATCTTTAAGAGCCCGGGCCTCGCTGCCGCCGCGCTGCTTGAGCAAAGCAGAGGCTGCAGCCAACGCCGACTCGGATTCCTGCTTCAGCAAGGGCAATAGGGCCTGAACGTCCTGCTCGGCCATGGCCTGAAAGCGACTGGTGTCGACGCTGGGGAGCCCACCGCTCCCGGCTTCCTTCAAGGCCTCCTGCAGCAGCTTCCAGGTGTCGTCTTTCGTGGCCGTAGGCAGCGGCTGCAGAGCCGTCTCTCGGTCATCGCCTGGGTGCCAATCCGCCACCACGGTGATCAGCTCGTCATGCAGACGGGCTGCGCCCTGGCCAAACAACGAGAGACGCCCAAGCACCACCACCTCCGGTTGAGGATCACGACTTGGGAGAACGCAGGCGCGGCTGAGTTCGTGATGCAGGAAGCCCTGGCTCAGGAAACGGCTGAGCAACCGCTGTGCCAACCGGTGCTCCAGATGCAGGTGCACCGATTCAGCACTGAGTCGTCCGGGATCAGAGAAGATCACCGGCCTCACGGGATTCTCACGGCGCCACTCATCGAGGTAGGCCTTGGCGGGCTTCACGCCGCGCAGGCTGTCGAGGGTGTTCTCCCAGCTCTTGTCACGGGTCTGAGCTGGCAGCTCTTGGGGGTTAACCAGGCGCCAGCACTTCTGCCCTCGCTCGTCGGTGTGCTCCTGCAGCCCGGACACTCCCAGAAGATCGAGCGAGCAGTTGAGGGCCTGGCGGAAGCGGTCGTGCGCAAAAGCCAGCCACTGCTTCGACTTCGCCAGCAGCTGACGCAGTGCATCCTGTTGCTGCTCAAGTTCAGCCACGCGCCGACTGGCCTCCAGCTCTTCGCGGGCCTTGGTCAGCAGGGCACCACGATCCGTCGTGGCCGCATCCATCCCCTCGAGCTGGCCCTCCAGGGCATCGAGCTGCTCAAGATCGATGCCGGTCTCGAAGGCCTCATCCACCTGTCGCTGCACCAGAGGTGAAAGCGAGCCGAGTTCCTGGCGAATCACCTCGGTCTTCTTCACCAGCACATCCATGACCCGGTCTTCCGGCCTGTCTTCCAGCAGGAAGTAGTGACACCACACCTGAGGGGCCTGCTGCAGCTTGCGGTCGATGCGGCCATTGCGCTGCTCCAGCTTGTTTGGATTCCAGGGGATGTCGAAGTGGATCAGATGCTTGCAGTGGTTCTGCAGGTTCACCCCTTCCCGTGCCGCATCGGTCGCGATCAGAATCCGCAACGGCTCCTGGTCGGGGTCGGCATTGAACTGTGCTTTCAGCCGCTCACGATTCTCTTCACTCATCCCGCCGCTGAAGCTGGCGACCCGCTGAAGAGCCTCCCGTTCCCCCAGTAGTTGGCCGAGCTGACGCTCCAAGTAGCGCTTGGTGTCGACGTAGTCGGTGAAGATCAGCAGTCGCGTGGGCTTCCATTGCAGGTCTTCGCTTCCAAGACCTGGGCAGAGGTGCTGACGCATCCACTCCGCCAACGTCTCGATGCGGGGGTCGGGGCGACTGCGATGGGTAGCTGCGATCGCTGCCATCTTCTTCAGCAACTTCTGGTCGCTCTGATCAGCGGCGATGGTTTGCCGGAGCGCTGATCGGGTCTGAGCGTCTTCCAGGTTCCGCACTTCATCGTCATCCAGCTCGGCCAGGTCGCTATCGGCGCTCACGCCGCCCTGCAGGAGTTCCAGCTGGGCCTCACGCTGCTGCTGTTGTTTCTCAGCCAAGGTGCGCTGGTGCACCGCCAGGGTGCGAGCGAAAGCCTCCACTGAGCTGAGCAGGCGTTTCTGCAAGTTCGTGATCACAAGCCGGTCGGCATTCAGCTGCCGCTTGGTGGCACCTTCCGCCAGCAGACGACACTCCCGTTGCTTGCGGTACTGCTGCAGCAACCGGGAGAGAGCCAGCTCGGGGGTATCCGGCGCCAGGAAGCCCTTGGGGATGCGCAGTGGCTCAACGATCCGCTCGGGGAACTCCTCGCCAATCCGGCGCAAGTCGTCCTTCAACCGGCGCACCAGCACCGAATCCAGATCAGTTTGCTCAAACGGCACCCCACGCGTGAAGCGGGCTGGATCCAACAGCTCAAGCAGCGCCGTGAAGCTGTTGCTGTGGCCGTTGTGGGGCGTAGCGCTTAAAAAGATGCGGTGTTCGAACCGGGGCGCCAGATCCCGCAGGCTGCGGGTCAAGCCTGAGTCGATCGCATAGCGGAGACTGTTGCTGGCTGGGGCTGCGTTATGGGCCTCATCAAGGATCAACAGGCTCTGGAGCGGGGCCTGGTCATCGCTGCTCTTGCCCTGGTCCAGCCAATCGATCAGCGGTGCGGCGTAGTCGCTGTTACGCAGCAGGGCATGGGAAATCAGGAAACGGCTGCCGGTGCTCCAGGGGTTGGTGCCGTAGCCCCGCTCCTGCCGCACCTTGGCGACATAGGCACGATCCATCACGGTGAACGCCAACCCGAAGCGGCTGGCCATCTCCTCCTGCCACTGGCGCAGCACCGAGGGCGGGCAACTGATCACCACCCGGCGGATTCGCTGACGCAGCAGCATCTCCCGAAGGATCAGGCCAGCTTCGATCGTTTTTCCCAGGCCAACGTCGTCGGCGATGAACAGACCTACGCGCGGCATCTGAAGGGCCTTGCGCAGTGGCTCGAGCTGATAGGCCTTCACGTCGATCCCGGCCCGGTAGGGAGCCTGGAACAGCTCTGCATCCGTGGCGGTGACGCAGTTCCAACGCAGGGTGTTCAGGTAAGCCGAGAACTGCCTGGGCTGATCGAAGCCCCGCTGAGCCACCACTTCCCAGCTGCTTTCGCCAAGGACCTCGAAGTCGATCTCCCGCTCCAAAAACACGGTCAGCCGCTGACCGATCGCCTGGTCTTCCATGCAGGCCATCGCCACCACGGTGTCGGCACCTTCCTCCACCGGAGGCTGCACCTCTTCCACCAGGTAGCGGCGGGTACGGCAGCGGACGACCGAGCCGGGTTTGGGCTTGGGCTTGGATCTATGGGAGGCGACTGGCATCGGGCCGGGTGATGACCTCCAGCGGAGTCAGGAACATCTTCAAGATGCCAGTGGTCACAGGAGGTTATCATCCCCCATTCAGGGGATGAGGCAATACCTGCATCAAAGCGAGAGATCGTCGAGCAGACCTGCCACCTCCAGAGCAGTTGCCTCGATAAACTGGCTAGTTAAGGTTGGGTATCAGGATGGGAGAGATCTTTACAATAGTAGACGCCTCTCACGTGAGTGCCTCCACCATAAGCGTTTCTTCTTCCTGAGCCTTTCATGTACCATACCTTGTCTCTCATATGTTTGACATCAACCTTGACGACAATCTTTCCCTTGTCACTACAGAGGTTCTGTGCCCAGGCGTACCATTTTGGAGTCCAGAATGAATTGCCCGTATTCTTGTAACCACCTTTCATGCACGGGACCCTATCGGGGTGGAGTCGTTTGCTTTTTCCGCATGACGCAAGCACAGGTCCACCCGTAACCGCCAGCAGTGTCAGCACCACTGCAAGCCTGCTAGCCAACTTCATGGCTCTGATTTGCATTGACTGAATCCTGTGATGGCGGAAGCAAATTTAGCCTAGATAAATAGCAGACTACTAAATAAAATTTTTATATATCTTAATAATGTATTCTGATGAAAGTCAGGGCTTGGGGTGATCGGAGGAAGCACAGCTCCCTCTCGAAACAGATCCGCTCGTACCTGGGCTGCAGGGGTAGCCCAAGGCCGATCTGCTGGTTGCGATCCAGCAGCAGGGGCGGCACATGGCTGATCTCGTAGCGGCCCTTCTCCCGGGGGTGCACCTTGCCGCCCAGACGTCGGAAGGCGGCGATGAAGAAGTCTTGGACGTAGTGGGGGTGGATGCGGCGCGCCATCGCCCGCTCCATCTCCTGCCGAAACGCTGCTCCAGGCAGCCGCTCCTCCTCGAGACGCCGCTCCAGCCGCTCACGCCGCCGCTCCAGGGAACGTTGGATGGCGAACGGACTGCTGGCCAACCGCCGCTGCAGGGTCATCAGGGCAAAGCCGACGTTCAGCCGCTTTCTGGAGCCTCCCTCTGCCTCCTTGCCGTTGTGGGGTGTGGCGGTCATCAACAGCAGATTGCGGGCGTGGCTGCCCACCCGCTTGCCCATCTCGTAGCGCCTGGTGCGCTTCACCTCCCTGGCGAAATAGTGGGCGCTCATGCGGTGGGATTCGTCGCAGACCAGCAGGTCCCACTCCGGGGCCTGGAGCAGCCGGTGCTGCAGCTCCTCGTCCCGGGAGAGCATGTCCATGGGTGCGATCAGCAGCAGCCGCTGCTCGAACGGGTTGGCAAGACCCGTGGCACGGATCAGGTCGCGGCTGAGCAGCTCGAAGTGGAGCTCGAACTTCTCCTCGAGTTCGTCCTGCCATTGCTCGGTCAGCGAGCCTGGCGCGACGATCAGGCAGCGCTCCAGCTCGCCGCGGATGAGCAGCTCCTTGATCAGCAGGCCGGCCATGATCGTCTTGCCGGCACCGGGGTCGTCCGCCAGGAGGAAGCGCATCGGCTGGCGGGGGAGCATGTGCTCGTACACCGCGCTGATCTGGTGAGGCAGGGGGTCGATCCCACTGCTGCTCACCGCCACGTAGGGATCGAAGAGATAGGCCAGCTCGATCCGCGCCGCCTCGCTCACCAGCCGGAACAGATCGCCGCTGCCCTGGAAGCTCCACTTCCGGCCAGTGCTGAGCAGCTCCAGGTCCGCTTCACTGCTGCGGAAGAGCAGCTGCTCGCCCAGGGTGCCGTCCTGATTCCGGTAAACCAGCTTGCAGACGGCATCGCCCATCATCCGGGAGCTGACGATCCGCACCGCCTCACGGCCCAGCAGGCCCTTCACCAGGGCGTCGGGCCTGA
>SRMO01000049.1:4585-9476 GCA_004768415.1 Aphanocapsa feldmannii 277cV | reverse complement strand
CCAACGAATCCGCCCCTCAGAAGCCCCTTGTATGGAAGGCGGTTACAAGAATAAGGGCAATTCATTCTGGAATCCGCGTTGGGAAGCCTGGGCACGCAACCTCTGTAGTGATCAGGGAAAGATCGTCGTCAAGGTCGATGTCAAGAATGCCAAAGATAAGACATGGCACCTCACAGGTTCCGGGAAAAGGAAAGATAGTGGTAAAGGCCGCGTGCGTGGCATCTACTACTGTCGTGATCTCTCCAATTCCGACTCTTCTTCAGGAGATGGTTCAGGCTGGTATTGGAATCCACCATGGTGAATAGAGAACCTCTATAAAATCTCTCATTTTATCATCTCTCAAACTGAGATGTATTGTGGTGCAGGAGTTGATTTTGAATTCCAAAAGGTTTTCAAGAGCCTCAATAGCGCCTTTCTGCCAGGAAAGGTGACGCATCTCTATTGCGACCAGCAGGGGGAAGAGGGCCAGATCCCCAAGCCATTGCCGCAGGGCGGCGTCACTGACGATGCCCCGCCCATGGAGCTCCAGCATTTCCGCCAGCGTCGGCTGCGGCCTGGGCGGTGGCGCCAGCGGGCTGACCTCCACCACCACAGGGCGGGTCCATCGTGGCGGGGCAGCGGTTCAGCGCTGATGGCACACCAGTGATGCAGGAGGGAAGAGAACATGGAAGCCTTCTGGATCGCCTGGCTCTGCAGCAGGCCATAGGCCTGGGAGGCGGCCATGGAGATCTCCATGGCGGTCCGAGGTGCACCATGGCTGGCGGCAGGGATGAGGGCATCGCGGCGCATGGAGCGGTCCAGACCCTCCAGCCAGGCACGGTGCTCGGCCAGGGAACGTGCCTGGATCTTCACGAACTGGAAACTGGCGCCCTCCGGCAGGTCGATCACGCTGTTGGGACCCAGCACCACTGGATCACTGGCCTGCCCCGTGGTCAGCGCTCCCAACACACCGCTGCGCACACCCACCGGCAGTGCCGTGCGGTAGAGCAGTTCCTGATAGTCGCTCTGGCAGCGGAAGTGGTTGAGGTACTGGTGAGCCAAAACCCGAGGTAGGGCAGTTCTCCCTCCCCGAAAGGGGCGCCATGGCTGGCATACCAGATGGCCGGCAGCTGCCGGATACCCCGGTAGTAGGGATGCCGTCAGGTACTGCCAGGGGTGAGGCGGCAGATCGCCAGCCGGGGCAATGCCATCGGCCCTGGTGATGGCGGCGGCGGCAGCACCGGCAGGCTGGTGACCACCAACGGCGCTGCTCAGGAACGGCGCCAGAGCAGCGGCAGAGCCAGCAAAGTCAGGATGGCGAGGGGGTTGTAGCTGAGCGTGAAGCCCAACGCACTCCAGGTGAAGTGGTCGAGCAGCAGATGTAGTTCGGAGCGCAGCTGGGCAGCTGCCAGGGACGCCAGCACGAGCAGCAACAGGTTCTGCGCCGTCGGGCCCATGGACCACCTGACCATGTGGGACTCAGGCCTCCGCCTGGCGACCCAAACGCCCCCGCTTCAGCAGGAGCAGCAGCAGGGGTGGGGCGAAGCAGAGGCTGGAGTAGGTGCCCACGGCAATGCCAAAGGCCAGGGCAACACCGAACCACTGCAGGCCACCACTGCTGAAGATGGCCAGGGCGATGATCGGCAGTTCCGTGGTGGCGGAGGTGTTGATGGAGCGGGAAAGACTGGCGGTCACGGAACGATCCACCTGCTCACGCAGCGACAGGCCCGGCTCCAGCCTGCCAGTCTCACGGATCCGGTCGAACACCACCACGGAGTCGTTGACCGAGTAGCCGGCCAAGGTGAGCAGGGCCACGGCGAAGAGACTGTCCACTTCCACACCCAACAGCAGCCCGAGCCAGGCGAACAGTCCGCAGACGATCAACACGTCGTGGACCAGGGCGGCCAGGGCGAGGGAGGCGTAGATCGGGCTGAAGCGGATGGCGATGTAAGCGGCCACAGCGGCAAAGGCCACCAGCAGGGCCACAACGCTGCTGCGCAGCAGTTCGGCCCCCAGCAGCGGGCCGATGCTGTCAAGCTGGATGCCGGCCTGGTCGATGGGGCCGAAGCGGGCGTCCAGCTTCTCCACCAGCAGCTTGGTCTGGCTGGGATGGAGGGCAGCAGAGCGAACCACCAGACCAGCGCCGCCATCCAGCACCTGGATGGATGCATTGCCGAGGTCCACCGGATGACTGTCGACCGGCGGCAGGGGGAGATCGGCCAGAAACTGCCGCACGGCGGCTACGCCGAAGCGCTGGTCACTGTCACAGCCACTGGCGGCGCAGCGCAGTTCCAGCTGGAGGCTGGTGCCACCAGTGAAATCCAGGCCGGCATTCAGGGGGCTGCCGATCTGGCTTGAGCGGGTGCTCATCACGAAGCCCAGAACCGCTGCCAGCAGGAGCGCCAGGGAGATGCTGATCAGGGTGCTGCCATGGCGACTGATGCGCAGTCCCGGCGAGCGGCTCCCAGGCCCAGGCCTTGGGGTGGTGAAAGTCATCGTGCGGCCATGAAGAAGCGAAGCTGACGCAGACCGGAGTACATCAGCAGAAGACGCAGGAGGGTCCGTGAACAGGTGAGGGCGGTGAACATGCTGAGGGCCACGCCGATGCCGAGGGTGATGGCAAAGCCCCGCACCAGCCCGCTGCCGAGATATCCCAGCACAACACAACTGATCAGGGTGGTGACGTTACCGTCGAGGATGGAGCTGAAGGCGCGGTTGAAGCCGGCCTCCACCGACCGATAGAGGCTGTTGCCGGCGCGCAGTTCCTCGCGGGTGCGCTCGGAGATCAGCACGTTGGCGTCAAGGGCCATGCCGAAGCTGAGGATGAAGCCCGCAATCCCGGGAAGGGTGAGTACCACGGGAATCAGGGCGTAGACCGACAGATTGAGCAGGGCATAGATGGAGAGCGCGATCACTGCCACCACGCCGGGCAGGCGATAGACCACCACCATGAAGAGGGCCACCAGCAGCAGCCCGGAGAGGGCCGCCGCCAGGCTGCGCCTGACGTTGTCGGCCCCGAGGCTGGCGCCGACACTGCGGCTCTCGAGGATCTCGACGTCGTAGGGAAGGGAGCCGACCTGGAGCTGAACCTCCAGGTTGCGGGCCTCTGCTTCGCTGAAATTGCCGGTGATACGGGCCCCGCCACCAGTGATGCCTGCCGCCCTGAATTCGGCCCCCACGGTGGCCTCACTGATGGAGCGGCCATCCAGGACAATGCCGATGCGGCGCCCCTCGGGATCACCGGCCACCTCCTTGGTGATATCCGCGAAGGTCTGGCCGCCCTTCGGCGTGAAGGTGAGATTGAGCTGGTAGGAGAGGCCATTGGATTCCGGCACCGGAGCGGCGATGGCGCGGCTCAGGTCTTCACCGGTGAGCGCACGGCTGTCGAAGAGCGTGGCGATGGAACGCTCCACGGCGTCGAGCTCAACAGCGAGGCTTGTGGCCCGCTCGCGGGATTGGGCCAGCGTTGCGGCGTTGAGCGCAGTGTCCTCGGCTCCCTGCAGGTTGGCCAGCTCCCGGGAGAGGAGGGCACGCAGGCGAGCGCGCTGGGCGTTGAATTCGTCATATTGCTCTGTGCTGTCGGCCTGCTGCACAGTGAACTGCAGGAAGGCCTTCTGGGTGATCTGTCTGGCTGCCCGGTCAAGGTCTGCCTGCTGCTCACCACTGCCGGGCAGCTGCACGATGATCTTGTCCTTGCCGGCAACCTGAACCGTGGTCTGAGACAGGCCGAGACCATCGATGCGACGGCGGACCACCTCCTTCACGGCATTGAGTCCATCGGCGTCGATCACCACCGCAGGATCGTCACTGAAGGTGCGGGCTGTCAGCTGGCTGCCGCCCTGCAGGTCGAGACCCAGCTGCAGGGGTTTGTAGGTCAGCAGTCCGGAAGCGGCCAGCACCAGCGCCAGAATCAGCGCCAACATGCCCTGTTGTCGTGCCATCTCAGAGTCTTCCCTGAATCAGATCGCGGCAGGTGTCGACCACCTGATGGGGCTGAATGATCGTCAGGTTCTCCAATGTTCCATTGTAGGGAGTGGGGATGTCCTGGGAGGAAAGTCGAACAGGACGACAGTCCAGTTCGTCGAAGCAGTGTTCATTGATCAGGGCCACCAGCTCAGCGCCGATGCCACCGGTTTTCATACACTCCTCTACGATCACCACACGGTGGGTGCGGCGAATCGAGCCGACAATCGTTGCCATGTCGAAGGGTTTTAGGCTGATCAGATCGATCAGCTCTGGATCAAAACCTTCCGCCTCCAGCAGCTCCACGGCCTTGAGGCAATGGTGACGCATGCGGGAGTAGGTGAGGATCGTGATATCCCCGCCGGGACGTACCCGTTCGGCATGGTCCAGAGCGCAGGTGTAATCGCCTTGGGGGAGCGTTTCACTGAGGTTGTAGAGCAGCACATGCTCAAAGAAGAGCACCGGATTGTTGTCCCGGATAGCAGCCTTCATCAGGCCCTTTGCGTTGGTGGGCGTACTGCAGGCAACGATCCTGATGCCTGGTACGGCGTGAAAATAGGCCTCAAGCCGTTGGCTGTGCTCGGCGCCAAGCTGGCGCCCCACACCACCGGGACCGCGCACCACCGTCGGGATGCTGTAGTTCCCACCGCTGGTGTAGCGGAGCATGCCCATGTTGTTGGAGATCTGATTGAAGGCCAGCAGCAGGAAGCCCATGTTCATGCCTTCAACGATCGGACGCAGACCGGTCATGGCTGCACCGACAGCCATACCAGTGAAACTATTCTCGGCGATGGGGGTGTCGAGCACACGCAACTCCCCGTATTTTTTCTGGAGGTCCTTGGTGACCTTGTAGGAACCGCCGTACTCACCGACATCCTCTCCGATCACAAGCACGGTGGGGTCGCGGGCCATCTCCTCGTCGATGGCTTCACGGAGAGCGTTGAAGAGA
>SRMO01000049.1:0-4573 GCA_004768415.1 Aphanocapsa feldmannii 277cV | reverse complement strand
CTCGTCGATGGCTTCACGGAGAGCGTTGAAGAGAAGGGTTTCTGCCAAGGAATCTGCTGGATGGCACCGTCCACAGGGACGGGTCGTAGCGCCAACCTACCAGCCGTGATCAGGCCCATGGGGGATCAGCCGCCGGCAACGAAGCTGGCGAGAAGCAGCACTGACAGCAGCATGCCCGGGCTGAGCAGCAGTGCCAGAAGGCCGAGGTCATGGGGTGTCATGGGGAGAAGGATCGAATCACAGGCTGAACGGACCCTATCCAGGCAGATCGGGCCGCCTGGGACTTGGTAGCACCGCCGGCCTATGGAGGGCCGATGCGACCTGAGCCGGGCCCGGTGGTGCAGGCTGGGGATCAGTCGGGGTGCTTGCCCGCCATGCCGCTGACCGGGTCCGACGCCTGGCCGGCACCTGACTGAAGCAGCAGCTGCAGGCTGCGCAACAGCAGCCCCAGGGCGATGAAGCTGAAGCTGAACAGGGCCAGCACACTGCTGCCCAGGATCAGTGTCTTCAGGGCCACGGCGAGGGACTGGGCGATGGCCTTGTCGTAGTGGATCGGATGGCTGGCGTAATACTGCACGAGCCTTTGCACCAGACCCCAGGCCAACAGGGCGAACAGGGCGCTGGTGAGTGATCCGGCGAGAAGACTGAGCGGTCCTCTTCCTGCTGGGGCTTCACCGGAGCGATGGGACCAGGCCTTGCCGCTCGCCGGGGTGGCAGCCTCAGTGCTGGTCGGTGTGGCGGGAGCGGTGGCGTCGTCGGCCATGGCGGTGGCGGAGTGTGGTGCAGGCAAGCCGGCAGGCGGGAAGGACTGCGGAGAGGACAGCGGGACCATCCGGGCCTTCGCTGGGGACAACCTGAGTCGTCAGGAAGCACTGAATCATCATCTCTTCACCACACTCGCCTCAGGCCCTGGTGAGGGATGTGGCCTGTTGACAGGCTGCTCTTCGGCGGTTCCCAGAGTCTATCTGGCCGCTGAGCCCAGGGCCGATTGGTGCTGCTATGGCACGGCAGATCGCTCAGAGCGTCGTGATTCCCCTGGGCAGGAAGCCGCAGACCCAGCTCTTCAGGCCCAATCTGTCGAGCTCCGGCTGGAGATGGCGCCGTGTTGCCCTGGCGGTCTCCCGATCACGGAAGAGGGCGAAGTGGCTGGGTCCGGACCCTGACATGCATGCCCCCAGCACTCCGGCCTGGCTGCGCAGCAGCTGCAGGCCCGCCTCCACAGAGGGGGCGAGGGAACACACCGGGGCTTCCAGATCGTTGCGCAGGGCAGTGGCGACGGCCGCGGGGTTGTCGCCACGGATCCCCGCCAGCAGCGGGCCGCGACGCAGTGCCATGCGCCGTTCTGCAAAGGAGCATTCACCCTGGAGGTAGCGATGGCCCAGTTGCTCGCGACAGAGGCCATAGGCCCAGGGCGTGGAGATGGCCACCTCAGGGTGCTTCAGCAGCACAATCGCCCCACGCTGCAGCGGTTCAACCGGCTCCAGCCGCTCACCCCGCCCGAAGCAGAGCTGGGTGCCACCGGCCAGGCAGAAGCTGATGTCAGACCCCAGGGCAGCCGCATAGGGTTGCAGTTGTTCCAGCGTCAGGCCCAGACCCCAGAGGTGGTTGAGCCCCACCAGCGCCGCCGCTGCGTTGCTGGAGCCACCGGCCAGGCCAGCACCGATGGGGATGCGTTTGGTCAGCTCGAACAGGACGCCACGGGCCTGCTGTGGGAAGGCGGTGGCAAGACGCTCTGCAGCCCGCAACACCAGATTACTGCGGTCAAGAGGCACCTCGGCCACATCGCAGCAGAGTCTGAAACCGCTCGCTGCTGTGGTGCTGAGGCAAAGCTCATCGGCCAGGTCGATGCTCTGCATCACCATGGCCAGCTCGTGAAAGCCGTCACCCCGTAGTCCCAGCACCTCGAGATGGAGGTTGACCTTGGCGGGGGATCGCAGGCGCAGGCTGCTCACGACCGCGTAGGGGCAAGGGCGGCAGCCAACCCTACCCACTGGTCAAGGCTGAGGTCCTGGGGCCGGGCGGTCAAGGGAATGCCGGCCTGTGAGGCGTGGGTCCTGAGTTGTTCGGCAGGGAAGCAGGAGAGGCTGCTGCGCAGCATCTTGCGCCGGTTGCCATAGGCCAGCCCGAGCAGGCGATCGAGCATGGCCATGGTGGCCGGGTCCCGCAGTGCTGCCGGCAAGGCCCTGGGGTGCAGGCGGATGACCTCCGACATGACCTTCGGCGCTGGCTTGAAACAGTGTGGCGAAACGTCGCAGATGCGCTCGCAGCTGGCCAGCAGTTGCATGCGGGTGCTGAGGGCGCCGGCGTCGCTGTGGCCAGGCCGGGCCGTGATGCGATCACCCACCTCCTTCTGCAGCAGCACCACCAGGCGCTCGAAGGGCGGATCCCTGGGATTCCGCAGTCCGCCGATCAGAACCTCCAGCAGTGGTCCGGTGATGTTGTAGGGAATGTTGGCCACCACCTTGTTGGGCTGACGAGGCAGCGGGCAGGGCAGGGGCTGACGCAGCAGGGCCAGGGCATCCCCCTGGATCAGCTGCAGGCGCGGCTCGGGGGCGAAACGCCGGCGCAGGACGGTGATCAGATCGCGGTCGAGTTCGAGCGCCACCACCGTCGCCACACCGGCCTGAAGCAGCCGTTGGGTCAGGGCACCCCGGCCCGGCCCGACCTCGAGGACCACATCGTCACGGCACAGGCCGGCCGCCTCGACGATGCGATCCAGGACCACTCCGTCCCGCAACCAATGCTGGGCGAAGCGGCGGCGGGGGCGATGGGCAACGGCGGAGACGGGAGTGGTCAAGCCAAGGATCAAGGGATCCTCATTCTCTCCTGTGGGGGCAGCGGCTGAATCCGGCGGGTGAGGTTTCAGTCGAGCGGAATCCAGAGGGCCTCGGCGGGGCATCCGGGTGGGGCGGCAGAGGCTGGCACGATGGCGCCGGGCAGGCGCTGACCCAGCTGATCGGGAAGTGAGGCTGCCAATGCCTGCTGCAGGGCCGACCTGGCCGGCACGGGTGCGCAATTCTGGCGCAGCTGCATCAACACGAGCCAGCACAGCAGCGGCCACTGCCGGTGGTCGTGGTTGGCACTGTCGCTGAGCCAGGCGGCGCAGGCCAGCCGCAGACGCCGCACTTTGGCTGCCGGCATCAGCTGCTGCAGCAATCCCTCCAGGTCACCATCGGGTCGCCGGCGCCGACCCTTCACCTCCACCAGCAGCAGTGTCTGCCCCCTGGAGAGCACCAGGTCCAGCTCACCCCAGCGGCAGCGCCAGCGCCGGGCCAGGCAATGCCAGCCCCTGGCCTGCAGCAGGTCCAGCACCAACGTTTCACAGAGCAGACCAAAGGCGAGGGCGTCGCGGCGGGCGGTCCCTTCCCCTCGGGGGCTGCCTGTCCCAGCGGCCGTCATGGGGATCAGCGCAGCGGCGATGGGTCCAGGGTTCCCCACCGGTCGACTTCCGAATCCTGGCTCCCCGTCACGACACGAGCAAGCCGCTGCTGGACCCGGACCCATGGCCGTCAGGGACAGTGCCAGGGGTGGCTCCATGTGGAGGCCGTCGCTGGCGGATCAACGTCCCTCTCGATCCAGGCCTGAAGCGCTCGCTGCCGGGGAGATCGAGGGAGGAGCCGTCCGGGATTCTTGCCAAACAGCAGTGTCCCGTCGATGCTGGCGGCTGTTCCGCCCACTGAGAGAATCGCCAGGTCCAGGTTCACCAGAAGGGTCTGCCACGCCTCGGCATCTGACTCGTCCGGGGCATGACCTCCCAGAACACGGACGAAGTAGTCGCACAGGCGACGTCGATCGAGCCTGTCAATGGAGCTGCCAGGTACGGGCTTCAGGCCGTAGCGAAGCCGTCCAGATTGTTGGTAGAGCCGTTCCTCTTCCTGCCGTGAGCCATCGCGCGTTGAGGTTCCAGCCCGGATCTTCGTGACCCAGGCTGATTTGTACCTGACCTTGTAGGGCTTGTCTGGTCCATCGGCAGGAAGAGAGACGATTCCGATGACCCGCTGCTCATCCCAGTTGATTGTTTGCCAGTAGGGGATTGTGGCAGGTTAAACATGGGTTCGAGCCACCTCCATGACCCACTCCTCCGCTTTGGTCCGATCCCGAGTGAGGCCGCTGACGGTTTGTTCCTGTTCGACACCCAAGAATCCGTACTTGCGGCGTCGAGTCTCGAAGGTATTTCTGCCGCCTTCGAGAAGATTTTCAATCATCTCGCATACTGTTTGCCGATCGATCGAACTGATGTGCTCAGGCGCGATCTGTGCCTTTCCCACCGCATCGGCTTCACCGGCTGCGGTGAGCCCGAGAATCAGCTCGGCGTCACCGAGCACGGGGATGTTGGCGTTATGGGTCGAGAAGATGAACTGCCGTCGGCACTTCTCCTCGCGCATTCTGGGCACCACGGCTTCGCTGATGAAGCGATTGTCGAGATCGTCCTCGGGCTGATCCACGATCAGGGGAGCGTCCGACTCAAGCAACAGGAGGAGCAACACGGCGGTTGCCTTCTGTCCCGTCGAGAGGTCTTTGAGCGCCTGCCAGGTCGGCTGTTCGCCGGAGGGGGCGGTGTTGAGACGGATGG
>SRMO01000048.1:1514-3050 GCA_004768415.1 Aphanocapsa feldmannii 277cV | reverse complement strand
ATGTCAGACTCCCTGGCGGCCCTCGAAGAGCGCCGCTCTCAGATCATCTTTGAGATTGCCCAACTGGGTGACTTCCGCCCCGGTTCGGTCCACGCCCAATTCCGCCGCTGCGGCAAGCCCAACTGCGCCTGCGCCCACGATCCGAACGCCCGTCACGGCCCGCTCATGCGCCTGTCGCGCAAGATCGACGGCAAGACGGTCCAAGACACGCTCTCCGATCCAGCCCAGGTGCGCAAGGCCCAACGCGAGGTGGACGGCTTCCGCCGCTTCCAAGCACTCAGCGCCGAACTGCTCCAAGTCAACGAGCGTATTTGCCAACTGCGGCCCGTCCAGGCGCAGGATCGCGACGAGCCCGCCAGCGGCGTTAAAAAAAAGCGTTGCGGGCGATCCAAGACGCCGTCAGCGCCGAGGTCGGGCAACTCCTCAACGTAATCAGCCGGGCCCGGCGCAAGAGCGCTGGCTGGGACCTCGAAGCTTTGGAGCAGGCCACCCGCGCAGCCTTGCAGCGGGCCGGTGCCCGGCTGCTGCAAGAGCTGCTCGAGCAGCCCGCGCACAGCGGCCCGCCGCTGCGCTGTAGCTGCGGTCAGGACATGCGCTGCGAGGGAGCGCGGCCCAAGCGCCTCGTCAGCCTGCTCGGCAGGCTGATCCTGCAGCGGCCCTACCATCACTGCCGCCACTGCTGGCGCGGCACGGCCCCCTTGGACGCAGAAC
The DNA here is from genome assembly GCA_004768415.1 of Aphanocapsa feldmannii 277cV. Lineage (GTDB taxonomy): Bacteria > Cyanobacteriota > Cyanobacteriia > PCC-6307 > Cyanobiaceae > Aphanocapsa_A > Aphanocapsa_A feldmannii. The sequence goes on along the minus strand of SRMO01000048.1, from coordinate 2,339 downwards.
TGGACATCGCAGGCACGCAGTACTCGCCCGGCGTGCGTCGCGTGCTGGCCGTGGTCGGCGGCGAGACTTCCTTCCAGCGCGGTCGCCTGCTGTTGGCCGAACTGGCTGGCATTGCGGTCAGCAGCAAGGCCGTCGAGCGTCAGGCGGAGGCCATCGGCACCGACATCGCCGCCCGCGCCGACTCCGCCCGGCTGCAAGCCGAGCTGGCGGAATTCCCGCTCCAACAGGGCCCTGCGCTGCCCACTCTGTACATCGAAATGGACGGCACCGGCATTCCGGTCACCCCCGCCGAGGCCGCCGGGCACGCCGGCAAGCAGGCCGAGGCGGCCACGACCCGCGAGGTCAAGCTCGGCTGCGTCTTCACGCAGGCCAAGCTCGACGAGCGAGGCCGCCCGCTACGCGACCCCAACTCAACCACCTACACCGCTGCCATCGAGGACGCGGCGGCCTTTGGGCAGCGCATCTATCACGAAGCCTGGCACCGCGGCCTGCACCGCGCCCAGCGCCAAGTCGTGATCGGTGACGGAGCGGCCTGGGTCTGGAATCTGAGCCACATCTACTTCCCCAAGGCCATCGAGATCGTCGACATTTACCATGCCCGCGAACACCTTTGGAGCTTGGGCCGCAGCCTGTTCCCACTCGACCGCCAGCAGCGCCGTCGCTGGGTCAAGCGGCGCAAGAAGCAGCTCGATGAGGGGCGTATCGAGCACCTTGTCCGCTCGTTTCGCAGCACACCGACCTGCACGGCCGAACAACACGAGGCGGTGCGCCTAGAATCCAACTATTTCCAAGGCCACGCCGAACGCATGCGCTACGCCGAATTCC
>SRMO01000048.1:890-1424 GCA_004768415.1 Aphanocapsa feldmannii 277cV | reverse complement strand
TGGAGTCACTTTCATACTGCCCCCTTGTCTCATGCAACCCCTTCAAACAGGCCGGGATTGTCTTCTAACACCCGTATTCTCAAGCCTTTCCGTCGTCCGCGGTACACGTGGACCGCTTCCAGCTTGCCGTTCTTGACCCACTGCAAGACCGTCTGGCGGGACACCCCCAGCCGACGCGTGGCGTCCTGCATCGGAATGTATCCGGGGGGTGCTTCCTCCACGAACCGGGACCGCAGCGCGTCGCTCATGCGAATCTGCCAGGGGGCTCCCGGCGTGAGCTGCTCGCCGGCTATGAATCCGGCATTGATCCAGCGGTGGATCGTCGAGGCCGCGGTCCCCAGTTCTCGCGCCGCCTCGGCCACTGTGACCAAGTCGCCCGGCGGAGGATGATCCGGGGCCTGATAGCACGGGATCCCCCACGACGTGCGCAAGACCGCGACCCGGTTGCGCGTGAAGCGCAGCCCTTTGACGGTGCTGCGGCCCTGGCGGTTGAGAATGGCGGAGATCTGGCGGTCCGGATAGTGCGTCGCCAAG
>SRMO01000048.1:0-800 GCA_004768415.1 Aphanocapsa feldmannii 277cV | reverse complement strand
GCCCCGCCGGCGCTCGAATTCCAGCTTGCTGCGCAGCCCGCCTCGCCAGCGCAGCACCAGATGAATCCGCTCTCCGTCCCCGGGCAGGTCGATCACGACCTCCTCCAGCAACTCCCGCAGCAGTTCCTTGCGGTCCCGCACGGTCGTTGTCTCGGCGTGCCAGACCCGCGGCAGGTCCTCCCCCAGCGCCAGCAAAGCCTCGCGTTCGGCAGCACTCGGTGCCGGTCGGCAGGTCCGCTCGCGCGCAGCGACAGCTTCGCGCGCCGCTTCCAGGTTTCCCAAGCAGCGCTCCCACTCGCGTTCCAGCCCTCGCGCCACGAGACGATTCTCCGGGTCCACCGCACGGTAGGCCCGCTCGGCTCGCGAGGCCTCGTAGGCGGCCCGCTCCTCGGCCAGCCGCAACTGTTCCAGCGCGGTGTCCTGGCCGGCCTCCATCTGCTCTGCCGCCTGCAGCGCCGCTTCGACACCGGCTGGCCGCAACGCCTCCAGCACGGCCCGCTCCAAGGCGCGGTCAATCTGGGTGCCTGCGATGCACATACAACTCCTGGTCGCCCGGCTCCCGCCGGTGCAAACGTAATCCGGATTCGATCCGCCGTCGCGGTACTGCGTGTACATGCGCCGGCCACACCGGCCACAGGCCGCCAGGCCCTGCAGCAGCGCCGACCCTTCCCGCACGGCCCCTCCCGCTTGGCGCAGATGCTGCGGGCGGTTCGCTTCCAGTCGCTCCAAGTTCGCCTCGTACGTCTCCCAATCAACATAGCCCTCGTGATGGTCCGGAAGGAAGACCTGCCAGTCCGAAC
>SRMO01000047.1:3944-4169 GCA_004768415.1 Aphanocapsa feldmannii 277cV | reverse complement strand
TTGGCGAAGGGCTGCAGGGGAGTCGGACCCCAGGGGAGAGCCCCCCAACTGCCGGAGTCGCCCTGCTGTTGAGCGCTGCCACTGGTGAAGAGCCGTGGGCTGACCATCGCCATCCCTCAACCCCGCAACAAGACGGTGCCACCCAACCGAGCGCCAGCGGGCCCCGTGAAGCCCAGCCAGCCGGCCAGGCCAGGCAGCAACGACAGCAACTGCTCGGCATAGCGC
>SRMO01000047.1:2580-3546 GCA_004768415.1 Aphanocapsa feldmannii 277cV | reverse complement strand
GGTCTCCAGGGCGCCATTCGCTCATCTCATCTCATCCCGCATGTCATCTCATCCCGGTACCGGTCATCCCGGTATCGGTGCCGGTGCAAGGCCGGCCAGATCCCCAAGCCATTGCCGCAGGGCGGCGTCACTGACGATTCCCCGGCCATGGAGCTCCAGCATTTCCGCCAGCGTCGGCTGTGGTCTGGGCGGCGGCGCCAGCGGGCTGACCTCCACCACCAGGGCGGGTCCATCGTGGCGGGGAAGCGGTTCAGCGCTGATGGCACACCAGTGCTGCAGGAGAGAGGAGAACATGGAAGCCTTCTGGATCGCCTGGCTCTGGAGCAGGGCATAGGCCTGTGAGGCGGCCATGGAGATCTCCATGGCGGTGCGAGGTGCACCATGGCTGGCGGCAGGGATGAGTGCATCGCGGCGCATGGAGCGGTCCAGACCCTCCAGCCAGGCACGGTGTTCAGCCAGGGAGCGAGCCTGGATCTCCACGAACTGGAAGCTGGCCCCCTCCGGCAGGTCGATCACGCTGTTGGGACCCAGCACCACTGGATCGCTGGCTTGCCCCGTGGTCAGGGCGCCCGACACACCGCTGCGCACACCCACCGGCAGTGCCGTGCGGTAGAGCAGTTCCTGATAGTCGCTCTGGCAGCGGAAGTGGTTGAGGTACTGGTGAGCAAGTCCCAGGTGGGGCAGTTCTCCCTCCCCGAAGGCAGCGCCATGGCTGGCATACCAGATGGCCGGCAGCTGCCGGATACCCCGGTAGTGACACTGATCCAGACGCTGCCGGCGCCAACCGGAAGGAGCCAGAGGATCGGCCACCAGGGTCTCGCGGACCAGGGTCATCCCCCACCCCCCAGCTCCCTCTTCCCCAGGCCCCCCGCTCCCCTGGCCGGTACCGGTGCCGGTGCCGGTACCAGCGAGGGATGCCGTCAGGTACTGCCAGGGGTGAGGCGGCAGATCACCAGACGGGGGAAC
>SRMO01000047.1:1042-2532 GCA_004768415.1 Aphanocapsa feldmannii 277cV | reverse complement strand
GAGAGAGGCGATCACCGTTGCGCAGCGCCTGTTGCCGGTCACCCTCACTGGGCCAGAGATGAGCAGGGGGCAGCACAACCACCAGGGCGGCTCCATCCCTGAGGACAAGCAGATCGGCAGCTTCCAGGAACACCCCCAGATCGGTGCCGCAGCCATCCACATCACTGATCACCGCCTGCAAGAGGCCGGCAGCTCCCGCCAGTGGCTGGAGGCCAGCATCCCGGCAAAGCTGCGCAGGGCATCGCGGAAGAAACCGGAGGGCAGAGCAGCCTCCAACCGCCGGCGGTAGGCGGCCTCAGGTTCACGCTCACCCCGTGGCAGGTACCGCTCCCGCCGATCACCCTCCCTGGGACAGGCCAGCAGGTGCCAGCAGTCCCGCACCAGCTGCAGGCGGGGAAGCAGTGCCGCAAGGCTGGGGTGCAGGGGGATCGGACTGCCCGGACTGAAAGCAAGGGGATCCGTCAGGGTTCCGGCAGGCGGCTTCTCCCTATTGCCTCAGGCAGCTTCTCATTGCTTCAGGCAGCTTCTCGCCATTGCCTCGGCCCTCACCGCCTGCCGGGCAGTGCAGGGGCCGGGCCATCCTCATGCCGGGTCATCCGACATCGTGGCAGATCTCCATCCACTGAAAATCCGCATGAGCCATATCACCGACAGGATCAGAAGGGTTCTCGCAATCAAAATCACAAGATCACGATTCGCTAAAGCGAGGGCACCTCTGAATCAGTCAGAATCACGCACTAGTAGACAATGCTACAACAGTCCACTCTAACTGTTATCCGGTTTTTCTTGTATGCAAAGATAAGCTTTATAAGGAATACACATGGGAGTAGTCATGCCGTTGCTGAAGCTGAGCCGTGTGCTGATGCTCGGATGCCTCAGCTTCTCCACCGTCGCCTTCACTGCGCAGGTCACCGAACAAGGGAGACTCACACCCCCACAGAGCAACGCCGGTCCGTTGCAACCTGGCCTCGCTCTTGGCATGGGCACGCCGACGTTCATCAACAGAGAAGCAACCGACAGCACGGCGCTGGAGAACAGTGTGAATAACCTCGAAGGGCTGCATATTAGTCAAAACCGGCTGACGGCTCCTAAATCCGACAGAGATGTGTTGATTGAGTTCTACAACGCGACTAATGGGGATAATTGGAAAAGGAAGACCAACTGGAAGAGTAATAAACCCATCAGCCAATGGTACGGCGTCACTACCGATAGTTCAGGGCGGGTGACTGAACTGCATCTTAGCAACAACAAACTGACGGGAACGATTCCTGCGAACTTAGGTAACTTGAATAACCTTGAATGGCTGTGGCTTGACAACAACCAACTGACAGGAACGATACCCCCAGACTTGGGTAACTTGAACAACCTTAAATTGCTGAGTCTTATCAATAACCAACTGACAGGAACGATACCTCCGGACTTAGGTAACTTGAACAACCTTAAATTGCTGGGTCTTATGAGTAACCAACTGACAGGAACGATACCCCCGG
>SRMO01000047.1:0-720 GCA_004768415.1 Aphanocapsa feldmannii 277cV | reverse complement strand
CTTGAATAATCTTGGATCGCTGGATCTTCAGAATAACCAACTGACGGGAACGATCCCCGCGGCCTTGGGTAACTTGAATAATCTTGGATCGCTGGATCTTCAGAATAACCAACTGACGGGAACGATCCCCTTGGCCTTGGTTAACATACCTAACCTTAAGTACTAGATACATCAAGATGACGATAGGCATCTAGATAAATTCTTTAAGGTATCTCGAAAAAGACAGAGCGGTATTGCCATCTCAGCACATGTCACTCACAACAATGGTCTGTTCAAGACTTTCAACGGGCAAGCGCGGATCAAGGCATGGCGGAGCGGAGCTCTCCCGGCTGTTCAGCGTCCAGCTCTTCCAGCCACGCCAAGGTGAAAGAAGCAATTTGCATTCGAGGTGGCCTACAGCCTGAGTACGGAGGCATCGGCCATCACAGACCCCAGGCCTGCACTTCCAGCCTCGAATGGCTGTCAGCCAGCGTCACCGGATTCAGCGGATTTGCTCATCCATGATTCTACTCATCCCCGGGCTTACACTTCCGGCCTCGAATACCTGCCGGCCAGCATCACCGGGTTCAGCGGGTCCACTCATTCGTAGGTCCACTCATCCATGGCCCTGCTCCTCCGCCTCACCCAGGGGCATCGCCACCACACGCACCCTGCAGGCATCGCAGATCTCGCTCCATCGACCCAGGCTGATGCCCAGGCGTGCAGCAATGACAGCAGCGC
>SRMO01000046.1:1429-4919 GCA_004768415.1 Aphanocapsa feldmannii 277cV | reverse complement strand
TGCAGTGGAAGTCGGAGCCGATGATCTCGCCGCAGGGATTGAGGCCATAGCGGCTGAGGCGGTGCTCCAGTTCCTCGGCGCCGAGGCCGGGGTGGTTGAGGCGGAGCCAGCGGCCGGCCTCCTCTCTCCCCTGGTCGCAGAGGATCTCCACGAACCCGGCCCGTAGGGCGGCGCTGGCGAGCAGATCGGCATTGGCCCGGGCAATGGCCTCCGGTGCGAACTGGACCGCACCCTCGCCGCACTGGAACTGGCGGGTCACGGCCGCCACCACCTCCTCACGGCTGGGACGGTGGTGGTAGACGCGGGTGTGGTTGGCCATGCGCAGGGCATCGCGCTCTGGATCGATGCGCCAGTTCCCCTGCCCGTCCTGCTGCCAGAGGTTCTCCTTGGCTCCGGCGGCCAGACCGTCTCCACTGCTGAACTGCCGCATCCCGGCGGAACGACGAAGGATCGGGCCATGCGCCCCTGCGGGACGTCCTTGCGGGAGTGCTGCGGCCGAGGCCTGACGCGGCTGTTCCTCGCCTTCTCTCTGATGGCTTCCTTCCTTCCTCTGCTCCCCGGCCGCTGTGGACATCCGCCGTCTGGTGGTGCACAGCTATCCCGATGGCATCGAGGCCGTCGGCGCCAAGCGCCTCACGGTCTTCTATGGCCGCCGGGGCAAGCCACTGAAAAAGCCTCGCTTCATGCCGGCGGAGCTGGTCCATAAGCTGGCCCGCAAGTTGCAGGCCAGGGGCATCGGCACCGTCTCGGTGCTCTGAGGCCGGTCCCCTCAGCCCCGGTGGAGCTGATCCTCCCCGGGGCTTTCTGGCGGGGTGGCAACAGCCAACTTCCAGTTTACGCCAATTTTTCAGAGCTTCCCAAGACAAACCTCGCACCTTCAGCGCGAAGCATTTCGTAGGGATTTATGCAGCCCAAATTGAAGCCGTCGCAGACGTTTGGAATCTTGATATGTTTTTTGCTGTTGACGCTGACGCGTATTTCGTGAGTGACGACAGTGCATTCAAGAGCCAGCGCATGAGCGACAAGCCAGTAGTCCGCGGCAGCTAGAAAGGTCGTGATGGCATTATCCTTGTATCCATTGTTGCTATTGCATACCCAATCGCTTACAAGTCCAGCTTGCTGCACGACTTTTTCATTTTTAGGTAGAAAGAAACTGGCGTTCTGTCTCCTGGCCCAGGACGCAAGATCGTCATCTACAACATGAAGCTCTTTAGCGACTTCATCAATACTCGCAATATTTCTGGTGTGGTTCTGATCTATCAGCCAATCCCAAAAGGCAGGGCAGAAATCAAAACCATAGTGTCGATTCTTTGCTTCGATAAATACGTTTGTATCGATCAGATAATTAGTCATCTCATCACTCCAACTTCGTGCCCGAGTTTGTTGAACGTCTCGGTTTTCTTAACTCCCAACATCCTGAACGCATCCCGGTAGAGCGTCTGCCCTTCGAGCGTACTCATGACAAGTGCGTGGGCAAAGCGATGGCCCACCCGTGCCAGCGTTGTGCGATAGAAGTTGCCACCCCCGGCTTTGACGTGCTCTTTCAGGCGCTCAACTTGCTGCTTCAACTCACTATCAAAGATGTCGCGGTTGATCCATTTTGCATCGAACAGACGTCGCAGGATGACCAGTTTGCTGACCTTGAAGGTATGCGCCAGCCGGCATAACAATTCTGGGAGCGGCTCCTCGTCCTGCCGTTGCAGCTCGGATTGCAAGGCAGCCAGCGGCACCAAAAGTTCCGCTGCCACCGCATTGCACCACACCTCCTCACGCTGGGAGCCTAAACTCGGCTCTACGCCAAGGTCGGACAAGGCAGATTCTCCAAGCCAGACATGCGCAAGCTCATGGGCAAGTGTGAACATCTGTGCCGCCTTCGTGTCATTACTGTTGACGAAGATCAGCGGCGCGAAAGGATCAGACAGCGCGAATCCACGAAACTCTTCAGGGTCGAGCTGGCGGCTGGTATTGCTCATCACAATGCCGCTCACCATGACAAGGATTCCCGCTTCCTCGGCTTGGTCGATAAATAGCCGCAGGGCTTTTTCCCAGCTCGGACATTCCTGGTGGGCAGCAAGATCGAAGCCAAGTTTCTTACGCATCGCTTGCGCGACGATTTCGTGAGGCACTTCGACCGTAACGCTGCCGACGAAGTCAAGCTTCGGCTGACGGGTGACGAGGACGAAATCCCGATACCAACTCTGCCGCTCCTGGCAGGTGTAGATCGTGTCGAGTAGGTTCGGGCTTGGTCGCCTTACAGCTTTTCCTGCAATGGTGCGGAAGTCTGGAATGGGGATGGATTCTTGTGGGGGATCCGTGAGAAACAGGTAGCCGATCGGCACATGAACCGTGCGTGCGAACGCTTCCACCTGCTTCAGGGTGGGCTGCGCTTCTCCCTCTTCCCAGTCCGGTAGTTTCTTGAACTTCTCCGCTAGAATTTCTTGCGCGATGCCAGAGCGCTCGCGTGCCCAACGCAGAAGCTCGGGATTGATCTTGACGCGGATCATAGTCACTCCCCCATCGCGCTTGCCAGCAGAGTCTTGAGGACCTGAAAACAGACTTTGGCAGCGTGTTCATCAGGCATGGAAACGGAGCCAACAGTAGCTGGCAGGCAAGGGAAAAACGCTGCTTTTGTTACCGTATCAGACAAGATTGTTGAAGGTAGACGGTTAAGACACTGATCCGGCACTGGGGATGGCGGCATTGTGCTTAAGGTATATAAACCTAGTCGCGAGGGCAGCAGGTCTCAAGGCCGCTGTGGAGGTGCTGGTGTTTTTACCAGTCCACAAATGCCGCCACCCACTGGTAGACCTTCTCCCAGCTGGGAAAGAGCCGACCGGGCCTGTCAGGTCGACTCTTTCTGGGAATGGTGGGTCATCCAGCACCCCCTACCTGCACCGGCACAACCAGCACCTGCTGCCACTGGCTCTCCTCACCCCCTGAATAGCGGCTCAATCACTGCTGCACCCATCCGACCGTTCAACCCCAGGTAAACACTGGAAACCCCTGATTTCGCCTTTGCGCTTGCTGGGATCTATTGCACTGCAATGACCACGTTCAGGCTTTAGCAGGTTTCCCCAGAGTCTCCCTGACTGCTCATGACTCCCAGATCGTGCACCTGAGCTGCATGACGAGATCCTGCAGCCATCAGTTTGGCCTCCGAGGCCAGCGCCAGCCCGGTCTCTGGCTGGTCACCTCGGCATTGCTGCTGGCCGACGGCCCAGCCCGCTGGCCAGTCTGCGGTGGCTGCCCCAGCTGGCGTATGCCCACGCTCGGAACGTGTGCTCGCCCAAGACACCGCCTGCTTGACCGGTCTGGTGGAGGTCGGCAAGTACTGGAGCTGGTACTACGCCACGTGGGTAACCCCGACTCACTACACCGTCAGCAACACCTGCGACGGACTGGTGGTAGCCAAGGTGTGGAGGCCCACTGGCGTTGCTTAAACCCATCGCCTGGCGCCGGGCGAGACCGTGCAGCACTGATTTCTGCTCTC
>SRMO01000046.1:749-949 GCA_004768415.1 Aphanocapsa feldmannii 277cV | reverse complement strand
TGAGCAGCTCCTTGATCGACTCTACTTGACCTTGCTGTGCTGCTACGTGAAGCGGAGTTGATCCAATGTCATTCCTGGCATCGAGTTGGGCACCAGCCCTGAGCAGCTCTTTGATCGATTCTACTTGGCCAACCTCCGCTGCTAAGTGAAGTAGAGTAAATCCATCTTTATCGCTGGCATCGAGTTGGGAACCAGCGCTG
>SRMO01000046.1:0-239 GCA_004768415.1 Aphanocapsa feldmannii 277cV | reverse complement strand
CATCGAGTTGGGCGCCAGCGCTGAGCAGCTCTTTGATCGATTCTACTTGGCCAACCTCCGCTGCTAAGTGAAGTGGAGTAAATCCATCTTTATCGTTGGCATCGAGTTGGGCACCAGTGCGGAGCAGCTCCTTGATCGACTCTACTTGACCTTGCTGTGCTGCGAAGTGAAGCGGAGTCATTCCACCTTCAGCCTTGGCATCGAGTTGGGCGCCAGCGCTGAGCAGCTCTTTGATCGAC
>SRMO01000045.1:3323-3465 GCA_004768415.1 Aphanocapsa feldmannii 277cV | reverse complement strand
CAATGCATCCATGCGTTCACAGATATTCTGAACATTTATACTCAGGTTTGCTGTCACCAAACCATAGTCACCACCGCTGGCGCTGTGGGATAGCGTCACAGTGTCATCAACATCCTGCCCCACGCTCAGATCCACTGTCTGG
>SRMO01000045.1:3200-3313 GCA_004768415.1 Aphanocapsa feldmannii 277cV | reverse complement strand
TTATACTCAGGTTTGCTGTCACCGAACCATAGTCACCACCGCTGGCGCTGTGGGATAGTGTCACGGTGTCATCAACATCCTGCCCCACGCTTACATCCACTGTCTGGGGTGTA
>SRMO01000045.1:1987-2682 GCA_004768415.1 Aphanocapsa feldmannii 277cV | reverse complement strand
CGTGTAGCTGCCGCTACCACCTTCGGCCAGCGTCAGTGAGGACGGTGTGAGCACCAGAGCGGGCGTTTCATCATCGCTGACGGTCACACTCAAGCTTGCCGTGACCGAGCCATAGTCACCGCCACTGGCAGTGTGGGACAACGTCACGGTGTCATCGACCGCGTCGGCGTCCTGCTCTGCGCTCAGCGTCAGCGTCTGTGGTGTGTTCCAGTTGGCGGTGGAGAAGCTGAGGCTGTTCTGGTTGCCGCTGGTGGCGGCATCGGTATCCAGTGTCACGCCTGCGCCCGGGCTGACCGTCACTGTCACCGCGGCGGTGGGCTCACTGGCGAGCGCCATCGTGTAGCTGCCGCTACCACCTTCGGCCAGCGTCAGTGAGGATGGTGTGAGCACCAGAGCGGGCGTTTCATCATCGCTGACGGTCACCACCAAATCCCCGCTGACCGAGTCGTAGTCACCGCCGCTCGCAGTGTGGGACAACGTCACGGTGTCATCGACCGCGTCACTGTCCTGCTCCGCGCTCATCCCCAGCGTCTGTGGTATGTTCCAGTTGGCGGTAGTGAAGCTGAGGCTGGTCTGGTTGCCGCTGGTGGCGGCATCGGTATCCAGCAGCGTCACGCCCGAGCCCGGGCTGACCGTCACTGTCACCGCAGCGGTGGGTGCGCCGGCAAGCGCCACCGTGTAGCTGCCACTACCAG
>SRMO01000045.1:1178-1977 GCA_004768415.1 Aphanocapsa feldmannii 277cV | reverse complement strand
GCGCTTTGTCATCATCAGCGACCGTCACACTCAAGTTTGCTGTGGCAGAGCCATAGTCACCGCCGCTGGCGCTGTGGGACAGTGTCACAGTGTCATCGACCGCGTCATCGTCCTGCACCCCGCTCACCTCCACTATCTGTGGTGCGTTCCAGTTTGCAGTGGTGAAGCTGAGGGTGTTCTGGTTGCCGTTGGTGTCAGGATCAGTATCCCGCGTCACCACGCCTTGGCCGGCACTGATGGTGACTGTCACCGTGGCGGTGGGTGTGCTGTTGAGAGCCACCGTGTAACTGCCACTACCACCTTCAGCCACGGTTAGTGAAGATGGCGTGAGTACCAGATTACCACAGCGCAGCAGGTCAGCCGGCGTGATCGTCACACTTAGCGGTAGCTTCTTCGGTAAGCAGGTTAAACTATTACCCGACACAAAGAGTGTATCCAGCTTAGAGAGCCCATCGAAGATATCTTCTGGCAGGCTGCTTAGGTCATTGTTATACAGATAAAGTGTGCGTAGATCAGAGAGCTCATCGAAGACATCTTCCGGCAGGCTGCTTAGGTCATTGTTATACAGATAAAGTATGCGTAGATCAGAGAGCTCATCGAAGATATCTTTCGGCAGGCTGCTTAGGTCATTGTTGTACAGCAAGAGTGTGTCTAGATCAGAGAGACCAGCAAAAATATCTTCTGGCAGGCTGCTTAGGTTATTGTTATTCAGATAAAGATATTGTAGATCAGAGAGTTCAGCGAAGATATCTTCTGGTAGACTGTTTAGATCATTGCCACCTAACAAGAGATATTGTAG
>SRMO01000045.1:0-1168 GCA_004768415.1 Aphanocapsa feldmannii 277cV | reverse complement strand
GTGTGCGTAGATCAGAGAGATCAGCGAAGACATCTTCCGGCAGGCTGCTTAGGTCATTATTATACAGTAAGAGTGTGCGTAGATCAGAGAGATCAGCAAAAATATCTTCTGGTAAGCTGCTTAAGTTATTATTATTCAGATAAAGATATTGTAGATCAGAGAGTTCAGCAAAGATATCTTCTGATAGACTGTTTAGATCATTGCCACCTAACAAGAGATATTGCAAATTAGAGAGTCCATCAAAGATATCTTCTGGTAGACTGCTTAGTTGATTTATGCCCAAATAGAGATATTTTAGATTAGAGAGTTCAGCGAAGTCACCTGAGCTTAATGAAGTGATTCCTTTGGAGGTAAGATTGCAAGTTTTCCCATTAGAACTCAGTGCATCCATGCGTTCACAGATGTTCTGGACGTTCAAATTTAAGTTTGCCGTCACCAAGATATAGTCACCACCGCTGGCACTGTGAGTCAGCGTCACGGTGTCATCGACTGCGTCATCATCCTGCTCCACGCTCACATTCACTGTCTGTGGTGTGCTCCAGTTGGCGGTGGAGAAGCTGAGGGTGTTCTGGTTACCGGTGGTGGTGGCATCGGTATCTACCGTCACGCCAGAGCCAGAGCTGACGCTGACCGTCACCGCGGCGGTGGGTGCGCTGGCAAGGGCCACCATGTAGCTGCCGCTTCTACCTCTCAGCACGGTCAGAGAAGACGGTGTGAGCACCAAAGCGGCCGTTTCATCATCGCTCACCGTCACCACCAGATCCCCGGTGATAGAGCCATAGTCGCCGCCGCTGGCAGTGTGGGTCAGCGCCACGGTGTCATCGACCGCGTCATCATCCTGCCCGGCGCTTATCACCACTGTCTGTGGTGTGTTCCAATTTGTAGTGGAGAAGCTGAGGCTGTTCTGGTTGCCGTTGGTGTTGGCATCGGCATCCAGCGTCACGCCAGAGCCAGAGCTGAGGATGATCGTCACCGCGGCGGTGGGCGCGCTGGCAAGGGCCACCGTGTAGCTGCCGCTACCACCTTCGCTCACGGTCAGGTTTGCTGGTGTGAGTACCAGAGCAGCTGTTTCATCATCGGCAACGATCACACTCGAGTTTGCTGCGACAGAGTCATAGCCGCCGCCACTGGCGGTGTGGGACAGCATCACGATGTCATTGACCGCGTT
>SRMO01000044.1 GCA_004768415.1 Aphanocapsa feldmannii 277cV | reverse complement strand
GCCACTGTCAGGCTTGCTGGTGTGAGTAGCAGAGCGGCGGTTTCATCATCGCTCACCGTCACACTCAAGTTTGCTGTAACAGCGCCATAGTTGCCGCCGCTGGCAGTGTGAGCCAGCATCACGATGTCATTGACCGCGTTATCATCCTGCTCCCCGCTCACCATCACCATCTGTGGTGTACTCCAGTTTGAAGTGGAGAAGCTGAGGCTGTTCTGGTTACCATTCGTGGCGGCATCGGTATCCAGTGTCACGCCTGAGCTTGTGCTGACTGTCACCGTCACTGCGCTGCTGGGTACGTTGGCAAGGGCTACCGTGTAGCTGCCGCTACCACCTTCGGCTACGCTCAGTGAGGATGGTGTGAGTACCAGCTCCCCACACGACAGCAGATCAGCAGGACTAACCGTCACATTTAGCGGTAGGCTCTTCGGTAAACAGATTAAACTGTTTTCATTTAGATTGAGTGTATCTAGATCAGAGAGTTCATCAAAGATATCTTTCGGGAGGTTACTTAGGTCATTCTTATTTAGCCGGAGTATTTCTAGATCAGAAAGCCCATCAAAGATATTTTCCGGCAGGCTGCTTAGCTCATTTTTATTCAGCGAGAGTATATGTAGATCAGAAAGCCCAGCGAAAATATTTTCCGGTAAGCTGCTTAGCTCATTTTTATTTAGCAAGAGTGTGTCTAGATCAGAGAGTCCAGCGAAGATATCTTCTGGCAGGCTACTTAAGTCATTCTTATTCAGTGAGAGCTTGTGTAGATCAGAAAGTCCATTAAAGATATCTTCCGGTAAACTACTTAGGTTATTTTTATTCAACAAGAGTGTCTCTAGATTAGAAAGTCCAGCGAAGATATCTTCTGGCAAGCTACTTAATTTATTCTTGTTCAGATTAAGATTTCGTAGAGAAGAGAGTCCAGCGAAGATATCTTCCGGTAGACTGCTTAAATTATTGTTGCTCAGATAGAGCTTTCGTAGAGAAGAGAGTCCAGTGAAGTCATCTGAGCTTAATGAAGTAATTTCTTTAGAGGAAAGATTACAAATTTTACCATTAGAATTTAATGCATCCAGGCGTTCACAGATATTCTGAGTCTGAGAGTGAGCACTTGGAGAAAGGATGAGCAGAGTAGACAGTGTTGGAGCAGCCCAGACTAGGGAAGATGTCCAGGATGTCTGGTGGGGCAAGTTGATCTGGTGTATCCAGGAGAAGGACGGCATTGAAGTCAGGACATTGCTACTGGACATTATGCAGCTGGCACGGGTTAACTGATCTGACAGGAAGCTCATCGATGCAGGTGTCCATCGCCAAGCCTAACAGATCCTAGACTAGGCCAAGCTCGCACCCTCCATGCAGTCGAGATCGCAAACACCCGCAGTGCTGTAGTCCAATAACAATGAAAACATGAAGAGCTCAGAGATAGAAGCGGTCTGGCGGGATCTGGCGGGATGTGGTTCGACTGGGGATAAGGCGGGAAGACGCAAGTGGAGAGTTGAGATAATCGCACAGCTTGGCACTCTATTTCTGTCTGCTGGTACACCATTTTCAAAATTCTTCGCCGAAGTTTTTCCTCGCCATGTCCCAGCATGCTCAGACTTGCTTCAGTGGCGGTAGAGTTGGCAAGGTTTTCTCCCCTGATAGTGGCAGGTGCATGGGCAAGGCCGTTGCTGAAACCATCACAGGCAGGTCGCTGAACACCATGCTCAATGTCTTGTCACTGCTGCCATTGACCAGGGCTGCTTCGATCTGGCCGAAGCGCTCCACCACCAGCAGCGCGGAAGAAAAACGCATCTCCTCATGCCCTGTGGCATCGAGGTGGATGAAGCTGCCCTGCCAGCGGTCACCATTGCGGGCCAACAGGATCTTGCGTGAGCGGGTCAGCGTGGTGATGGGCCCGGTCCGGACATGATCCTGCCCCGGCACAGCATGGCTCCGCCGGGCAGAGCGGATAGTCCGCAACAACAGCAGCAGGGTCGTTGCCACCTGGTAGCAGCAGCCTGGTGTTGGCAGCCACCGCCTCCAGGGCAGTCAGCCTGGAAGTCAGCAACTGATGGACTCTGATAGCCACTGCACCGGTCGTATCAGCGGACACATCGGTGGGCGGCAACGGTGTTGGCTGGAGCAGAGCGGTGATCGCTGTCTGGCGTGCCTGCACGTCGACCAGCTTGCAACCTGAGGGCAGCTCGAAAAATCAAGCAACCTTGCACTGCGGGATGGCCTGTTGCCATGAAGGTGCCAGTAGCTGTAAGGGATCTCGGGAGTCGTCAGAACTGTTCCGACGAGAAAGAAGCGATTTTTCGATGTGCCCCTGATAAGCTGACTCGCCAATGTCAAGCCATCTTTCCAGATTGAAGCTAGGATTCAGGCTATAGTTTTCTGGCCAAGCCTTGACCAATCATGTATTCAAGAAACAAAACATTCATGCAAGAAACAATGCATGCTAACAGCGTTGATCTGGATTGGCACAACCGGATCACAGACCGTGCTGTAACACGGTCCAGGCACCTCCCGGCATGCCATCTCCTTGTCGCCTGGGTTGCTGCCGGTGCGATGGTCCTCGGTGGCGCACCGCCCGTGTCGGCCGATCCAGCAACACCCACCTCCCCCCAGTGCAGGATCGACAACACAACGGTGACCTGTAGCGGTGACCTGTCGGATGGTGTCCTTGTCGATGCTGGAACCAAAGGCACCTATACCGACCTTGTGCTGACGCATTTGAGCAAAACGATCGCACCGCCGCGGGGCAGTGATGGGATTAAGTTCAGCTCCGATAGCAGCGATATTTCCATCGCTGTCGATGCTTCTGAATTCGGTATCCAGATTACCGGAGATGGCAATTCTGATACGCCTAACTAGGGCCTGCTGAAAAAGCCTAGATCCATTGCGCTGCAGCACATCTGACCATGCTGGC
>SRMO01000043.1:3013-3754 GCA_004768415.1 Aphanocapsa feldmannii 277cV | reverse complement strand
GCCGCAGTGACGGTGACGGTCAACGCAGGCACGGAAGTGACGCTGGATACCGATGCCGCCACCAACGGCAACCAGACCAGCCTCAGCTTCTCTGCCGCCAACTGGAACACGCCACAGACGGTGGAAGTGAGCGCGGAGCAGGACGATGACGCGGTCGATGACACCGTGACGTTGTCCCACAGCGCCAGCGGCGGTGACTACGACTCTGTCAGCGGTGATCTGGTGGTGACGGTCAGCGATGATGACAAAGCGCCCGCTCTGGTGTTCTCACCAGAAAACCTGACGGTGGCGGAAGGTGAAAGCGGCAGCTACACGGTCGCACTCGCCGGCTCACCCACCGCCACAGTGACTGTGGCGGTCAGCGTCAGCACGGGCTCGGAGGTGACGGTGGATACCGATGCCACCATTAATGGGAACCAGAACAGCCTCAGCTTCACCACCACAAACTGGTACATATCACAGACAGTAGAGGTGAGTGCAGGGCTGGATAATGACACGGAAGATGACACCGTCACGTTGTCCCACACTGTCAGTGGCGGCGACTATGGCTCGGTCACTGGGGATCTGGTGGTAACGGTCAGCGATGATGAGACAAACAACAACACAAACACGACGGCGGCGTTACCATCCTGGATCACGGCAGACGGCACTCTGGAACCGCTCACGCTCTACGTCGGCGGTGAGGATGGCAGCAGGGACGGCAGCGATGCCTTCAGCGTGAAGAATGACGACGCTGGTGAT
>SRMO01000043.1:2475-2630 GCA_004768415.1 Aphanocapsa feldmannii 277cV | reverse complement strand
ATGGCGAAAGTGCCACCAGTGACGAGAGTGGCAGCAGTGGCGACAACGCCATCGCTGGCAGCTATGGCGACAGCAGCGATGACCTCATCGCCAGCGACAGCTGGCAGGGAGAGAGCTGGAACACGGATCTGGCCGCCACGGGCCTGCGCGGCGTA
>SRMO01000043.1:0-2031 GCA_004768415.1 Aphanocapsa feldmannii 277cV | reverse complement strand
GCAACCTGGAGCTCTGGGCCATCGGCGGCATCGGCTTCGGGGATGTGGAGAACGAGCGGGAGCATGTGGATGGCGATGCCGACCAGGGCGATCTCCACATGCGCCTCCTTTCTCTGGGTCTGCGCAGGCCCCTGTCTCAGGCTGGCAGCACCATCGATCTGGCGCTCACCAGCGATGCCGGCTTCCTGACCCTCTCGACGGAGGGCGATGGCTCCCTGGACGGTGCGGAGGCGTCGATCGGCCGCTTCCGGCTGGGCCTCGAGCTGTCACGTCCGTTTGCCAGTGGTGTAGAGCCTTTCGCGCAGCTCCATGGCCGCTACGACAGCGGTGATGGCCCCACAGGCGCTGCAGCGAGGTGGTGCTGGGCCTGCGCTACGGCGATGAACGGTTCAACCTGGAGCTGCGCGGCAACCACCTGACCTCGGCGGCAGAGCTCGAGCAATGGGGTGCCAAGGCCCGGCTCGACTACAGCCCGGCCACGAACGGCACGGGGCTGAACCTGGCGCTCACCAGCCAGTGGGGTGCGGCGGAGAACGGCGATTCCTTCCTGGATGGGCACACCATGAAGCTGCCCACCCCGGCACTGGTCTCAGCGGGCGACGGCGACAGCCTGCCTGCGGAGATCAGCGGCGAGATCGGCTACAGCCTCTCCATGGGTCAGCAGTGGGGCATCCTCACCCCGAACCTGGGCTATGACCACAGCGACAACGGCAGCTCCCGCAGCCGCGTCGGTCTTGCCTACGCCCTCTCCAGTGATCTCGACAGGGACATCGAGTTGCGCCTGGATCTGGCCCGCAGGGAGCGCCGCCAGGAGGACCCGGACCACAGCATCGAACTGAGTACCACCCTGCGCTTCTGATCCCGGGCTCCCGGCCGGCCTCGCCATGCATTGGACCGGGGCCGGATCCATTGGTTTCTGCTCGAATCAGGGCATCACCGGATCCAGCAACTCCGGGGAAATCAGATCAGCCGCGTCTGGATGGCCTGTTGCCATGAAGCCACCAGTAGCTGTAAGAGATCACCTTCTACCATTGCAACACCACTTGCCGGACTGACTGACTGAACGAGAGTGATTCCCAAGGCTTCCCGCCTTGATGAGATGGGGGCTTCTCAAGGCTTTCATCCACTTGGATCCGACCAGCGAGGCATCCAGTCCATGACCCCGGGTAGAGGCACCCCAGATATGACACGAGAACGTGAGTCCACAACCATCAATGTATCGACGGTTGACCGACAGGCATATTCTGAATCAGCGGCAATTATCGCCCGTGCCTTTGAGAATGAGCCTACGGTTTGTGCCATCCTCAGGGCTGATCCCGCTGTTCGCACCAAGCGGCTGGCCAGCGTGTTCTCTATCATGATGCACACCGTTGAGCCAAGAGGATGGATTCTTCAGGCAAGTAAGGACGACAAGCCCTGTGGAGCTGCGTTCATGCACCCGCCGGGGACCTATCCCATTCCGGTTCTGTCCCAGTTGCAGATTATCAGCAAGGCGGTGATGCGACACGGTTTTCAGGGGCTTGGACGCTGGATCCAGTTGCTGAACGCCTATGAAAAACAGCATCCGAAACAACTACCGCACTATTATTTGGAACTTCTTGGCGTACTTCCTGAACAGCAAGGACGGGGGATTGGCTCAGCAATGTTGAGGGAGCTTGTACGCCGAGCAGACACCGACGAGGTTGGTTGTTACCTGGAGACAGCTGACCCGAGAAATCTTCCCCTATACGAGAGGTTCGGCTTTTGCATACAGGCAGAAGAGAACATTATTGGAGTTCGCGTGTGGTTCATGTGGAGGTCAGCCTGAGATTTTCCCCCAATCAAGACAAGGCAGGAATTTCTTGCTTGAGCTGATCGACCCAACGGGAGAGCCGTTCGTCAGTGAGATCAGACTCACTGTCTTCATCAATGGGGCAACCCAAGAAGAAGTCACCATCAAGGCTTTTTGAGTCGTCGAAAGTGTAATCATTACGACTTAGGGCTTCCTGAAAAAGTAAATTAGCCCTGAAGATGACAAACATGGCTGAGAGC
>SRMO01000042.1:5036-6183 GCA_004768415.1 Aphanocapsa feldmannii 277cV | reverse complement strand
CACCCCACAGACGGTGGCGGTGAGCGGTGAGCAGGACGATGACGCAATCGATGACACCATCACGTTGTCCCACAGCGCCAGCGGCGGCGACTATGGCTTGGTCACAGCAAACTTGAGTGTGACCGTCAGCGATGATGACAAAGCGCCCGCTCTGGTGCTCACACCAGAAAGCCTGACGGTGGCCGAAGGTGGAAGCGGCAGCTACACGGTGGCGCTCGCCGGCTCACCCACCGCCGCAGTGACGGTGACGGTCAACGCAGGCGCGGGCGTGACACTGGATACCGATACCGCCACCAATGGCAACCAGAACAGCCTCAGTTTCACCACCGCCAATTGGAACACCCCACAGACGGTGGCGGTGAGCGGTGAGCAGGACGATGACGCAATCGATGACACCATCACGTTGTCCCACAGCGCCAGCGGCGGCGACTATGGCTTGGTCACAGCAAACTTGAGTGTGACCGTCAGCGATGATGAGACAACCACCAACCACACAAACACGACGGCGGCGTTACCGCCTTGGCTCATAGCCACCGGCACTCTGGAACCGCTCACGCTCTACGTCGGCGGCGAGGATGGCAGCAGGGACGGGAGCACTGCCTTCAACGTGGAAAATGACAAGGCTGGTGATATCACGTGGCACTTTGCTTCCAGCCACCCAGCCGTGGCATCGGTCGAACCCGAATCACCCGGCAGTTCCATGCTGATGGTGACACCGGTCCGGGAAGGCAAGGCGAGCATCACTGTTACGGCTACGGCGGCAAACGGAAACGGGATATCGGATTCTGCATCCTTATCCTTCCTGGTGACCGTGGTCACCTCCCCGGCGGAAGAAACCGCAATCCGTTCTGCCTTGTCCGGTCAGGGCCGGGTGATTCTCGGCAGTGTGACGGACATGATCGGCAAGCGATTCGACAGTGGCACTGGCGGCACTGGGTCCTCCGGCAGTGTCTGCCTCAACTCCGCAGCTGGCGCTGATGGCGAAAGTGCCACCAGTGACGAGAGTGGCAGCAGTGGCGACAACGCCATCGCTGGAAGCTATGGCGACAGCAGCGATCACCTCATCGCCAGCGACAGCTGGCAGGGGGAGATCTGGAACACGGATCTGGCCGCCACGGGCCTGCGCGGCGTACCCCACGTCAGCCAC
>SRMO01000042.1:3953-4777 GCA_004768415.1 Aphanocapsa feldmannii 277cV | reverse complement strand
TCTATTACCTCGGTGCCGATCGCGCCTTCCGTGAGCAGTGGCTGGCTGGCCTCTCCCTGTCTCAGGTCCAGGGAGAGGTGGACTACAGCTTCGAGGCTGCCACCGCCACCGGTGCCGGCCAGTTGTCCTCCAGCCTCACCGCCATCTATCCCTATCTCCATGGCCAGCTGAGCAACAACCTGGAGCTCTGGGCCATCGGCGGCATCGGTTTTGGTGATATGGAGAATGAGCGAGAGCATGTGGATGGCGACACCGACCAGGGCGATCTCCACATGCGCCTCCTCTCCCTGGGCCTGCGTAGGCCCCTGTCCCAGGCTGGCAGCACCATCGATCTGGCGCTCACCAGCGATGCCGGCTTCCTGACCCTCTCGACGGAGGGCGATGGCTCCCTGGACGGTGCGGAGGCGTCGATCGGCCGCTTCCGGCTGGGCCTCGAGCTGTCACGTCCGTTTGCCAGTGGTGTAGAGCCTTTCGCGCAGCTCCATGGCCGCTACGACAGCGGTGATGGCCCCACAGGCGCTGCAGCGAGGTGGTGCTGGGCCTGCGCTACGGCGATGAACGGTTCAACCTGGAGCTGCGCGGCAACCACCTGACCTCGGCGGCAGAGCTCGAGCAATGGGGTGCCAAGGCCCGGCTCGACTACAGCCCGGCCACGAACGGCACGGGGCTGAACCTGGCGCTCACCAGCCAGTGGGGTGCGGCGGAGAACGGCGATTCCTTCCTGGACGGGCACAGCATGGAGCTGCCCACCCCGGCACTGGTCTCTGCCCAGAGCGATGGCGACAGCCTGCCTGCGGAGATCAGCGGCGAGATCGGCTACAGCT
>SRMO01000042.1:0-3705 GCA_004768415.1 Aphanocapsa feldmannii 277cV | reverse complement strand
GCGTTTCTGATCCTGGGCTGCCGGCTGGCAGCCCAGTTCATTGGACCGGGGCCGATCCATTGGAAGTGCACATGGCGCCAGAACGCCGGTCGGTTAGGGAAGCTCTGGAAAACCTTGCATTCTCCCTCCACGTTCTCTCGACGAGATCCATTGCGCTGCAAGGGTCGACTTGTGGCTTGCGTCGATTTTCCAGGGCTTCCTTGGCCTTACCCATGCACCGGCTACCATCAGGGGAGAAGGCCTCGCCACCTCTACCGCTACTGAGGCAAACCTGAGCCTGCTGGGACGTGGCGAGGAGATACTTCTGTGAAGAATTTTGAAAATGGTGCACCGGTAAACAGCAACAGAGCGTCAAGCTGTGCCATGATTTGACGGTACCTGGAAAAATTAAGCAACCTTTCCCTGTGGGATGGCCTGTTGCCATAAGGGCACCAGTAGCTGCAAGGGATCACGTAGGCCAGCAGCGATTTTTGACGAGAAAGAAGCAATTTTTTGAGGTGCCCTTAATTAAATCAAGACCAAAGGCACGGCATGAGCTCAGCATGCGTCCTCATTACGGACATTACCGTTCCACGTAGAGCACCAATGGGTAAGAGCAGACCATTGCCACGTGGCTTTACTTCAGTCATTAATGACCAAAGATCAAGACATGAACGTGGTTAGAACTGGTCCTGACAAAGAACGGCAATGTTATCACGATAACCCAGTATAACCAGGTCGTTGTGTTGTCGGCCATGAGTTTATCTTCATGGCGCCGTCGTCTCAACTCTCCGCTTGCGTCTTGCCGCTGGGCGCACCGCATCCTGCCAGACCGCTTCTACCTCCAACAGCTTCACCCCTTTATTGCCATTGGCTCGCAGCACTGCGGATGTTCGCGATCCCGACTGCATGCAGGGCGCGAGGCGGCTTGGTCCAAAGCTTGTTGGGCTTAGTGATGGACACATGCATCGATGAAGCTCTCCTTCAGATCAGTCAACCCATGCCAGCTGCACAATGTCCAGTAGCAATGCCCCGACTTCAACGCCGTCCTCCTTCTGGACAGGCCACATCAACTTGCCCCACCAGACCTTCTGGACATCTTCCCTAGCCTGGGCCGCTCCAACACTGGCTGCTCTTCTTACCCTCTCTCCAAGTGCTCACCCTCAGACTCAGAACATCTGTGAACGCTTGGATGCATTGAGTTCTAGTGGGATAACCTGCTATCTTTCTAACAAAGAAATCACTTCATTAAGCTCAGGTGACTTCGATGGGCTTTCTAATCTAGAAAAACTTTATTTGGAGGACAATGACCTAAGCAGCCTGCCGAAAGATATCTTCGCTGGGCTGTCTAATTTAGAATATCTCTATCTGTATAAAAATAATCTAAGCAGTTTACCGGAAGAAGTTTTTGATGGACTGTCTAATTTAAAATATATCTATCTGCATAAAAATAATCTAAGCAGCCTACCGGAAAAAGTCTTTGATGGGCTGTCTAATCTACAACATCTTAATTTAAATAGAAATGACCTAAGCAGTCTACCGAAAGATATCTTCAATGGACTCTCTAATCTAGAATATCTCTATCTAAATATCAGCCGCCTGAGTAGTCTGCCAGAAGATATTTTCGCTGGGCTTTCTAATTTAGACATACTCTTTCTGGATAACAATGACCTAAGCAACCTGCCGGAAGATATCTTCGCTGGTCTCCCTAATCTAGAATATCTCACTCTGAATGCTAATAATCTAAGCAGCTTGCCAGAAAATATTTTCGATGGGCTCTCTAATTTAAGAACACTCTCACTGTATAACAATAATTTAAGTAGTCTATCGGAAGATATCTTTGATGGGCTCTCTGGTTTAGACATACTCTTTCTGAATAACAACGATCTAAGTAGCCTCTCGGAAGATATCTTTGATGGACTCTCTAATCTAGACTATCTCTTTCTGAATAACAACGATCTAAGTAGCCTCTCGGAAGATATCTTTGATGGACTCTCTAATCTAGACTATCTCTTTCTGAATGGCAATAGTTTAATCTGTTTACCGAGGAGTCTATCGCTAAGTGTGATAGTCGATGTTAAGTTGCTACGGTGTGGCAGTCCCCTAGTACTTATACCCTCCTCACTGACGTTGATCGGAGGTGGAAGCGGCAGCTACACGGTCGCTCTTGTCAGCCAGCCCACCGCCGCAGTGACGGTCACGGTCACGCCGGGATCTGGCGTGACGCTGGATACCGATGCCGACACCAACGGCAACCAGAACAGCCTCAGCTTCACCACTGCCAACTGGAATATACCACAGACGGTGGAGGTGAACGTAGGGCAGGATGTCGATAACACCGTGATGCTGTCCCACAGCGTCAGCGGTGGCGGCTATGATTTAGTGTATGACTCGGTGACGGCAAGCTTGAGTGTGAACGTTCAGAACATCTGTGAACGCACCTTGGGTGCATTGAGTTCTGATGAGACAACTTGTAATCTTTCCGCTAAAAAAATAACTTCATTAAGCTCAGGTGACTTCGATGGACTCTCTAATCTAGAAATACTCTGGCTGAGTGACAATGATTTAAGAAGTCTGCCGGAAGATATCTTCGATGGGCTCTCTGATCTAGAAGAGCTCTATCTGAATTACAATGACTTAAGTAGTTTACCAGAAGATATCTTCGATGAGCTTTCTGATCTAGAGGAACTCACTCTGCATTACAATGACTTAAGCAGTTTACCAGAAGATATCTTCGATGGGCTCTCTAATCTAGAGGAACTCACTCTGCATTACAATGACCTAAGCAGCCTGCCAGAAGATATCTTTGCTGGGCTCTCTGCTCTAGAGACACTCAAGCTGAATGGCAATAGTTTAATCTGTTTACCGAGGAGCCTACCGTTAAGTGTGACGGTCGATGTTGAGCTGCCGCGGTGTGGCAATCTCCTGGTGCTTACACCCACCTCACTGACGGTGGCCGAAGGTGGTAGTGGGAGCTACACGGTGGCGCTTGCCAGCCAGCCCACCGCTGCGGTGACGGTGACGGTCAGCGCAGGCGCGGGTGTGACGCTGGACACCGATGCCGACACCAATGGCAACCAGAGCACTCTCAGCTTCTCCACCTCAAACTGGAGCACACCACAGACAGTGGAAGTGAGCGCAGGGCAGGACAATGACGCCATCGATGACACCGTGACACTGTCCCATAGCGCCAGCGGCGGTGACTATGTCCATGTCAAAGCAAACCTGAGTGTGGCCGTCAGCGATGATGACAAGCCACCCGCTCTGGTGTTCACACCAGAAGGCCTGACGGTGGCCGAAGGTGGGAGCGGCAACTACACGGTGACGCTTGCCGGCTCACCCACCGCCGCAGTGACGGTCACCATCAGCGCGGGCTCTGGCGTGACGCTGGATACCGATGCCGACACCAACGGCAACCAGAACAGGCTCAGCTTCTCCGCCGCCAACTGGAATACACCACAAACAGTGCAGGTGAGTGGTGAGCAGGACGATGACGCGGTCGATGACACCGTGACACTGCTCCATAGAGCCAGCGGCGGCGGCTATGGCTCGGTCAGCGGAAATCTGGTGGTGACGGTTGCCGATGATGAAACCACCGCTCTGCTGTTCACACCGTCCCCACTGACGGTGGCCGAAGGTGGAAGCGGCAGCTACACGGTCGCGCTTGCCAGCCAGCCCACCGCCGCGGTGACGGTCACGGTCACGCCGGGCTCTGGCGTGACGCTG
>SRMO01000041.1:3125-5198 GCA_004768415.1 Aphanocapsa feldmannii 277cV | reverse complement strand
CGAAGTGAAGCGGAGTTGATCCATCTTCAGCCCTGGCATCGAGTTGGGCACCAGCGCTGAGGAGCTCCTTGATCGATTCTACTTGGCCACCCCCCGCTGCTACGTGAAGTGGAGTCAACCCATCTTTATCCCTGGCATTGAGTTGGGCGCCAGCGCTGAGCAACTCCTTGATCGACTCTGCTTGGCCTTCCCGCGCTGCTATGTGAAGCGGACTCGCTGCTCTATGCAGGAGCGCGGGCGCTGACTCTGCTGTTGACTTCCGTGGGTGTGGTTGCTCGTTCTTGCTTTGCTCTTTGGCGGCAGGCTTCTGCTCCTGGGTAGTCCGGTACGTCAAATCATCTATGGCCTCGCCAATGTCTGAGACAAACTCAGGCACTCCAGAGGATCCCTTTTTATCTTTGTCATTATTCATCAAACCATCATCCAATCAATTGGGATCTCCTTCATTTTAGCCTATCAAGCAAGTCAGTCAAGTGGGGGGGTAACGGGGTCCAGGAACGATAATCTCTGCTTAGCGATCCTATCCAGTGCGATAGCCTCCTCTTCTGGTTGGTCTTTGAGGGCCGCCAAGAGCCCGTTTCTGCCTGTTGCCCCCTAGGGCACTGCACCGCAACAGGTCCAGCGGGATTGGAGGCAAGCGCAGCAGCGAGAGCTTGAGGAAATCATTAAAAATCATGGTTGCCGACTGTATTTATGATAAATATGAGCGGATCTGATGGGCACCTCGAAAAATCAAGCAACCTTGCCCTGTGGGTGGCCTGTTGCCATAAAGGCATCAGTAGTGGTAAGGGATCGCGTCTGTCAGCAGGACTTACCGACAAGGAAGAGGCGATTTTTTGAGGTGCCCTGTTGTTTCTGTTTCAAGATGCCACCTGTTGTTGCTCCAGCTATCCAGAGCATCCCTAAGAGCTTGCTGAAAACTCAGTCAGATCTGCAAAAACAGAACAACTGTCCGAGGGCGATGAGAAGTCAGCAAGAGCGCAACAGTTCCCTGTTCTCCCACATTTCGATCGAGGGGTGAATGTCCTCCCACCACCCTCTCCGCCAAATCCAGAGGCTGACGGATCATGCCCTTGATCGGCTCAACCCCAGCTTGTGGATCTGGCTCTGCTGCGGAAGCTGCCCTTCTGAGGGCTGGCGGCTGTGGACGCCCTCCTCCAGCCACTGCTGGGTCACCACAGAATGGGGAGATGGAGCCGGAGCCCATGCACACATTTTCAGCGGTGATTGAGCGCTGCCCTGAGACGGGGTTGCTGGTGGGCTATGTCCCAGGCTTCCCGGGCGCCCACAGCCAGGGTGAGAGCCTCGATGAGCTGCAAGCGAACCTGCAGGAGGTCATTGCCATGCTTCTGGAGGACGGCGAACCCGCTTTGGACAGCGATTTTGTTGGGCTCCAACAGATCTCGGTACCAACCTGAGCATGGGTTCTACGCCGGTTCTCGAACCCGCTGAGATGGCTGACTGACATCCTCAGGACTCCGGGTTTTGAAGCAGTCCGTCAGCGCAGCTCCCACCAGCAGCTCCGCGATGCCCAGGGCCGCTGCACCACGGTCCCTGCTCACAAGGGTCGGGGATATCACCCCCCGCTCCTCCGCCAGATCGCCAAGGACATCGGCATAACAGTGCAGGCGTTCCTCAACCAGCGCTGAACACCACCTCCGCATCGATCCCGGCATCACCATCAGCCAGAAGGGGGGGAACAGAATTGCCACCAGGCCAGCGCACATCGATCGCATCCCCACCCGGTCCTCGCACCCTGGCAAGGATCAGGCCACGCGCCCCTGCAGGACATCCACTCCCGGGGCACTACTGCCGAGGCCTGACACAGTTGTCCTGCACCTTCCCTTTGGCGGAGCAATCGGCTGCCACCTACTCCACGGACTCCGGTCGCTCCCCAGCCAGGGTCTCTGGTGCTCAGGCCCCCGCTCCCGGTGGCAGTCCCGGAGCCCAGCCCCAGCAACGTCACGGCCCATTGCCATGAACGGGACGTGAACCACCCATCAGTGGATCCCAGCAGGGTGATCTACCGGGTGTCAGTCACCATCAGCGCCGGCGAGGGGAGAAGGGACAAAC
>SRMO01000041.1:0-3004 GCA_004768415.1 Aphanocapsa feldmannii 277cV | reverse complement strand
CCCGGCCGCTGTGGACATCCGCCGTCTGGTGGTGCACAGCTATCCCGATGGCATCAAGCGCCTCACGGTCTTCTATGGCCGCCGGGGCAAGCCGGTGAAAAAGCCTCGGTTCATGCCGGCTGAGCTGGCCCATAAGCTGGCCCGCAAGCTGCAGGCCAAAGGCATCGGCACCGTCTCGGTGCTCTGAGGCCAATCCCCTCAGCCCCGGTGGAGCTGATCCTCCCCGGGGCTTTCTGGCGGGGTGGCGCTGATCTGTCGTCGCCCCGGCGAGGCCCTTCTGCCGATCACATCTTCTGCAGCGAACTGGCCTGCTCGAACTGCCCCACTGGGTGTGCATTGGACACCTTCAGCTCGCACGTTCAGCCCCACCCTGACCGACTGACCGGTAACCACCACCTCTGCTGCCAGAGGGTGCTCTTCCCAGCCCTGATTTATCTCTGCCCGCAGCAGCACCCACCCTGCATCTGGTAGCAGTGTCACTGCCACCACGTTGTCGTTGTGGCTGACCGCATAGGCTATCTCAAATGCTAACGCAGCGATCAAGGCTTGACGCTATCGACACCGGCCAGTAATCAAGCTGGAGCGCCACCGCAATTAAGATCCGCTCCATCAAGCAAGATATAATATAGGCGTTGCTGGCTTGGCGCGTGTTTCTGGTCGAGGTAGAGTAGCCTATGGCGATCACATACTCGGATCAAGAGATTGAATCATTGTTGCAGGAACACAAGAGCTTGCTGAATCCAAGCCCATTCCCTCTCACCTCCAAGAGAGGCAACAGTGAGAAAAAACTAGATTTGACTGGCAATTTAGGGACAATATTTCGCTTGATTCTCAGGCAGAATAATATCAATTCGATTGACTTTTCCATCATCCTGGGTGTTCCTTTTCCAGTCCCACAGTCAAAGCGGATTTTTTGTATCCGACGCTACGATGGTAAGAGCCATGAGCACACCAACCAGCTCGAAGATGTAACATTCTATGACTTTCACATTCATTTCGCAACGGAACGCTATCAGAATGCTAGACTTCAGAACCCTAGACTACGGGAAGAAGCCTATGCTGAGCCAACGGACCGCTTCGACAATTTTGCCGACGCCCTTCACTGCTTGATGAGCGACGCCAATTTTGAGTTCTCCTCTTTTGAACAAGGTGACATTTTAAGAGGGTTTTCACAATGACAATGACAATGACAGCAATTGAACAAGATTTTTACAAGAAAACTGCAGCACAAGTTCGACTCTCAGCCGATGGCTTGGAGCGTTTTCGTGTATTCACTCCCTTTCTCTTTGACGACGGTGATCACTTAGCTATCGTCCTGAAAAAAGAAGGGTCGCGGTGGGTGTTCTCCGACGAAGCACATACTTACATGCATCTCGCCTACGACATTGATGAGAAAGATCTTCGTAGCGGTACGCGCAAGAAAATTATCGACAACACTCTGTCCACATTCCATCTTGAGGATCGTGATGGTGAGTTACTGCTCGGCGTGTCGGACGACAGATACGGGGATGCCCTCGATTCTTTTATTCAGGCATTACTCAAGATTTACTACGACGTGACGTACCTGTCTCAGCAGCGGGTTTAGTCTACTTTCATAAAGGACTTTGAAACCCTGTTGAGTGAAGTTGTCCCGAAAGGACGGAGGGAATTCTCCTGGAATGATTCAGTTCATGATCCGGATGGCAAATATACTGTTGACTGTCGAATTAACGGTATGCCACGCCCAACTTTTGTGCACGCTCTCCCCAACGAGATAAAAACTCGCGATGCCACAATCTCGCTGCTGCATTTCAAGGAGTTGGGCGTTTCGTTCCTTCCCTTAGCCATCTTTGAAAATAAGGAATCGATCAATCAAAAAGTATTGGCTCGCTTCAGTGACGTGTGCGAAAACAGTTTTCCAGCCTGACCGAAAACTTCAAGGAGATTTCTCACTTTCTGCATGAGAATATCTTCGGATAACACGAGAAAAGAATCTCTGGATAACCCTACAATGCTGAAATTGAAGTCATGAAACTGCTACTACTGTCTCATGGTACCACCTGTCATTTCACTACACCTATATTCATTCTTGAGCCTCGTCAATTTTCTCACCACCCAGCTGTCCTCTGCCTTGAGGAAACCTGCCGATCACCACCGCAGTTCATGTGCCTCATGTCTTGGTCTTGATCAGCGGCAGCAGGCACTGATCGGAGTCACAGCCGGAAGGGCCCGCCTCCACCTGCTCTCCCTGGTCGTACCGCTGCAGTGCCGAGAAGAAGTCCACAGCACCACGGCGGCTCATCACTTCAGCGTTGAGCCTCTCGTAAGTGACCTTGTCGATGGGCTCGAAGGGCAGACGTGGAAAGGTGGCATTGGCATCGAAGCGGGCCAGCAGGGCAGCGGAGATGTAGCCACCACTGCTGCAGATGGCGTTATGGATCGCATCGGCCAGGGGTTCTATCTCCTCCTGGCGGAATTCGATGGTGGCCGAGGTGTTGTGGGCGGTGTAGTGCCGCTGTACCTGCATGTAGAAGTCGAACTGGGCCAGTGCCGAGAAGCTGTTGATCTCCACCTCGTCCGCACCGGGGAGGTTGGCCCAGCTCACCTCCGTCGGAATCTCCACCAGCCACTCCGTGCAGCGTGGATCGAAGGGATCGTCCAGCAGGCGGCCCTGCTCGTCCTTGTCGGTCTGTGAGGGAACGATGCTGTAGCCGAAGTCACGACAGGCCAGGGCCACCGGATCGTTCTTGCGGAAGGTGATGCGACGGATGAACCGCTGCGCCTTGGGCGGATGCCAGCCCGGTGAGGCACCGGTCAGCAGGCTTTTCGTGCCGGCCGGTTGCACGGTGGTGCAACGGTTGGGGAGCCGCAGCTGCCGGCGCTGGCAGTAATCGGCGACGGTGTCGTCCACCACCCGGCGCCAACGACAGAGGAAGGCCGCCTCCCGGGCCTTGAACGCCCTGCCCTCTGCGGTGTCGGGTCGGCCGGCCTGCCACCACTGCAGCCAGGGAACCCCGAAGCCATG
>SRMO01000040.1:2482-2669 GCA_004768415.1 Aphanocapsa feldmannii 277cV | reverse complement strand
GGTGGCGGCACACGGTGGTTTTGCCTGAGCCGACCTCGCCGGTGATGAGGCCGATGCCTTTGAGCTCGATGAGGTGATGCAGCCGTGCTTCGGCCTCTCGGCGGGCGTTCGACTCGAACAGCTCGTCGGTGTTTGCCGGGGTCTCGAACGGCAGCCGGGTGAGGGCGAAGTGACGCAGGTACATCAG
>SRMO01000040.1:0-2086 GCA_004768415.1 Aphanocapsa feldmannii 277cV | reverse complement strand
GCCCACTGGTCGAGCGGGGTGCGCCCGTCGAGGCCTCGGTGGGGGGAGAGGTGGTACTCGCCCTCGACCCAGGCCCACAGGGTGCGGTTCAGCGTCTCCAGGCTCTCGGTGGCCTCGGCGCTGAGGTGGGCGAGCCAGGCGGCGCGCACGGTTCGGAACCAGCGCTCGATTTTCCCCTTTCCGGCGGGCTGGTAGGGTCGGGCGTGGATGAGCGCGATGCCGAGCTTGGCGCACACGAGCGCGAGCTGCTGGGAGCGGAAGTTCGCCCCGTTGTCGACGTACAGCCGAGCCGGCAGACCGCGCCGTGCGATGGCGTGCTTGAACACGGGCAGGAACGCGGTGGTGTTTTCCGCGTAGGCGAAGGCGGCGAAGGGGATGACGCGCGTCGCGTCGTCGATAAACGCGATGAGGAAGGTCTTGCGGCGCCGGCGTCCGTCACTGACCTTCGGCCCGTGCATGACATCGCTCATCCAAAGTTCGCCGGCGTGGCGGAAGGCGAACCGTCGCCGGTCGGTGGCGACGGGCTCACCGAGGCGTTTGTCGAGCAGGCCCTCGCGCGCGAGCAACCGGGGCACGGTCGAGGGGGCAAGGCGATGGTCGACGCCGCCCTCGCGGGCGGCTTCGATGAGCGCTTTGACCGACCGCGCGGGCTGCTCGGTCTTGAGCGAGACGAGCAGCTCGGCGAGCTCGGGGGGCATGCGCCGGGGTCGGCCGCGGTCGGCGCGGGTCTTCGGGTACAGCGCTTCGAACCCGCCGTTGCGATACAGGCTCAGCCAATCGCGCATCGTCTCGACGGCGACGCGGGTGCGGCGCGTGCCGGGGATGGTGTAGGTACGCTTTGCCTTCTCGTGCAGGGTGCGGCGAATCTCGCGGCTGCCAGGGGGCAGGCGCAGCACGTCGGCGATGAGGCCGTAGCGGAACAGCGCCACGGCTTTGCGCAGCTCTTCGTCGGGGTGGCTCATCGGTGAGGTCCTCGTCGGTAGGGGCGCATCGGCCCGGGAGACGGGGACGCTACGCAAGCGCCGATGGCGGATCAGGCCCCATCTTGTGTTGGCGCGCTCGAAGGCGATTCGTCGTGCCGAGACGGTGAGGTTGAAACCCCAACGGTGCGGGCAGCACGGGGAGCTGCTCGGCGAGCCGGGTGCGAAGCGCCCTGAGCGCGGTCTCGGTCTGAAGCCGGGTACGCACCGCCCCCATCTCGGCGACGCACCGGGCGAGCGGTTCGGGGAGCAACCCGATGACGACCTTCAGGACGTGATGGACCAGACGCACTCGGCGCCCCACCCAGCGCATCGCTCCCGCGAGCTCGACCGCATCGCGGCGCAACGCATCGCCCGCCGCGGCCAGGCTCGGGGCCTGCTCGGCGTGGGCCACCACCTGTTCGACCTCGTCGAGCTCCCCAGGAAGCCGTGCGGCCAGACACTCCGGCAGCAGGCTGAACGTGGTGTGGCTCTCAGGGCAGTACCAGCGAGCAATCTTCGTCCCGCGCGGACTCTTGCGCGCGTAGGTGCCGTGGCGTGCCAGCGAACAGCCCCCGTGCGGGTGGTTCGGGCAGCGCTCAAGCCTTGCATCGCGCCACGCCTCGGCCCTAACGTATGCCTCGCCGGTAAGCCCCGTCTCGTAGCGAAGCTGCAACCGGCCGTGGCCCGGCGGGGTTGCTCCCCCGTGCGGGCCTTCTCCTTTGGTTCCCAACGAGCGCCCACACTACGACGGGCCCGCAGCGGCGCCAAGGGGGGAGGCTTCCCGAGCACAGCGCGGCTGCAAACGACTCCGGCCACCTCCGGATGGCTCCGACCCGCGAGCCGGCGGCCCACAACCACCCTCCGGGGAGACCCTGTCCCTCGGTCCGTGTGAAGAGCTTACTTCCAACGCCTACCGCCAAGCTCAGCGTCGGTGGCCAAAGACCTCAGCCATCTATACAACCGCGGTAACTGAAACCTCCATCGCCACCGCAAGGTGCCCGGATTGCTCCGTCATCCCGGGAAGTCCGTCACCGGAACAATCCGGCCAAATCAACGGGGGATTCCACGAGAGAAAGCGAGAAACAACACCAGGCAAGGCGAAGGGTACGTTCGCGTTTGTCGAG
>SRMO01000004.1 GCA_004768415.1 Aphanocapsa feldmannii 277cV | reverse complement strand
CCCAGCGGTAGCCCCCGACTCAGAAGCGCAGGGAGGTGCCCAGCTCGATGCTGTGGTCCGGATCCTTCTGCCCCCCCTCGCTGCGGATCAGATCCAGCCGCAGCTCGATGTCCCTGTTGCGATCGCTGGACAGGTTGTAGGCGAGGCCAAGGCGTGTGCGGGACGTGCCGGCCTCGCTGTGGTCGTAGCCGATGGTCGGGGTGAGGATGCCCCACCGCTGTCCCTCTCCCATGGGGAGGCCATAGCCGACCTCTCCGCTGAGCTGCACCGGGGACACGTCTCCCCGCCCCACCAGCTCGACACCTGGAGCCTTCAGCCCGATGATGGGGCCCTGCAGGAAGGAACCGCCCTTCTCCGTGACACCCCACTGGCTGGTCAGAGACAGGTTCAGTCCAGCGCCATCGGCCGCGGCGCCATAGTCGAGCCGGGCATTGGCGCCCCATTGCTCGAAGTCGGCCGCCGAGCTCAGATAATTGCCGCGCACTTCCAGATCGAGACGCTCTCCGCCGTAGCGCAGGCCCAGCACCATCTCGGCCGCGGTGCCGCTGGGCCCATCGCCACTGTCATAGCGGCCATAAAGCCGGGCAAAGGGCTCCGCACCGCTGGCGAATGGGCGTGACAGCTCAAGCCCGATGCGGCTGCGCACGACAGATACCTCCACATTGTCAAGGGAACCATCACCCTCCGTTGACAGGGACGAGAATCCGGTGTCACCGAGGAACGACAGATCGACATCACCAGTCGGGGTCAGGGACCTGCGCAGGCCCACGGACACGAGGCTCATGTCGAGATCACCCTGATCCCGATGCCCGCCCACATGCTCCCGCACATTCCCCACATCACCAACACCGATGCCAGCGATCAGCGAGAGCTCCAGGTTGGGGCTCAGCTGGCCATGGAGATAGGGATAGAGGGCGGTGAGGCTGGAGCTCAGCTGGCCGCCACCGGAGCTGGAGGCATCATCGAAGCTGTAGTCCACCTCGCCCCAGACCCGCGACAGGGACAGGCCGCCCAGCCAGCGCTCACTGAATGCACGATCGGCGCCGAAGTAGAGGAACTCCCAGGCGCCATCGAACGTGCTGCTCTCCGTGCTGCCCTTGGCCCACTGCAGGTCCGCGGCGCCCCACAGCGTCCAGCGCTTGTGGATGTCCCCGGCCGTGGCATCACCGCAGCCCAGGCCCCACTCAGACGGTTGCAGTGAGTGAGGCTGGCCCCGGAACAGGCTCAGCAGGTCGTCAAAGGTTTTATCCATGCTGTCGTCACTGGCGGCATGGCCGACATGGGGGACACCGCGCAGGCCCATGCCGTCGGGGCCAGCCTTCCCGCTGTTGCCCTGCCAGGCATTGGCAGTGGCAATGCCATGGGCTGCAGTGATGGTGTCATCGCCAGGGTTGCCAGCGGCAGCCGCCGCAGGGCTGACGCAGATACTGCTGGTGCTCCCCGTACCGCCGCTGGCGCTGTCAAGACGACTGCCGATCATCTCCGTCACGCTGCCGAGCAACGCCCGGGCCTGACCAGACAGGGCGGAACGGATCGCCTCCTTCTCCACGGAAGCAAGATCCACCTTGATCGAGAAGGTCAGGCTTGTGGTGTCTCCATCCTCATCGATGGCTGTCCAGGTGTACTTCGTCTTCCTGTGGTAGAGCTTCGGTGTTCCGGTGATCGTCCGCTCTTCTTCGTTGTAGTCCAGACCCTCAGGCAATGCCGGCGTGCTGTCCGGCTTCAGCGGCGTCAGGGTGTAGCGCAGTTCGCCGTTTCCGCCTGATGCTTCAGGTAAAACCAGCTGCTCGATCTCCAGATTCTCGGTATAGGTGAAGATCTGACCGTCAATCCTGTTGTTGCCAAACGATGGCTGCACATCTATGGTGTCGTCTATTATCGTCAGGCTGGTGTCTTCGATCGGCACCTCAGTCGGTATGTTGCCTAAAATGGTCAGCGTCTCGTCTTCCTCGATCACCGAATCACTCTTCGGCGTCAGTGTGAACGTCTCGGTTCCAAATAACTTACCCGCCCGGATGGTAATTGTGATCGGGTTGACGTCCTCGTCAATCTTCTCGTAGTCGATCCCTTCAATTGCCGTGTCATCATCCGCTCCTACCGTCACAGTCAGCGTTTGGGCCGTGGCGTAGGTGGTGGGATCCTTCCCCTCATCCCCCTTCAGATCCGCCTTCACCTTCACCGTCGTGCTGCCGACACTCTCCGGCACGGTGAATAGATCGCCATCCGAATCATTCAGAAGCGTCAGCTTGATCCTGCTCGGCGCAGCGTCGTTATCGATAATGGTCAGGCTATCTTCTCTCACACTTACATCGGCGAGGTTGCTGCTGCCGCTGACGGTCAGGCTCTCGTATGTTTCATCACTATCCCCCTCATCGATGTTGTCATCGTTCAGCATCAGCATGAACGTCGTGGTCCTCGATAACTCGCCTGCCGGGATATCGATGCTGAAAGGTGGCAAATTGTTTGTCAGATTCGTCGTGTAGTCGGTCCCTTTAATCGCCGTGTCATCATCCGCTCCCACCGTCACGGTCAGCGTCTGGGCCGTGGCATAGGTGGTGCGATCCTTCCCCTCTTCACCCTCCAGATCTGCCTTCACCTGCACCGTCGTGCTCCCGGCGCTCTCCAACAAGCTGTCTAGATCGCCGCCATCCAAATCATTCAGAAGCGTCAGCTTGATCCCGCTCGGTGGGTCGTCATTGTCGGTAATGGTCAGAGTGGTTGAGGCTGTAAATGTCACATTGTCACGACTGCTGCTGCCGCTGACGGTCAGGCTCTCGTAGGTTTCATCACTATCCCCCTCATCAATG
>SRMO01000039.1:26841-32170 GCA_004768415.1 Aphanocapsa feldmannii 277cV | reverse complement strand
CGGATCGCGCTCTCCCAGGCGGCTGCTTTTGCCATGTGAGAATATCTGTGAGAAGGTATGGCTCAAAGTCTGGCATAGCCCACCAGATCCGGTTAGCCGCTACCACTTCAAAAGCCAGTGCCAGAGACGCTTTCAAGCAAGCTTTCCAGCTATAGTCTATAAGCGGCGACCGGATTCAAACCGACGACGTTCCGCTCTGAAGGCGGCACCACGCTTGCATAGAGCCCCTCAGGATTTTTGAAGAAGGTGTGGAGCCGGAAGCGTGGCAGCGATGCTTCTGCTCCCGAGGGCCCCTCGCCAACGCACCCCACTACAGCGCAAAGCAGCCGAATCACCTTCTCCACAACGCCCTCGCTCCAGCCATGGCCGGGCCAGATGCGTTCGGCGATCGTGCCGATGCCCGTTGCGCGCGGGTCAGGCTGATCTGGCGCTGTACATGCACGCTCCAGTGCCTGGCCTGTTGCACGAGCGAACATGAGCCATCGGTGCTTGGCGTCCCTGTCGGGTGGTAGCCCGAGCGCATCCATCAAGGTGGTGTGTGCGGGATCGGTCCCGTCCAAAGCCTCGAGGCTGAGCAGGCCGTCGCTGTCCGTTGGCGCCTTGGGGGATTCCCAGAATGCAAGGCACGCTTCACGAACGGAAGCTGGATCTGTTGGAAGCTTCCAGAGGGGAGACTGGTCCGGTCGGGATTTGATCATGCCAGGCACGATCGCCTTCCGCCATGTGTCTCTCTTTGAGCCCTCTGGAAGACTGAAATCTGCAAAGGCATCTCGCAGAAAATCCAGACTCTCCTCGGCGCAGTCCCCTTTATCGGGCAGCGAGGCACTGGAAGATAACAGGCGTAACTGATGGTGACGTTCGGATTGATCCAATCCCAGTCGCACCATCAGCAGGCGCACCAGATACATGAACTCGGTTCCCTCGCTGCCCCGTTGCAGGTGCAGTTCATCGATCACGAGGGTGAACCGGTTGCGCGGATCGCTCGCCAGCCAGTCACGGGTCTGCTCCAGCATGCACTGTTCACTGGAGCGGCTCAGCATGGCGTTGAGCATGCTGATGTTGGTGATCAGGATGTCGGGTGGCGTCTTCTGCATGTCCCAGCGAGAAAGCATCTCACCCCCATCCGTGGATGGGAAAGCGAAGGCGGTTTCGCGCTCCTCATCGCTTTGGCTCCAGCCGGCCTGCTGTTCAGGTTGCAGCTTGATCTGCCTGCGAACGTCACGCTGGAGATCCTCCATCCGTGCGTAGGCCTCCAGCATGTCCTCAATGCGGCGTTGGCGCGATGACGCCACCTGTTGTTTCCACTGCGTGAGGGTGCGCTCAGAGTGGACACCAGGGATCAGATCCTTCAGCGGCGTTGTGCCGGGTTTGCCAGACCGACGGAGCTCCCGTTCATGGGGCCGCCAGTAGCAGGGTCCTCCTGGAGTCTGGCCGGTATAGCGGCCAAAGAAGATGCGGTTGCCATGGAGCTCACGTTTCAAGAGGTCTCGGGCATCCTGTGAATCGATGGCGGCCCGCAGGCGTGCCATCTGGTCTTCGACCAGGGCATTCATCGGATACAGGATCAGGGCGCGGATGGCGGCTGGGCGGGTTTCACCGGCACGCTGATGACGCTGGTCAAAGTCATCCCACTCGAGGCCCCTGATCTTCACGCCTTCGCGTAGGGCATAAGTGCCTTTGCTATCCGATGCGGCCTGGCTTCGTCCCTGGCCATCACACCACCAGCGGTGCTGGAGGTAGTCCGGACCAGGGGGCGTCCAGCCGCCATGCTTTCGAGTGGCTTCGGCCAGGATGGTCGCCAAGACAGGCAGCAGGAACGATTCCGTCTTGCCTGATCCGGTTCCGGAGGTCACGATCCCCGCTTGCCCATCACGCACACCCTTGGCAAGCATCTCCAGCTGGTGCTGATAGGGGCGATACAGCTCTCCGGCGGTGTCCCGGCCGATCAAGCCGCAACGGATCAGCTTCAGGAACAGCTGACGTGCGTGACGGCTCAGCGGTGCCAGCACAGCCTGATCACCCTGCTCATCCAGGAGATCGTCGAAGCGGCGCTCGTCGTTGACCCACTCCGGTTGCGGCTCCAGCAATGGCTCCGTGCAGAGCACACCCGGTGATCGCAGCAGCTTCCGCCTTTCCTCCGCGATGGCTTGCTTCTCGATCCGAAAAGCTGTGTCGAGGTAACTCAGGTACAGCTCGCGGATACGCGTGAAGGATCCGATTGGATCGTGCATCGCAGGCGTCCGGTGCGGTGGTCAGGCAATGGTCAATGGTCAGGAGGCACGTCTCGTGCCGAGGCCGCAGAAACGTCCCATCGAGGCGGTAGCGACAGCAGTGGTCGGCGTGTAGAGGGCGTGTAGAGGGCGTGTAGAGCCTGACATGACCCCCATTATTGGTCCGTCCGAATGAGAGTGCGCGGTGGTGGTCATGCAGCAGCTCGGCAAAGCCAAGCCGTTCTCCCACGGTGACCCCGGCGCGATGTAGGCCGTGGTGGTGTCGAACCGGATGTCCATGGCCCACACCTGGTGGCGATGCTCGGCCCGGTGGGGGCGCAGCGCAAACCGTCGGTCGGCCGGGCCCGCTTCTATCTGCGGGGGAGAGGGGTGCTGCAGACCCTCCTCGCACCAAAGCCGTTGCACCCGCTTGTGGTTGACCTTCCAGCACTCCCGCACCATCAGGCCGCTTCGTGGTGGGCGGGGTTGGTGATGGTGTTCTTGACGTTGGGGTAATTGATCCCTTCCACCTGGGTCTTCATGGCAACAGCCACCTGCTGGTGCCCAATCCAGACCCGGTAGGTGTAGTCGCTACCGTCCATCGGAATACTTCGACATCGGGGAACACCCACCCAATGTCACTCTTACAGAGGGCTCACACCAGCAACCGACCGCCACTGGGGTCGGCCTTGTCGGCCACCACCGAGAGAAAGGCATCCGAAAGAAAGATCCACATGGCATCTTCTCCCGAATGGGCTTCATCAGAAACCCTGGAGCATGAGCACTGAGCAATCACCAGCAGGTGGGCAGAGCAAAGCCCGAAGCGCAGGCCCCGGGCTTTGCTTCGCTCTACAGGTCATCAGCAGGGTCGGCCCCTGGGATGGCTGCCTTGGCGATCGATCGGATCGTTCAGATCCTGGTGAGCAGATCTGTGGGTTCTTCTGTTGTGGGAGGAGCTGCCTGGCGATGGCCCTGGGGCCATGGCTCTAGTGGGGCTTCCCATTCGGTTCGGGGCACCTGAGGCTGGGCCGTGAGCGGTGCAATGAACGGCGTTGACTTCACACGCCGGGGAAACCAGTCATCCTTTGAGATTGTTGGAGCAGGGTCCGAACGTCAGTTCGCTCCTGGGTGCTGCTCAGGTGGGGCGTCTTCCATCGACTGGATCCTCCGAATCCCGATGTAGACAGAATCCATCGGAAGCGATCGAAGCGCAATCGGTGTTTATGCCTGCTCCACTCAGGTCATCCACCGCCGCCAGCCAGCCATCCCCGGCGCTGTGCCAGTCGGGTGGTCTCGCGGACGGCTGTGATGCAGCCTGCGCCAGGTGGGCCTGGACCAGCGACCAGCCTCAAGCGGATCGAACCCCACCGCCTCCGTGCCCTGATCGAGGAGGACATCTCCCGCTACCCAGACTCTTCCTCCCCGCAAATCCAGAAGCGTGTAGCGCCGGAAGCCCCCTCAGGCGCACTGCGCGATGGCCTCCGGAACCTTGTCCCGCAGAAGCGGATCCGGCCCGAGGGAGAGCGCCGTTGGTGCCGCTACTTCCCCGCTGAACCCGTCGATAGGAACGCCGAGCAGACACGATAGACACCCACTCGGCAGCCGAGACCACTCACTACACCTGGATTTCTTTCTGGGCCTCCTCACTGTTCTCGTCAATAGATGGCCGAGTCCCGTCAATAGGCCCGCCACCTCACCCCATGGCCCTCAACCCCATCACCGTCGTCGAGCAGGTCCTGGGCGAGTACCGCAGCTACCTGTCCACCGAGTTCCAGGCCCGCGATCCCCAACTCCGTGACACCCTCGAGGCCACAAGGAGGTCCCCCATGACAGCACCACACACTCTCATTCGGTCTGGACCACTCATGGGGGGTCACGTCAGAGTGATCGAGAGCTTTTCTGGAGAACTGCCAAAAAAGCCATAGCAGTACTGAATGGATTTGCGATGAATCATGATGACTTTTTGATGTAATTTTTCCCAGATTTTTTTAAGGGATATCTGAATTAGCCAGAATTACACAGTAGCAGACTTTGACTTCTCTCTTCTCACAAGGTTTTTCA
The DNA here is from genome assembly GCA_004768415.1 of Aphanocapsa feldmannii 277cV. GTDB lineage: Bacteria > Cyanobacteriota > Cyanobacteriia > PCC-6307 > Cyanobiaceae > Aphanocapsa_A > Aphanocapsa_A feldmannii. The sequence goes on along the minus strand of SRMO01000039.1, from coordinate 27,899 downwards.
AAAGCTCATCAGAGCTAAGAGAGGCTTATTCAGAGGTTCCTTAAAATTTCAGCTTGAGATCAGCGTCGAAGCCGTGGTCTATGGTGCCATCGCCATAGCGGCCGTTGTAAGCCATATCCAAGGACACACGCTCTGTCAGGTTTGCCCCGATACCGAGCTCGGTAACCAATCCAGCCTCTGCAATTGCAGCACCCATCACGGAGGATGCGGCAGCACCCTGTAGTGCCAGGGCTGATGAAGGGCTGGCATCACCAAAACCATGGCGCCAACCCACCATGGCCCGGGCCTGGATGACATTTCCGAGCGTGATGGCGCTGCGCATGCCGAGGGTGGTGAACGTTGTGCGGCTGATGTCGGAGGATGCCGTCAGGGCCGCATCGCCGCCGCTTTCGCTGAAAGCATGGGTGTTGCGATGGCTCGACGACAGAGCAGCAAAAGGCTCCAGCTGGACATTGCCAGCCTGTATCTGGTGGGCGGCTTCCGTGAACAGCTGCCAGCTGTGGGCACCATAGCTGGCTGACAGATGTTCGGAGAGATCATCGATGTGGATCGATCGGCTGGCGTCGATGGCGTCACTGCTGTAGATCGCCCCGAAGCTGAGGCTGGCAGCACCGTTGTCGGCACCGCCATAGAGCCCGAGGGACCATGTATCCACCGAGGCGAAGGAGGACCGTTCCGGCTGATCCACAGCGGTCTGGCCATAGCCGCCAAGGACACCGAGGCGCCAGTGTTCAGCCAGCTCACGCTCCATGCCGAGGAGGATGCCGCCCAGATCGGTGTCCATCTGAGCGGTATTGAAGGAGGCATCGGTCTCGCTCTCGGAGCGGTAACCGGTGATCCAGAAACCGCTCTGGTCATCGACGAAGGAGGAAAGATTGCCAAAGGCTGTCGCTGCTGGCTGAGCACCAGGCTGGCCGGGCTGCCGATGGATGCGGCGGTTGATGGCAGCCATCTTGAGCTGGTCAGCACCCAGCAGTGCACCCTTGAGGGAAGCATGCACTTCACCCGAGAGGCCATCGTACGCGGCCTCGGCCTGATCGGTGCTCGTGAGGTTGAGA
>SRMO01000039.1:5452-26831 GCA_004768415.1 Aphanocapsa feldmannii 277cV | reverse complement strand
GTGACGGCATTGCTCTGACCAGAGGCCAGAAGTGTATCGAGACCCTGACTGGCCACCGCCCGCTGGTTGGCCGTTCTGGCAAAACGGGAAGCTTTGGTACCTTTACTGGTGGAGGAGAGTATCACAGAATCGTCGACATAGCTAAGCCTATTATCGATGAATAAGGTATCGATCACGCTGTCAAACTTACCGCTGATACCATCACTGGCTGTCAGGATTGTATAACTGTCATCATAAGCATGTCTAACCCCCTTGACTATGACTACACCACCTTCGAGAGTAGCCATACCGTTGATTATCAGTTTATCATTTTTTAGTCTATTAGCTGTTGGTTTGAGCGTGACAGTAAAGCTGCCCTCATCGCTGCTGGAGAAATCACCAGTTAGAGTAGTGTGTTGTACGTTACGAATTCCACCAGGTGAGAAGTCACCGTCGTTGGTAAACTCGTTGCCATGACCAAGATCCACAGACTTACCAGAGACAAAAATTCCTCCTGTCCAGTTTTTAAAGGCATTTCGACCTTTACCAAGATCAATGCTGCCGCGGCTAATCAATACGCCTCGATTAGTAATTGAATCATCACCATTCCCTCCTCGAATATCAATGCCGGTGTGAGTTTCCCCGTCGCGTTGAAATGTTCCTGAGCCGGAGATGATGGCTAGTGTTCCAGGGCTAGTCGTAAGCTGATTGAGCTGAACCTCAAGACCACCTTCAAAGTGAACACCATTGCCACTGATAGCTTTGATCACCGTCATTCCGCCAAGCAGATTGACGTTGATACTACCCTTGTTTGTTGTTGCATAAATTGCATCACTATCTGTACCCATAGTTTTAAAGAAACCCTTTGCAAGAATATTAACATCTTCATCACTATATGCCTCGATTGCTCTGCTTAGATTGCCTTCTGTAATAATCCTTCCACGAATGTCAATAAGAGTATCTCCAGCATTAGAATAAGTGAGAATTCCAGCGCTATTATCGCCTCTAGTTATGATTGTTTTCCAGTCAAATTTAACAATCTTGATATCTCCATTATTAGAATATGCATAAACCCCGTCGCTGCCATAACCACTAGTTTTTATATTACCATTTATCGCAAGTACAGCATCTTCTTCACTGCGAATATCAATTCCATCACTGGCATAACCATCAGCTGTGATATCACCTATGACTAGAATACTAATGTCGCTAGTATTTTCTCCATTGGATTTGGATATGGCATTGATAGCATCGCTATTACCACCCTTGGTGTTGATATTACCTTTTAATGTAATCGTGATGCTTCCTTCATCAGTTTGGGCAAAGATACCATCACCATGATGATCATCAGTATTAATATCACCCGTTGCTGAAATTGTAATATCACCATTATTAGATTCTGAATTAATCCCACGGCTGCCAAAACCTTCAGTATTTATATTTCCAGTTGTGGTCAGCATAATATTGCCTTTATTAGATATCGTGCTAATTGCGTGACTAAAGTCTCCAACAGTATTAATGTCGCCAGTCATCTCAACTGTAATATCACCATCAGAAGAAAGCGCATAGATTGCCTCACTGAGATCACCTAAAGTATTGATATCACCAGTAACCGAAACTTCAACATTGCCATCGCCAGCAGTAACAGCATAGATTCCTTCACTATTATTAATATAAGTATAAATATCACCGATCATTTCAATTGAAATATCACCACCACTATTATAAGCATGTATTGCATCGTTATTAGAAGCATCTATTGCATCTTTGCTAGTGGTGATGTTGAAGTCACCAGTATTGACGGTAATGCCAATATCACTATTGTTACTGTTGATGAATGTTATGCCCATTATCCCAGCGGCTGGAATGATATCGCTGCTCAGATCATTCACAATAAGTTCAGTGTAAGTGCTCGATTCATCGTTATTAACCGCCACACCGTCCGACAGATCACCGCTACAGGTCACCGTCTCGCTGTTGATGGTGCACTGGGAGGAGTCCGGCGTGGCCGGCATCGCCTGGACCGGGAGCCAGCCACTGAAGGCCATCGCAGCTCCGGCAGCCCACGGCCATAGCGCCTGGCTTGCTGTGCGATGGGGCCCGGCGATCAAAACAGCATCCGCAACACGATCTTCACGGTCTGCTGCGGCGCTGATGGAGCAATCCTTCCTGTATCTCAAGGCGTGGTCTCCAGAGAAGAGACTTCCGAGTGAATCAGCAATCACGGAATTTACCCAGAGATCAATCACAGGTTATTTTCACTTACATCCTTGACTTGTACTTAGGCACCAAAAGTAACATGTCTTAAAAGCTCTGAAAAGCCCCTGATCAGGCCTTTGCTCTTGTCGAGATCCATGGCGCTGCAATGGCCAATCTCCGACTTCCGCAGGTTGTCCAGAGCTTCCCCAAGCCTGGCCCCCAGGCATAATCATTTCGGCCAGCCAGCAACCGTGGAGATCGCGTGAGGAGTCTGCAGGGGGGTTGCTTCCAGGCAGTGCCGTGACGGCTGCGCTGCTGCCACCAGCTCAGCAGGCTGGCCCGCAGCATGACCCGCGGTCCAGCCCAGGGGTCTGGGGGTCGACGACGGCACCCGGTCAGGCGGCGACGTAGTCCTTCACTTGCTCCCTGAGATGACGCAGCTGTGCCAGGCCGTCACGCTCCAGGTTACGGACCCGGTCGCGGCTCATGCCCAGCATGCGGCCGATGCCGGTGAGGCTCATGGGCTCCTCGACGCCCATGCCATAGCGCATCTTCAGTACACGACACTGCAGATCGGGGAGACGATCCAGCAGACTCTCGATGTCTCCCTTGAGGCAATCGACGGAGACGATGTCGTCGGGAATGGGTCCATCATGCTCCAGCAGCTCGAGCAGGGCAGTGTCATCTCCATCCCCCACTTTGAGATCCAGGCTGACCGGCTGACGGGCACGGCAGAGCAGCTCCTTCACCTCGTCTTCAGGCAGCTCCAGGGCCGTGGCAAGCTCGCTGATGGTGGGGGTACGACCCAGCTCCTGACTCAGTTCCCGCTGACCCTTCTTGAGTTTGTTGAGGGTTTCCGTGATATGGATCGGTAACCGGATCGTGCGGCTTTTCTCGGCGATGGCCCGGGTGATGCCCTGGCGGATCCACCAATAGGCATAGGTGGAAAACTTGTAGCCACGGGTGGGGTCGAACTTCTCAACGCCCCGCACCAAGCCGATGGTGCCTTCCTGGATCAGATCCAGGAGTTCCATGTTCCGCTTGGTGTATTTCTTCGCCACGGACACCACGAGGCGCAGGTTGGCGGCCACCATCCGCTCCTTGGCCCGTTGACCGGATCTGATGCGCCGCTTCAGCGCCAGTGGCTCGAGATCAGCCCGCTGGGCCAGCTCCTCACGGCTGGGTTCGCGGCCCCAGGTGCCACGAAGCTCCGCCTCCAGCTCTTCCAGCTGCATGAGATCCTGGACCTGCCGCCCCAGGGTGATTTCCTGCTCGTGGCTGAGCAGGGGGACACGGCCGATGTCACGCAGGTAGGAACGCACCAGATCGCCATCGGCAGCGGGCTGGATACGGGCCTGGGACAGGGTCCTGCCTCCACTGCCGACCCTTGCGCTGGCGATCATGGGGGACCCTCGATTGGAATGACAGAAATCATAACCTTAAGAAGCGTAAACGGATCGTTCGGCTTCTCGGCGTTCTCCGCGTTCAGGGATCAACCCGTGGCCATCAGAAGATGGGTGGCAAGCTTCAGATAGACGAAGACCCCGGCCACATCCACCACAGTGGTGATGAAGGGAGCGGACATGAGGGCGGGATCCAGCCCCATGCGCCGGAACAGCAGCGGCAGGACTGCGCCGGTGGTCGAGGCCAGCACGGAGATGCAGAACAGACTGCCTCCCACGGCCATCGAGACCCGCGGTTCCCCGACGATTCCCCAGACTGCAGATCCCACGATCAACGAGAGCAGCAGACCCAGCAGGGCACCAGCTGCACCTTCCCGCAACACCGAGCGCAGCAGACCGATGGCCTGCACTTTGCGGGTGCTGAGCCCACGGATCACCACCGTGGAACTCTGGGCACCCACGTTGCCGCCGGTGCCGATCAACAGGGGAATGAAGGCCGCCAGCACGACCCACTGGGAGAGCACTGCATTCTGGGCGGCGATCACCGAGGCTGTGCCCAGATTGGCCAACAGCAGCACCAGCAACCAGAGCAGGCGACGGCGGGCCACCACCAGCAGGCTGCTCTGGAAGTAGTCGTCCTCGTCGCTGGCCTGCACTGCGGCAGAAGCGTAGATATCGCGGGTGGCCTCCTGCTCGATCACGTCGATCACGTCATCGACGGTGATGATCCCCACCAGGCGATCCTCCAGATCCACCACCGGGATGGCCAGAAAGTCATAGCGCTGAATCAGGCGGGCCACATCCTCCTGGTCGGTGTCGGTGCGCACACGGACCACCTCGCGCGTCATCACCTCGGCGATCCGCTGGTCCGGCTCGGCCACCACCAGGGCCCTCAGGGACAGGATCCCGGTCAGTCGTCGAGAGGCATCCGTGATGTAGAGGGCATAGGCCGTCTCGGTGTCCCGGGCCTGGCGACGCACCTGGTCGAGGGCAGTGGCGGCGCTCTGGTGCTGCTTGAGGGCGATGTATTCGGTCGTCATCAGGCGACCGGCGGTGCCAGTGGCGTAGCCGAGCAGCTGGGCCGTGACCCGCCGCTCCAACGGACTCAGCCGCTGCAGCAGACTGCGTACCACCTTGGCGGGCAGTTCATCGAACAGGCGCACCCGCTCATCGGGCGCCATCTCCTCCACCAGCTCCAGCACTTCACCGGAGCGCAGCACTGCCAGCAGGGCCTGCTGAATCTCCGTATCGAAGTATTCGTAGACCTCGATTGCCTCATCCTTGGGCAACAGCCGAAAACTCAGCGCCCGTTTGGTTTCCGGCAGGGCCGCGATGGTTTCGGCGATATCAATGGGTTGGAGCGGCTCCAGCAGAGCCTTCACCTGTCCATAGGCGCTGCCATCCAGCAAAGTCCGGAGCTCCTGCGCCATGCGCAGTGGCTCCACAGTGCCGGCGGCGCCGGTTTGATCCGGCAGGGCGGTGGAGAGACCGGCATCCAGCTCGCGAGTGTCCACCAAGGTGCTGCGCGAGAGGACTGCTGGATTGTATGGAACGCGTTCGCTTGCGGGTTGTGCTTCGCTGGGATCCTCGGGATGCTCCGGAATCACCCCTGGCCGATCAGCGCCGCGGAACGGTGCGGCGTCCCAGGACCAGCCCACAGCCGGCAGCAGCCACACCGAGTCCCACACTGAGGCAGAGCAACAGCAGACCGTCCAGTGGCTTGCCCTGCTGCTCAAAACGATGCAGGGCGAGCATCCAGGACGAAAAGGTGGTGAGGGAGCCGCAGAATCCCACCCCCAGAAGCAGATAGGGCCCGCCCTTGCAGGCCGGTGCGCCCACCAGAATGCCTAACAGCAGGCTGCCGAACAGGTTCACCAGCAGATCCGACGCGGCAGAGCCCCAGGCCGCGGTGGATCCCAGCGCCGTGGCGGCCCACCAACGCAGCAGCGCACCGGGAACGCTGCCCGCTGCCACCAGCAGCAGCTCCCGCAGGTCCAGCCACATGTCGCGCCGAGGGCTCAGAACATCGTCCCCACTGCGAAGCCTGCCGATGTGGCCAGGAGGCCACCTGACACACTCGATCCGAGCAACAGCAGCGCCTCGCCACGCTGGCCGGCGGACAGCAACACGGCCAGGTCCACCATGAAGGTGGAGAAGCTGCTGAGGCTGCCCAGGAAACCGGTACCCAGCAACAGCGCCAAGGCGGGGGCTGGCTGGCGGTGCAGGAGGGCGGCGCAAAGGCCCAGCATTCCAGCGGCGACGACGTTCAGCAGCAAGGTGGCCCAGTTGTTCCCGGGTGTTCCCGGATAGCGCAGGCGCAGCTGCCGCTGCCCCAGGGAGGGTGCAAGATGGTTGACGATGCGGAGGCGCAGCCAGGCGCCAGGGATGGCGCCGATGGCCACCAGGCAGGCGGCTGATCCGCTGGCAAGTCCGGGTTCCGCTGTCACTGGGGCAGCCAGCCGCGGCCGTGGCGGGACGCAACCCGCAGCCAGCGGCGGCCTTTGGGATCGCACCAGGAACCCAGCGGGCGCAGGGGCTCTCCAGCAGCCAGGGCCTGGCCCTGGCCGACCCCCAGCTGCGGCGCCCGGTGCAGCGCCTCTCCGCCCTGACTGATCAGCGGCTGGCCACCACGGCGTTGCTGCAGGGACAGCTCCCCGCCACAGCGCCCTCCCCCTGCCGGCAGGCCCACAGGTCCCACCAGCGCCATGGCCAGCAACCAGGCCCAGCTGAGAGACTCTCCCATCAGAGATCAGATGTCGAGGTCGGTGAGGTTGAGTTCAGCACTGTGGGTCTCGATGAACTCGCGCCGGGGTGCCACCTTGTCGCCCATCAGGATCGTGAAGATGCGGTCGGCCTCGGCGGCGTCCTCGATCATCACGCGCTTCATCATGCGGGTAGCAGGATCCATCGTGGTTTCCCACAGCTGCTTAGGCATCATTTCACCCAGGCCCTTGAAACGCTGAATCGTGTAGTTGGCATTTTTTGGGAAAGCTCCGATCAGTCTTTCCTTCTCAGCTTCATCAAAGCAGTAGTTATGCTTCTTGCCTCGCTCGATCTTATAGAGTGGCGGACAGGCGATGTGAATATGGCCGCGCTCAACAAGCTCGCGCTGATAACGATAGAAGAAGGTGAGGATCAGCGTACGGATGTGGGCACCATCTACATCGGCATCAGTCATAATCACGATGCGATGATATCGCAGGCTGGCAAAGCTGAAATCCTCGCCCTTGATGCCCAGCCCCAGCGCTGTGATCAGCGACTGGATCTCGTTGTTCTTATAGATTCTGGCATCGTCGGTTTTCTCGATGTTGAGGATCTTGCCCCGCAGCGGCAGGATCGCTTGGAAGCGGCGGTCCCGACCCTGCTTGGCGGAACCACCAGCGGAGTCACCCTCAACGATGTAGATCTCCGACTCGGCCGGATCCCGCGAGCTGCAGTCGGCAAGCTTGCCGGGCAGAGTGGAGCTCTCCAGCACCGACTTGCGCCGTACAAGCTCACGGGCACGGCGGGCCGCCTCGGCCGCGTTGAAAGCTTGGATCGCCTTCTCCAGAATCGAGTCAATGACCTGAGGGTTGAATTCAAGGAACTCGGAGAGGGCTTGTCCCACCAGGGAATCAACAATGCCACGCACCTCTGTGTTGCCGAGCCTGGTCTTGGTCTGGCCCTCGAACTCAGGCTCTGGAACCTTCACCGAGAGCACGGCTGTGAGGCCCTCGCGAATATTTTCGCCGGCCAGGTTGGAGTCCGTTTCCTTGCGCTTGTTGCGCTTGCGGGCGAAGTTGTTGAGAGTGCGGGTCAGCACCGCCTTGAGGCCCTCGATGTGGGTGCCACCGTCTACGGTGCGGATGTTGTTGGCGAAACCGAGGATACTGTCGGAATAGGCATCCACACACCATTGCAGGGCAGCTTCAACCTGGACGCCATCCTTTTCGCGCTGAACAAAAATGATCTGAGGGTGTATAGGGTCCTTATCCTTGTTCATGTAGGCGACGTATTCCTTGATGCCGCCTTCGTAGTGGTAGGTCTCGCAATGGGGTTCGCCCTGCCTCAGGGCCTCGGCCCGCTCATCTGTGAAGTCGATCCTCACACCGCCATTGAGGTAGGCGAGCTGGCGCAGGCGATTGGCCAGGGTGGCGTAGTCGAACTCGATGCCGCTGCTGAAGATCTCGCTGTCCGGCATGAAGCGTAACGCTGTGCCGGTACGGCCGCTGCCGTCCGGCTCGCTATGGAGCTGCCCCTGGGCAACCCCCCGCTCGAAGCGCTGGGTGTGCACCTGGCCCTGGCGATGCACAATCACCTCCACCCAGGCACTGAGGGCGTTGACCACCGATACCCCGACGCCATGGAGGCCGCCGGACACTTTGTAGCCGCTGTCGCCGCCGAACTTGCCCCCGGCATGGAGCACGGTGAGCACTGTTTCAAGTGCGGACTTTCCTGTGTGGGGGTGAATGTCGGTGGGAATGCCACGGCCATTGTCGATCACCTCGACCGAACCATCGGCCCGGAGGAAGATGCGGATGACGTCGCAATGGCCGGCCAGGGTCTCGTCAACCGAGTTGTCGACGATTTCGTAGACGAGATGGTGCAGACCCCTGGGCCCGGTGCTGCCCACATACATGCCCGGCCGCTTCCGGACCGGCTCCAAACCTTCCAGGACCTGAATCTGCTCGGCACCATAACTGGCCTGGACCTTGGAGGCCTCGCTCATGGACGCGGGGGCGATCTGAAAATGGGGTGGATCAACTGGCTCGTCAGCCGGGCCTGTACCCTGCGAAAAGGCGTGGGACGGCTCGAACCGGATTTCACGCATTCATACTATCACCGCTGGCCTACAGCGGCTCCCAGGAGCCTCAGAGGCATGATCCATTGGGGGATGCACCCCTACCTCGTGACTTACCGGTGTGCCACCCTCCCAGGGCAGGGCTGATCGTTCTGCTCGGACCAACCGCCAGCGGCAAGACCGGGCTGGCCATCGCCCTGGCGGAGCGCTACGGGTTTCCCCTGCTCTCGGCCGACTCCAGGCAGGTGTACAGGTCGATGGATGTGGGAACCTCCAAAGCCTCGGCCGAGGAGCGGCGCAGAGTGCCCCATGGGCTGATCGATCTGCGCGATCCGGATCAGCCGATGACCGTGCGGGAGTTCCAGACCGCTGCCGAAGCGGCCATTGCCGACTGCCATGCTCGCCGGTTGACTCCGCTTCTGGTGGGTGGCAGTGGCCTTTACCTGGCGGCGATCACCCGTGGACTGACCCCCCCGGACGTTCCACCCCAGCCGCTGCTGCGAGAGCAGCTGGACCGGCTGGGGCAGGGCTGGGCCCATGGGCTGCTGAGCAGGGCCGATCCCGCCAGTGCCGCCAGGATCTCCCCCAGCGACAGGCCGCGCACCCAGCGCGCCCTGGAAGTGCTCTATGCCACCGGGCGTCCCAGCTCCAGTCAGCAGCGCCGCTGCCCACCGTCCTACCCTGTCCTGGAGCTGGGGCTGAACCCGGCGGATCTGCACGAGCGGATCAACCGCCGCACAGCGGCGATGTTCAGGGGCGGACTGCTGCAGGAGACGGCGGTGTTGATGGGCCGCTACGGCGCTGACCTGCCCATGCTCGATACTCCCGGCTACGCCGAGGCCAGACAGGTGCTGCGGCGGCAGCTCGGCCTCGAGCAGGCCATCGCAATCACCGCCAGACGCACCCGGCAGCTCGCCAGACGCCAGCTCAGCTGGTTTCGCAGCCAGCACAGCCCCCGCTGGCTGAGCAGCGATGATCCGGACGCTGCCAGGGCGGAGCTCACCGGCTGGGCGGAAGCCTCGGCTGTGGACGGTCTACGCCTCTAGACTTCACCTATGGCCATCGCTGGCCATTCAGGTCCGGGCACCCTTCGCGGGAGCTCCCGCGGGACCGCCCTTCTCACCCCTCTGAATGCCTCGACCCCGATTTGATCGCCGTGCCCCCGTCCGGGAGCTTCCCAACATCAACGAGCGCATCAACCACCCGAATCTGCGGGTTGTCGATTCAGATGGCGCTCAGCTTGGGGTGATCAGCCGCGAGGAAGCCCTTGAAAAGGCTCAGGAGCGGGAACTGGATCTGGTGCTGGTGGCGGAGAAGGCGGATCCGCCGGTCTGCCGCATCATGGACTATGGCAAGTTCAAATTCGAGCAGGAGAAGAAAGCCAAGGAGGCCAAGAAGAAGTCACATCAGACGGAAGTCAAGGAGGTCAAGATGCGTTACAAGATCGACCAGCACGACTACAATGTGCGGATTGGTCAGGCCAATCGCTTCCTCAGAGCCGGGGACAAGGTCAAGTGCACCGTGATATTCCGCGGTCGCGAAATTCAGCACACCCAGCTGGCCGAAAAACTGCTCTATCGCATGTCCAGGGATCTGGAAGAGCAGGCGGAGATCCAGCAGGCCCCAAAGCGTGAGGGTCGCAACATGATCATGTTTCTCACGCCGCGCAAAACGCCGCTGGCCAAGGCCAAGGAGGGCGGCGAGCCCAAGCGTGCCTCCACCAATCCGGCTCTGCGTACCCGCGCGGCCGTCAGCTGAGCCACTGGCCCAGCGGAGGTTCAGGTGCAGCAGGCGATCCGGACGTCCTGGCCAATGTGGACACGCCAGCAATTGTCACGGGGGGGCTTGGACGCCTACGGTGGCGCCAGTACACCAACTGTCCAGCGTGCGTTTTCACATACAGCAGGAAAGTGACATCCCTGCTTCCACGCAGCTGTTCAATCAGATTTGCTTCGCCATCGCAGCGCGCCATTTCCCGCCGGGCCACCGCCTGCCCAGCACACGTCAGCTGGCGATGCAGACGGGCCTGCACCGCAACACCATCAGCAAGGTGTACCGGCAGCTGGAGAACGACGGCGTGGTGGAAGCCATGGCAGGCTCAGGCATCTACGTGCGCGATCAGCAGAAACCCCGCGAGCTGAAGACGCCGGCTGGTCTGCGCTACAAGGAGCATCCGGACATCAACCGGGAAGCGCGGCAGTGTGTGGATGGCCTGCTGAGCGCGGGCTGCACCCTGCAGCAGGCCCGGCAGCTGCTCACCGCAGAAATCGACTGGCGCCTGCGTTGTGGTACCCGGGTGCTGGTCAGTACACCCCAGGAAGACCTGGGTGCTTCCCGTCTGATCGCCGAGGAGCTTGGGCCCAATCTTCAGGTTCCTGTGGAAGTGGTCCCTCTGGAGGACCTCCAGAGGGTGCTGGAGAGCTCTCACAACGGAACGGTGGTGACCAGCCGCTACTTTCTGCAGCCCGTTGAGCAACTTGCCAGGCAGCATGGTGTCCGCGCGGTTGCGGTGGACCTCAATGACTTCAGGGATGAACTGACCATGCTCAAGCAGTTGCGTTCCGGCAGCTGCGTCGGTCTGGTGAGCATCAGTCCCGGCATTCTGCGGGCAGCCGAGGTCATCCTCCACAGCATGCGTGGCCAGGAACTGCTGGTGATGACCGCCAGCCCCGACGTCGGCAGCCGACTGCTGGCCCTCTGCCGTGCCGCCGCCCATGTGCTCTGTGATCGCCCCAGCCTGCCCCTGGTGGAACAGACCCTGCGCCAGAACCGTGCACAGCTGATGCGCCTGCCCCAGGTGCACTGCGCCCACAGCTACCTGGGGGGGCAGGCCATCGACCTGTTGAAGAAGGAGATCGGCCTGGTCAATGCCTCTGCTTCCGCCTGAGTCCATCGGCCTGCCGGAGCTTGCGCCCAGGACGCGACGACCGCAGAGATCCCTGCATCACTGCCGGCAGCTTCAGCAGGCGGGGCAGATTCCCTTCCCGAGCTGGCGGGATCATCCAGGGCCGGGATCATCCAGGACGGAGCAGCCGAACCATGCCGCAGGCAGCAGACTCATAGGATGGCGTCCTGGGCCGGGCAAGATGTGAACTTCAACCTGCTGGCGGCCGATTTCGGCATCATTCGTGAGCGTGACCCAGCGGCGAGGGGGTGGCTGGAGATCCTGCTCTGCTACCCGGGCTTCCATGCACTCGTGCTGCATCGCTGCAGCCATGCCCTGTGGAAACGAGGCATGCCCCTGCTGCCACGTTTGCTCTCTCATCTGGGTCGTCTTGCCACGGGTGTGGAGATTCACCCGGGGGCACACATCGGCGCGCGGGTGTTCATCGACCACGGCATGGGTGTGGTGATCGGTGAAACCACCGAGATCGGCGAGGGCTGCATCCTCTACCAGGGGGTCACCCTGGGCGGCACCGGCAAACAGAGCGGTAAACGCCATCCAACGCTTGAAGAGAACGTGGTGGTGGGAGCCGGCGCCAAGGTCCTGGGGGCCATCACCATCGGCACCAATACCCGCGTCGGAGCAGGGTCGGTGGTGGTCAAGGACGTGGGACCCGATTCCACTGTGGTGGGTGTGCCTGGCCGCGTCGTGCACCGATCAGGGGTGCGCGTCGATCCCCTCGCCCACTCCCAGTTGCCGGATGCCGAAGCGGATGTGATTCGCAATCTGATGCAACGCATCGACCGGCTGGAAGCGGAGCTCTGCCATCTGCGCAGCGGGGCCAGAGGACCAGTGGGCGACGCCCAGAGCCTCGAAGATCGGGAGATTGTGGAGTTCCTCGGTGGGGCGCAGACGTCTGAGTAGGGCAAGGGCATGCCTGGCACGGCCAACATCGTCAGACATGCTGCAATGCAGTGGATCCACTCTTCTTCAGGTGGACCTCCCCGGCCGATCTGGTCCCCTTTGGCGGTCCAGCAGCGTCAATCGGTAAACAGCAGGCGGTGGCGCAGGCCATCGGACAGGGCCTCGCCCGTCAACGTGAGCAACAGGTAGGCTGCCAGCACCGCCAGCAGATCTTCCCAGGCAAAGGAACTGAGGCTTTCCAGCAGCACGGTGCCGAGCCCGGCGCCGCCCACCAGACCGACCACCACCGACTCCCGCAGCATCACGTCGGCCCGGTAGGCACCATAGGCCAGATAGGCCGGAGCGACGCTGTCGAAGCCGCCGTAGAACAGAGCGAGGCCGGGAGACACGCCAGTGGCCAGCAACATCTGTTCCGGGAGGCAGGACTCATGGTCCAGCTGGTCAAGCAGCAACCGGCCAAGCACACCCAGGTTGTGGAGGCCGATTGCGAGAGCGGCGATCCACGGCCCTGGAAGGCTCACCAGCAGCAGCAGCAGGGCGATGAGCGGCGGTGGCCACAGCCGCAGCAACAGCCACACAGTCTGCATCAACCACACGGGCAGTTGACATTGGCGTTGCAGCAACAGACAGAGAGGAGCCATGCCGATCGCCAGCCCTGCCGCCGCCAGGCTGAGCAGCAGGGTGGTGGAGACCAGCTGCAGCCAGGGAAGCGCCAGAGCAGATTCCCAGTTCCACACCGATGGCAGGGGCAGGGGACGGACATGGAGCAGCCCGAGCGGCTCCAGTTGGAGACTCCCGGCTGCCAGGCCCAGCAGAGGCAGCAGAGCAAGCAGGAACAGCAGGCACTCGCGGCCCTGCTGGCCCACACTGCCCTGCTCCACAGGGACGGCAGCGCCGCTCAGGCGGGTGCCCGCCGACCAGCGCCGCCGTAGGGATGCGCTGCATCGCTCCAGCGCCACCATGGTCAGGCCCAGCAGCCAGAGCCCTGTCCAGAGCTCATTGAAAGCGAGAGACTGAAGGCTCAGCCGCAGGTCGGTGCCAATGCCACCGAGCCCGAACACACCCAGCAGGGCAGCGCTGCGCAGGGCACATTCCAGTCGATAGGCAGCGTAGCTGCAGAGACCGGGCAGCAGTGCAGGCCCCAGGGCGGTCAGCAGGGCCGGCAGGGCGGGTGTGCCCGCCTGACGCAGGGCAGCCAGCGGGGCCGTGGGAAGGCTGTCGAGCTGGTCGGCCACCACCCTGGCCACCAGGGCACCGTAGGGAATGGTGATGGCCACCACCGCCACCATTGGATGGAGCCCATAGAGCTGCAGCAGCAGCAAACCCCAGACCAGCTCATGCAGCGACCGAGGCAGCGCCAACAGGCGACGCCACAGCCATGCGGGCCAGCGTCGTCCGCAGATCTCCTGCCAGATGCATTCAGCACTGAGCAGACCGCAGCACAGTCCCAGCAGGACACTCGCGAACCAGCTCAGCAGGGCCAGGGCGAGGGTGGTGCCCAGGCCCTGCAGCAGCCCATGCAGCAGGGCCGGCTCGAGCGAGGGGCTGAGGGCCGCCAGCAGGAAGCGCCGCACCAGGCTCAGGCCACCACCATGGACACCCGCCAGGGTGAGTCCGAGCAGCGGAATCGCCATCACCGCCGGCAGCAGCATCCACAGCACCGGAGCCGGTTGCAGCGCTGACCTCAGGTCGCGCCAGCATCGCACCAGGTTGGCCGGGTGGCCACTCATCGGCTGTAGAGCCGTTGCAGCCAGGGATGGTCAAGCTGCGCGGCTGTCCCATCGAACACGAGCTCCCCTTCCCGCAGTGCAAGAACCCGGTCAAAGCCGGCCAGCAGATCCGGACGATGGAGGCTCAGCAGCAGTGCCCGCTCGGCTGTCACGCGCTCGAAGAGCAGCTCCAGCAGGTCCACCACCAGGGTGGGATCGAGGCTGGCCATGGGTTCATCGGCCAGCCAGAGGTCAGGGTCCTGCCGCAGCAGTCGGGCCAGGGCAACCCGTTGACGCTGGCCGCCGGACAACTGGGCGGGACGCAGTGCAAGGCAGCCGGGATCCAGCCTCACCCGTCGCAGAACGCCACGGCAGGCTTCGCTGTCCAGGGGCAGCAACAGATTGAGCAGGCTCCGGCCCAGTCCCCAGTGGGGCAGGCAGCCGGCATTGAGATTCTGCTGCACGGTGAGCGTCTCCAGAAGGCGCAGGTCCTGCCAGAGGGTGCCGATGCGCCGGCGCTGACGAGGGCTCGGCGGGCCCGGCTGCGGTGCCGCACCAAACCAGCTGATGCGGCCCATGTCGGGAGGCAGGGAACCATTGAGAAGGGAGATCAGTGAACTCTTGCCGGCCCCACTGGCGCCGATCAGAGCCACCCTTTCACCGCCATGGAGACTGAAGCTCAGCGGCCGCAGCCTGGGCCGTCCGGCATGGCCGCCAACACCAACGCCCTCCAGCTGAAGCAGCGGCCTCGCAGCGGCAGGGGAAGGCATGGGACGGGAGGCGGAAGGGCGATCAGCGGATCTTGCCGATCTCGCGACCGATGGCCTCGATCGGTGCGTAGGCAGCTGCCGTGGCGGGTGTGAAGGCCGTGGCTCCGAACAGGCCGAGGATGGTGGCTCCACGGGGGTCGTCCAGGGAGAGTCCGGTGAGCGCATGGCGCAGCTCGCTGTGGATGTCCGTTCCGAAGCGCCTGACCAGATCGCCCTGGGCCACCCAGTGATAGTTCGGGTATCCGGGTGTCACCCAGATCAGCCGCACCGCATCGGTGTCCACGGACCCTTCCCTGACACGGGATTCCCACACCTGGCTGTTGAGGGCGCCGGCCTCGTAGCTGCCGCTTTCCACCAGGCGCAGTGTGCTGTCGTGGCTGCCGCTGAAGCCGGCGTGGCCACCGGCGAACTGGTCCGGGGTGACCCCGGCCCTGGCCAGGAAGTGCTGGGGCATCAGCCGCCCGGAGGTGGAACTTTCCGATCCGAAGCTGAAGCGCTTGCCCCGCAACGCCACCAGTTCACGGATGTCGGTGATGGGGAGCAGGCCGCTGTCGCGGTGGGCAATGAAGACCGATGTGAAGCGGGCATCGATGTCGCGCTGGGCGACCACCTGGGCACCAGGGCTCTGGAGCCTGGCCTGCACACCGGTGAGGCCGCCGAACCAGACCAGATCCAGGTCACCGTTGCGGAATGCAGTCACCGCAGCGGTGTAATCGACCACAGGCACGTACTGAACGGGTACACCCAGGCGCTCCTCCAGCTCTGCAACCAGCAGTCCATAGAGGCGATTGAGCTTTTCCGGGTTCTGGTCGGGAATGGCACTGATCCGCAGCACGGCTCTGCCATCACCGTCTGCCTGCAGGGCCGGCGTGCCCATCGGCCCCATGGCGGGAGCGCAGGCCTGAACGCCCAGCAGTGCACCGAGCAGACAGGTGAAGGTCGCAAGTCGACGGAAGACCAATGGTGTGGTTGGCACGAGCTGCAATCCTCTCAAGCGGAACAGCCTCCACCAGCCACCCTGGGGTCAGTGCTCAACCGCCGAGGAACGCCCCCAGGCGACGCAGTCCTTCCATCAGGTTGGTTGTGTCGCTGGCAAAGGAGAGACGGACGCAGCGATCATCACCGAAGGCGATGCCAGGCACAACAGCGACCTTGTGCAGTTGCAGCAGGCGATCACAGAAGCTGATGGAATCCATCCCGGTGGCAGAGATATCGGGGAAGAGATAAAAGGCACCCCTGGGTGCCGACAACTTCAGCTGGGGAAAGGCCGCCAGGCCCCGCAGCATGAATGCCCGTCGCTCCGCGAAGGCAGCAAGCATGGTCCTGATGCAGTCCCGCAGCCCTTCCAGGGCCGCAAGGGCGCCGTACTGGGCAAAGGTGCAGACGTTGCTTGTGCTCTGACTCTGCAGTGCTGCCGCCTTGGCGATCACATCTGCATCGCCGGCCAGGTAACCGACCCGCCAACCCGTCATGGCCCAACCCTTGGCGAAGCCGTTGACGACGAAGCAGCGCGACGCCAGGTCAGGGGCAACGGCAGGGAGGCTGTGGTGACGGTTGTCGGCGTAGATGATGTGCTCATAGATCTCATCACTGACCACAAGGACCTGGGGGTGTTGACGCAGTACCGAGGCGATGGCCTGCAGCTGCCCCCGGTCGTAGACATTTCCACCGGGATTTCCGGGACTGTTGAGAACCAGCAAACGGCTGTCGGGACCGATGGCAGCCTCGAGCTGGTCGGGATCCAGGCAGAAGCCATCTTCCAGACGGGTGGGCAGCACGGTGAATCTGGCACCGGCCAGGCGCGCCATTTCCGGGTAGCTCAGCCAGTAGGGCGCTGGTATCAGCGCTTCATCGCCAGGGCCGAGCAGGACCTGGAAGAGGTTGAACAGGGCCTGCTTTCCTCCGTTGGTCACCAGCACCTGCTGACTGTTGGTGTCGAGCCTGTTGTCGCGGTACAGCTTTGCAGCGATGGCGCAGCGCAGGGCGGGTTCTCCGGCAGCGGGGCCATAGCGGGTCTTGCCTTGGCGCAGCGCCTCGACTGCGGCATCACAGATGAAGCCGGGGGTGTCGAAGTCAGGTTCGCCAGCGCTGAGGGAGCAGATGTCGTGTCCTTCGGCACGCATCCGGGCAGCCTTGGCGATGATGGACAGGGTGAGAGATGGGCTGAGGGATTCCGCCCGTGCCGAAAGCCTCATGCAGCAGCGTCCCGGAGGCATCGGAGACAACCACAGCATTTTCCACCATGACGGCCCCGCTCACATCAACCCAGGCAGTGCCACAGGTCCTTCTGTCAGTCCATCACCGGTCGGCCTGGCTGAGAGCAGCGGATCGTCTCTCTGCACACATCTGCTCGAAGCCCGCAGACAGGGCACCTGGTGGCTGGCCCGGGTCGCCGCTGACGAGCTGGTGAAGCCTCTCAACCCTGAGGTGATGGCCAGGGGCCATCAGCGGCGGCGGTTGCGTCGACGCTGCTGGGCCTTGCGCTTGGCCTTTTCGAAGGGAGTCTCGTGGTGACGGATGCGCTTCAGGTCGGCAAAGATGCCGGCCTTGGAGACCTGTCGCTTGAAACGGCGCAATGCCGATTCGATGCCTTCATTCTCGCCGACGGTGATCTGCGTCATGGAACCCTCAGTGTGTGCTCACTTTACGCACCGATTTCCCTCCTTTGCAGCCAGGGACCGGGGGAGGGGCAGGGCCTGCCGATCCGCCAGGGGCGGGGGGTTGAACGAGCGTCAGCAGCCCTCATGGGGCGGGCTGTTGCGGTCCCTCCCGAGGTCCTTCCCTCCGGGTCTGTCGATCCCTGAGGCGCTGCTGCAGCTCCAGGATGAGGTCCGCGAGCTCTCCCTCGTCCAGGGAAAAGATCTGGCGCAGCAACGCGTCCTTCTGCCGACGCAGATCCTGCTCGCGCCGTTGCAGCTCCTCGTCGAACGGAGTGGCCATCACACCAGTCTGCTGGGCCCACCCCATCCGCCGCTGGGAACCGCTGGCCCAGGCCCGGGTTGTCGAAGCGTCAGCCACTCCCAGGAGGTTCACCGCCCCCCGTTCACAATCACCGGCACCGGACTTCCTCCGGGCAGCCCCGGCACCACGCTGGTCTTGCCGTCCCACTTGTCGAGAAAGAGCTTGTAGAGCACCTCGCCGCTGAGGCTTTCGCTGAGGGTCTGGAATCTCTTTGCCTCTTCCTCGGCAATGCGCACCTCCGTCTCGGCCTTCAGCAGCCGCTGCTCGGCGATCTGTTTCTCCTCGATGGCACTGCGGTATTCCTCCGCAATCACCAGACCGGTGAGATCCAGACCCTGTACGTCCACGTAGCCGTAGCGTTTGAGCTCATCTGCCACCCGTGCTTCCACCCTGTCGGAGATGGAGCCCCATTCCGAGGCGATCGTCACCAATTCATTCTGGGAGAAGACCGCCTTGAGGGCCTTGAGCAGAGAGGGCTGCACGATGCGGGGGTAAATCTGCCGGTTGTCGTTGGCAATCTCCGCGAAGATGTCCCCGGCCTTGTCGGGTTTAAGCGCATATTTCAGGGTGGCGGTGGCCTCGATCACCTGCAGGTCCTTGGTGAGGGAGGCAAACTTTTCCGGCACCACCTGGGTCTTGATATCAAAGCTGTAGGCCTGCTGCAGCAAGGGCAGTTTCAGGTTTGGGCCAGCGGTACGGGGAGGATCAGTCACCTTGCCCAGGGTGGTGATCACCGCAACGGTGCCGGCCGGAACAATGAAGATGGCCTGGCTGATCAGCAGCAGCAGGGCGAAGAGACCGCCACCCAGCAACAGACCCCGAGTCAGTCCTGCTTCTCCGGGGGGTCGCCCGGGGGGGCCGCTGACACGTCGAAATTGGCTTTCCATCGGCACACTGCCTGAATCCACTCCGTTCTAGGGCCGATGTCCTGGCCCTGCAGAGCAACTACGACAGAGCCCCGGCAGAGCTGCCGAGCTGCGTTCGTCTTTCCACACCGCCAGCGATGGTAGCCATCGCTGTCATAAGTGTCACCACCCAGGGCCTGCTGAAAAGTCAGATCCCTTCTGGCACAACGGATCTGGAAGGAAGGGCACCTCGAAAGACCGCTTCTTCCCCGGGGGGAGGTCGATCGATTGTTCGAGGTGCCCTTGAAGTGGCGTTGCGGTGCGCGAGGAAGTCTTCCAGCGCGTCCACTGCAGCCGGCGGCCAGCCGCGGATCTGCCGCAGCCAGTCAATGTCGCCATAGCAGGGGTCCAGGCCAACGCTGGCGGCCCAGTGGCTCTCCGCCTCGCCACGCTGAACCGTGGACCACAGCACTGCCGTCAGCCCTGCCCGGGCGTCGGCAAAGAGGGGATAGCGGCGGATCAGGTCGCGCAGCTCCTGTTCTGCCCTATCCGACTCTCCCAGCTGAAAGCTGCTCAGCGCAGCGCTGGAACGGGCCAAGGCCGAGGCAGGCCCGGCATCAGTCGCAGCCTTGTCGTACTCCCGTGCCCCCGGCCAGTCGCCACGGTTGCGCGCCGCATGGCCGAGGCTGTATGGAGTGGCGACATTCTGCCGCTTTTGGAATGGGATTGGATGGTCCGCCTCTTCAAGCAGGTGTTGGCAGGGCGTCTCGCTTGCGGGCAGTAGCAGCGGAGCAGGGATGGTGCCAGTGCCAAAGGTCCCAGCTACGGCAAGGCAGGGGGTGGCAGTTCCCTGAAACAGCAACATGGCCGTCAGGATGACCAGCACGGACACTCTCAAGGGCACCTCGAAAAATCGCTGCTTCTTCAGTTAGGCCGCCAGTGGATTGAGGGCGCCCAGGAGGCCACGGGCCATGGCGGCGGGGGCCAGGTTGCGGCGCACGACGCCCAGCAGCCCGGCGAGGTCTTCGGTCTGCAGACGGTTATCACGCACCAACATCTCCAGCAGGCGCAGCCGCAGGCCACGGCCGGCATCGCTGAACAACAGCCGGGCGCCTGCACCGGCCAGCGGCAACAGATTGCCGCCAACCCCATCCTGGCCGGCCATGGCCAGAAGGCTCTCCAGGCGATCGATCCGCAGCCGTCCATCAACATCGAACAGCACCTCCAGCAGTTTCTCGCGCAGTTCCGCCGTATCGCCGGCAAGCAGGCGTCGGGCCACATAGGGATAGGCCACACCAATGATCCGGAAGCTGGGATCCAGCCGCAGGGCCAGGCCTTCCTGGCTGACCAGGGCGCGGATGATCAGAGCGAAGCGAGCAGGCACCCGGAAGGGATACTCGTACATCAGCTCCGAGAATCGATCGGTGATGCGCTTGAAGTTGAAGTCGCCCACCTGGGACCCCAGCTGACCGCCCAGCACCTCTTCCAGGGCTGGCGTGATGCGGCTGAGGTCGGTGCTCGGGGTGAGAAAACCGAGCCTCACGAAGTCCCTGGCCAGGGACTCGAAGTCACGGTTGATCAGGTGAACCACGGCATCGGTCAGCGTCAGCCGATCGCTGTCACTGATCTGATCCATCATCCCGAAATCCACGTAGGCGAGATGGCCCAGGTCGCCACTGCGTCCCCGCAGCGCAAAGAGGTTGCCGGGGTGGGGATCGGCATGGAAGAAGCCGAATTCCAGCAGCTGCTGCAGGCCGGCGACCACGCCAGTGCGGATCAGGGCGGTGGGATCCAGGCCCAGCTTGCGCAGCTCGTCGGCATCGCGCAGCTTGGCCCCCTCGATCCATTCGGTCGTGAGCACGCGCCGACTGCTGAGACGACGCTCCACCGCGGGGACGATCACGGCAGGACTGGCAGAAAAGAGGGCCGCAAAGCGCTCGGCATTGTCGGCTTCCCTGTCGTAGTCGATCTCCTCCAGCAGCTTCGCGCCGAATTCATCGACAATCAGGGCCAGCCCAAGGCCCAGGTTGAGTGGCAGGAAGGGACCGCAGATCATCCCCAGCAGCCGGATCAGCACCAGATCACGGCGAATGATGGGCGCCAGCTGCGGCCGCTGCACCTTGACCGCCGCCCAACGGCCATCATGCAGCCTCGCCTTGTACACCTGCCCGAGGGATGCCGACGCCACCGGCTGATCCGGAAACGAGTGAAAGAGCTTGTCGGCGGGCTGTCCGAGCTCCGCTTCGATGGTTTGCAGGGCTGCCTCACGGGGAAAGGCGGGCAGATCGTCCTGCAGCCTGGACAACGCCTCCAGCCACTCCGTGGGCAGCAGATCGGGACGCGTGGAGAGTGCCTGGCCAACCTTGATGAAGCAGGGACCCAGGGTTGCAAGGGTGTTGAGTGCCTTGCGGGACAACTGACGCTGGACCGCGGGATCCTCATCCCGACCCCGTAGGACCAGGACAGTGGCGAGGGACAGCAGGCGTGTCAGGATCACGATCAGCCGCCCGATCAGCAGCCAGGGCCGCAGCAGCAGCCAGCGCAGGTCTCGGCCTGGGGCATAGCCAGGGCTCGGCAGCGTCGTTGGGTCGGCGATGTGACAGGCCAGCGCTGCCGGGACTCTAGAAAGTCCGGGGGTCGACGATCAGTACGGCCAGCACATACACCAAGGCGTGCCCGGCCGGTCCCCCGCTCCGCCGCAACTTCGATCACTCGGTAACTTGCGTCTTGCGGACCCGTTGAAAAATCTCGCTCGCCAGGTGTTCATGCGCAGCTGAACGGAACTCGGTATCCGTCATCACCCTGGAGAAGATCTCCTCGTTGCCCTCCATCCGTGCGATGAACAGTTCGTCCAGAACGCGGTTCAGATAAGCGGCGAAGTTCGCGAAGTTGTTGGCGCGTGTGGCTTCCGCGATGGTCTCGTTG
>SRMO01000039.1:775-5280 GCA_004768415.1 Aphanocapsa feldmannii 277cV | reverse complement strand
TATCGGTCGGTCCCTTCAGGGGCTCGGGCTCACCCTCCGACAGGTCGATTGAGCCCTCACATATTTGTTGAAGCCGGTAGAAGCGCAGCGCCACCTCGTTGTCCAGAATGAAGGCCTGGCCATCGCCCGGCGGCGGGAGTTTTGCCAAGAGATTTCTGACAAAAGTGTAGAGGCGTTCAAGATCGATATCCTGATAGGGGATGATCTGTGACAGGAAGGCGTAGAGGTTTCGATAGGCTGTCAACTGGCCACAAAACTTTTCTCGCTCTTCCTGCTCACGTTCCTGGAAGCGCTGAATGACGGCATCGAGGACCGCATTGATCACGCGATGATCGGTCGCCGAGTGATCGCGCTTGCTGCAATACCAGACTTCGGCGAACGCGGTCACGTCGGCCGGCGTGAAGATCGCCCATTCAAGCAGGTGGTATTGCAACTCCGACAGGCGATGCGGATCGGCATTCTGTCCCACGGGCGTTGTCTGATAGTAGGGCTTGAATGCCTCGTAGATGTCGTCTTCCTCGTTCACGAAATCGAGAACGAAGGTCCGCGACTTTCCGGGCGTGACGCGGTTGAGCCTCGATAGAGTCTGAACCGCCTGGATGCCGGCCAGCCTCTTCACCACATACATCGTCTGCAACAAGGGCTGATCGAAACCGGTCTGGTACTTCTCCGCGACCAGCAGAACCCGGTGATCATCGCGCTCGAAAGCCTCGGGAAGCTCGCTTTCGGCAAGACCGTCGTTCATCCCCACCTCGGTGTAGGACGATCCGGGCACGTCCGGATCCTCGACCGTGCCCGAGAAGGCGACCAAGGCACGGATGCCGGTGTAGCGCTGCTCTTTGACGTAGCGATCGAAGGCGAGCTTGTATTTCATGGCGGCAAGGCGGGAACCTGTGACGACCATGGCCTTGGCGCGCCCGCCGAGTTCGTGCATCACATGGCGCCGGAAGTGCTCGACGATGACGGAAACGACCTGCTCGATATTGACAGGATGAAGCTCCAGATAGCGCGTAAGGGCCTTCGCGGTCTTCCTGCACGGCACATCGGGATCAGCCTCGAAAAATCGCCTCTTCCTCATCGGCAAGCCCTGCTGACCGACGCAATCCCTTGCCACCCCTGATGCCTTCATGGCAACAGGCCATCCCACAGGGAAGGTGGCATAATTTTTCGAGGTGCCCATAAATCTTGGAAAACTTGTCAAAAAATATAAAAGTATTAATTGCTTAATTTTTAAACTTTCTCTATGAATTACTAGTAGAACAAGTCAAAAGCTAGCAATTTATTAAATCAGCTTGCAATTATAAAATCATATTTATGTTGAGTAAATCGCAAAAAATTAAACACAAGATTTTGTAAACACCACCAAGCTTTTGTCCTTGCTAGTCCAATACAACAAATCAATTTACCTCCCATTTTCATCTTAATTTGACCAAAAATATGTTCAACACGAGCACGAATCTTTGCTTTCTTACGATTACTGACTTTGGCAATATAACTCAGCAGATGATGACGATTATCTTTCTCTTATATTTGGTTAGCATATCCTGCAAGCTGCAGAACATCTGCAACAAATATTCGACCAGCATAACCTGAATCTGCCCACACCATATCTTCTTTATTTTCTCCGTCTAGCAGTGCCATAAGCATTTGACTATCATGACGATTGATAGATGTAATCACATGACGCCGAATAAATCTATACTTCGCATCAATGTAGATACTGTTCTTGTATCCGTAGTAATTCAGATTGTTTTTTCACTCATCTCGCGTCAAGATCCTTCTGCCGCAAGCGATTTGGATTTTTCTTCCATGCTTCTGGCACTTTTTCTTACTTAATATCTTTATTCTCTTCTCTTGTATTTTGCTGTTTACGAATCGGCACAATAGTTGCATCAATAATTTGGCCGCCCTTGGCTTCTAGACCTTGTGACTTGAGATGCTGTTCAAACATCTCAAATAACTCTTCTATTATTCCTGCTTGGCGAAGTTTCTCTCTAAAAAGCTGAACTGTAGTTGCATCAGGAATGGTATTCATGATACCCAAATCTAAAAAACTTTCAAATGAGCGACGATCGTTCACCTGAAATTCGAGTTCCTCATCACTCAGATTAAAAAGCTGCTGTAGCACCAGCATCTTGAAAAGAATAATTGGGTCTATCCTCTTTCTCCCAGCATTACTCTTTCGTTCTTTCGTGAATGCTTTCTCCAGCAATGGCCGAAAACTATCCCATGATATTGCCTCCGATAGTCTCGCTAGCGCCGGCTTCTTTTGACGTAGCTTTTTGTTTCTCTCTTCCTCATCCCAAAATCCTCTTTGGTTCATTTGATCAATTGATCTCTGCTCTCAATTGTAGCAGATATTGATCCCTTTGCTGGATGACCTCATAACTATGAAGTGCAAGTATTAAAATGGGACTACATGGACCAACAGGACTGTTCAGATGAGGGAGAGGCTATTTTTCGAGGTGCCCTCAAGCGGAGGAGCTGATGGGGCTGTTCAGCGCTTTGACAGGGCTGCGGCGGCCGGGCGTCGTGGTCAGGGAAGCTCCGGATCAGCAACGCGAGCCGCAAGTTGGCCCTTGCTGTGCAATGGATCTCGGCGAGAGAACGCGGCGGAGGTGGGGGAGTCCAGAGCTTGGTTAGGGTTTACTGACAACCACCCAGCTTGGATATGCGCCATTATGCTGATATGGTATCCCGTGTGGGTTATCCTAGATCTTCATTTAAACTCATGTAATGAGCACGTCTCGATTCAGCAGCATCCAAGCTACCAACCACTCTCAACAACCCCCAGCTGGCTTCAGTAACCTAATCTTCAGGTGGTTGTGTCAATGCAGGGGATTCCCATGGCTGATACTCTACGGCACATTGATCGGCGCGACTGTGCCGCTGCTCGGCTCTGCAGCGCAAGCCAGGCCTGGCGCAGCAGCAGTCGTCACCAATAGTGGCCAACCATACGACAGTATTATCACACTAAAGTCTCATATTAAATATGTTCAGGGGTTTGTTACTGGTGGACATTCAGAGGGCTACGATTTGGCAAATATTCAGCTGAATCTAAAGCCCAGTTGCTATCGCTGTGATTCGAGGGAGATCAAGGTAAGATTGTATGATGCTAACGGGGATATACCGGGAAATAAAATATATACGTTGAGCAATCCATCTAATCCGGGCACGGGACTTCAGAAATTCTCTGCGCCAGACGGTGCACATCTGGATGCAAACACAAGATACTTCGTGTATATGCAATATACCGGTCCAAGTGAGAAGAGACCTCTAGTAAGGTCTGTAGATACAAATAATGAAGATTCTCGTTCGGCTGACGACTGGAGCATCGACGATACCGGCTATTACTATCGCGTCCAAACTCGTAGATGGACAGTTGTACCTTTTCGAAAGGAGTTTTCAATCAGAGTCAACGAGCTAAATTCTCTCCCCACGTCTTCTGACAAATCCGAAACGCTGAAAGAGGACGAGGATCATAGCTTTTTAGCTTGGGAAGATTATAGTTCTTCAGATGGGGAATTCGCCTTCATGGACGCCAACGCTGGCTCCGGTACCAACGTCGGCAACACGCTGGACCACGTGAAGATTACCTCTATCCCCAGAAATGGAGTGCTGTCATTCGACGGCAATGACCTCGACGCCAACGACCTACCCAAGAGCGTGGTGCCGGGCGACTTCGATAAACTCAAGTACACCCCACCAGCCAACGCCAACGGCGATAACTACACGTCGTTCAAATTCAAGGTCAACGATAGTCAGGATGATAGCGAATTGGAATACACCATCAGGTTTGATGTAACACCGGTGAACGATGCACCCACAGCGATGAATGATAACGCCGAAACCGCCGAGCAAACTGCCGTCGAAATTGAAGTAGTGGCCAATGATGAAGATATTGACGGAGATACAGACCTTAGCGTGACCAGAGTGGGTACGGCGGACGGGATGAACAACACTGCGACCGAGACCAACCCGGGTAAGGGCACTGTCACCATCACGCCAGGATCAACAACCACCGTCACCTACACTCCCAACCCCGACTTCAACTCCGGTACCGATACCTTCACCTACGTCGTCTCGGACGGGGAACTGACTGACATCGGCACGGTCACGGTGACGATGATCAGCGACGAGAGCAACGCCAGGCTCTCGGGTCTGGCCGTGTCGACGGGGACGCTGGAGCCAGACTTTGCGCCAAGCGAGCAGCACTACACGGTCAATGTGGCGAACGAGGTGGAGAGCCTGACGGTGACGCCCACTACCGAGCGAACCAGCGCCACGGTGACGGTCGATGATGTTGCGGTGACCAACGGCAACCCCAGCGATGCCATCTCTCTGGCCGTGGGCAATAACACCATCACGGTGGTGGTAACGGCCGAGGACGACACCACAACCCGGGCCTACACCATCACGGTCACCCGCGCCCCCAACGCCAAGCTCTCGGCGCTGACCCTCTCGGCAGGGACGCTGACCCCACTCTTTGACGCCAACAGCACCAG
>SRMO01000039.1:623-765 GCA_004768415.1 Aphanocapsa feldmannii 277cV | reverse complement strand
TGGTGACACCGCAGGACAAGAACGCTGCGCAGAAGACCTACACCATCACGGTCACCCGCGCCCCCAGCACCAACGCCGATCTCTCGGACCTGACCCTCTCCCAGGGATCGCTGAACGAAACCTTTGCCTCTGACACCACCTC
>SRMO01000039.1:0-117 GCA_004768415.1 Aphanocapsa feldmannii 277cV | reverse complement strand
CAGGGACGCTGACCCAACTCTTTGACGCCGACAGCACCAGCTACAGCGCATCGGTGGCTAACGCGGTGGAGAGCCTGACGGTGACACCGACCACGGACAACGAGAACGCCACGGTGA
>SRMO01000038.1:1383-2113 GCA_004768415.1 Aphanocapsa feldmannii 277cV | reverse complement strand
CAAACAGACGTGACAGCTCCAGACCCA
Source organism: Aphanocapsa feldmannii 277cV (assembly GCA_004768415.1). Classification (GTDB taxonomy): domain Bacteria; phylum Cyanobacteriota; class Cyanobacteriia; order PCC-6307; family Cyanobiaceae; genus Aphanocapsa_A; species Aphanocapsa_A feldmannii. The sequence continues at coordinate 2,086 of SRMO01000038.1, read as the reverse complement.
GCCGGAAGCGGCCGATCGACGCCTCCGCACCATCGAGGGACCCGTCGCCCTCTGCCGAGAGGTTCAGGAAGCCGGCATCGCTGGTGAGCGCCAGATCGATGGTGCTGCCAGCCTGGGACAGGGGCCTGCGCAGACCCAGGGAGAGGAGGCGCATGTGGAGATCGCCCTGGTCGGCATCGCCATCCACATGCTCACGCTCGTTCTCCACATCCCCGAAGCCGATACCGCCGATGGCCCAGAGCTCCAGGTTGCTGCTCAGCTGGCCATGGAGATAGGGATAGATGGCGGTGAGGTTGGAGGACAACTGGCCGGCACCGGCGGGGTGGCATCCTCGTCGAAGCTGTAGTCCACCTCTCCCTGGACCTGAGACAGGGAGAGGCCGACCAGCCACTGCTCACGGAAGGCGCGATCGGCACCGAGGTAATAGAGCTGCCACTCACCGTCGAAGTCGCTGCTATCCGTGCCACCCCTGGCCCACTGCAGGTCCGCGCCGGCCCATAGGGTCCATGGTCGGCTGACCTCTGCAACCGCGCCTTTGCCACACTCCAGTCCCCAGTCAGCGGGGTGGAGGGAATGGGGCTGACCTCGGAACAGCTCCAGCAGATCATCAAAAGTCTTGTCCATGCTGTCCTCGTCGTCCCGCTGGCCGACGTGGGGGACGCCGCGCAGGCCCGTGGCGGCCAGATCTGTGTTCCAGCTCTCC
>SRMO01000038.1:563-1342 GCA_004768415.1 Aphanocapsa feldmannii 277cV | reverse complement strand
CTGCCAGATGTCGCTGGCGATGAGGTAATCGCTGCTCTCGCCATAGCTGCCACTCTCGCCAGTGGTGACACTCTCGCCATCAGGGCCAGCTGCGGAGTTGAGGCAGACACGACCAGAGGTCCCAGTGCCGCTGTCGAATCGCTCACCGATCATGTCCGTCACACTGCCCAGCACCACCCGGCCCTGACCGGACAAGGCAGCACGGATTGCGGTTTCTTCCGCCGGGGAGGTGACCACGGTCACCAGGAAGGATGCAGGACCCGATATCCGGTTTCCGTTTGCCACCCTGACGGTGATCGTCGCCTTGCCTTCCCGGACCGGTGTCACCATCACAATGGGATTGTTGCTCGGTTCTTCTGGCACCGATGCCACGGCTGGGTCGCTGGACGTAAAGCGCCACATGATCTCACCAGCGTCGTCATTGTCCACGCTGAAGGCATCGCGCCCGTCCCTGCTGCCATCCTCACCGCCGACGTAGAGGGTGAGCGGTTCCAGAGTGCCGCTGGCCGTGAGCCAGGGTAGTAACGCCGCCGTTGTATTTGTGTTGTTGGTTTTCTCATCATCACTGACCGTCACCACCAGATCACCGCTGACCGAGCCATAGTCGCCGCCGCTGGCGCTGTGGGACAACGTGACGGTGTCATCGACTGCGTCATCGTCCTGCTCCCCGCTCACTTCCACCGTTTGTGGTGTGTTCCAGTTTGCAGCGGAGAAGTTGAGGGTGGTCTGGTTGCCGCTGGTGGCGGTATCGATATCCAGTGTCACACCCGTGCCTGCGC
>SRMO01000038.1:0-437 GCA_004768415.1 Aphanocapsa feldmannii 277cV | reverse complement strand
CCGTCACCACCAGATCACCGCTGACAGAGTCGTAGTCACCGCCGCTGGCGCTGTGGGATAACGTCACGGAGTCATCGACCGCGTCATTGTCGTGCACCCCGCTCACCTCCACTGTCTGTGGGGTGACCCAGTTTGCAGTGGTGAAGCTGAGGGTGTTCTGGTTACCCTTGGTGTCGGGATCGGTGTCCAGCGTCACGCCTGTGCCTGCGCTGAGGGTGATCGTCACCACAGCGGTGGGTGAGCCGGCGAGCCTCACCGTGTAGCTGCCGCTCCCACCTTCGGCCACAGTCAGGCTTTCTGGTGTGAACACCAGAGCGGGCGCCTTGTCATCATCGATGACGGTCACACTCAGGTTTGCTGTGACATAGATATAATCGCCACCGCTGGCGGTATGGGACAACGTGATGGTGTCATCGATCTCGTCATTGTCCTGCTCA
>SRMO01000037.1:1976-2918 GCA_004768415.1 Aphanocapsa feldmannii 277cV | reverse complement strand
TTCCGGCAGGCTGCTTAGGGCATTGTTAGACATATAGAGATATCGTAGATCAGAGAGTCCATCGAAGATATCTTCCGGCAGGCTGCTTAGGGCATTGTTAGACATATAGAGATATCGTAGATCAGAGAGTCCATCGAAATCACCTGAACTGAATGAAGTGATTCCTTTAGAGGAAATATTGCAAGTTAATCCATTAGAATTCAATGCATCCATGCGTTCACAGATATTCTTAACATTCACACTAAAGTTTGCCGTCACCGAGCCATAGTCGCCGCCGCTGACGCTGTGGGATAGCGTCACGTTGTCATCGACATCCTGCTCCACGCTCACATCCACTGTCTGGGGTGTGCTCCAGTTTGCAGTGGAGAAGGTAAGGGTGTTCTGGTTGCCGTTGGTATCGGCATCGGTATCCAGCGTCACGCCCGCGCCTGCGCTGACCGTCACCGTCACTGCGGCGGTGGGCGCGCCGGCAAGGGCCACCGTGTAGCTGCCGCTACTACCTCCGACCACGGTCAGGCTTTCTGGTGAGAACACCAGAGCGGGCGCTTTGTCATCATCGCTGACCGTCACACTCAAGTTTGCTGTGACCAAGCCATAGTCGCCGCCGCTGGTGCTATGAGCCAGCGTCACGGTGTCATCGACCGCGTCACTGTCCTGCTCCGCGCTCACCTCCACTGTTTGTGGGATGTTCCAGTTGGCAGTGGAGAAGCTGAGGGTGTTCTGGTTGCCGTTGGTGGCGGCATCGGTATCTGCCGTCACGCCAGAGCCAGAGCTGACGGTGACCGTCACCGCGGCGGTGGGTGCACTGGCAAGCGCCACCGTGTAGCTGCTGCCATCACCTTCGGCTACCGTCAGTGAGGGCGGTGTGAGCACCAGAGCGGGCACTTTGTCATCATCGGTGACCGCCACCACCAGATCCCCGCTGACAGAGCCATAGTCGCC
>SRMO01000037.1:1482-1746 GCA_004768415.1 Aphanocapsa feldmannii 277cV | reverse complement strand
GGGTGTTCCAGTTGGCGGTAGTGAAGCTGAGGGTGTTCTGGTTGCCGTTGGTGGCGGCGTCGGTATCTACCGTCACGCCAGAGCCAGAGCTGAGGGTGACCGTCACCGCGGCGGTGGGCTGGCTGGCAAGCGCCACCGTGTAGCTGCCGCTTCCACCTTCCGCCAAGGTCAGGCTGTCTGGTGTGAGCACCAAAGCGGCCGTTTCGTCATCGCTGACAGCCACACTCAAGTTTGCTGTGACCGAGCCATAGTCGCCGCCGCTGG
>SRMO01000037.1:0-1361 GCA_004768415.1 Aphanocapsa feldmannii 277cV | reverse complement strand
TTTCTGGTGTGAGTCCCAGAGCGGCCGTTTCATCATCGCTGACCGTCACCACCAGATCACCGCTGACCGAGCCATAATCACCGCCGCTGGCAGTGTGGGACAGCGTCACGCTCTCATCGACCGCGTCACTGTCCTGCTCCGCGCTCACCTCCACCGTCTGTGGGGTGTTCCAGTTTGTGGTGGAGAAGGAGAGGATGTTCTGGTTGCCGTTGGTGGCGGCATCGGTATCTACCGTCACGCCAGAGCCAGGGCTGACCGTGACCGTCACCGCGGCGGTGGGCTGGCTGGCAAGGGCCACCGTGTAGCTGCCGCTTCCACCTTCGGCCACGGTCAGGCTTTCTGGTGTGAGCAGCAGCTTGCCACACCGCAGCAGCTCAACATCGACCGTCACACTTAGCGGTAGGCTCCTCGGTAAACAGATTAAACTGTTGCCATTCAGATAGAGCGTCTCTAGATCAGAGAGCCCATCGAAGATATATTCTGGCAGGCTGCTTAGCTCATTCTTATGCAGCCAGAGTGTGTCCAGATCAGAGAGTCCATCGAAGATGCCTTCCGGCAGGCTGCTTAGATCATTGTTATACAGCCGGAGTGTGTCCAGATCAGAGAGTCCATCGAAGATGCCTTCCGGCAAGCTGCTTAGATCATTGTTATACAGATTGAGATTTCGTAGATCAGAGAGCCCATCAAAAATATCTTCCGGCAGGCTGCTTAGATCATTCTTATGCAGACGGAGATATTGCAGATTAGAGAGTCCATCAAAGATGCCTTCCGGCAGGCTGCTTAGATCATTGCTATATAGATCGAGATTTCGTAGATCAGAGAGCTCATCGAAGATATCTTCCGGCAGGCTGCTTAAGTTATTCTTATGTAGACGGATGTTTCGTAGATTAGAGAGTCCATCAAAGATATCTTCCGGCAGGCTGCTTAGGTCATTGTCATTTAGGTAGAGCTTTTGTAGAGAAGAGAGTCCATCGAAGTCACCTGAGCTTAATGAAGTGATTCCTTTAGAGGAAAGATTGCAAGTTTTCCCATTAGAACTCAATGCACCCATGCGTTCACAGATATTCCGGACATTCACACTCAAGTTTGCCGTCACCGAGCCATAGTCGCCGCCGCTGGCAGTGTGAGTCAGCGTCACGGTGTCATCGACGGCGTCATTTTCCTGCCCCGCGCTCACTTCCACCGTCTGTGGTGTGCTCCAGTTTGCGGTGGTGAAGTTGAGGGTGTTCTGATTGCCGTTGGTGTCGGCATCGGTATCCAGCGTCACGCCAAAGCCTGTGCTTAGGGTAACCGTCACCGCGGCGGTGGGCTGGCTGGCGAGAGCCACCGTGTAGCTCCCACTACCACCTCCAACCAACGTC